>DAHUYW010000015.1 GCA_027306915.1 Spirochaetales bacterium | reverse complement strand
CCAACGCATATTCGTTGAGATGCGCTACCGCACGAAGAAGAGCTGGAGTCTATCGCGGAGGGTAGTCGGCAAGGCCGAATACAGCGCGAAGGGTGACAATCCGCGGTTCATAGTGACTAATCTCCCCTGTGAGTGGTGGCAGGCGGCCAAGCTCTATGAAAGGCTCTATTGTGGACGGGGAGACATGGAAAACCGGATCAAAGAACAACAGCTCTACCTCTTCGCCGACAGAACCTCCACGGGATGGATGAGCTCGAATCAGCTGCGACTGTGGTTCTCCTCCTTTGCGTATCTATTCTTCGTGCTGCTTCGCGAGGGCGCGTTCGGAGAAACCGACTGGAGGGGATGGCAAGCACACACGCTACGCCTCAAGCTCTTGAAGGTATCGGCCACCGTGAAAGTGACCTCCCGCAGGGTGTGGGTGCGACTCCCTTCGGCGTATCCCTACTGGAACATCTGGCAACATGCTGCCGAGAAGCTCTCCTTGAACTAACGCGAAGATTCTCGAAACGTGTCGATAAGCGGGACACTTCTGCACTTCGTGCCGATCCATCACCCGCACGCCGCAAGAACGTCACACTACCGCCGGCTTCGCGTCGTCATCTCGAAGGAATAGCCGCCTATTGCGCAGCCCCGGCGCGCGGGAGCCCCCCGTCGGCCGCCTATTGCCAACCAGCCCGCCACGTGGGAGAAATCCAGGCTAGCAGCAGCACGCAATCAGAACCCGGCGGTGATAAGAGCGTTACCGTTAGCGGGAGCGAACGTAGAAGACCGCAACTCGGGTGGTGCCTCTCCTCTCATGTGGGCGGCAAAAAAAAATCCGAACTCTGACGTTTTGAAAACACTCCTAACGTCAGGCGCTGGCGTCGAGGATCGAGACGCCGCTGGTGAGACGCCGCTTATATGGGCGGTCTGGAACAAGACTGTGAATCTCGACATTGTACGGACCTTGCTGGGCGCGGGGGCGAAGATCGAAGATAGAAATATGGCAGGCGAGACCGCGCTTTTCAAGGCGGCTCAGTACAACGAGACCCCGGACGCGCTGAAGGTTCTTCTTTCAGCAGGAGCGAATATCAGGGATCGAGACATCGTTGGCGAGACGGCTCTCATGGTCGCGGCCAAGTACAACCATAGTTCTGACGTGGTCAGCGAGCTTCTACAAGCCGGAGCCGACGCGAAAGCGAAGGACGAGAGGGGGTTTACTGCCTTCGACTACGCCCAAGACAACCCGAAGTTAAAGGATACCGCCGCCTACTGGGCGCTCAACAACGCGCGGTTCTGACCCCGCGCGCGTGGGAGAAGCCCCTCACACCGGGCAGAATCGGAACGACGGCGCTCCGAGACGCGAGAATTGACGAACGCCGGCGCGATGCCGCTAGCGGGAGGGCAAAGGACGTCGGTTAAAGTCGTCGATAGGTCGATTCATTACGCTTCTTCACGCGGTCGATTATGACTAAATGCTTTTCGTCGTCTATCAAGTAGATGACACGCCAACGACGAACGCGAATTCGAAATGTCTCTTTCCCAAGCTTGACGAAACCCGAGGGGCGTGGATTCTCCGAAAGAGCTTGAATCTCGTCATCAACAAGTTCAAACTCTTTCGGTTCGAGCTTATCAAGGTCGCGCTCGGCCCGTGGCGTTATTCTCAGCTCGTAGTTACGTGGACTTTCCGCGCTTCTCTCGGTATTCACGGTAGGTCGTATAGCCAGCGTGACCACGAGCTTCGTATTCTGCTTCGAGCCGTTCGGCGTCCTTCAAGTCGTCTTCTTCGATAGCTTCAAAAAACGGGTTTCGAACATTGCCGCTTTCTGCCGTGTCAGAGGTAGACCCTTGAATGAGTCTCATATCGTCTTCAGAGACGGTGTTGGCTTTTGTAGTCGCCGGCTCTGCGAAATCCAAATCCGCCATCTTATCCTCCTATCGGTCCTGGCATAATTCGATTCACGAAGAGATGCCTTGATCCATACGAGTAGTTGCCTACTTTCAGGATCATGTTGTACAGCCCGTCTTTCGGGAACGTGATCCCCGCTACTGGTAGAATCAACTCTATCTCCTTTGCTGGGTCCTGGAAGTTAAGCTCCCCGCCTAAAGACATGACCACGTAATCGACTCCATCCCGCACTATATTCACCGTGAACTCTTGAGTACCTTCAAAGTCTTCCAATATGGCGAACACGAAAAAGGGAGGAGCTACTGCCGGAAAAGTAGGGAAGTTGTAAGTGTTGAACTCCCCAATGATGCCCTTCTTCCCGTTGTTCTCGACAATAACGCGGTCCGCCAAAAGGAGAGCGTTGCACTTGCCTTCCATCGCTGACTCTTTCATCTCCAAGTATCGCCCGTAACTGGTTGAAAATCAATCCGGAGAATCACAATGGCAATGGTGGTTAATATTGGGAGCTTTGTGCACCCCCAAGGCGTCCACCGCCTTCTCACACATATCGCTTCAGACTTTCTCGCCTATCGAGAAATTGGAGAAACGGCCCAATTTGAGGCGAATTTTGTAGACGGCTTGTAGACGCCCCAACCCGGCAGGGCTTCATTTCGTTGACCTAGAAGGACTTAGCAAAAGATAGCAGGGGGAGGACTCGAACCTCCGACCTCCGGGTTATGAGCCCGACGAGCTGCCAACTGCTCTACCCTGCGTCGTGCTTTCCAAGGTATCGAGAAAACTGGAAAAAGTCAACACGCACCCACGAGCATGCGCGCGCAAGCGCAGGCCCGCGGGCGTACGCAGGACGCCGGCCGATGCGAAACGCAGCGAAATACGGCACACTATACGATGCTTTTCGATTGCACATTCCGGTACACGTGTGCTATTCTTCCGTATGGAGGAGCACATGGACGGACACGAGGCGAAAATCGAAGCAGCCCTGAAGGCTATGACGATAGAGGAGAAGGTAGCCCTGTTGGCGGGGGACTCAATGTGGCTATCCACCGCGATCGAGCGGTTGAAAATACCTGCATTCAAGATGTCGGACGGACCGAACGGCGCGCGAGGCTCAGGAGGGCTCGTCGGGGGAAGCGTGACCTCGGCCTGCCTTCCCGCAGGGGTCTCGCTTGCCGCGACCTGGAACGTCGAGCTGGTTCGGTCGGTCGGCGAGCTCCTCGCCGAGGAGGCGAAGAGCAAGGGCGCAAATGTCCTTCTTGCTCCAACGGTCAACATCCACCGGACGCCGCTCGGAGGCCGCAGCTTCGAGTGTTTCTCCGAAGATCCCTATCTTACCTCCCGCATGGCCGTTTCCTATATCACCGGCGTGCAAAGCCGGGGCGTCGGCGCGACGGTCAAGCACTTCGTCTGCAACGACTCGGAGTTCGAGCGCAACACGATAAGCTCGGAGGTTGACGAGCGCACCTTGCGCGAGATCTATCTGCCTCCCTTCCGCGCCGCGGTCCAGGAGGCGAAGAGCTGGGCGCTTATGTCCTCCTACAACCGAGTGAATGGAATCTACGCGGGCGATTCCGGCGGGCTCCTCACGGAGATCCTGAAGAAGGAGTGGGGCTTCGACGGCATCGTGATATCCGACTGGTTCGGGACGAAAAGCACGGCCGAGGCGGTGCGAGCGGGACTCGATCTCGAGATGCCGGGGCCGACTGTCTGGAGGGGAGCGAAGCTCCTGGAAGCGGTTCAGGCGGGGAAGGTCCCCGTGGAAGCCATCGACGATTCCGCCCGCCGCATCCTGCGCATCATCGAGCGAACCGGCGCGAATGGAGAGAGGCTCCGCGAGCGGGCGCTTGATCGACCGGAGCACCGCGCCATCGCCCGAAGGGCGGCCGCCGAAGGGATCGTGCTCCTGCGCAATGAGGGCGCGCTGCTCCCCTTGGCGGCCGACGGGCTGAAGAGCATCGCCATCATCGGTCCAAACGCAAAGACCGCCCAGATTATGGGAGGTGGAAGCGCCCAGGTGAACGCTCACTATGCGGTCAGCCCCTACGAGGGCATACGGGCAAAGCTCGGTGACAAGGTCAAAATCGGATACGAGATCGGGTGCACCAACCACAAGATGCTGCCGCACCTCGATCAAGAGAGCATTCGCAGCGGCGACGATCCCGGAGAGCACGGCTTTGCACTCTCTTACTACGGGAGCCTCGACCTCTCGGGCAGCGTCATCCACCGCGCCCATGCCCGTCTCTCCGAACAGGTCTGGATGCCTGATTCCGCGCAGGATGGCGACCTCCCCGAAGCGTTCTCGGCGGTGCTTGAAGGGAGCTTCACTCCGGCGGAAAGCGGCCGTCACGCCTTCGGGCTGACGAGCGCAGGCACGAGCCGCCTTCTCATCGACGGCAAGGAGGTCATCGACAACTGGACCCGGCAAACGCCGGGCGACTCCTACTTCGGCACCGGGAGCGCCGAGGCGACTGCGGAAGTGGAGCTCACCGCCGGGAAGAGCTATCGGATCTCCGTGCAGTACAGCACGAAGGGCGCCACGATGATGCGCGGAGTGCGCCTCGGCCATCTGCCTCCCGTCGCGCCGGACGCGATCGCTCGCGCGGCGAGCCTCGCCTCTCGATCGGACGTCGCGCTGGTGTTTGTGGGTCTCAACGGCGACTGGGAGACCGAGGGCAGGGACCGGCTCGACATGGATCTCGTGGGTCAGCAGGCCGAGCTCGTCGAGAGGGTGGCGGCCGCCAACCCGCGGACCGTGATCGTTCTCCAGACGGGCTCGCCCGTGACCATGCCCTGGCTCGATAAGGTGTCAGCGGTCCTGGAGGCGTGGTTCCCGGGGCAGGAGTGCGGAAATGCCATTGCCGATGTTCTTTTCGGCGCCGTGAACCCCGCAGGGAGGCTGCCCGTGACCTTCCCCGTTCGCGTCGAAGACAACCCCTCCTACACGAGTTATCCGGGAGAGAACGGAAGAGTGCGCTACGGGGAGGGCGTCTTCGTCGGCTACCGCTACTATGAGAAAAAGGCTGTGGCCCCCCTTTTCTCCTTCGGCTTCGGTCTCTCCTACACCGATTTCACCTACGGCAAGCTCCGCCTGAGCGCGCAGTCGGTCTCGCCCGACGATAAGCTGTCCGTTTCCATCGACATCACCAACAGCGGCCGGCGGGAGGGTCAGGAGGTCGTGCAGCTCTACCTCCATGACGCCAAGGCCTCCGTCATGCGCCCGCTCAAGGAGCTAAAGGCGTTCAGCAAGGTGATGCTGCGTCCGGGAGAGTCGGCCACGGTGATAGCCACGCTCGATCGCGAAGCCTTCGCCTACTGGGACGACGCCCGTCACGCCTGGGTCGCGGAGGAGGGGGAGTACACGATCCTCGTCGGCAGCTCGTCGGCTGACATCCGGGCGAAGGCGCACGTGACGCTCGCGAAGAGCGCCGTTTTCGGTTACGCGGGCGGCGCCCCGTCACGTCGGCTGAGCGTCGAGAGCACCGTCAGGGAGCTGGTTGCCGATCCGAGCACCCGCGCCATCCTCGAGCGCCATCTGCCGGCCATAGGCGGCGATGCACGACTGGGAATGGCGATGGGCTTCAGCCTGACGCAGCTTGCGGGGATGGCGCCCGATCAGGTGCCCGCGGAGGCGCTGGCGGCGATAGCCGCGGACTTGGAGAGGATCGGCACATAGAGCTTCTGCGGGGCGAAGGGAGGGTGGGGGAGCGGTCAGCCCCACATCATCTCGGCAGTGCTCGGCGAATCACTCTACCTCCTCGATCCGCGTTGATATCTCAGAGATATCTCCGAGGGGTCAAGAGTCCGAAAGAGGTTGTATTCCGCCGTTCCATCGCCCCAGGTTGACACGTGTTCCATATTTTCCTTGACAGCGCAAAGAAACCAGATGTAGAGTTTTTTTATAAGTTTCGCTAAGACTTCGAATCGAAGGAGGAGTGTAATGCGAAGACCTCATGGACTACTTTGGGTTGCGGCGGGAGCGCTCTTTCTGCTGTTGCCCGTTCTCTCCTGGGCAGGAGGAACGAAGGAGCAGACTGGCGCGATGACGGCCCCCGGTGGCCTCCCTCGCAACGAGACGGTGTACACCGGTGGATTTCAGTGGGGACCTCCGACGAACTTTAACCCCCTTTCCGGTAATCCCGCTTGGCCGACGGGCGGCGACGGAAGCATGGGGGGGAACGGCGTCGGCTTCGTCTACGAGACGCTCTTCATGTTCAACATCCTCGACGGCAACTATGCGCCGCTTCTTGGACAGAGCATGGAGTGGACCAAACCCAACCAGCTCACCGTCACGCTCCAACCCGGTGCGATGTGGCAGGACGGCCAGCCGCTCACGGCGAAGGACGTGGCCTTCACCTTCGACCTTGGGAAGCGCTTCTCGCTTTCCTACAGCCCGATGTGGGACTATGTTTCCAAGGTAACGGCGGTCGACGACCAGACGGTCCAGATCGACCTTTCCAAGGTGAATCAGGGTGCAGTCGCCCAGTATGTCGCCACGATCTACGTCCTTCCGGAGCATATCTGGTCAAAGATTGCCGACCAGGGACAGCAGGCATTGCTTGCAGAGACCAACTTCGCGCCGGTGGGTTCCGGGCCGTACAAGATCAAGACCTACTCCCCTCAGCAGGTCGTCCTCGAAAAGACGTCAAGCTACTGGGGTTCCTCGCTCTACGGCCTGCCGGCGCCAAAGTATGTCGTGCACCCGATCTTCAAGAGCAACGACGACGGGAACCTGGCGCTCAAGCAGGGAGACCTCGACTGGTCGCAGCAGTTCGTGCCAAACGTCTGGACGATACCCAATGTGAAGACCTGGTACGACCATAAGCCCTACTACGTGCCGGGCTCGATCCCGATGCTCGTCATAAACACCCAGAAGCCGGGTCTGAACAATCCGCTCGTGCGCCGTGCTATCGCCTATGCGATCAACTATCCGCTCATCGCCCAAACGGCTATGTCGGAGTACTCGATTCCGGCGAAGTCGAGCCTGATCATCCCGACTGGATACGAGTCCAAGTACTACGATCAGGGCAACGTCGAGCAGTATGGCTGGAGCTACGATCCCGCCAAAGCGACCGATATCCTGCAGAACCAGCTGCAGGCTACGAAGGGACCTGACGGGATATATGTGTTGCCCGACGGGACCAAGCTGAGCTTCACGGTTCAGACCCCCTACGGCTGGACCGACTGGATGGCCGCCTGCCAGGTGGTATCCCAGAGCGCCAAGGCCGTGGGTATCGACATTTCGACAAAGTTCCCCCAGGCCCCCGAGGACATCTCGGATGTTCAGACGGGTAATTTCGACCTGGGAGTGTTCTATGTAGCGGGTGTTGGACCCGCCTCCCCGTGGCTGCGCTTCCAGAACATCATGGACTCCCGAGGCGTGCCGCCCGAGGGCAAGACCGCATTCTGGGATTATGGGCGCTTTAGCGACCCGGCCGTCGCTCCGCTCCTCGACAAGGCAGCTGCCGCAACCACCGAGAGCCAGAAGAAAGAGTACCTCGGAGAGCTCGACAAGCTCTTCATGCAGCAGGTTCCCTCCATTCCGCTGATGTATCGGCCGCTTGTGTTCTACGAATTCAACACCACTCACTGGACGGGCTTCCCGACGGACAGCAATCCGACGGCGCCGCCGCTTTTCTATATTTCCGATCTTTGGCACCTCCAGCCCAAGTGAACGAAGATCAAGACTGAAATTCCCAGCTTCGAACGGGGGGCAACGCCCCCCGTTCGCTGGTACCAAGAAGCGAGGGCAGGGAGTGGCGAATCCGTTTCGTAAATACATTCTCAACAAGCTGGTATGGTATGTGATCGCCTTTTTCGTGGCGATCACGCTTAACTTCTTTCTGCCGAGGTTGATCCCTGGAAATCCCGTGGACGTGCTGGTGTCGCAGTTCTTGCGCAGCGGCGGCACGGGAGCCGGCGCGAACAAGATCTATCAGGCCTTCATCGCGCAGTTCGGGCTCGAGAAACCGATCCTTGTGCAATACGGGACCTACGTGCTCAACATCTTCCGAGGCAACCTTGGGCAGTCCTTCTCGCTCTATCCTGCAAGGGTGACCACCCTCATCGGACAGGCGCTACCGTGGACGCTCGCTCTCCAGCTTCCTGCCATCATCATCGGGTGGATCTTGGGGAATATGTTGGGGGCGCTCGCCGCCTACAAACGCGGGGTCTTCGATCGGACGCTCTTCGTCTCCTCGCTTGCGATGTCGAGCATCCCCTACTATGCATTTGCCATCATCCTTCTCTACCTGTTCGCCGTGGTCATCCCGATCTTCCCGGCCGGAGGCGGGTACTCCTTTGGTCTGACGCCGTCGTTGAGCCTCCATTTTGTCGGCGATGCTCTGACCCACTACACCCTCCCGTTTCTGTCGCTGATTCTTATCGCGATTGGAGGGCAGGCGGTAGGGATGCGCTCGATGGCGATCTACGAGCTGGGGTCGGACTACGTCAACTACTCGACCGGACTCGGGGTGCGTGAGGAGCGGATCCTTGCCTTCGTGTTCCGCAACGCGATGCTCCCGCAGGTGAGCGGGCTCGCGCTCTCGCTTGGGACTTTGGTCGGCGGAGCGCTCATAACCGAGATAGTCTTCTCCTATCCCGGCATCGGGACGCTCCTCTTCAATGCGATAACGGCAAACGACTACCCGCTGATCCAAGGGGTGACTCTGCTCATCATCGTGGGGGTTCTCATGGCGAACTTTCTGGTGGACATCGCCTACGGATACATCGATCCGCGGATACGTACGGCGCGGATGGGAGAGCGATAGCTTATGGCAAACCGAACGCGGTTTTATCAGCTTGCCGGCCGCTCGGCGCGGTTCAGGGGAAGCGCCATTCTTGTTCTCGTCGTGGTTCTCTTCGCGCTTCTGGGACCGATCATCTCGGGGCAGGATCCCCAGAAAGTGGTCGCCGGCCCCAATCAACCTCCATCGCACGGCTTGATTCTCGGGACGGACAACTTCGGCCGCAATGAGCTGGTCTTGCTCATGTATGGCACCCGCAACTCGCTTGAGATTGGGGTCGTTGCGGGGCTGATTGCGATAGTCATCGGAGTGGTGATCGGAACCGCCGCCGGTTATTACGGCGGCGTCCTGGGCGAGCTTTTCATGGGCTTCACGAACATCGTGATCACCATTCCGGCCATCGTCATATTGATCCTGCTCTCCATAGCGCTCGGAAGCCGCTCGACGGTGTCGATGGGGCTCATCATCGGAGTCACGAGCTGGCCATGGACAGCTCGTGCGATCGCCGCGCAAACGGCAAGCCTTCGCACCCGCGAGCATATCGACATCGCGCGCCTTTCGGGGGCTCGCGACGTGCCGATCATCCTCAGGGAGGTGCTGCCCTATGTGCTTTCCTACGTGGGGATGGCCTTCAGCCTCCAGCTTGCAACGGCGGTCCTTACCGAGGCGGGCTTAAGCCTTCTTGGCCTCGGGCCGTCGAACTCGATCTCGCTGGGAGTCCTCTTGCAGTGGGCGCTCCTGTGGGAGGCGGTGCGCCAGGGGGTTTGGTGGACCTTCATTCCGCCTGCGGTGCTGCTCGCGGCTGTGTCGTTCGGATTGCTTCTCTTGAACTCGAGCTTGGATGAGATCTACAATCCGCGACTTCAAGCCAGGAGGCAAGCGGCGTGAGCGAGCTCCTTACCGCCAAGGAGCTGGTGGCCTACTACCGGAGATTGGACGGAGGCTGGGTCCGCGCGGTAGATGGGATCACGCTCTCGTTGCGCGAGGGCGAAGTTCTCGGTATAGCCGGAGAGTCCGGGTGCGGCAAGTCGACCCTCGCAAGCGTGCTGTCGCTGACGGCTCATGAGCCGCTGTCCGTCCGCTCGGGATCGCTCGCGATAGACGGAAAAGTGCTCGACATGGCGAATCTTTCGTCGATTCCCGCCGATCTGCGGGGGACTCTCGTGGCGCTGTTGCCCCAAGGGGCGATGAACTCGCTCAACCCGACGCAGCGCATCGGGGATTTCGCCTTCGACGTATTGAGCTCTCACCTCGCCGAGATTACGCGGGAAGAGGCGCTCGAGCGGATGCGGACGCGCCTGGAGCAGCTGGGGCTCCCTCCGCGGGTGCTCACGGCCTACCCGCATCAGCTTTCCGGCGGAATGAAACAGCGAGTCGTTGCGGTGATATCGACTCTCCTGAACCCGCGCGTACTGGTTGCGGACGAGCCGACCTCGGCGCTCGACGTGAGCTCGCAGCGGGCGCTCCTTGCCCTCTTGGATCGGCTCCTTCGCGAGCGGATCATCGGGAGCATCGTCTTCGTTACCCACGAGCTTCCGGTCTTGCGGAGCATCGCCCATCGCGTGCTGGTCATGTATGCCGGACACCTCGCCGAGGTCGGTCCGACGGACAGGTTGATCTTCGAGCCGAGCCATCCCTACACGAAGGCCCTCATGAACGCGACGATCGTGATCGAGTCGGCGAATCGTCGGGAGCGCATCCCGGACTTCGAGGGATCTCCGCCCGATCTCGCCTTCCCGCCGCCGGGGTGCCGCTTCGCTCCCCGCTGCCCGGTTGTTCGTCCCAAATGCACCCAGGAGATACCTCCGGAGGTGACTACCGAGGTGGGGCACCAGGCCGCCTGCTGGTGGGTGGCCGAAAAGCTGCGGGCGAAGGACACGGTGGCAAAATGAGCGAGCCGATTTTAGAAACGCGAGCTCTTACGCGCCTTTTCGGCAGCGGAGAGGGCCTGGTGCGGGCGGTCGACCACGTCGACCTCTCGATAGAGCTGGGGGAGATAATCTCGGTCGTGGGTGAAAGCGGGAGCGGCAAATCGACGTTGGCCCGGCTAATCCTGCGGCTCATGCCGCCGAGCTCTGGAAGCATCCTCTTCAGGGGGAAGGACGTGACGCACCTCGTCGGACACGCGGCGAAGAAGGCCTACTGGAGGGAGGTGCAGGCGATCTTCCAGGATCCCTTTGCCTCCTTTAATCAGTTCTTCAGCGTCGAGCGGGTTCTCGAGAGCGCGCTGCGCCTCTCCCCTGTGCGGCCCTCGCGGACCGAGCGCGACCGTCTCATCCGCGAAGCGCTCGAAGCGGTGAAGCTGAACGTGAGCGACGTGCTCCACAAGATCCCCCACGAGCTCTCGGGCGGGCAGCGCCAGCGCGTGATGATTGCGCGGGCGATCATGCTGCGGCCCCACCTGCTCATCGCCGACGAGCCGACCACGATGATCGACGCCTCTTCGCGGGCGACCGTGCTGAACGTGCTTCTCGACCTGCACACGGGCTATCGGCCGACTATCATGTTCATCACCCACGACATCAGTCTCGCCGCCTACGTGAGCGACCGTCTGGTAATCATGCGGCAGGGGCAGATCGCGGAGGCCGGGCCGGTCGACAAGGTCATGCGGAGCCCCGAGCATCCCTACACGCAGCAGCTCTTCAAGGACTCATTCAGTCTCGCGCGGTAGGCGATTGCCTCGGGCAAGGCCGGCAAGCTGCTCGGGCGGAAGGAGACAAACAAGGATCCCGCCGCCCGCTGTCGGATCGTCCAGGCGAACCCGCGCGAGGCTCCCCTTTCTGCATTCGACGCGGCCGCCGCCGATGAGGCGACCGACAACCGCACTGAAGTCCGGTTCGTGACCGACGAGCATGAACGAGCCTGACTTGGGGGATTCCTCGAGGAGTGCGGCGAGCGCTTTGATTCCGAAGCCGGGCGAAAGCCGCTCGTCGGTGGCAAGGTTATCGATGAGTCCGAGCTCCTTTGCGATGATATCTGCGGTTTGTCGCGCACGAACGTACGGGCTTGCAATGATCCGATCCGGTCGGATGCCCAGGGTGGCGATGCCCTGCGCCGCACGCGCCATCTCGCGGGTGCCTTTGTCAGTGAGGGGACGCTCGTGGTCGCTCCCCTTCCACTCCTTCTGGTCAACGGCGGCGCCGTGGCGAACGAAATAGATCTCCATTTACGTCTCCATTTCTGATCATAGCACGGCTCCTAGGATTGACTTTCCCTTGAGCGCTCCTTATCCTTTTCGGCTATGAATCTGAAGAAGGTGCTTACCCCGTCAGTGGTTTCCTGCAACCTTCCCGGCTCCACAAAAGAGGAGATCCTGGAATCGCTCATGGACATTGCGATGTCCACCGGCAAGGTGAAGGACCGACATGCGGCCATGCTCGCAATTCTGGAGCGCGAACGCAAGATGTCCACAGGAATCCAGAACGGCATTGCGATCCCGCATGGAAAAACTGAAGTGGTCGATGATCTGGTCGCTTGCCTTGGCATCAAGAAGGAGGGAGTGGATTTCGATGCCCTGGACGGCGAAAAGAGCAGGATCTTCATCCTAACCCTTTCACCGGTCAACCGATCGGGACCTCACGTTCAGTTTCTTGCCGAGATCAGCCAGCTTCTCACGGACTCGCAGAAGCGAGATCGGTTGCTCAAGGCGCAGTCGGCCGACCAGGTGCTCGACATACTGACCGCATAGTCATCTCCATCACACAGCCAAAAAAAGCCCCCGGCTGGTGTAGTTGCCGACCGGGGGCAGTGGGATTAGGTCAGGCATGCAGGGCATGCGTCTGGCTTAGACATCGTAATAGAGAGCGAACTCCCAGGGATGCGGCCGAAGCTCAACCGCTTGAACCTCGTTCTTCATCTTGTAGTCAATCCAGGTTTCGATGACATCCGGGGTGAAGACATCGCCCTTCAAAAGGAACTCGTGGTCCTTCTCCAGGTTGCCGAGCGACTCGCGCAGCGATCCGGGGGCCTTGGGCACCTTCTTGAGCTCCTCGGGCGGAAGATCGTAGATATCCTTGTCGAGAGGATCGCCGGGGTTGAGCTTGCTCTGGATGCCGTCGATCATCGCCATGGTCATCGCCGCGAAGGCGAGATAGGGGTTCGCGGCCGGATCGGGGCAACGGAACTCGAGGCGCTTCGCCTTCTCCGACTCACTGTACATCGGGATGCGGATTGCGGCGCTGCGGTTGCGGCTCGAGTAGGCCAGGTTGACGGGCGCCTCGAAGCCGGGGACCAGGCGCTTGTAGCTGTTCATCGTCGGATTCGTGAAGGCCGTAAGCGCCGGCGCGTGCTTGAGAAGTCCGCCGATCGCGTAGAGTGCGGTCTCGGAGAGTCCGGCATACCGATCGCCCGCAAAGAGATTCTTGCCCCCCTTCCAGAGGGAGGTGTGGGTGTGCATTCCGCTTCCATTATCGCCGTAGATGGGCTTTGGCATGAAGGTCGCAGTCTTCCCGTACTTCTTCGCGGTCATCTTCACGATATACTTGTACTTCAGCATGTCGTCGGCCATCTCGAGGAGGGGTGCGAACCGGACGTCGATCTCCGCCTGACCCGCGGTGGCGACCTCATGGTGCTGCTTTTCTACGCGCATGCCGCACTGTTCCATGAGCAGGATCATCTCGCTGCGGATGTCCTGAAGGGAGTCGGCGGGGGGCACGGGAAAGTAGCCCTCCTTGTAGCGGATCTTGTTGCCGAGGTTGGGCTGCTCGTCGCGTCCGGTGTTCCACTTGCCCTCGACCGAGTCGAGGAAATAATAGCCGGAGTGCTCGTTCTGATCGTAGCGAATATCGTCGAAGATGAAGAACTCGGCCTCAGGTCCGAAATAGGCCGTGTCGGCAATTCCCTTGCTCTTGAGGTAGGCCTCTGCCTTCCTCGCAATGTTCCGGGGGTCCCGGCTGTAGTCCTGCCCGGTGATAGGGTCGGCAATGTTGCAGACCAAGACGAGGGTCTTGTGCTGGGTAAAGGGGTCGATGAAGGCGGTCTCGGGCACCGGCTTCACGAGCATGTCCGACTCGTTGATTGCCTGCCACCCGCGGATGCTCGAGCCGTCGAAGCCGAGCCCTTCAGAAAAGGCGTCCTCGCTCATCTCGCTGATGGGCACGGAGAAGTGCTGCCACAGCCCTGGAAAGTCCATGAAACGAAAGTCTACAATCTCTACCTTCTCCCGCTCGATGAAGGCCATTACGTCCTTGGGAGTCTTCAGTGAACTCATTCGTCGCTCCTCACTTCGAAAAGATTTCTTTCTCAACCCGCCCGCGGCGGCGTTTATTGGCCGAACCGATTATAGCCGGCTGCATGCCGGTATTTCTACCTGTTATGGCGCGCCATGGCAAGCCGGAGCTTGTGGCATCAGGCGCGACAGCACAATCGACCTCGCCTGGTACCTCCAGTGTGCAGACCCACCGGCATAGCAAGATGCAGAAACTATGCCAGTCAGAAGTCGTGTCGCGTAACTCCTTCCTCCGAGGCTATTTATCAGACCGGTCCCCCGTACAATGGAACGCGCGCGGGACGCCGAATACTACATTCTGGTGTGTTTAGGAACAAAAACTTACGTTTCCGTGGGTACTTCCTGCACTTTTTACATCTCCGTTGAGAGCAGATTCGAGACTGCCCTGGCAGCGCCTTTCGTGCTTTGCGCTGCGCCCCTTTACTCCGCCGGCGACTCCCGACTATGATGACTCGATGAACGTACTCGACCAGACTCAGCAGGACCAGCTCCTGGAGCGCTTCGTCCGCTACGCGAGAATCGAGACAACCTCCGATCGACACGGCCGCGACATTCCTTCAACCCCTGCTCAATGGGATCTCCTGAAGCTGCTCGTGAAGGAGCTTGAGAATCTCGGCGTTGCCGACGTGGAGCTCACGAAAAACGGCTACCTCATCGCGCGCATTCCGTCAAACCTCGGCGGGAAGGCCCACCCCGCCATCGGACTCATGGCCCATATCGACACCGCGTCCGACGCCCCCGGCGACCGGGTCAATCCGCAGATCCATCGCGCTTACGACGGGGGCGTTATCGAGGTCGGCGAGGGTTTCAGGCTCGACCCGGCGGAATTTCCCGAGCTTGCTCGCTACAAGGGAGGCACGATTGTCACCACCGATGGCAAGACCCTCCTGGGGGCCGATGACAAGGCGGGGGTGGCCGAGATCATGACTGCGGCGGCGTGGATCCAGAGCCATCCCGAGCTTCCGCATGGAACGCTCGAGATCATCTTCACGCCGGATGAGGAGACTGGAAAGGGGCTCGATCTCTTTCCGGCCGAAAAGCTCAGCGCACGCTGCTGTTACACGGTGGATGGGACGCTCGAGGGGACGGTCGAGGCGGAATGCTTCAACGCCTATCAGGTTCACGCCGTCTTCACAGGCCGGGTCATCCATCTCGGCTATGCTCGCGGCAAGCTGGTGAACGCCGTCAGTATGGCGGGAGCCTTTCTCAACATGCTGCCGCAGGCGGAGAGCCCGGAGGCCACCGACGGGCGATTCGGATACTACTGCCCGGTTGAGGTGCGGGGAACGCTCGAAACCGCAACGGTCGACGTCTTCCTGCGTGATTTTGACGAGCAGGAGATGAAGCGCCGCATCAACGCCCTACACGATCTGGGCCGCGCAGTCGAGGCCGTCTTCCCGGGGGGCAAGGTGGTGCTCACCGAGAACAAACAGTACTCCAACATGTTTCAGAGCATTCAACGTGACCGTCTCGCGGTCGATCTGGCCCTCGAGGCCATCAGGATGACCGGGATCGAGCCGCGCCTCGAGCTTATTCGGGGGGGGACCGACGGCTCGAAGCTCACCGAGATGGGCATCCCGACGCCAAACCTGTTCTCCGGGGCCCAAAACTACCACAGCCGCACCGAGTGGGCAGGAGTCTCCACCATGGTCAAGGCAACTGAGACTATCCTCAACCTCGCGGAGCTGTGGGGAAGGCACTAGGGCGCGGCGGCCACTCTTTCAGGTTGTTGAGACACGATTATCAGGGGCGAGAATCGCCATCTGCAGAGTCG
The DNA here is from genome assembly GCA_027306915.1 of Spirochaetales bacterium. The sequence goes on along the minus strand of DAHUYW010000015.1, from coordinate 64,830 downwards.
GTGTAGAGGCGAGGCACCCTCTTGTTGATATCGCAGGTCACCTCGTAGGGTATTGTTCCGATAAGGGTTGCGATACTTTCGGCGTCGGGACCGTTCGGATTTGGCCCAAACAGGGTCACGCGGTCGTACAGCTCGACATCGGGGTCTGTGCCAAGATCGACCATCAGCTGGTCCATGCAAATCCTTCCCACTATCGGATAGCGCTTGTGGTCAACAAGTACCTCGCCCCGTCCCGAAAGGAGCCTGCTGTAGCCGTCCCCATAGCCGACCGGAATGGTGGCAATAGTGGTTTCGCGATCCGTAAGGTACGTCATGCCGTACGAGATGGGGGTTCCCCTCGCGACGCGCTTCAGAAAGACGATTCGAGATTCGAGCTCCATCACCGGGCGAACCGGGAGGCTTCGGGGCTGCTCCTGCGAGGGATAGTAGCCGTAAAGGAGGATCCCGGGCCGCACCATGTCGAAGTGCGCGGCGGGATACCCGAGGACTGCGCCGGAGTTGGCGGCATGGACCAGGCCGGGATCGATTCCCTTCGATCGGATCGCCTCGACAATCGCTGCAAAGCGCTCAGTCTGCGCTTCGGTGAAGGCACTCCCGGGAAGATCTGCGACGGGGAAGTGAGTGCACACGCCGGCAAGCTGCAGCCAGCGGGAGACGGAGGTCAGCGTCGCAAGCTCCACCGCATCCTCGGGAAAGCACCCGATGCGCCCCATGCCGGTGTCCACCTTGAGGTGGACACCGATGCGTCGACCCTGCGCGGCGGCCGCATCCTCCAGGACTCGCAGGAAGCGCCGGTCAGTAACGAGCGGCGTGAGGTCGTGCCGGATGACCTCCGGAAGCTCCTCCGGAAGCGGAAGGCTCAGGAGGAGGATAGGAACCTCCACGCCTTCGGTACGGATATCGATGCCTTCCTGGACCGTTGCGATGGCAAAGGATTCGACTCCTTCGGAGAGCGCAGTTTGTACGATTCTGTGTACTCCGTGTCCATAGGCGTCGGCCTTGACCGCCATGCAGATCCTTTTTTCGGGCCCGATATGGCGGCGGACGAGGCGGATGTTGTGTCGGAGGTTCTCGAGGTGAATTATCGCTTTGGTCGCCCGCATCTAGCTCTCGAAGGTGCTGGAGTCGCCGGCCAGGACGCCAGCCTGTCGCATGCTAATCCCAAAAAGGGAGTTTGCTCAATATGTCGGGTTCCCTGCAAGCAGGACCCGGACTTGCCCCGTATTTGCCATTTGCATAGATACTTGATAACGGTCGCGAGTGTGATATCATCATTGCGGGGGGGATATGCTCGGCCGGGTGATTCTCGTTCCAACCATAGTTGCGGTGACACTCTTTGCCTCGTGCAGCGTGAACAACCTGCTTTCGCCACTCGGCGACCAGTCGTCGAGCCAAGTGGCGGTTAGCACCATTTCGGCGGGAACGATGGTTGGTGCCGGGGATCAGATTCCCCTGTCGCTGAAGTATAACGAGAGCCAGGTGACTCCGAAGGATCTCAAGGTGGAGCTGCTCGATTCCCAGGGGAACGTCGTGCAGACCGGCGATCTCAAGGGGATTGATTTCAGCGCACCGCTTCCCCCGGTACAGCTTCCTGCCTTAAGCTCGGGGACCTATACCCTGCGGCTTACCCTCTATGATGGAAACAACCAGATGATCGTGCAGAAGAGCGTGACATTCTTCTACACCCAAGGGACCTACAGCCTCCAGGGCATCACCTCCTATCCCCCGACCCTTGCCCCCGGCGGGGCGGGCATCCTCTACGCTACCCTTTCAGTCCCCACCGGCGCCAATCCCTACCTGCGGTGGACAATGGGAAGCAAGGTGATTGCGGAGGGCTATCTCCAGGATGGTTACGACAAGGTGCAGTGGACCGCCCCCGCTAGCCCTGGCGTCTACTCCGTGACCGTGGAGCTCTTCCCTTTTGGACCGATAGGGGGTGGTGATTTCACCTTCAGCTCTCCTTACTCGATGCATGTCGAAATCTTCGTAACGAACGGCGCTCAATCGACGGCGAAGAATCAGCTTGGACCGGCTGGCGACTATTACAGCCTCTTTCATTTCGGCGGCGATCTGTCCGATTCAAGCCCGCGCGGACAACGCCTCAAGCTTTCGGCCACGCCCATAGGCAATCCACAGCTCGGGGTAAATGGAAGCGTGTTCGGCTACCAGCTGGACGGCAAATCGGGATTCCAGATCCAGAGCCTGATCCTCCCGCTTTCGGGATCGACGCTTGCGCCTTTTTCCGTCACCATGCGCCTTCGCCTCGACAACTTTCAGTTCAATCGGAGTTTCTTCACCGCGACCGCTGACGGCGGCGACTTCCAGCTCCAGCTTGCAACAAATGCGCAGGGGAGGCTCGCGGCAACGGTGGACTCCGTGAGTGAAAGCGGCTCGATTGAAATTCCGACCGGGGAGCTGGCCACGATCACCCTCTCGGTGATTCCGACGGGTCAAGGCCTGGAGCTACTCTGGTTTGTGGACGGAAACCTTTCGCTCTCCGATCTCCTCAACGTCTCTCCGAGCCTCCAGTCTGCCGCTGACGGCGTGTCGATCATCGGAGGGACGAACGGATTTGCAGGGCTGATCGACGAGCTTGGTGTCTACTATCGCGACGATTCGGGCAAGGCGAGCGTCGATCCCGAGGTCTTCCGGCGTGCGATGAGCGAGGAATACGGCAGCAGTCTCGTCTTCGCAGAGGGTTTCGATGGGATGCGCCTACCCCAGGATTTGAAGTACGACTCCGCTACCACCGACGGCAGTCTCCGCGCGGGCAGCCTCCTCCTGGGGCCAGGATCGTCGGTTTCCCTGCCGGCTTTCGCCGTCGGCGAGGACGAACAGACCTTCTCCGTCGCCATTTCGCAGTTCCCCCAGGGTGCAACCGGCTCGGTGGCATTTGCGGCAAACGGCCGGGACTTGGCAAGCTTTTCACTCGGGGGAGCCTTCGACGATCCGCTCCGGTTCAAGATTTCGAGGACTGGGAACGGGATCCAGATCGCGCAGGGAAGCACGATCAGGAGCCTTGCAGTGAGCCCCTCCGACCTCAACGTCCGCATCGCGAATACCGGAAAGGTCGGCTTCAGTCTGCGCAGCTTCCTGATAGTGAAGAGCGGGGCGCGGCTCGGCACCGCCGTGTCGGGCGCCGCAAGCGTCCCACAATCCTGACTGGCCTGGCTCGGCGTCGCTCGCACTGTTCGGCTTGGTCGTTATGGCTTCCACCCCGCTCGGAGGAGTGATGCGCAGGCTCTGGTTGCCCTTGCTGCTCTGCCTCTTTCCAGGCACGCTACTTGCTCAGGCGCCCTCTGCTCGACAGGAGATCGCACTCTTCGGCATTTCCGGTCTGCACCTTCCGCCGTCGGCGCTTGCCGCAGTGGACGCGCGCATCCGCGAGGTTTTCGCCGGCTCCGATCGGTTCGCCGTGATCGGCCTTCCCTACCGCATGGACGAAGGGGACATACCCGCTTTCGTCGCGGCGATGAAGCGGATCAAATCACCTGTAGGCTCAATCCCGGCTACGATAGACATCGGCACACAGCCGTTTCCCGCCGCTCAGCTGCAGCGCATCGTGGCCGCCTCCTTCGCAGCGATCCCCGACGTCACGGCCTCTGTCCATGGCTTCTCCGAGGCGGGAGGCTACAACGCCCGGCTCGAAACCGGCTTTACGATGGTCGATATCGAAAAACTGACCGCCTTCGCGCATTTCGCGGTGAGCACCCTGGGCACCGGGGCAAGCCCGCAGGATGCCGTCCAAGCAGCCGCCGACCAGATTCCGATCCAACTCGCCTTCGAGCTTCGCGCGACCTCCGGGTTCCAGTTCAAACCCGGACTGGTGAGGATTGAGGGGAACACCGCGCTCATCCAGCTCGGACGAAAGATGGGAGTCCGCTCAAGCGATAGGTATGCGATAGTCTCGACGGACCTCTCCCCGTCGGGATCGCTCGAGTCGCGGGAGACCGGGCTTCTCCTCGTGAACGGGGTCCACGAAGACTACTCCTACGCGCGCGTGATCTATGCGAAGCCAGGCTCCCTGGTGGGGGACCAGCTTCGCAAGATTCCTCAAATCGGGTTTGAATCGAACGCCTACTTTCACATTATCGCGAACACGAGCGCTGGCGCGCTGACGCCGCCGGTCATCTACGGAGTAGGCACCTATGAGTCGATCACTCGGGGCTTCTACAACTTTCGCCCGCTTGTCGGCATCGAGACGGCCGTTGCATCGGAGTTCTATGCCGCAGGCGGTGTCCCGCTCAACCTTTATCTCGGGGCCGAGATGAACTGGCGCTTCGGGCGCTTCGACCTGCGACCCCTGGTCGCGGGTGGAATAGCGGGGATAGCTCCCCTCCAAACCGGGGCAAGCTTCTATATCGCCGCTGCCGGAGGGTTCGTTCAGGTCTCGTTGAGCTACCTTGTCGGAACGAGCGTCCGCTTGAGCCTCGACACCGGCTACGTTCAGTGGCTTCCCCTGGTGCCCGACGCGGGCTTCGGCGGCTACTACGGAGGAATCGGAATTGGGATGGACTTGTAGATTGACGCCCCGCGGTTCGCGGTATCGCGCGGCGAGCTTTGCGAGCTTGCGCGTCGGCTTTTCGCAGCGGGCGGCGCGGGCGCTGGGGCCGGCGGCGATGGTGCTTCTCCTTGCCGCCTGCGCAACGAGCGGCGGCGTGCAAGCCCCGCGCTGGATATCGGTACCACCTTCCCCCACGCAGCAGTACACCTATTTCGTGGGAAGCGGGAGCGACTCGAGCGGCGTGCTTTCAGCCGCACAGCAGAAGGCCGAGGCCGCGCTTGCTGGCGAGATAGTGCGCACAGCCGGCGGCGGCAGCCAGGCGAAGCTCACGGCCGCTCAAGCGGGCGAGCTATCACGCTTCGAGCAGCAGATCAGAAGTGGTCTGAGCAGCCCGCCGGCCGCCGGGCAGCCCGAGGTCGCAGTCTTCGACCGCTTTGTCCAGCGCGACGGCGCGAAGGTGACCGTCTACCTGCTGGGGCGCGTTCTCTCGAGCGCGCTGCGCGGCGAGCAGGAGCGCCTGCGTCCCGCCGGGAGGGTAGAAGGTGGGGGCGCGACGGTGAGCGGCGCGACAACCGAGGGCGCGCCGGCGGGCGGCGCGGCGGCCCCATCCGAGCAGCAAAGTGAGGAGCTCTCCGAACCGGGCACACCCTTGGAGGCCGCGAAGGCCTACCTCGCAGCGGCGATCGCTGCCGCCGGGACGCAGGGAGCGGACCGGCCGGCGCGCTTCGAGCGCGATGTTCGCAAGGCGGAGGAGGCGATCGGCGAGATCAATCTCGAAAAGCTGACCGACGCTCTTGCGGGGCTCATTCACAAGTCCCTCCCGTCGCCATTTCGGCTTCGTGTCACAGGCGCCGACGGGAGCCCGCTCGCCGGCGCCGCCATCCTTGCCACCTACAAATCGGCGAGTCCGACCGGAGCCCTTTCCACGGTAACGGAGCATCTCCGCACCGACGCTTCGGGCGTCGCCGAGCTCAACCTTCCGCCGCTCACCTTCATCGGTGCGGGCAAGGTCTCGATGGCTCTCGACCTTCACGCCGATCTTGCTTCCCTCGAGGGCCTTGGCGCGGGCTACCAGCCGACCATCGCGCGACTCGCGCGAGCCATCCAAGCCAAGAGCGTGGAGTTCAGCTACGCCGCAACTTCGGAATCGGCTGCGATTCGGACCGGAGTCCTCGTCGTCGACGTCGACGGAGTCGGCAATTTCATTTGGGGCGACGCGACGACCTCGGGGCTGGTCGAGGCGCTAGCTCCCCTCGGCTTCAAGCTGACAACAGTCCCGGGCAACCCATCGGTCGTAGGAATCGATGACCCGGATCTGCTCATGATCGTGCGCAACAACTTTGGAGGGCAGTTCCGTCGGGTGATGCTCGGGCAGGCTGTGATAACTGCCTTCCGACGGGAGGCGGGAGGGGGCTTTCGAGTCGAGGTCGCGGGCAAGCTAAAGGTTACCGATCTCGCCACCGGTGATGTCCTTGCTACGGCAAGCCGGGTCGCCTCGGGCAAGGGATCGACCGCGGTCAGCGCCATCAACGCGGCCTTCAACGATCTCGGCGCACTGCTCGGAACCGAGATCGCCAATCGCCTTCCGTGAGCGGGAGGAGGGGTTCCGGATCGTTCGAGATGAGTCCGGTCGCCCCGCACCGCAGGAGTCGCTCGGCGAGGCGCACGTCGTCCACCGTCCACGTGATGACCGAGTAGCCGAGCAATCGCTGATTGACGAACATCCCCCATGGCGTGATCTTCCGAAAGTCAGGCTTGAGCACCTGACAGCCGGAGATGAAGCGCCCCTCGCCGTGGCGGAGGAAAGGAACGATCTCGCGGTCATTCGAGTAGATGATGGCGGTCGGTATCTCGAGGGCGAGGCGCTTGGCCGCGCGTACAGCGTAAGGGTTGAAGGACGAGATGAGGCAGCGGTGGGCGAGGCGCTTGGCACGGATGAGCTCCACGAGCGCGGACGCCAGGCCATGATCCTCAACTCCACGGCTCTTGATCTCGACGTCGTAGTAGACCGCGTCAGCGAGGGTGTCGAAGACCTCAGAGAGGAGAGGGATGCGCTCTCCTGCAAACGACGCGCCAAACCAGGCGCCCGCGTCGAGGGAGCGAAGGGTGGAGAGGTCGCACTCCTCGACGACGAGATCCTCGCCGGTGATCCGCTTCAGATTGAAATCGTGTATCACGACGAGCTCGCCTGAGCGGGCGCGGTGAACGTCGAGCTCGACTCCGGGGATCGCCGCCGACCGCGCCGCTTCGAAGGCGGCAAGGGTGTTCTCCGGCGCACGTTTCGAATAGCCGCGGTGGGCGTAGAGGAGGGGCAGCTCGGCGTCGAGGTACACGAAAGGGTACTCCGGCCTCACGTCTCCTCATCCTGATGCTTCTTGAGATCGTCGAGCGCCCAATCCGCCTCAGCCTTGCGGAACTTTTCGTCGGTCTCCGCGTGCTCGCCGACCAGCATGTCCATCTGGGCGAGGAGAAGATCCGCGTCCACCCCGCTCAATTTCGGGCGCGCCTCGATGCTCTTGAGCTGGACCATCATCCGGGCTATTCCTGCGCGGTATTCCTGCTCTTCGGACCGCAGCTTTGCAATCTGCTCGGAAAGGGCGTCGGCCCGCTCTTGAGCGCCGCTTGCAAGGTCGGGCCGCCCCTTTTCGGTGGCAAGCTTGACGCGCCCCAGCCAGCTCTCCGACTCTTTTTCCAGCGCAATCCGTTTCGCAGTGGTCGTCTTCAGGGTGGTCAAGACGGCTGTGACGTACTCCCGGGCGGACTCGGGCTCGAGCCCGATGATGTTGTAGTCGTCTGACATCGCTTCTCCTCCCTTTCCCAAAGTATAGTCCCAACCTCTGTCGTTGAAAAGGATCGCTGTCGTTCGAAGCGTGAGCTCGATCATTGAACAAGCGTCCCATTCCCGCTATCGTCCGATCTCATGAGAGACCTTGCCTATGATCCGGACGAGCCGATCGCGGCCCTCGCCACTCCCTGGGGCGAAAGCGCCCTCGCGGTGATCCGCACCTCCGGGAAGGGATCGATCGAGCAGATTGCGCACCTCTTCTCGCGGCCTCATGCGGTTCGGTCCGCAGGTGCGAGCTCACTCCTGCTCGGTGACCTTCTCGACGGCGCTCGTGGGAAGCCCATCGACCAGGTGATACTTGCCGTCTACCGCGAGCCGAGGAGCTACACGGGTCAGGACGGGGTGGAGATCTTCTGCCATGGGAACCCCAGCGGGATCGACGCAATTCTTGGCGCCTTGAAGGCAAACGGGTTTCGCGACGCCGCGCCTGGCGAGTTCACCCTTCGCGCCTTTCTCAACAAGAAGATGGATCTGACGCGAGCCGAAGCCGTGCAGGAGATCGTCCGCGCGAAGACTCGAGAGGCGCATAGCCTTGCTCTCCACCGACTCGCCGGGGCGATCGAGGCGCGCGTCAACAGAGCCAAGGGGCGTCTGACGAGGCTCATGACCGCCATCGAGATACAGCTTGACTACCCCGAAGACGAAGTGGAAGGAGATTTCACGCTGGAGCTCCCCGAGCTTGCCGACCTGCGTAGCGAGCTCACTGCGCTAGCCGGCACCTACCGCACCGGGCGCCTTTACCAGGAGGGAGTGCGGGTCGCCCTTTGCGGCAAGACAAACGCCGGGAAGTCCTCGCTTTTCAACTATCTCCTGCGCGAGGAGCGCTCCATCGTCTCGGAGCTCCACGGCACCACACGGGACTACATCGAATCGCTCGTGACGATCGAGGGGCTTCCGGTGCTTCTCTATGACACCGCGGGCCTCCGAAGCGCCAAGAATCCGGTCGAGGTCGAGGGGATCAGGCGAAGCGAGCTGATCATCGAGAGCGCCGACCTTCTCCTGTACATCGTGGATGGGGTCGAGGGGCTCAGCCCCGAGGACAGGGAGTTCCTGATCGCCCATGCGGACGGCCGCACCATCGCGCTGTGGAACAAGATCGACGCGGGGGCCGGGGTGCCGCCGCCTGGCTTCCTCCCGGTGAGCGCTGCGACCGGGGAGGGGCTGCCCGAGATTGTGCGGGAGATTCGCCGTCGTGCGATCGGTGAGGCGGTCGCTCCCGCGGGCGAGGCAGTGATCGACTCGGCCCGCCAGAGGGATCTCCTCGAGCGGTGTACCGCCTCTCTCACCCAGGTCGAGGAGGGGATCGCTGCCGGGATGCCGGCGGACGCTCTCGCGCTCGATCTCCGGGATGCTCTCGACGCCCTGGGCGAAATCACCGGCGAGGTGACCACCGCCGACATCCTGAACGAGATGTTTGCCGGCTTCTGCGTCGGGAAGTAGCCGATCCGTCGCGACCGCGGCGGTCAAAGTGCCGGTCGGCTCGCGGTCCGGCCTGCGCCGCCGGTATGGGGGCGACCGGCTCGGAGCGCGCGAGACCTTCCCACGGCCCGGGCAGCTGCTACTGAAGGTGGCCGAGCCGGCCGAGCACGAGGGTGAGCCCGGCGACACAGGCGCTTTCTGCGCGCAGGACCCGCCTGCCGAGGTGCACGAGGAGGAATGCGCGGGCGCGCAGGAGCTCGCGCTCGGCAGCGGACCACCCCCGCGCGGAGCCGACGGCGAGGTAGACCCGGGGCGCCGGCGCCTGCAGACTGGGCGCTGGGGCTGGGACGGGCGCCGAAGTGTCGGCCGGAGTGGGGGGCGCCGCCTCGCTGCGATGACTGGAAGGCGGGGGCGACGCCGCTTCGTCGAGTGGGCCGGCCGGCGACGGCTCGAGCGGCTGCGGTGGCCGCCAGCTCGCGAGCGGAAGGGATGCCTCGTAGTTGTCGAGGGCGAGCTTGATGGCCGCAGGCTCAAGCGTCGCGAGGCTATCCGCGAGGGAATCGAACAATCGAACCGCAGGCAGGTGGGTGACAAAGGCCTGCGCAGCCCCATCGATGAGATGGCGCCGGTATTCGCCCGAAGACCAGAGGCTGCTTGCCCCGTAGGAGACCTCGCCTCGTTCGGTGGCGGCGAAGAGAAACTCGCCAGCTCCCAGGGTAGTGGCGTCGCGCAGGATCCGGCGCATGGTCTGCGGCCGCGCGAGCCCTACGATGAGCGAGATGGGAGCCGGCGCGGGCTGCGGCTGATCGGGATCGAGGCGATAGTCGAGGGTAAGGGCGTGATCGTCGCGGCCCGTAATCCACCCCTTACCGCGAGGGCCGTCGATCACCCCGATATCGAAGAGCTCGCCGAGGGCCCGCCTGAGCACGGTGAGGATGTGGATCGCCCGCGGATCATCGATACGAAGCGGGCGATCGAGCTCACCAGGCTCGAAGAGAATAAGGTTCATGGAGGAACCCATGGTAGCACTCCCGCGAGGCTGCGCCAACGCCAGGGTGATAGCGATCCACCCTCGCTTGAGGGAGTCTCAGCGCCGCGGGTCATGCGGCCAATGGCCCCACATCGCACAGAAAAAACTTGACAGAACCGCAATTACGGCCCTACAGTAAATCCTTGATGACACGAGTAATCAAGATCGTGTCATCAAGAGTCGCCTGGAAGAGCGGCGGGAGTTCAAGGGTGGTCCAAAGAGCGACACAGAAGGACGTGGCGCGCGTCGCAGCGGTCTCCCGAGCTACGGTCTCCTATGTCCTCAACAATCGCACCGACGGAAATGTTCGGATCAGCGAACAGACCCGGCGCCGCATCCTAACTGCCGTCGAACAGCTGGGATACCGCGTGAATAGGAGCGCGAGAGGACTCAAGACCAGGCGCACGCAGCTGCTCGCCGTCCTCGTACCGGATCTCAATAACCCCTTTTACCCGGTTCTCATCCGCGGCGCTCAGAAGGCGGCATACGACGCCGACTATCGATTGATCATCTCGGACAGCTTTTCGACCTCGGAGGGAGAGAAGGACTTCCTGGAAACGGCGCTCGGCCATATCGCCGACGGTCTCATCTTGGCTTCATTCCATCTGGATGCCAATGACATCGGGCAGCTGTTGACGAAAGGCGTTCCCTGCGTCGGCATCGGTCCCCGGCTGTGGGGGACGGGAATCGACGTGGTTCAGACCGATCAGCATACGGCAGTCCGTGCGATCATCGACCACCTCGTCAGTCGTGGCCGTCGAAGGATTGCCCACATCGCCGGCGACCTTACGACCTTGAATGGCCAGATACGCCTTGAAGCCTACCGCGAGGCGCTGCAAGCCTACGGGCTGCCTGCTGACGAGCGGCTCGTGATACAGGGGACCTTCCGCCGCGAGGGGGTTGCCGCGCGGGTGGAGTCCTACCTTTCCGCGGCATCGCCGGAGGATCGACCCAACGGCTTGTTTGCCGCGAATGACGTCATGGCGATCGAAGCGATGAAGGCGATCCAGCGACTCGGATTGCGAATTCCAGACGACATCGCGGTATGCGGCATCGACAACATCCCCGAGGCCGAGTATGTCGAGCCGCCTCTCACCACAATTGGCAACGATGTCGAGCTGATGGGACGCGAAGCCGTCCGCCTGCTGACGAATCGAATTCAAAACGGCTCCTCGGAGGAGCCGATCTGTCGCGAGTTCCCGTTCGAATTGATTGTCAGAGAGAGCTCGTGAGAGCGCGCGGGGAGGTGAAATCGGCAGCAAGAAACCAGAGTTATGGGCAAGCTCTTCCGGAAGACGGCCCCTGCACCGCGGAACCGGCAGGAACGGCAGGTGGAAGAGGGGCGTACGCGAACGTAGCGCATGCGGGCGTTCCTTCAGAAACAAGTCGCTATTCGGGAAGAATGGGTGGCAGGTGCCGAAGACTCTTGGCGAGCTGGAGCAGGTCGCGCAAGAGGCGAAGAGCCTGGGGATCACCCCTTTGCGGCCGGCAACGCGGACTGGAAGGGCACCAACGAATGGTACGTCACCGTCGTTCTCAATCACTTTGCGGGAGCGCGCGATCTCTATGAGGCGCTTAAGGGCAAGCTCCCGTGGAACAGCGAAGTCTTCGTCAAAGTGGCAATGGAACCTGATGATGGCCGCCGCAGTCATCCTCACCGTGCCGGTCATTGCGCTTTTTGTCGCGTTGCAGCGGAAAATCGTCGACTGCCTCGCGGGGCGGGCTGAACCGATAAGCCCGCGCAGGCCAACGCATCGAACGCAGAAAATAAACGGAGGGAATCGGTGTCAATACCTACCGACTATGTGGATCGAGTATACGCCGGAGTTTTAGGAAAGATCATCGGGGTCTACCTTGGGCGCCCGTTTGAGGGCTGGACCTATGAGAAGATCCTGCGAGAGCTAGGGGAGATCACCTACTATGTGAACGACCGCATGGGGAAGCCGCTTATCGTAGCCGACGACGACATCTCCGGAACGTTTGCGTTTCTTCGTGCATTGTCGGACTTCGGCAATGGGCGGAATATCACCGCCGAGCAGATCGGACAGACCTGGTTGAACTACATCATCGAGGGTCTCACGATCCTCTGGTGGGGCGTCATGGGTAACTCGACGGAGCACACGGCTTTCATCCGACTGAAATCCGGGATCCCGGCCCCGAAGAGCGGTTCTATCGCGCTTAACGGGACGACGGTGGCCGAACAGATCGGAGCCCAGATCTTTATCGACGGATGGGGCATGGTGGCGCCTGGCGACCCGGAGCTCGCGGGAGAGCTCGCGCGCAAGGCCGCAAGCGTCAGCCACGACGGGGTGGCCGTCGATGCAGCGCAGGTTATCGCCGCAATCGAGGCTATCTCTTTTGTGGAACAGGACATGACCGCGGTGCTCGATTCGGCCGTGCGGATCATTCCTTCGACCTCGACGATTCGCCGGGTAATCGACGACATACGGGAGTGGCACGAGCAGGTGCAGGACTGGAAGAGCGCAAGGCGTTTGGTCGAAGAGCGCTACGGGTACGACAAGTATCCGGGGCATGTGCATGTAGTGCCCAATCATGCAGTCGTGATCCTGGCACTTCTGTACGGAAATGAGGATTTCCATACCTCGCTTTCGATCGCGAACACCTGCGGCTGGGATACCGACTGCAATTCCGGCAACGTCGGATGCATCCTGGGGATCAAGAACGGTCTCGGGGGGCTTGCCGGCGGGCCGGATTGGCGCGGCCCGGTGGCCGACCGGATGTACATCTCGACTGCGGAGGGCGGGCACACCATCACCGATGCCGCCGTCGAAGCCTATCGAATCGTGAGCATCGGGCGTGCGCTCTCCGGCGAACCGAACCCGAAGCGGCCCAAGGGGGGCGCTCGGTTTCATTTTGAGCTTCCCGGATCCGTACAGGGGTTCCGCGTCGAAGAATCGGCGGACGCCGCTCCGAAGGCGTGGATCGAGAATGTCGAAGGTCATAGCACATCGGGCGGACGTTGCCTCGCCGTGCGGCTGAACCTCTCGTCGCCGGGGGAAACCGCCAGAATCTCCACCCCGACCTTCATACTGCCGGACGCCCTTTCCGTGCCGGGGTACGGGCTGGTGGCTTCGCCGACGCTGTATCCGGGCCAGAGTCTCCGCATGCGAATTGAAGCGGATAGGATCAACTTGGGTCACGTTACCGTCGCGCCACTCGTGAAGCACTATGGAGCGCAGGACGCCGCGGTGGTGCGCCGCGGACCGGGCCGGGAGCTGTCGCCAGGGGACTCGACCGAGTTGACGTGGCAGATTGAGGAAACCGATGGACAGCCCATCTTCGAGGTCGGTGTCGAGGTAGGCGGGGATCGTGCGGGCGCCGATACGGTCTTTCTGGACTACCTGTCGTGGGACGGATCGCCGGAGGTGCGCTTCTGCCGCCCTTCGTCGCAAGCCGAGGTCTGGAGTAGGGCTTGGGTTGATGCGGTGGATCACTACGACACCCGATGGCGCGAGGCGTTCCACCTGTCTCAGGACCGGGGGATCGGCTTGCTTATCACCGGCTCTCGCGAGTGGGGGAACTACCGCGTGGAAACAACCCTCACGGCCGTGATGGCTGCCGAGTTCGGAATCGCCGCGCGCGTCCAGGGGCTGCATCGCTACTACGCGCTTCTCCTTTCGCAGGACGGCCGTGCTCAGTTGGTGAGAGAGCTCAACGGCCGAACCGTGCTGTCGGTCACGGAGTTTCCGTGGTCAATCGACCTTCCGTATCACTTTTCGTTGTCGGTGAGGGGCAATCGCGTCGAGGCGGCGATAAACGGGAAGCGGCTTTTCGACGTCAGCGACGGTTGGAGGGCCCTCGACGGCGGCGGCGTCGCGCTGCTCTGCACGGAGGGTTGTATCGCGACGAACGAGGTTGTTGTGCGTCCGCTTGATGCCTGACGGGCGCCCGAGATTCGGCCTACGGAGGGGTCGGTCGCTCCGCGTGCCCGGCCTCCGAAGGCGAAACCGGCTCATGTGCTAGAAATAGACAATGACATCGAGCGTTGCCGAAAGCGCCGAGGGCAGATTCCCGAACTCCGACTGCTGCTCCCCATTTGCCCAGCTTAGGGTCAGGTTTATCGCAGAGTCCTTCACGAAGGAGGTGGTAACGCCTCCGGTAGAAAAAAAGGAGAGGTCGGCCAGGTTGAGAAGGCAGGTCGCAAGGAAGCCGACCTTGTCGAAGACGGGATGGCCGTTATCGGTTACGGTCGGTTGGGAGAGCGACAGGAACAGGTAGTCCTGGCCCTGGCGTGCCGGCCTGCGGGCGAGCTCGGCGTACCAGCCGCAGGATTGGGCGAGCACGGCGGGGTCCGTGGAATGAAGCGCCTGGTAGATAGCGGCGAGCTCGGCGGACGAAAGCCCCTCGGAAAGATGGTAGTACTCGGTGAGGAGGACGGTCCTGACGAGCGGGAGCTGAGCCGAGCCGCCGACGAGGAGGGAGTAGTTGAGCCCGCTTGCCTCACTCGGGAGGAGGGTGCCCGGTATCGGCCCCGACACGGGGGCCGCATAACGACCCTTGTCGTAGAGGCTTCCCTCGAGCCACAGCTGAAGCGTGTCCCAGCCGGGAATGTCGTAGAGCGGCGCTACCGAAGCGTTCAGCGCCGCGGTCCAGGACTCGCTCTCACTCCAGTAGCCCGATAGCGAGAGATCGGTATTCGGGATCACGGAGGTGGAGAGCTTGGAGCCGAAGCCGATCTGGTCGAGGGCGTTGTAGAGAACCGCAAAGCTCATCAACGACACCGGCTTCGCGATGAGCTCCAGCTTCAAGGCTGTTACCCCTTCCCGAACCGCGCGCAGGGCGATCGGATCCTTCGGAGGATTGACCGGATCGGAGGGGTTGAAGACATAGCCTGCGCCCCACTTCAAGCGCTGCTTGCCAAGACGAACGAAGAAGGTATCCCCGAAGTTCACGTCGGCGTACAGCTCATTTACCGTGAGGGAGAGGCTCTCCAGCTTGCCGCCGCTCACGGGATCGAGCACATTGGACGCCTGGAAGGTGAAATCGAAAAGGCCGAGGGTGGTGTACTGCCTGGAGAGAACAAGCTTTCCATCGAGGAGACCCGCTGCGGTCACTTCCTGGACGGGCGAGACACCCGCAAAGGCCGATCCTTGATTTGCCGAGGCGGAAACGGCCTGCGCATCCAGGTCACCGGACATGTTGAACGAGAGCGGCTCTTCTGCAGTAAGCCGTCCGGCCGAGGCAAGGTGTAGGGACGCAAGCAGCGTAGCGGCCACGAGCTGAGCGAAGCGCTTCATGGTACCTCCTTTTTGGCGCCAGAAGTCGTTGTGGTCAGAAGTCGTAGGGATAGAGGCGGCCGGATTCCAGGTACTCCCTCGTGAAGAATTGATCGGGCACGCGGGAAAGCGGGCGAATATCGTAGAGGCGAAGTCGGCTTGAGTTCTCGGGTTTGAGCGCATCCACATAGCGCATTTCGACCTCCCGCGCCTGTCCTCCGCTCATCT
This sequence comes from Spirochaetales bacterium, assembly GCA_027306915.1. Next base: position 49,567 of record DAHUYW010000015.1, on the reverse strand, counting down.
CCGCCTTGGTGATCGTGAAGTACTTGAGCGCCATCCCTGAGACCGCGAAGAAGGCCTTTTTCACGGGCATCCGCGTCGTCTTGTCGACCCAAAGCTGGACGAGACTGTAGGCGAGCTTGCGGTTCTTCGCGCGCAGCTCGAACCGATAGCACTCCTTGCCCTCCACGATGTCGCTTCCGAGATAGCGGACGGCGTAGTCGCGATTGGTGTTGAAGCGCGTGAGATCCAGGTTGGATGTCTCCCCCCCGCGGGCATTGGCGGTTGCCGAGGTCTTCACGACCTTGTTCGTCGTGGCGAGTCGTTCATAGAAGAGATCCTCGTCGCGCAAGAGGGCGAAATTCTTCTGGGAGGCGGGGGCGGTAGCGACCCATACCACCCGGTTGTCCCTACGGATGAAGAATCCATCACTAGCGCGGTCCTCTCCGGTCGCGAAGGTGTCGAGCACGGACATCTTAGCCTTGCAGTTGACCGGGAGCATCACCGCATCGACCGAATCGATGTAGACGGAGAGGTCACCCTCCGGGAAGGTTTCGGCCGCCAGCGGCAAGGCGAGCGCAACGGCAACGACGAACACAAGGATCGATTTCATGGTTCCTCCAGGAGCCCACGTTCTTTTCTACCGGCTGGCCATCTGGGCCGCCGCCTGCTTCTCCGTCTCGCGTCCCACGGTCCTTAGCGTAGTGAGCAGCAGGATCGCGAAGAGCAGCAGAAAGGGAATTGTCAGGGTCAAGAAGTTGAGGTCAATCGCCATCCGGGTCATTCCGAACATGTACTGCAGCATCAGAAGCGGCGGGCGGACGATTGCGGACTGGAAATAGGCCCCGATTGCGGCGACTGCGCCTGCCCCCAGGACGTACCCCAGAAAGAGGCATGCCAAGGACTCGCCGACGAAGAGGTTTCGCACGGTTGTGCGGGCAAAGCCGAGCGAGCGCAGGGTGCCGATCTCCTCGCGGCGGTCGAAGATATTCGTCAGCATGATCGAATGGATCCCGATAAGAAGGGCAAGAAAGACGATCATCGCCATGGTGCCAAACATGATCACGTTGCTCGTCCCCAGCGAGAGGAGAAACCGGACGAACTGATCGTCCCGATAGCCTTTGACGGGAAAGTCCTTCACCTTCGCGGAGAGCTCCTGCACCATGCCGGCAATTCCGCGCTCGTCCTTCACGTACACCTTATAGAAGGGAAAGGCGTTTCCGAGCTCGGTCATGGTGATGTAGTCCTGCGCCCTCACGGTGATCCCCTCGTCGTACCAGGGCGCCGAGGCCCGGTAGACGCCCATCACCACGAACTCCATGGCATTGCGGGCGCCAAAGGCCGAGGGGATGAAGAGCGTCACGCCGTCTCCGACCTTCAGCCGATGCTTTTCGGCTTCCACTGTGGTCACAAGGGCGCCGTACTCGTCGTCGGGACCGGGAAAGGTCCCCGCCACGAGCTCGGTGTGCTCGCGATAGGGGACGTCCCTCTCAAAGTCGGTCGCCGTTACCATGACGAACTCGCGGGCTGTTCCCGCCTGCATCTCGTCGTAGGAGACGGCCCAAGGTACAAGCACGTCGGTGTTCGGGTGGCCTTCAAGATAGTCGCGGACCGCTTTGGCTTGGGCCGAGTAGGAGGCAAGGGTTTCCTCCTTAAACTCAAAGTCATCCTTGCGCGAGACCCACAGGTGCCCGGTCCATTTCGCGATGGTGTCGGTGCGAATGTGCTCCGTGACCTCCGCTCCGAGGGCGAAGGCGAAGATCAGGACCGCAGAGCTCAAAAAGCCGGCGACGATGATGAAGGCGGCTCGCGCCGGACGCCGTAGGATATTCTTCAGCAGGTAACGGATGAGTTCCACGTGCTTACCTCTTCTCCAGTGTCTTGAGGATCGAGAGCCTGCCTCCGAGGATGGCGGGCACGAGGGGGGAAAGGAGCGCCACCGCAAAGAAGATGCTTCCGACCGCGAGGATCTTGCCGGCGTGAAATGCCGGGCGAAATCCGCTGCCCACGATCCAGGCAAAGAAGGTCAGGCTGTTGCGCACGCCGGTTGCACGCAGGAGCGTGATCAAGCCTGTTCCGAGCAGGAATCCGGCGAACGCTCCGGCGGCGATGATCAGGAAGCCTTCCATTGCGAACTGAAAGGTGATGTCGGTGCGCGAGAACCCGATTGCCCGCATGGTCCCGATTTCGCTGTAACGCTCCATGATGGAAAAGGTGGTGAGCTTCACAACGAGGAGCACGCAGACTGCAAGGAGGATGGCCTCCATCGCCTTCATCGCCACATCGAATCCAAGGACGATCTCGGCGAAAATCGGGGCGTACTGCCGCCAAGAAACCACCTTCAGATCGGGATGGCGCTCCGCGAGGAAGGCGGCGATACGGGGAAGGACGCGATCCGCTGAGCGTGCGTCGCCCAGGAAGCCGACTACCTCTGTCGCGAGCGGCTCGGTGTATCCGACCAGCGCGCGAAAGCCATCAAGGTCGAAGAAGAGGTTGCTCAACCCCACTATGTCGCGAGGCATGGTACGGTAGTCGATTCCCCCCTTCACCGTGACGAAGCGGTCGACAAACTCCCCCTGCCGATTGGGCAGGAGGAAGACATAGCGGGTACCCACGTCGACGGTCTTGTTGCGCTCGTACTCGTACCAAGAGGCGGCGCAGGCGTCGCTCTCTCCGGCCTGCACGGGCGCACCCTTTGCATAGTAGAGATCTGTGAAGTTCTTGTCGTAGGTAGACATGTCCATCGCGACACCATGGATCGCGCGCTCGGCGTCGTTGGTCCCGAAGACCAGCCCATTGAACACTATCCGCTCCTGGGCCCCGCTCACCTCGCTCATCCCGGCAAGGAACTCCTTGACGGAGGCGATCTCCTGCGGCTGCATCATCTCCTCGGGCTCGTGGTGGTAGTAGCCGAAGGTGTTGGCGGTCTCGATCCCTTTGTTCAGGATGCGAAAGTGTCCCGAGAAGGCGCGCCCGAACATGTCGGACTGCTTGCGGGAGATGTCCTCGATGATGTTCTCGCTGACGAAGGTGAGAAAGGCGCCGAAGAGCGCGATGAGGAAGATGATGCGGGTCCGCCATCCGTGGCGGGAGAGGTTCCTTATGCAGAGCGATAGGCGCTCCATCAGGCGGCCTCCACCTTGCCGTCGTGCAGGCGGATGACCCGGGCGGCGCGCTTCATGATGCTCAGATCGTGCGAGGAGAAGATGAAGGTGGTTCCCCTCTTTCGGTTGATGCTCTCCATCAGCTCGAGCACCTCGTTGCCGGTGACCGAGTCCAGATTCGCGGTAGGCTCGTCGGCGAGCACGATGAGCGGGTGGGTGACCAGGGCTCGCGCGATGGCCACTCGCTGGCGCTGGCCGCCGGAGAGCTCGAAGGGCTTGTGCCGCAAATGCTCGCCGAGGCCCACGGCCTCGACAAGCTCCATGACCCTCGCGTGCTTGTCCTGTTTCGACAGCTCGCGATGGAGGATCAGGGGCAGCCGGATATTCTCGTACACGTTGAGGACCGGCAGGAGGTTGAAGGTCTGGAAGATGAATCCCAGCGTCCGATTGCGGTAGCGGGTTCGCAGGCGCTCGGGCATTGCCTGGATGTCGGTGCCTGCGACGCGAACGCTTCCGGCCGTCGGGGTGTCGATGAGCCCGATCATGTTGAGCAGGGTCGTCTTCCCGCTGCCAGAGGGCCCGGCAACACAGACGAAGGAGCCGCTCCCGATGGTGAGGTCGACGCTTTTCAGCGCGCGCACCACTGTCCTGCCGAGGCGATAGTCCTTGGAGAGACCCTCGATCGTGATACCGTTCATATTCTTACCCCTCTGTATTGATTATGTTGAATGGAAAGTATCCAGAATGCATTCAGGAGTCAATAATAATCAATAATATTGAATCCTGACTAAATTATGTTGATTAATGGGGCAATTCGCCATGATTCGCATGGCGGAGAGAAGAGAAGCTGGATTCATCGGAGGGGGGGTAACCGGAAGCCCGCAACGAGGGGCTTCACGCTGCGCCTATGGAGCGGCGGCTTCGCCGTGCTCGCCATGAGCCCGTACGAGATCGGCGCGCATCCAGAAGACGTTGTAGGGGCCCCACTGCGACATGGTGAAGTAAATGGTCCTTCCGTCGTTCGCGGTGTACTCAGGGAGCATGAAGGCGCCATAGAGACCGGGATAGCGCCCGGCGCTCACCAAGGTCTTGGCCGGACCCCAGGGCCCCCACGGGGTGAGGCCCTCTCGGATCTCGAGGTTATGGGTCTCCTCATTCAGGTAGGTCATGATCCAGCCGTCGAGATAGTCGTCCCACAGTACGGAGAGCTCGCCGACGGGAGGTTTGACGACGGTGGCGGCATCCTTCATGCTCGAGCTCCACCGCGGCTTGCCGTCCTGCATTCCCGCGAAGTAGCGGTATCGGTCCGCACGTTCGATGTCGGCCGAAGGGACCTTCATGAGTGTAACTCCGCCGAAGCGGCCCGCCGGTATGGACCACATGAGCAGGGTGCCGCCCTGCTTGAAGATGGCAACCTGCACGAAATTGCTGTCACCGGGCCATCGTGGACTCTCCAGCTTCGTCCAAATCCGCCCGCCGTCAGTTGAACGGGCAACTCCCGAGTGATTACAGACCCAATGTCCCGGAGCACCCCAGTGTTTGACCGACATATAGAAGAGGTACATGGCGCCGCCCACGGCCACCCCGTTGGTCGGAATGACCGTGATCTCGTCGTTGTCCACCTTCTTGGAATGGAGGAGCTCTTTTGCCACACCCTGTTGGTCCGTGATCCACCCGTCGAAGGTTATCCCGTCGGCAGGGTCGGTGTCGCGGCTGTAGGCCATGGTGTTGCTTCGCCAGTCCGCGCCGCCGGCGCCCGACCGATAGGGAGAGCGCTTGCCGAAGGTGTCGCCGAAGACGAAGTAGGTCCGGTCTCCGGATTGAAACATGCTGCCGAGGTCGGCTCCGTAGACCCCGAATCGATCGGTCCGATTCGGAGAATCCTTTCCGGTCAGCTGCGCGACCCGCGAGAGATTCGTCACCCCTTCAAGGACGAGCCGGCGGCCGGATTCTGACCCGGCGGTCCCCTCTCGGGTTGCGCAGGAGGCCAGCGTCACGACTGCGAGCAGGGCGAGCAGCGGGCTGAACGGGCGATGCACAAACATCAGTAGTTGAAGCAGCTCTTCAGATCGTCCGGATCGAAGGGAAGAATGTCCGGAAGCGGCAGACGCTGGGCCATCGAGGGCAACGCAGCCCACGCGAGGTGCGGCTCGGTCTGGTACCAATAGGAGGTCGAGGAGTAGTCGTCGCTGCGGTGATTGTTGTGGCCGTGCTCGATGGTTACCCGAATCGACTTGTCGAACATGATCGGATCCTGAATGTGGTAGCGGTAGAAGGAGACCTTCCCCGACCAGTTGGGACCGCCGCCAAGAATGATTCCGTGGTAGAGGCCGTGGTACTCCTGCGTCGGGCACCACGCGCAGCTGAAGTAGTCCTCCATCCCCGTTCCATGCAGCGAAGGGGGCCACGGCTCGCCGTCGATGAAGATCATGTCATCGCCCTCGCCGTACCAGTTCCACTCGCGGGTGGCGCGGAGGTTATGAATGTTGATATTGCATCCGACGTAGTGCCCCTTCCCGCGTGCGTCGAGGATAAGATAGTTGCCGTCTCCGGTCGTGTTCTTTCCCGAGAACTCAAAAAGCGCGTTGCTCATGGAGCTGTCGTCGACGCCCTTGGTGACCTCCCTCCGCCACATCGCGTGGAAGCGCAAAGGGCTGTCGATCTCCTCGGTGTACCGCTCGTGGTCAACGTAGTAGTAGCAGCGAACTGCGGCTTCGGCGTCGTTCTGAGCCTGAATCCGGGCACCGTTCGAGAAGGGCATGGGAAAGAAGCAGTTGAAGGCCCTCCCGTCCTGGGGGCTCATCGCCAGCGGCGCCGAGCTGTAGTTCCGAGTCATCCCGTGTCCCATGCCGAAGAAGTCCCCGAGCGGCGCCTCGACGCTTGGGGATCTCTCACCGTCCCAGAACATGCGGAGCGCCAGCTTCCGCGGGAGAAACGCGATCTCGCGTCCGTCCTCGCTCGTCATGGTGATCCAGATGTGAGTGACGCAGCCCGAACCGGCCAGCTCGAAGATGGTCGCCTCTTCACCGGGCTGGAGGCGAATGAAGTCGCGGTTTCCGCCCGTTCGATCGAAGCTTGAAGAGCGGCCGCGCTTTCCCGGACGGCTCTTGTACAGATCTCTCAATGAAGTTCCCGTAGTCTCAATCATGATGATTCAACTCCTTTTCGTGGCGCGGGCGCTACATCTTGATTCCCGACATCTTGATGCCTTCGACAAGGTATCGCTGAAAGAGGAAGAACAGGAGAACGGTCGGAACGACGGCGATACAGGACGCAGCGAGAATCAGGTTCCAGTCCACGGTGTGCTCGCCTCTGAAGTTCGCTATCGCGATCTGAACCATCCAAATGCTGCGCCTCTGCGACACGATGAGAGGCCACAGATAGTTGTTCCAGTTGGCGACGAAAAAGGCGACAGCCAGGGTCAAGGAAATAGCGCGGGAGAGCGGCGCGACTATGCGAAAGAAGATCCCAAAGTAGGAAAGGCCGTCGATCATGGCTGACTCTTCGAGCTCGCGCGGGATCCCAAGAAAGAACTGTCGGAACAGGAATATTCCGTAGGCGTTCGGTATCATCGGAATGATGATCCCCCAGAGCGTGTTCGTGATGCCCAACTGCCTGACGATGATGAACAGGGGAATCATGATGACCGCAAAGGGAACCATGAGGGTGCTCAACATCCAGAGAAAAACGACCTGTTTACCGGCGAACCGGAGGCGCGCAAGGGCGTATCCGGCCATGGCGTGGAAGAAGAGCGCGGTGACGGTGACCGTCGTCGCTACGAAGAGGGTGTTGGCGATGTAGTGCAGAAAATTCTGGGTTACGAGCACCTTCCGGTAGTTGTCGAGCGTCAAGGCCTTGAACTCGGGCAGAAGCTTCAGATCGAAGGTGTCCTGCAGGGGTTTCAAGGAGCTCAAGATCATGATGTAGATCGGCAAGAGGATGAGCGCGGTAAGCAGGACGGCGACTATGATCCGGATAATCTGGGTACGTCCGTGGCGCATAGGGTCTCCCTACTCGGTCCTGCGAGAGCCGAAGAATCGCAGCTGGATGAGCGTCAGGACCATGATGACGATGAAGAGTGCGAAAGCAATCGCGGATGCGTAGCCGAGTGACGATATCTCGAAGGCCTGCCGGAAGATGAAGTAGACCGTGACGTCCGTCGCACCCGCAGGACCTCCGCGCGTCATGACCTGGATCTGGTCGAACACCTGGAAGGAGCCGATCGTGGTGATCACGATGACAAAGAGGCTCGTATTCCTCACGGAAGGCAGCGTGATGTAGACGAGCTTCTGCCACGGGCTCGCGCCATCGATCTCCGCCGCCTCAAAATAGGCGCGCGGGATGTCCTTGATTGCCGCGAGGAAGATCACCATGTAGTAGCCGATGGCAAGCCAGATCCCAACCACCGCAATGGAGGGAAGCGCCTGCGCCATGGAGGCAAGGAAGGGCTGGGCTGGAATGCGCAGCAACGCGAGGAATCCGTTCAGATAGCCTCTCGTAGGGTTATAGATGAACGACCAGGATAGCGCGGCGACCACGGTCGATACGGAGTAGGGGACGAAAAGCAGGGTGCGAAATACCTGCTGTCTCGTTCCGTTGATCCCGTTCACCAACACCGCTATGGCAAACGAAAAAACATAGATTGCGGGAACATACATGAGCGTGTATCTGACCGTGGTCCACAGCGACTGCCAGAAGCCCGAATCCCCGAGAAGGCGGCCATAGTTGGAGAACCCGTCAAACACCATCGGCCGCAGGCCGTTCCATGAGTGCAGGCTGACGTAGAAGGCATAGATTATGGGGAGAAACACGAACATCAACAACCCGACGATATCGGGAAGGAGCATTGTGTAGGCTGTCAGAGCCTCATTCATTCGGTCTCGACGCATTCGCTTCATGGTTCCCGCCTTCTCGTCTCCCGGTCAGGGTGCCGCGATGATCGACCCCCAAACCCCATGCTCGGGATTTGGGGGCGCTTTCAATTCAAATCGCTGTCAGATGTGCCCGTTGTAGTGGCTCAGGAAATCCTTCAGCTTCTGATCCGCCTCGCGGGCGGCTCGCGTTCCGTCGTACGAAGGATTGAACATTGCGTTCTGCAGCATGTCCTGAACGATGTTGCTCGCCTCAGGCGGCATGCGGATCTCCGGCTTATCGGTTCCGTAGATCTCCTTGGTAAACACCGCCCGCAGGCCCTTCTCGAACACCGACTGTGCGGCGTCCATGACTGACTTCCGCGGGGAATAGGCGAACTTCACGACGGTCGTCCACTGAACCCACGCTTGGACATTCTTGGCTACCGCCCAGACGGCGAACTTCGCGGCCTCGGTGGGGTATTTCCCTTTGGCGTTGACCATGAGCTTCCAGCCTCCGGCGTCGGAAGCCGGTTTACCGCCCTCGGGGATCGGGAGCGGCTCAACCTGAATGTTCTCTTTGCCGTACTTCTGCTCTATCGTAGGAATGGCCCAGGTGCCGCAGATCTGCATCGCGGTTTCGCCGTCGCCGAGAATTCCGATATCGGTCGTGGAGCGACTCGGCTGCAGATTCGCCGCTCCGGAGGTGACGAGATCCTTCCAAAGCTGCAGGGCCTTCGCCACCCCAGGGTTGCTCAGGTCGGAATTCTTCATGTCCGGGGTAAAGACGTTGGCGCCCGTCATCCACATAAAGGGATACCAGGTGTAGACCTGATACGCGCCTTTGTGGACGGATACGGTTATCCCCGCGCGCTTGCTCGTCTTTAGCTTCAGTGCTGCGCTTTTCAGCTCAGCCCATGTCTTCGGAGGCTGTACTCCCGCCGCTTTCAGCATATCGGCATTGTAGTAAAGTCCGACGAGTTCAACCTCGAACGGCAGGGCATAGATGCTGTCGCCGATTGACACACCGCTGAGGGAGCTTGGGGTGAAGTCCGAGATCTCGCTGCTGTTCATGTAGGAGTTCAGCTGGAGAGCGATACCGGAATTGATGTACTTTCCGATCGTCCCCGGGCTGACAAAGAACACATCGGGGCCCGCGCCCGCGGCGAACGCCGTCTCGAGCTTGGTGCCGAGATAGTCGTCCCACGGAATCTGCTCGACATTGATCTTGACGCCCGGATCGACTTGGGAATAGCTCGCTGCCAGATTCTTGAAGAAATCGCCTTCATTCCCGGTGTGAAAATCCCAAAGACTGAGCTCTTTGACTGCCGGCGCGCTCGGGGCGGCGGCTTGGGCAGCCTCCTTTGTCCCCCCGGCGTACAGGCCACCCGCGAGCACGAACACGGCGAGGGCGCATGCTGTCGACAAAGAGACAAAGAGTTTCCTTCCTCGTGTCATCACTTTCCTCCTAGGTGAGTGGTTTCAAACCGATTTTACCAGTCGCGTCCCGAGAGCGACACTCTAACTTTTTTGTAAAAGGTGGATTTGCTTTGGATTCTCAAGGAGGGCGGGATTGAAGGGGGAAGGAGCCGGACCCGCGGCCTCAGGACCGCGTTGCCGATGCACGGTCTCGAGCTCGAGCATCAACCGTCTACCGCATACTTGCGGTAACGAGACGGCGTCACCCCGACGCTCTTCTTGAAGATGCGCGCAAAGTACTTCGGATCCCGGAAGCCGACGCTCAATGCAACATCCAAGGTTCGGAGATTCGAGGATGTGAGGAGCTCTCGTGCCTTCTCGAGTCGGTATTCGGTGACGTACTCGACGAAGCTCTTGCCGGTCTCCTTCTTAAAGCAGCTGGAGAAGTAGCTCTGGCTCAGCCCTACGTTTCGAGCAACCTCCTCCTGGGGCAGATCGCGCCGGTAGTTCTCCGCTACGTAACGAACCGCCCGGCGCACGGCTCTTCCGAGCCTTCCGTCGATAATGCGGGCGATCTGCTCGCGCAGGAGCTCCATGCGTCGAGAGAACTCCGTCGAGAAGGACTCGAAATTCCAGAAGCGCCCCACGGCCACGAGAGGATCGACCACGCTTCGGACGGCGTCCGGATCGAGCAGCAGCGAGCTCAGACGCTCATCGAGCCGCGCCATGAGCAGCCGGACGTGCTCCTCCAGACGCGACAGGGATACTCGCGTGCGGGCGTAGGTCTCGATGATCTCCTGCGTGCACAAGGCCGCCGCATCGCGATCTGCGCTTGCGAGGCACGCGACAAGCCGGTCTTGCAGCGCCTCCGGATAGCGCGGCTCGCCCAATTGCTTGTGATCGAACACCAGCAACGTTCCTATTCCGCCGTAGAACCCCTGTTCCAGTGCGCCAGAGGCCTCGAGATAGGCGCTTAAAAGCTCCTCGCCTCCGCGATGGACGAGGCTCGCTCCGACAAGCGGAGAGGGGGTGCCTGGGCCGGTACGGTATGAGGAGATCAGTCCGGAGACAGTCCGAGCTCGGAGCGCAGCCTCGTCGGGAGTCGATCCGTCGGCGACGGCTACGAGGATGTCGCGAAAGACGAGAATCCGCGACGCGGGCATACTCTCCCTCCCGGCTGCGGCGGCCTCGAAGCTGCGGCGCGCGATCTCCACCGCGGAAGGAGGGGCGGCATAGAAGACCGAGTCGCAGGCGTCGAGCGGGGCAGGGAATCGCGCGCAGAGGACCACGAAGGAGGAGTGATCGAGACCGAGGGCGTCGCCCAGCTTCCATGAAGCCTCGGATTGGCCCCCGGTTCGGACGACCTCATGCAACAGGGCATCCAGCATGGCGTCGGAGTCTGATCCGATGCGATTGGGATCGCGAAGGCTTGTCCGCTGCTCGACCGTAGCCTGCGCGCGGTCGAGCACTTCGAAGAGCTCCTCCTCGGCGATCGGCTTTACCAAGAAGCCTATCACCCCGAATTGGATGGCGCGTTGGGCGTATTCGAACTCTCTGTAGCCGCTGATGATGACGACGACGATGTCGGGAAACAGCCGAAGGGCTTCCTCGGTCAGGCGCAGCCCGTCGAAGCTCGGCATGCGGATGTCGGTAAACAGAACGTCGACCCTTCGTGCGCGCAGGATCTTAAGCGCCGATCGGCCGTCGGAACAAGGTTCGAGAAGCTCCCACTCATCCGATCGCCCGCCGATAAGCGCGACAAGCCCGTTTCGGACCGTCGGCTCGTCGTCGACGATCAACAAAGAGGGCTTCAAGAATCGTCTCCCGCCAACACGGGAAAGGTGATGACGACTCGCGTTCCCTCGGGTTCGCAGGCTTCTATCGCGACCCCATACGAGTCGCCGTAGGTGAGCTGGATGCGTTCGTTGACGTTAGCTATCCCAACGCTCGTAGCTGAACCATCGATTACCTGTTCGAGCTTTCGCTCGTCAATCCCGCAGCCGTTGTCGCTGATCTCGAAGACCACCCGTTCCGCGTGCCGATTCCCGCGAATCGTTATCAGTCCTTCGCGATCCCTGTCTCGGAAACCGTGGATGATGGCATTCTCAACGAAGGGCTGGAGCAGAAGGTGGAAGGTTTTGAAGTCGAGGATGGTCTTGTCAACCTCGTATTGAACCGTGAATCTGCCTTCAAATCGAATCTGCTGGATGAAGATGTAATTTTCCAGCCACTTCAGCTCGTCTCTCCATCGAACCATTCCATTGCTGCTGATCGCGTATTGAAGGATCCTCGAGAGCGAGGTAAGCATCCTGCTTATCTTTGTCTCTCCCTTTTCCCGCGCAAGCCAGTTGATGGTGTCGAGGGTGTTGTAGAGAAAGTGGGGATTGATCTGCGCCTGCAGCGCGCGCATCTCGTACGCGCGTTCGTTCTTATGCGAGAGCTCGATCTGCGCGATGAGGTTGCCGATTCGCCCGAACATCGAATTGAAGCTCTTGTACAGAAAGCCAATCTCGTCGGAGCGCTCGAGAGCCGGGGGGGTCGGGGAGGATCCGCGTCCGGTCTCGTTCATGGCCACGATAAGCCGCTCGAGCGGAACCGTGATGTATTTGCTAATCACCATTGCGCCGAACGCAAAAAAGACGAGACAGAGCGTGAAGATCGCAACGAAATAGTTTCTCAAGGTTGCGACCTGATTGAGAATGGCTGCCTCCGGCACGAGGGCGTAGTAGTGCCAGCCGTTGTAGCTCGAATCGCGGTATACGGCAAAATAGGAGGTTCCGGCGATGTGCACCTTGACCGGGCCGCCGATAGTGCGGCCCTTGGACTGATCAAGGATCTTCGATCCGGCGATATTGTGGTCATACCACATAGGATCAGCGCTCCATATGAGCCTGTTGTCTGCGTCGGTGATGAACACCAGACCTGTCCTTCCGAGCTCGTTGGACAATCCGATCTTGTCAAAGAGCCGGGTGCTCAGATTGACCACGAGGATTCCGATCTTGAAGAAGCTGCCGCTGTAGATATCCCGAATGACCCGCCCGAACGAGACGTTGTGCACGATCTTCCCGGGCTCTTTGGTTATGGTCACGCTTGCGAGCCAGTGCACCCTTCCGTCGGCCTTCTCGATTTTGGCCGTCCACTCCGGATGCGCCAAGAATATGTCCGCAAACCTCCCGTCCGTCGCCGTGTCGGCGAACGCGCACTGGCCGTTGCTGAGAAAGAGGTAGATGGAATCGAGGTAGTTCTGCCCCGCACGAAAGCTCTGCAGGGCTTGGCTGATCTCGAAGAGCTTTAGCTCGGGTATGTGCGATGGCACACTTTCTCGAAAGGAGCTGAAGACACGCCGATCGTAGTAGATCTCGACCGTCCGGCTGGTATACTCCCGGATTTGAGATTCGACGCTGTTCTGCAGGAGCTGGAGAGTCTCGCGTGAGCGATCGTACTCGCGCCGAGTGACGTCGTTTGTCGTCGTGAGATAGAGTATCGCACTGCTCACCAAGAGCGGTATCATGAAGAAGATGCCGAAGGTGATGATCAGCTTGGTTTGAATAGATGCGTTTCGAAAACTGACGGCCAAACCGCGGGCCACGCCGGAACCTCCGGTGGTGCTGCAAATCATGACTCGACCGCAACGGACGAGAACTCGGCAAAGCGAACCTCTGCAGTCTATTGCATGTTCGGCGGACCCGCAAGGGTTATCGATCGTCGCAGTCTGAACGGAAGCGCGCGGTGAGCCGCACGGTGGGTAGCCCCGTCGCTACCGCGGAAGCGAGCTCCCTACCACCTTCGCCATCGATCGTTGTCGCGGTGGATGATGATCGGCCGGGGCGGCGGGGCTCGATCGATGATGATCGGATGCGGAAGGGGTCGATAGACCGGCCAGGAACGATGGAGAATCCACGAGCCGCTCAGCCAGACCCAGCCGTTGTTCCAATACCAATGGCCGGGTGACCAGAAGAAGCCGGGGCCCGGGGCAAGAGGCACCACCTCGACCAGCGGAGCGGGCGGGGTCGTCTCAATGATCGTCGTGCCGGTCTCGACCGGAGCGGGAGCCGGCACCACCTCCGTCGTCTGGGGCTGCGAGCCCGCCGCTTCGCCCTGTGGATTCTCAATAAGTCCCTCGTGACTCAGGATCGCGGTGATGACCCTCGACGAGACCTTGGAATTGTTGAGCGCGATAATGTCGTCGGTCGTGAGCGCAAAGGCCCGTTGCGACTTGTCGATGTAAGCGATTATCACGTCGTCGCTTACTCCGGCGTTGGCCAGCTTGATGACGTCGGCCACTCCAGGAGAGAGACTTGCGGAAGAGGCGTTCGCCTCGCCGCCGCCGGCCTGGCTTGTCTGTGCAAGGACCGCCGTCACCGGCACCGCCGCGAAAAGGACCACCCATAGCACCCTAAGGATCTTCATACTCCTACCCTTTTCAAGTAAAACCCTCATGGTAGACGCTCGTTACGCGCGACGAGCGGCACAGGGATATGCCTCCGCCGCGCCCCACCTCCTAAGTGTACCGCGCGAGGGCAGGGGCTATCAACCGCGCTCGCGGGCAGACGCTCCGCAGGGGCGGCGGCAGGGAACGCCGAAGCGCCACGGTACAGAACCGCCGGACGCAGCTCCCTGCCGAGCGCCTACAGCTCGTTTACGTGGTGGATCGGTCTACCGGTAACGAAAGCGGCGACGACATTCTGCGCGGCCTTGGTTTTGAGCTCGGCCATCGACTCCTCGCTGTACCAGGCGGCGTGATCGGAAAGAACGGCGTTGTCGAGCTTCCGCAGCGGACTCTCGGCGAGAGGCGGCTCCCTCTCGAAGACGCCGAGCACCGCGCCGGAGATCCTCTTCTCGCGGAGCGCCTCGATGAGGGCCGCCTCGTCGATCACCGGTCCTCGCGAGGTGTTGATGAGGATGGCGGCGGGGCGCATCAGGGCGAGCTCGCCCGCACCGATCATGTGCCGCGTCGTGTCGTTTAGCGGGGTATGGAGCGAGACGAAATCTGATTCTTTGAGGAGCGTCCGAAGGTCGACCGGAATCGCCCCCGCGCCGGCGACAAGCGCGCCGTTCACGAAGGGATCGCAGACGAGGATTCGCCCCAGGCCGAAGCCTGCGATCTTGCTGTGGAGCCGGCGCCCGATCGTTCCGTAGCCGACGATCCCGAGCGTCCTTCCCGCGATGCGATGGCAGGGCTGCTCCTTCTGGAGGTCCCAGGCTCCCTCCCGTATCTTCCTGTCGCGATAGGGTATGTTTCGTGCGCAGCCGAGCAGCAGCCCGAGGGCGTGGTCGGAGACCTCCTCGGCCGCGTAGTCCGGCACTCTCGCCACCCAAATGCCCTTTCGTGTCGCCGCCGCGACATCGACGTTGTCGTAACCGACGCCGTAGCGTGAGATGACGCGGCAAGCTGGGAGGCTTTCGATGATCTCGGCGGTCAGGGGGAAGAGGTTTGCCAGGATTCCGTCGGCCTGCACAAGCTCGCGCTTTGCCTCGGCGGCCGAGCCCAGATTGCGGACCACGAGGCGCGCGTCGATCTCGCCTAACACCCGAATCTCTTCTTCGTAGCTTCCGTAGCGATCGTCCGTGACGACGACGGTGAACCTGCTCATCGAACCCTCCTGCCGTCCTTCGGGCTCCACCTGGTCTGTGCCGGCCCTACTTCCTGCGGGTCCGCTCACCGCCGGCGAAAATGATCCCGAGGATGATAGCCCCGGTGAGGATGTAGCGCAAGCCGATCGCTATTCCGAGAATATCGAGGAGGTAGAGAATCAGGAGCAGGAATAGCGACGCGCCCAGGATGCCGGGGACGTTCGAGCTGCCTCCGGCGATGCTGCTTCCTCCGATTGCGGGAACCGCGATGGAGTTGAGCAGATACTCGTGCCCCATCCCAAGCGTCGCGCCGCCGCCGAAGGCGGAGAGCAGAACTCCCGTGAGGCCCGCAAAGATCCCGCGCAAGACGTAGGTGAAGAATCGATTGGCATTGACGTTGATGGCCGCCAGCGACGCCGCTTTGGCATTCTGGCCGATCGCCAGGACCAGAAGAAACAAGAGCGGAATGATGCCGAACTTCCGAGCCACGAAGGTGCCCAAGGAGGTCGGCGGCTTGATCTGCAGGCCTCGGAAGAGGACTATCGAAACGGTCTGCACGATGAAGCCGGAGGCGAGGGTGGCGATCATCGGCGGGACGCGGATTAGCCGGATCAACGCGAAATTGAACGCTCCGACCGCGGCGCCGACCACCAGCCCGGCGACAAGCCCGAAGGCGATCTTGTTGTTCGCGGCGTTCATCAGCTTCATTGCGACAAAACCGGCAAAGCCAATGGTGTAGGGGATGGAGAGATCGATGTTCCCGGGACCGAGGGTGATGACAAGCATCTGGCCGATGCCGACGAGCATGAAGAAGGACGCGGAGCTCGCCGAGGCCGTCAGGGTCCCGACCGCGTCGTGCGAAACGGCCATGATAACGATGAAGACCAGGATCGCGCCGGCGTAGGACCAGAGCCACTTTGCCACCCCGACATCTCGAATACCACGGGTGCGGGGACGCAGCTGAAGACTAAACATAGCGCGCCTCTTCTTCCGACTTTGCGAGTCCGTTCAGGAAAAGAACTACGAGGAGGATCGTGCCCTGGGCCCCTATCTGCCAGTCCGGGGAGATCTGGAGGAAGGTGAGCGGGGTACCCACGAGGGTCGTCGTGCACGCCCCCAGCACCGCTCCGACAGCCGAGACCTTCCCTCCGGCGATCGAGCCGCCGCCCAGCATGACCCCAGCCACGGAGAGCAGGGTGTAGTTGGAGGCTACGTTGGCATCGGAGCTCGTGGTGATTCCCGCGAGGGCTATGCCGGAGAGGATTCCGAATAGTCCCACGAGCCCAAAGACGGCGGCCTCCAGCCACGCAATCGAGTGACCGGCGAGGGAAACCGCTTAGAGGTTCCCGCCGATTCCGCGCACGAGGATACCGAAGCTCGTCCTGAAGAGGAGGAGATGGCCGAGAACCGCCAGGACGACGAGAAAGAGCACCGGGAAGGGCACTATCGGAGTGGAAAGCGAGACCGCCTCCTGGAGCAGTGAGGGGACGCTTCCTCCCAGGGTCGGCTGAATCGTGACGGCGAGCCCCGTCCAGACGAAGGACACGCCGATCGTCACGACGATGGAGGAGAGCTTGCGAAGGTTCAGGAAGGCGCCGATGATCATGTAGATCCCGATGATCCCCACGAGCATCGCCAAGCCAAGCCCGAAGCTGCGCGACATGACGGTGCCGGCTGTGCAGGTCACGAGGCTGACGAGGTTGCCCATCGAGAAGTCGATCTCCCCGATCGCCATGGCAAACATCTGACCTATCGTCGCAAGACTCAGGGGGATTGGCATGTTGAGCAGAAGCTGCAGCCCAACGTACTTGAGCACGATGGGATGAAGGACTGCGATCGGAACCAGAATCACCAGCACCGAGAGAATGGGGAGGATGAGGATCTGAAGGTTGTACCCCCTCCTGGCGCCCGTCAACGGGTTCATCACGGTCACACTCCCGAAATCGATCTCGTCAGAAAGACGACTTGAGGACGTCCTCTTCGGTGGCTTCCTCACCCGCCAGCTCGGCCAGGATCTTGCCGGATTTGAAGACATAAATCCGGTCGCAGTACTTCAACTCGTCATTTCAGTCGTGTACCACACGAAGGCCCTCCCCTTGCGGCTCTCTTCGATGATGAGCTTGTACAGCTCATCCTTCGTGCCGACGTCGACGCCGCGGGTCGGGTCGTCCATGAGCACGAGGGGCGAGTCGGACTCCAGACACCGCGCGAAGAGGACCTTCTGCTGATTGCCGCCGCTCAAGGAGAGGATGCCCCGCGATACGGAGTCGGTCTTGATGTCGATGATCGACTTCCATTTGTCAGCGACCGCCTGCTCCCTCTTTGGATCGATCAAGAGGAGCCGTCTGAGCCTCCTGTAGACCTGCACCGTCAAGTTCTTCGCGATCGACCAGACCGGGAACACACCGTCCGCCTGCCGATCGCCTCGGTCGGCCTCACCGTCGTCAAGCGCCGGCTCGATGACGAAGGGGACATTGGCGAACCTGTCTTCCTTCCGATCGGCAGGCGCAAGCGGGCCGAGTGCTCCTTCCTCCTTTATAGGCTTAGCCTCACCCATCAGCTCGATAATGGTCTGCCGCGAAGCCTCCTTCGTCTGGAGAATACCGAGGTTTCGTCCGTCGCGGAGAACTACGATGCGGCTGGTGCATGCGAGCACCTCGGCAAGCAGATGCGATATGTAGATGACGCTTAAGTCTTCTCCCTGAAGAGAGTTCAGGTAGCTGATGAGCTGCTGCGAGGTGCGGTCGTCGAGCGCGCTCGTCGGCTCGTCAAGGATCACAAGCCGAAGCGGCTGTTCGGAGGTCGAAAAGGCCTTCGCTATCTCGACCATCTGGCGCTGCCGAGGGAGAGGTTCTCCACGGCGTCGCTTGCGCGGATACCATGATTAGGGAAGATCCGGTCCAGGGTGGCAAGGATCATCTCCCCGAGCCTCTTTTGCCACCCGAATCCTCCGACGGCGGGATGGAACACCCGCATGTTTTCCACGACGGAAAGGTTCGGACAGAGACTCAGCTCCTGGAATACTGCTCGGATACCGAGGGCATTGGCGGCCTGGACGTCATAACTCTCGTCGAGCGCCTTGCCGTCGATGTAGATGGTTCCGGATGATTGGAGATAGGTCCCGGTCAGGATGTTCACGAGCGTGGACTTGCCGGCCCCGTTGTGTCCTACGATGCCAAGGGTCTCGCCCGCGTAGATCGAGAGATTGAGATTGTCGACGGCATGCGAGTGGATGAAGAACTTGTTGATGTCCGAAAGCTCTACGATTGCACGTTTTCCGTTCATAGCATCGCCGCGCAACGAATGAATGGGAACCTGATACCACGGGCGGTTTCACCTCGATTCCGAAGCGAAACCACCCGCGAGTCTTTCGTAGCGAACGCCTTACTCTTCGGCGATGGGGTCAGGCGGCTCAGGTTCGCCGGCAGTCTGGGTGTCGATGAGCTTCTGCACCCAGGACTGGGGGTAGAAGAGGGTCGCCACGCCGCCCTTTTTAGTATGCGATAGGAAGAAGTCGAGCTTGTCGCTGGTGATCACGAGGGGCCGAATGTTCTGCTCCATCGGGACCTTCTTGCCGTTCAGGACCTCGAGGGCAGTCCAGAAGGCGATTTGGACCGAAGAGGGCTGGCTGCACGCGGACCACGTGTCATAACCGCTCTTGTCCTTCAGCTCCTTCCGATAGCGAGCTCGTCGTAGCGATTGCCCGTCATGACCATAGGAATCGGGCGTCCCGCGTCCTTGAAGGCCATGATCGCTCCGTAGCCGTCTCCCCCCTGGTCGACGACGGCATCGATCTTGGGAAGCGAGGGCAGGATTCCCGCTACCGCCTTCTGCGCGGTCGCTTCGTCCCACTTGCCGTAGACCGTTCCCACGACCTTCAGATTGGGATATTCCTTGAGTCCTTAAACTATGCCTTTTTGTCCACCGCTCCGTTCAGGGCGGTCGGGGTGGCGGCGTCGAGGAGAATCGCGTAGTAGCCTTCAAGGATCAGGTTCTGGATCTGGGCCGCCTGCTCGGCTGCCGAGCTCTCGTTCGTGGTGAATGCTGCTCCCTCGACGATGAGCCCTTCGCTCTTGGCCTTATTGACGACGGTCTGAAAATCGCTAAGCATCTGCTGCCGCCACGAGTTCGCAGCGTAGTCGTTGCTAAGCGCGATGCGCCACTTCGCCTTCGGAGCCGCACCTTGCGGCTGCGCTCCCGCACCCTGCTCTTCGCTGCCGCCGGCAAAGACGCTTGCCGCCACCAGCAGCAGCACCGACAGAATCACAAGCACTCTCTTCATAAGCTCCTCCTTGGAAAACATTTGTTATTCGATACCGTCTCCGGTATCACGTTTCTTCCGTACGCGGCAGGGTCGCTGAGAAGCTGTAGGAGTGAGATCTGCGGTTGTGAGGAGCTCAGCTCAGAGACAGCCGGAGAAGCGGGACTACCGGCTTGGTGGTCGAAGTCCGAGCCGCCTTCTCCTCGGGATCGCGGGCTTGCGACGCTCCAATCCATGCACACCTCGGCTGAAAGGGCGGTGTGGCACCGATGCATGGACTTTGTTGCATATCGTATACAATAGCTGTCAAGTAAAATGTTCTGTGTCGAGGTGATGCAGAACATGCCGCTCGAGCAGCTCGTCGATCTTGTCGACCTTGTTGTCTTCGAGGAGATGAAGCAGCACCTCGTGCTGATCGAGATAATAGGCGAGCCTCTCGGAAGGCAGATGCTGTTTGAGCCGGACCAGCTGAAACTTCGCGTCGAGGGTGCGCAGGATATTAAACAGCTCCATGTTTCCGGTCCGATGCGCGATCCCGAGGTGAATCGCGCTGTCCGCCTCGTGGACCGACGCATAGTCCCCGCGGGTGTTCGCTGCCTTGCATTTCCCTGCAAGCTCGAAGAGCGGAACAAGCTCTTCTGGTGATACATGTCCCGCGACGGTGCGAAAGGAGAGCCTCTCCAGGGCGAGGCGCACAACGGCAATGTCGCGCGCCTCCTTCTCATCGATGGATGCGACGAACGCATAGCTCCAGGGCTTGATGACCACGAGCCCGTATTCGGCGAGCTTGCGGATCGCCTCGCGAACGGGAGTCCGGCTCACCCCGAGGTGTTCGGCAACCCCGCTCTCGGGGATCCTTTCGCCGGCCGTGAGAGCGCCCGAAAGGATCAGTCTCTTGATGTGATCGTACACCTGGTCGGAGATGCTCTTGCGCTCGATGAGCGTGTCGGAGCCGATCTGTCCTTCAGCCATGGTTCTTCTTCCGTTTCGCAAGGATGGCGGTGTGCGCCGCCTCGACTATGTGCCGAACCCCCAACCCATAGGCCTCGAGGAGGGTCTCATAGGGACCGGTCTCCGCGAAGCGGTCGGCAAGGCCGACTCGCTTCACGGGCACCGGGCACGACTCGGCGGTGATCTCGGCAACGGCGCCGCCAAGCCCTCCCACGACGCTGTGCTCCTCGGCCGTCACGAGGGCGCCTGTCTCCTCGGCTGCGGCAATGACCGCCTCGCCGTCAAGCGGCTTGATCGTGTGCATCTCGACCACGCGCGCCTGGAGACCTTCGCCGGCAAGCACCTTGGCCGCCTCGAGGCTCCGGCCCACCATGAGGCCGCAGCAGAGGATGGCGACATCCGTCCCGTCGCGCAGCGTGATCGCCTTTCCGATCTCGGGAGTGTAGCTCTGGTCGAAGAGGACCGGCACCTCGTTCCGGTTCAGCCGGAAGTACACCGGCCCGTCCCACTCGGCGACTTTGGGCAGGAGCTTCGCGACCGCAGTGGGATCGCTCGGAACGACGACCGTCATGTTCGGAAGGCTACGCAGGATCGCGACGTCGGTAATCGCATGGTGGGTAGGCCCATCAAAGGAGTCGGATAGGCCGGCGTAGGCACCCATGAGCTTTACATTCGCCTTTCCGTAGCACAGGTGCGTTCGAACCATCTCCAGGGCGCGCGTCGCAAAGAGGAAAGCAAAGGTGTTGGCGAAGGGGATATAGCCGGTGCGGGCGAAGCCGACGGCGACGTCGACCAAGGACTGCTCGGCGATGCCGACGTTGAAGAAGCGGGCGGGGAAGGCGGCTTCAAACATGTAGCTGAAGTCGGAGTTCGAGACGTCGGCGCTCAGAGCGACTACCTTTTCGTTTGCCTTGCCAAGCGCGACGAGCGCATCTCCGTAGGCCTTCCGCATCGAGACTACCTCTGCCATGCCGCAATCTCCCTCTCGATCTCCGCCACACCTTGGGCAAACTGCTCATCGTTTGGAGGAGCCCCATGCCAGCGGTGGTCGTACTCCATGAAGCTTACCCCCTTGCCCTTGACCGTTCGCGCGATGATGACGCTCGGGCGCGCGTGCACCTCATCGGCCCGGTCCAGGGCTTCGAGGATCTCCGCCACGTTGTGGCCATGGATCTCCTGGACGTGCCAGCCGAATGCCGCCCATTTGTCCGCAATCGGTTCGGTCGGCATGACGTCCGCGGTCGCGCCGGTCTGCTGAATCCCGTTGTAGTCCAGGATGACCGTGAGGTTCCCCAATCGGAACTTGGAAGCGGCCATGATACCCTCCCAGACCACCCCGGCGTTGATCTCACCATCGCCCACGACTACGTAGACCTTTGCGGCCGAAGCGCGGGAGGAGGGAGCCGACTGGCTCGAAGGCTTGGCATTTCCCAGGCGAAGGGCGAGCGCCATCCCGGTCCCGATCGCTATTCCGTGCCCGAGGGGTCCTGCTGCGATCTCCACCCCGGGCGTTTTCGCAGGATCCGGATGTCCTTGCAGGATGCTGTCGAATGAGCGAAAGGTCAGAAGAAGCTCCGGATCGAAGAAGCCGCGATGAGCGAGGACCGCGTAGAGCATCGCGCAGGCGTGCCCCTTGCTGAAAAGAAGCCGGTCGCGCTCGGGCCAGTCGGGGCGTCGGGGGTCCACCTTCAGGTGATGAAAGTAGAACGCGGTGAGGATCTCGGCGACCGAGAAGGCTCCTCCGATATGTCCGGTCTGATTGTTCTTCACCATGCGCAGAACGTCGATGCGAAATCGCAGGGCGCGCACCGTGAGATCTCGGATCAGCTGCTCGCTGTGGTAGTGCACCGCTTCCCCCTTGTTCAGTCGCGGAGTGTTCCGCCGTTTACGTTCATCGTCTCGGCGGTGACGAAGCTCGCCCTCGGGTGCGCAAGGTAGCGCACCGCGAAGGCGATATCCTCGGGCGTCCCGAGCCTCTTCACGATGCTCTTGTCGATGAACCGCTGGTTCTCTTCCGGTGAGACCGCGCCCGACATTTCGGAGGCAATGCGCCCCGGACAGATGGCGTTGACCGTTATCCCGTCGGCGCCGACCTGCTGCGCAAGGTTCCTTGTAAAGGCGAGCACCCCTCCCTTGGAAGCTGAGTAATGCAGGGCGGCGATCGTTCCGCCGTTCTTGCCGGCTTCAGAGGAGATGTTGATGATCCTGCCGTATTTCCTGCGCCGCATGCCGGGGAGGACCGCCTTGCAGAAGTGGAAGTGCGCCTTGAGGTTGACCGTGAGCACAAGGTCCCACTCGTCGTCGCTTATCTCTTCGATAGGATGGAGCGGATGGATGCCGGCATTGTTTACGAGAATATCGATCCGCGAGAATCGCTGCTCGACCTCGCTGACGAAATCGTAGATCTCCTGCGGCTCCGCGAGATCGACCCGCTTCGCGAGGATCTTGCCGGCTAACGCTGGGGCGATCTCGTCCGCGAAGGCGGTCAACTTGTCGATCTTGAGGTCGCAGATCGCGAGGCTGGCCCCCTGCGCCGCAAGCTCCGCCGCGATGGCCCGTCCTATCCCTTGAGCGGCGCCGGTGACAATCGCGGTCTGGCCGGAGAAGTCAAGCATGGTCTCACCCGTCTTTCATCTTGAATGCAGCTATTGTATATCGTATACTAAAATCGTCAAGTTGATTGAATTGAGAAGGTAATACGAGAACGATCAATGAAAGCTCTCGTCAAATACGCCGCCGGACCGGGAAACATGGAGATCCGAGAGGTGCCGGAGCCTTCGGCGGGCCGCGGTCAGGTGAAAATCGCCGTCGCCAAGACCGGCATCTGTGGATCG
Organism: Spirochaetales bacterium; assembly: GCA_027306915.1. The sequence goes on along the minus strand of DAHUYW010000015.1, from coordinate 26,598 downwards.
GATCTCCACATCTATCACAGCGACATTGCGATTCCGGTGAAGCCCCCGGTGGTCACCGGGCACGAGTTTGCCGGCACGATTTGCGAGATCGGGCCCGAGGTAGAAGGCTTCAAGGTCGGCGATCCCGTCGTATCCGAGACTGCGTTCAGCTTCTGCGGCACCTGCTCCGCGTGCAGGAGCGGCTACTACAACCTCTGCCCTGAGCGGAAGACGCTGGGGTACTGGTTTGACGGCGCGTTTGCGCCCTTCACCGTAGTGCCTGCGGCCCGCCTCCATCGAATGCCCCCCAACCTTTCGTTCGAGGAGGCCGCCCTGACCGAGCCGCTTGCCTGCATAGCGCACGCGGTCTTGGAGCTCACGAGCATCAAACCCGAGGATATCGTCCTCGTTTCCGGTCCCGGCTCGGTCGGTCTGGCAACCTTGCAGGTTGCGAAGGCCCACGGCGCGCGCGTTATCGTCTCGGGGACGAGCGCCGACGCCGAAAGACTCGAGCGGGCGAAGGAGCTCGGAGCCTTTCGGGTGATTGATGTCGAGAAAGAGTCGGAGCCCGAGGCCCTGTCGGAGCTGACCGGTGGGGCGGGGGTGGATGTGGTGCTGGAATGCTCGGGGAGCGCCCGGGCGGTCGACGCGGGCCTCGCGGCTCTCAAGCGCCGGGGACGGTTCTCCCAGATCGGCCTATTCGGCCGCCCGATCACGGTGAACTTTGAGCTGATCAACTACCGGGAGCTCCAGGTGACCGGCTCTCTAGGTTCCCGATTCTCGAGCTGGGAGAAGGCCCTCGCGCTCATGGCAAGCGGCGCGGTCCGGATGCGTCCCCTGATCTCGCACCTGCTTCCGATGCGGGAGTGGTCCGCCGCTTTCACGATGTTCGAGAAGAAAGAGGGGCTGAAGCTCCTGCTCGATCCGCACGAGGCGTAGGCCTTCGCGGCGCAGGGGCGACCGGTCGGAGCGGCCCACTTTCTTGACAACCCCCGGGCACGGCGTACAATGGACGCGGCTTTGCTTCGCGGGGTTGAGGAGAGGCGTGGTAGTGTCGGCAAGAAGGATCAGGTACGAGGGTGCGTAATGCTCTCTGGGACAGGCACGGCATCATTCAGGCGATGCTGAAGCCGGTCCAGCTGCCGAAAATGGCGGTTGTTCGTCAGCTGTTCGACCGCGCGGAAATCACGGATATTCCGGATATCGTTGCGCGCGAGCTCACCCAGGACTGGGTTCGCAAGTGCGTCAGTCCGGGAATGAGCATCGCGATAACCGTCGGAAGTCGCGGAATCGCGAACATCGCTTTTATAACCCGCGAAATCGTAAGAAATCTCAAGGCGCTTGGCGCGCGACCCTTCCTCATTCCGGCCATGGGCAGCCATGGCGGCGCAACCGCCGATGGGCAGCGGCAGGTGCTCGAGGGATACGGGGTCACCGAGGAGTACGTCGGGGCGCCGATCCGCGCCACGATGGAGACCAAGGTTATCGGCCGATCGCGCAGCGGACAACCGATCCACCTCGACAAGTACGCCGCGGAGGCTGACGGCATCATCGTCGTCGGACGGGTGAAGCCTCACACGGCGTTTCGCGGGGAGTACGAGAGCGGCCTCATGAAGATGATGGCGATCGGGATGGGCAAGCAGCGGGGAGCCGAGATCTGCCACGCCGAGGGGTTCGGCAAGATGGCAGAGAGGGTCTACGACTTCGGAACCGGGGTCCTCGCCAATGCGAAGATCCTGTTCGGTTGTGCGATCATCGAAAATGCCTACGACCGTACCTCGGCTGTCGAGGCCATTCCGAAGGAGGCGATCGAGAAGAGGGAGCCGGTCCTCCTCCAGGAGGCCAGGCGCCTGATGCCGCGCATCCTTTTCCCCGAGTTCGACGTTCTTGTCGTGGACACCATCGGCAAGAACTTCAGCGGAGACGGCGCCGACCCTAACATCACCGGGACCTATTGCACCCCCTACGCAAGCGGCGGACCGACCTTCCAGCGGTACGTAGTCCTCGACATAAGCGACGAGACCCACGGCAACTCGCTCGGAGTCGGCATGGCGGACCTTACGACGAAACGGCTCTTCGACAAGACGGACTTCGATGCCAGCTACCCGAACGCCCTTACAAGCCGGGTCCTAAAGACCGTGAGAATGCCCATGGTCGTGGCCAACGACCGGCTGGCGATCCAGGCTGCGGTGTTCACGTGCGTGGACCTCGGAGCGAAGGGAGCCAGGATCGTCAGGATGCCGGACACCTCGCACTTGGAGTTGATCCAGATTTCGGAGGCGCTCGTGCCTGAAGCCGAAGCACATCCAAAGGTGGAGATCGTGGAGGCCCCGAAGGAGCTGACTTTCGACACGGACGGGAACCTCTTCTGATGCGGATCGCCGTGCCTGCGGCGACCCCTTAAGGGAGCAGAGAGCATGAAGGATGGCGCGCCGATCGAGCAACGGCTCCGGGAGCGGATCCGCGAGGAGGCGTCGCTGCGGGCAAGCCGTTCAGACACGGAGCTCCAGCGCCGGATCTCCTCGGGCGATCTCGTAGAGGCGCGAGGAGACCTCCTCCACTTTACGGCGCCGGCGCGCCTCCCGGCTCGCGTAGAGAAGCTTTTGTCGTCGCTCGACGCGCAGGTCGCCGCCTCTTCCCTCGAGGAGAAGGCGCACCTCCTTCAATTCCTGACGCTCTTCTCCATCGACCTCGCGACCTTCGTGCCATGGTGGGCGGGCCCGAAGAGGTGGGATAGGTCCCAAATCGAGGAGACCCTCCGAGTCGTGCTGCAGAGGCTCGATACGGCAGTCGCCCGGGAACCCGCTGAGGAGCGAGCGCTTCTCGCCCGACTGCGGGCGGACGAGCTGGCGCGTCTGAAGGCCGAAGGAGTCGCCGACGACGCCGAGGCGGCGCGGCTCGCAGGCGCGCTCACCGGGAACGGACTGCTCGACTTTGCGAGGAGCTTGATTCGAGAAGCGGCAGCGTCCAATCTGACCGCCGCGGCGAAGGCACGCCTCAACGGCGGGCCCGAGACCGAGATAGGAAACGACTACGCGACGTTTCTTCAGCGCGCGCTGTGGCTCGGCGCCTCGTTCGTCACCACCAACCCCGTTCTCATCAAGCTGGCCTGGGACCTCGATCCCCCATACTGGAACCGCCAGGTGGACGGGGTCATCTCCTCGCACTTCTCGCGGCTGGATCTGGCTGCGTTGCTCGCGGGGCCGGCAGAAAGCTGGACCGAGGCGGTAGAAGAGCTCAACAGGTGGGTCACCGTCTCCGTGGTCGAGCGGAATTGCCGGCCGCTTCGGTCGCTCTTCCTGGCGAACGAGGGAGGCCGCGGCTACGTCAGCCTCCAGGTCAATCCCGACGCGCACTGCGACGCTGCCCGGATGGTGCGCGATGCGACCACCATCTATGAGGAGCTCGAGCGAAGGCTCGGCGGCGTCCCAAACGTGGTAATCAAGGTACCGTCGACCGCCGACGGGCTACAGGCGGCAGGGCGGCTCACCGCACGCGGGATCGGCGTCACGGTCACCCTTACCTTCTCATTGTTCCAGGCGCTGCCCTTTGCCGAGGTGCTCAATGCGGGACGTGCTCTCGTCTCCTATGTCGCGATCATGAACGGACGTCTTGCCTTCCCGGTTCGCGACGAGCTTGCGATGGGCGGGGGTCGAGATAGCCCGCAAGGCGAACCGGAAGATCTACTCGCCTTCCTGGGACGGGGGCCTCGGGATCGATTCACACAGGGTGAAAATCATGATCGCCTCCCTCCGGGTCTACGGCGACTGGATACCGGACCACTCGGAGGTCTGGGGTGTCCCGCTTGTCACCGTGTTCCCTAACGTCCACCGGGCCTTCGACGAGCACGAGCGGCCTCTCCGGCCGCTTTCACTCGATCCGCATGACGACGATGCCGTCGCCAAGTGGGCTCCGGTCCGCGAGACCTTGACCCAATTCATCACGACCTACCGACAAATGAGCGACATGGTGAAAGGTCGAATGGCGGCGGTCTGCGGCTCCCCGGCGAGCGCCGCCTCGAGGTCCGGTGTTGCGGCAGGGTAAGTGGGTTCACTGGTGGACGAGCGCCTCAAACCCATGCTCGAGGCGGCGCGGGATGGGAACCTCTTGTTGATACTAATCGTGCGGGGATGATGGAGACGGTGGGAAGACGATGAAACTTAGCCTTGCCTATGGAAAACGTGGACTCGAGGTGAACCTTCCGGAAGCGGCATCGGTGACCGTGGTGGAGCCGTCCTTCGTTCCGGCGGCGCCGGATCAGAAGGGTGCGGTGGTGGAGTCGCTTCGAAGCCCGATCGGCGCGCCGCCGCTCCGCGAGGCGGTGAAGCAGGATGACACGGTCGCCGTAGTCTTCAGCGACATCACACGGCCGACGCCGAATCACCTCCTCATCCCGGCGATTCTCGACGAGCTAAAGGCGGCGGGCGTGCCTGAGAAGCGGATCACCCTCTTCAACTCGACGGGAACCCATCGCCTGAATACCCTTCAGGAGCTCGGCGGCATGCTTGGCGGGGATATCGTCAACCGCTACCGCATCATCCAGAACGACGCGCGCGCGACGAACGCCCATGCGACGGTGGGAGTCACCTCGCGCGGCAACGAAATCAAGATCCAAAAGGATTTCCTCGCCTGCTCCTTCAAGATCATCACGGGTTTCATCGAGCCGCACTTCTTCGCAGGCTTTTCGGGCGGGGGCAAGGCCGTCATGCCCGGAATGGCGCACCTCGATACGGTGATGCGAAATCACAACGCGGCCAACATCGACGATGAGCGGGCGAGCTGGGGGATTCTCGACGGCAATCCCATCCGAGACGAGGTGGAGGAGGCGGTCTCCTTCGTCAACCCCGACTTTCTGGTGAACGTCACGCTCAACAAGCACAAGGAGGTGACGCGCTCCTTCGCCGGCGATTGGATCAAGGCATATCGGGTAGGGACCGAATTCGTTCGGAAGACCGCCATGGTGCGGGTGGAGAGCCTTTTCGACATCGTCGTCACGTCGAACTCAGGCTACCCTCTCGATCTCAACCTCTACCAGGCGGTGAAGGGTATGAGCGCGGCTGCGAGAATAGCAAAGCCCGGAGGCTCGATCATCGTTGCTGCCGAGTGCTGGGACGGGATTCCGGAACACGGCTCGTTCGGACGGCTTCTGCGGGAGGCGACCGATGCCGACGACCTCCTTACCCGGATCCGGGCGGAAGGGTTTTCGGCCGATGATCAGTGGCAGGCGCAGATACTTGCGTCGATCGTGAAGAGAAACGATGTCTACGTCTACTCCGACGGCCTCACCGCAGCGCAGCTTGCGCAAGCCAAGCTCCGCCCATGCGCCTCCATCGAGTCGCAGGTAGAGGCTCTGCGTGAGCGCCACGGCTCGGACGCGCAGATCTGCATCCTCCCCGAAGGGCCGCAGACAATTCCCTATTATCCGGGTCGGCCGGAGGCCTAGGTGGCGCGGCTCCTCTTTCGCCCGGCGGCGTCTCGCGGAGCTCCGTAGCGATCCGAGGCCTCACCCGTCAAAGAGCCTGTTCCATTACTATTGTTTCGTATCGGTTGGAAGGCGCGACGAACGGGGACAGTTCGTCAATCGAGAGCGACTCTACGAGCTGTCGAAGGAGCTCGTCGCATTGTATACTGATCGCCTCGAAAAATGGCTGTTGGAGATAGCCGACGACCTCTATGGAATGAGATAGGTGAATACGGGAGAAAGGAGCCCGAGGCATCATGGACAAGAGACTGCAGGGAAAGGTAGCGATCGTGACCGGCGCAGGATCGGGAATCGGACGGGGGGTCGCGCTCCGTCTTTCGCGCGAGGGGGCCGCCGTGGTTGCCGCCGACATCAACCTGGAAGGCGCAGCGGCGGTCGCAAAGGAGATTGCCGCCTCGGGCGGGACATCGCTGTCCCTCCGAGTTGACGTCTCCAAGCCGGCGGAGACCAAAGAGCTTGTCGCTCGCGTTGTAAAAGCGATGGGCGCGCTCGATATCTTCGTAAACACCGCCGGGGTCGTACAGAGCAAGCTCCTGCTCGATGTGACCGAGACCGATTGGGACCGCGTTGTCGGGATCAATCAAAAGGGTGCCGCCTTTGCGGTCCAGGCTGCCGGGGCCCAGATGGTGAAGCAGGTGCCGGAGGAGGTGAAGCGGGCGGGAAGATCGGAGCGCTCCTACGGCAAGATAGTGAGCTTCAGCTCCATTTCGGGGCGGCGGGGGAGAGAGTACCAGCTGGCCTACGCCGCGAGCAAGGCGGCAGTGATAAGCATCACCCAGTCCGCCGCCCTGGCCTTCGCGCCCTACGGTATAAACGTGAACGCCGTTGCGCCGAGCGTCGTGATGACGCCGATGTGGGAGCAGAACAACCGCGAAAAAGAGCAGGCCTTCGGAGTCGACGCCCAGAAGGCGAGCGACGAGTTCATCAATCGGATACCGCTCAAACGGCCCGGGAGCGTCGAGGACATGGCCGCGGCGGTCGCCTTCCTCTGTTCCCCTGACTCGGACTACATCACCGGACAGACCCTCAACGTGGACGGCGGCTTCGAGATGGACTGAGGGGTTGCCGGCAAGGCAATTGACCCGCCGCGCGCCGCGCGCGGAAACGGGCGTGCTCTCCTGGAGGAACCGATGAACGTACGATTCGACGGAAAGATAGCCCTGGTGACCGGTGCAAGCACGGGGATCGGGGCTGCCATCGCGAAGACATTCGCCGCAGCGGGGGCGAAGATTGCGGTGCACTACAACCGGAGCGAGGCCGAGGCGAAGGAGGTCGCGAAGGCGGTGGAGGCTGGGCGGGGCGACGCGGCCTTCCTTGTGAAGGCCGACGTCTTGGACCCGGCTGCCATCGAGCGGATGGTGAAGGAGGTGATCGGCCGCTTCGGCCGCATCGACATTCTCGTCAATAATGCCGGTGGGCTCGTCGCTCGACACGCCGTCGACGAGATGCCCGAAAAGATCTACTCCGAGATCATGGAGCTTAACATCGGATCGACCTTCCGGGTGTCGAAAGCGGTCATTCCCCACATGAAGCGGAGCGGCGGAGGATCCATCATCAACCTGACCTCCATCGCAGCGCGAAACGGCGGGGGAGGCGGAGCGGTCATCTACGCAGCCTCCAAGGCGGCGGTCTCCACCTTCACCCGCGGGCTCGCGAAGGAGCTCGCCCCGTCGAGGATCAGGGTAAACGCGATTGCCCCGGGGATCGTGCTCACCCCTTTCCACGACAAGTACACTCGGCCCGACGCCCTTAGGGCGATGATTGAAGGGATTCCTCTCGGGCGGGGAGCGACTGCCGAGGAGGTCGCGGGCACGGCTTTCTTCCTCGCCTCCGAGGAGCTTTCGAGCTTCATCACGGGCGAGATCATCGAGGTGAACGGCGGAGCCCTTATGGCGTAGGCGGGAACCTCGGCGAGCTTTTCGCCTATGCGGCCGCAGCCTGCGGCGCCATCCCGGTCCTCTCCGACGCGGCGCCCGGGGGTCCTCGCGAAGCTTGCCGGGATCGTCGGCAACGCGAGGGCGGTGAATCGGTCTGCGCCGTCGGCATGGTACGCGGGCGAGATCACCTCGCTTTCGGATGTCGCTACGATCATGGAAGCCGTAAAGAGACAGTTCGGCAGGATCGATGTGGTCGTCAACTTCGCCGGCGTCTCCCACGAGCCCTTCGACCTTTTCAAGGACGATCCGCAGGAGATGGTCGCGACCTTCCGTCGGGTCAGTGAGGTAAACCTCACAGGGGCCTTCATCGTCACAGCCTGCGCAGCGCGCGCCATGATCCCCCAGCGCTTCGGGCACATAATCTACCTCTGCTCATCGGGGAGCCGTGTTTCCCTGTATGGAGTCTACGCCTACAACGCCACCAAGCATGGGGTGGAGGGGCTCATCAAGACCGCAGCCGCACAGCTTGCCCCCTTCAACGTGAGGGTCAACGGAGTTGCTCCGGTGTCCGTCGAGACCGACCTCAATCGGAGACTGCTCAAGGAGCCGGACGGGCGCTACAAGCCGCGGGCCATGAGCATCCTCGCCCATACGCCGAGCAAGCGATTCGCTTCGCGCGAGGGCGTCGCCGAGTCGATAATCGCGCTCCGTCTGGACCAGCGTCACCTCACCGGCAACGTCTGCTTCGTGGACGATGGCTATGTCGTCGAGGGCCATTCCTGGCCGGAAGGAAAGCGAGCCCTCTATGCGGGCTCTACGGAGCTCGAGGCCCTCTACCACCGGCTCGATGAGGAGTACCCGCCCGCACCTCGATAGCGCCCTTCTTGCCTTCCCCCCGTTGTGGCTATAAACTTGAGTAAGTTAGTAAGAGCCGCGCGGCGTGGAACGCGAGTCGACGGGGAGGAAAGCAGCATGACCGAGATTGTCCTGTTCAATGGTACCATCATACCCCTGTCGCGGATCGGCGCGCGCGAGACCGCAGTTCTGCTTCGTGACGGCAAGATCGCCGCGGTAGGCGCCGATCAAGCTATTCTCGCCGCCGCGAGGACCGAAGCCCGACGTATCGACCTCGCGGGCCGTACGGTCGTCCCCGGCTTCAACGACGACCATCTTCACGTGGCGGGGATGGGGAACCACTTCAACACCCCAAACCTTCACGGCATGACGAAGGCGGAGATTCTCGACTATCTTGCCGCCCGATTCCCGTCGCCGAGAGGCACCGATCCGATCTTCGGCGTGCAGTGGGACTACACAACCTGCCCCGATCCCCATGCGCAGGACCTCGACCGCGTCTTCGACTCGACCCCTGTCATTCTCTTCCAGTATTCCGGCCACGCGATGTGGGCCAACAGCGCCGGCCTCCGTCTCATCGGGATCGATGAGGGCACGAGCGACTGGCCGTCGGGCGGCGCCGTCCGCGACTCGGCAGGCCGGCTCACGGGGATCGTTCGCGAGCCCTACGGCCACTCGGGATTCCAAAGGCTCTTCAGGCGACGACAGTTCGACCCGAAGGCGATTCGACAGGGGATACCGACGGCGCTCGCGCTCCTTAGGGAGAACGGCATCACCTCCGCCCAGGACAATACCTGGATGCGACCGGGCCTCGCCGCCTACCGGGCGCTTCACGAGTCGGGCGAGCTGACCTGCCGGCTCTCCTGCTGGTCCCTCGGCGAGACTCCCCGTCCCGTGCGGTATCTCTTCGAGCACAGTCGCTTCGATCCGGACTGGTATGCCCTCGGTCCGCGAAAGTACTTTCTCGACGGCGCATTCTCGAGCCGCACCGCCTACCTCGTCGATCCCTATGCCGACGAGAGCGACAACTGTGGAAAGGGCAAGGGCCCGCAGGAGATCGAGCGCCTGATGGACGACACTGCGCGCTCCAAGCGCCGGATTGCCTGCCACTCGATAGGCGACCGCTCAACCAAGCAGTATTGCGACGGGGTCGAGGTGACGATCCGCCGGTTCCCCGAGGTGCGGGAGAGACGATGGCGGGTCGAGCACGGTCAGCTCATCCGACCGCAGGAGATCGAGCGCCTGCGGCAGCTCGGAATCGTCGTCTCGGCGCAGCCCCACGCGCTCGCCGACCCCGAAAAGGATCGCCGCCTTCTCGGGGAGAAGCGGGCGCAGCGGGCCTATCCCTACCGTTCCCTCATCGATGCCGGGGTCCATCTCGCATTCGGCTCCGACTTCCCCGGCGAAGGCACCTTCAATCCCCTGCTCGGCATTCACCTCACGGTCAACCGGGAGGGTCCCGAGGCGATCAGCGCCGAAGAGGCGCTGTACTGCTATACGGCGGGAAGCGCCTATGCGGAGCTCGAAGAGGAGCGCAAGGGGACTATCGAAGTGGGAAAGCTTGCCGACCTCGCAATTCTCTCCGGTGATCCGACCACGGTGAGAACCGACTCCATCCGCGACATCAAGGTCGAGATGACAATAGTTGCAGGCAGGATTGTCTACCAGCGATCCGGGGCCCCGTCTTCCGGCGAGGCGGACAGCAGCCGATCAGAGCAACCGATTCCCAACGCTGCGAACCGCATTTGACGGGAGCGGCTCCTCGGACGGCTCGGCGGGGTGGTCGTCGCGCAGCACCCGAATTCGCGGCTCGAGGACCGTGAGCGTGAGGGGAAAATCCCCTTCCCCAAGCCAAGAGACCTCGCCATCGAGCTGCATGGGCAGCCGGTCTTCGTAGCCGATAGTAACCCGATCGGCCCGATAGAAGCTCACCTCAGGCAGCTCGCCGTGCCTTCCCTCGTAGAAGAGCCCCTTCTTGGCGATCTTCTTCCAGAGGCTCATGGCGGCCACCACGCAGACGTTGTCGCCTCCGGGGAGCACGGGCATATGGCCCCCATAGGTCCGGCCGCCGCTCGTGCCGACCACCACCATGGAGGGCAGGAAGGCCTCGAGCCGCGTCTCGGAGCTTCCCGCGCTAATCCTCAAGTCCATGGGTCCCGGCTTGACCCGGCTCTCGTAGAAGAGCGATCCGAGATCCACGAGCGCCTTGTAGGCATGGCCGGGGATCGCCCGCTTGAGCCGGTTGGTCAGGTCGGTGATGAAGGCGTCGAGGCCGACGCTCCCGATGTTGAAGGAATAGCGCGGGCGGGCGACGCCTCCAACGACGCGAAGCGCGCCGGTTTTCACGGTGTGCTGGGAACCGAGGATGAGCTCATAGGCCTTCCCGAAGGTGCGCGCATCGGCCACATCGTTTCCCGACCCTAGCGGAAGCCGCACGAGCTTGAGGCGCTCGAGGAGCGCAGCGCCCGCATCCATCAGGGAGGTGCAGATCTCGTTGCTCGTTCCGTCTCCGCCGCAGGCGATGAGGAGGTGCTCGATTCCCGACGAGGCCCGCTCTTCGCGGTCCAAGATCTCTTCGGTAATCTCCCGCGCATGGCCGACATGCTCGGTGAATCGGACAGCGTTGATCTCTACGTGACGCTTGGGGAATCGCTGGCGAAGCTCGGCCAGCCTCCGCTCCAAGTCGAAGATCAGCTTGCGAATGGTGGACGTGCGCTTGAAGAATCCGGCGTGCGGGTTGACTATCACGTCCACGACCAACGGAGCCCTCTCGAGCGACTGCGAGAAGTTCGTGAGCTCGGTTACACCGTTCGCGTAGGTCGCGATCAGATCCATGAGTCGATTCTACCGCACTCCCGCGAAAAGGGAAATGGCGAGCTGCCCTATCGGGTCGGCCCCCGGTTGCGCCGGGACTTCCTCTCCGGAGCGACCATGAGGAAGGTGAAACCCACGAGAAGGGCAAACCCGACGTACGCAATAAGGAATACCCAGGCGGGAAAGTCGTAGAAGATGATGCTTCGCAGGAGCTTCGCAATGAAGGGAAGCTGGCTCTCGACCCGCTCGCCTGAAAGCAGGCGCAGCCGGTACTCCCACACGGTAAGCGGACAGCTGGTGCCCGTCACGGCCTCCACCGCGACGAGCACCACCGAGGCAAGGTGAATGAGGCGGAAGGTCAGATTGCGAACCCAGCCCCATCGTAGGAGCCCGCCTGCGAGGATAAGCGCCTCGCCTCCCACGGTGAAGGCCACATAGCAAGAGTGGATGACGAGAACGACATTGGCCGCGAACGCGAAGAATGCCACAGGCGCGCAAGCTCCTCCCGGGCGGGTCGGCTATCGTGCCACCAACCTGCTAGGTTCCCAGCCCCCCAAAGTAGTCCTCCTGAAGGCTTCGGTCCGCCGCGAGCTCGGCGCTCCTCGCTTCGCGGACGATCTCGCCGACGGCAAGGAGGTAGGCTCTGTCGGAAAACTCGAGGGCCTGGACCGCATTCTGCTCGACGAGGAGCACGCTTGTGCCGTCCCGCGCAAGCTCGGGCAGCACCGAAAGGACTCGCTTGGTCGCAATGGGCGACAGGCCGAGCGAGGGCTCGTCGAGGAGGAGCAGCTTCGGATCGCTCACCAGCGCCCGCATGAGCGCGGCCATCTGCTGCTCGCCGCCGCTCAAGGTCCCGGCGAGCTGTCCCATGCGCTCCTCGATCTCGGGAAACAGGGCAAGGACGCGATCGAGGTTCCGGGCTATCTCCCGCTTCGAGCGGATCGCATAGGCCCCCATCAGAAGGTTGTCCCGCACAGTCATGTCGGCGAAAAGCTGCCGTCCTTCCCGGCAGTGGCTCACTCCGTGGACGATCATCTTGTGGGCTGGAATGCGGGATAGCTCCGCCCCATTCCAGGCTATGCTGCCCCGGGAGGGGCGTACAAGCCCGGAGACAGCGTTGAGGGTCGTCGTCTTGCCCGCACCGTTCGCGCCGATGAGGGAGACAATCTCTCCGTCGCCGACGCGGAGGCTGATTCCGCGAACGGCGAGCGCCCCGGCGTAGGCTACCTCAAGCCCTTCGATCTTCAGCATCCCTTTCCTCACGCCCCGAGATAGCTCCGCACCACCGCCGGATGGCGGAGCACCGCATCGACGCTGCCCGTGGCGACGAGCCCCCCTCGATCGAGCGCGATGACACGGTCGGAGACCTTTCTGACCAGCGCCATGTCGTGCTCGATGAGCACGAGCGCAATCCCGAGCTCCCTCACGCGAAGGAGGAGCCGTCCCAGATCGTCGGTCTCCCGCGCGTTCATGCCGGCTGCCGGCTCGTCGAGGAGGATAACCCGGGGGTGAAGCGCGAGACAGCGGGCGATCTCGCAGCGGCGCCGGTCGCCGTAGGAGAGCTGCGTCGCGAGGGTGTTCGCGAGAGAGGCCATTCCGAGCGCGCTCACGAGCTCGTGCGCCTCCTCGTATGCGAGGCTCTCCTCGCGGCGCTGGCGGCGCGTACCGAGGGCCACCGCCACTGCGCTTGTGGTGAAGTTGGGGTGGCCCCCCTGCATGACGTTCTCGATGACGGAGAGCGTCGAGAGAAGGCGAGGCGTCTGAAAGGTTCGCCCGACGCCAAGCCGCGCGCGCTTGTCGACCCGCAGGCGGGTGACGGAGCGCCCTTCGATCTCAACCCTGCCGGCTTGGGGGCGGACGAAGCCGGAGACTACGTTCAGGAGCGTCGTTTTCCCCGCTCCGTTGGGTCCGATGATCGATACGATCTCAGCCGGCCACACCGAGAAGGAGACCTCCCGGAGGGCTTGCACGCCGCCGAAGCTCACGCTGACGTCGGTGGCGGCAAGAAGAGGCGTGCCGTCCCTCGCCCGCGAATCCGGCCCCTTTTCGGTGGGTTCCGCCACGCGCTCGATCGTCCCAAGCGTGCCCGCTACCGTGCCGGCCGCGCCCTGAAGGGCCGCCGACGCGCGCGCCGCCCTGCGAGCGCCCTCCCGGACATGAAAGGATGCCGGCCATAAGCCGCGCGGGCGGAGGAGGATCACTGCAAGCAGGGCCAGGCTGAACACGATGCTGCTCAGGTTTTGGGTAATTCCCTGCAAGCTCTCGGAGATGAGGATGAAGAGGCCCCCTCCCAGAATCGCGCCGGGAATGCTGCCCATCCCCCCGATGATGACCGAGGAGAGCACGTAGAAGGACTGCGAGAATTGAAACGAGGTGGGCGAGACGATGGTCTGTTTGGCGGCGAAAAGGACGCCGGCGAGACCCGCCCAAAGGGCGCCGACCATATAGGCGAGAAGCTTGTGCTTGACCACCTCGACGCCGCTCGCCTTGGCCGAAAGCTCGTCCTGGCGGATTGCGAGCCACGCCCGCCCTATGTGGGAGCGGCGCAGGCGGCTGACGACCCCCACTGCGGCGACGAGCAGGGCAAGGAGGAACCAGTAGAACCGCTCCGGCTCATTTAGGGGGAGGCCGAAGAGGGTCGGCGGCGGCATGTCGTACAGCCCGTTTGGCCCACCGGTCAGCTTGTTGAGATTGTTCACCGAGAGGAAGATGATCTGCCCGAAGCCGAGGGTCATGATCGCAAGGTAGTCGCTCTTGAGCCGGAGCGTCGGTATTCCTATGATGACGCTCGCGATGAGGACGAGGGCTGCGGCGATGGGCATCGACTCCCACATGGTTGCCCCGAGTTTCGAGCCGAGGACGCCGAAGGTATAGCCGCCTATCGCAAAGAAGGCGATGTATCCGAGGTCGAGCAGACCGGCAAGCCCCACCACGACGTTTAGGCCGACCGTGAGAACGGACCAGATGATCATGTCGTCGGCAATATCGATGAGGTAGCCGCTCCGCAGGGCAAAGGGCAGAAGGATGGCGGCTGCGATCGCGGCGGCGCAAAGAACGAAAGGGTTGCGCAGGAAGGAATACCGCTCTGCTATGCGTCGTATGCTCTGCACCGCTCTCGTCTTTCCCTTACGCGCGATCGAACACCCGGGTCCCCAGGATTCCCGTGGGCCGGAAGGCAAGCACGAGGATGAGCACTGCGAAGGCCACCACCGAAGTCCACTGGCTGGGCAGCAGGAAGGTCGACATGCTCTCGAGGATCCCCAGGCAGAATCCTCCGACTACGGCGCCCCACAGATTGCCCATTCCCCCGAGGACTGCGGCGGTGAAGCCCTTCAGCCCGACGACCTCACCCATCGTGAAGCTTGCTACTCCGTAGGTATTGCTCACGAGCACGCCTGACACTCCGGCGAGCGCCGCTGCAATGCCGAACACGATGAAGACCGTAGCGCTCGGGTTGACCCCGAGGACCGCGGCGCTCTCCGGGTTGCTCGCGACCGCACGAATTGCCCGTCCGAAGCGCGAGCGGCGGATGAACTGGTAGAGCAGCAGGGTCAGGACCACTCCCGCGATGAGCATCACTGCCTGGAGCGCGCTCACCCGCCCGCCGAGGAGCCGGTAGACGTGATCGGCCACCGGCGGCTTCACCACCATCGGCAGCGGGCTCACAAGCACCTCGATGAGCGCCTCAATGAGAATGAGCACCGCAAGGGATGAAACGAGCATCGAGATTGTGGGGGCGCGCCGGATCGGCCACCACGCGATCCCGGCTACCGCGACGCCGGCCAGGCCCGTCAGGAGGCCGCTCGTGAGGATCGACACAAGGAGTGCGAGCCATCCGTGTCCCGAAAACAGGGTGCCGAACAGGGGCGTCAAGAAGAGGGCCAGATAGGCGCCGAGGGTGTAAAGGCTGATCTGGGCGAAGTTGATGAGGCGGATCAAGCCGTAGACGAGGCTGAAGCCGAGGGCAATGAGGGTGTATGACGCGCCGACCACGATGCCGTTGATAAGCTCCTGCAGAAACATTGCGCCCTCCGCCTCGCCCGCGGCACGGATGGAATGTGCAGACCGCTCCATCCGCGCGAAGGCGACGGCTATCCGATGGAGCTCGTGAGGATTTCTTTGAACTCCTCGATGGTCTTGTACTTCATCTCGGGAGTCACCTCAATGATGGTGTAGTCGACCTGCGCCCGGTCACCGTCGGGCAGGAAGGAGACCTCGCCGGTCGCTCCCTGGAACGTGACATCGTGCATCACCTTGATTAGATCGGCAGGGGCTATCGAGTTGGCCTTCTTAGCCGCGTACCATACCGCCATTACGGCATCGAAGGCGTTCGCGTCGATAGGGTCGGCTTTGATGGTGTACTTGCTCTGGAGGTTGGTCGCAAGGTACTGCTCGAGGGGAGTGCTTTTCGCCGATCCGATAGGGAGGTTCGTCATGTAGCTTCCCACCGCAGCCTTTCCGGCGATCCCGAGATATTTGTCCCCGTACACCGCACTGTCGGTGATGAAGGTCGAGGTGATTCCCTCCTGGCGGGCCTGTTTCACGAGAAGCCCCGCCGGCTGGTAGAACCCCGCGAACTCAAAGAGATCCGGCCTCAGCGACTTGATCTTGGAAAGTATTGCCGAGTAGTCGTTGTCCGTCGGATCGATCCCTTCGTAGTCGAGCACGGTGCCTCCCTCTTTCTTGAACTCGTCTGCAAAGGCCTGCGCGAAGGCTTCGCCGAAGGCCTCCTCGTCGTTCAGGACAACGGCCGTCTTTGCATGGAGCTTCTTGTAGGCGAATTGAGCCTGAATCAGCCCCTCAAGGGCATCGTCGCCGGTAATGCGGATGAAGTTGGTGAGGTGGAGCGCGGCAAGCTTCGGGGTGCTCGGATTGTCGCCGAAGAGTGGGATGTTGGCCTGCTCAAGGATGCGGATCGCGGGGATGGTGACGTCGCTGTTGAAGAAGCCGACGACGGCGTTGACGTGGCGGCTCACGAAGTTCTGAGCCCCTGCGACGCCCGTGGCGGGATCCGCCTTGGTATCCCAGGTGATCAGCTTTATGGGATGGCCAAGCACGCCACCGTGTGCATTGATATACTCGACTGCGAGCTTGTCGGAGTCGAGCGAGGCTGTCCCATAGGTCGCATTGCTTCCCGTCAGCGGAAGCCCGACCCCTAGGAGGAAGTCTTTGCTCCCCGAGCTCGTTCCGCAGGCGGAGAGGCTCACCGCCATAACGAGCGCCCCGAGCCCGAGAATCGACGACGGCGCCCTCCGGCGCCCCTTGGATTTGCAGTTCATGACAGTACCTCCTGCCGAGACCATTGTGAGCATAGTCGATTTATTAAGTCAACAATGCGCCGCCTCATCGAGATCGAGAGGCGCTCCTGGCCGCGTGAGCTCGACTGCCCTTTCTCTTACGCAATTACGACCTTTCTGCTACTATGGCATCCGTGGATTTTGACGCAATTGTCATCGGCGGCGGGCACGCGGGGATCGAGGCGGCGCTCGCCCTGCCGAGACTTGGATTCAAGACGCTCCTTGTCACCCAGAGCATCGACACGATCGGGAGGCTCTCCTGCAATCCGGCAGTCGGCGGATTGTCGAAGGGGAACATCGTGCGCGAAATCGACGCCCTCGGCGGGGAGATGGGCAAGCTCATCGACGCGAGCATGATTCAGTACCGCATGCTCAACAAGAGCCGCGGTCCGGCGGTCCAGGCCCCGCGCGCCCAGGCGGACAAGTTCCTCTACTCGCGACTCGCGAAGAGGGGCCTCGAGGAGCAGCAGGGCCTCCATCTCTTCCAGGACACGGCGGTCGACTTCATCCTCGACTCGACCGGAGCGAAAATCGAAGGGGTGGTGACCGAGCGGCGGCGGCGCTTCACCGCGAAGGCGGTTGTCCTCACGACGGGGACCTTCATGGACGGAAAGCTCTTCATCGGGGAGTGGAGCGCGCCGGGCGGCCGGCTTTCCGAGCCTGCGGCGGTGGGTCTCGGCGCGCGACTTCGGGAGCTAGGCTTCACGGTCGCGCGGCTGAAGACCGGGACGCCCCCGCGGGTCGCGCGATCGACCGTGGACTTCGGCAAGATGGAGGAGCAGCCCGGCGACGAGGTGATAGTACCTTTCTCGTTCAAGAACCTCTCGGTCGATCGGCCGCAGGTTTCCTGCTATATAACCCACACCACGGAGGAGACCCACCAGGTCATCCGCGACAACCTCCACCGCTCGCCTCTCTACTCGGGCAAGATCGTGGGGCGCGGCCCGCGCTACTGCCCCTCGATCGAGGACAAGGTCGTGCGCTTCCCGAGCCGCGGGAGCCATCAGCTTTTCGTGGAGCCCGAGGGGCTGGAGTCCGAAGAGATGTATCTCAACGGCATCTCCTCCTCGCTTCCGGAGGACGTGCAGCTCGCGATGCTCAAGACCATCCCCGGGCTCGAGCATGCCGAGATGGTGCGGCCGGGCTATGCGGTGGAATACGATTTCATGGATCCGCGCCAGCTCTTCCCGAGCCTCATGTCGAAGCGGATCGAAGGGCTCTTCGTCGCCGGTCAGACGAACGGCACCTCCGGCTACGAGGAGGCGGGCTGCCAGGGGATCGTCGCGGGGATCAACGCCGCCCGCTACCTTCAGGGCAAGGAGCCGCTCATCCTCTCGCGCGCGGAGTCCTATGCCGGCGTGCTCATCGACGACCTCGTCACCCTCGGCACCGAGGAGCCCTATCGGATGTTCACCTCGCGGGCCGAGTATCGCCTGTGCCTCCGGCACGACACCGCGGACGTGCGGCTCCTCGAGAAGGGCTTCACGATCGGCCTGCAGCACAGCGAGGACATCGAGCGCCTCGAGGCGAAGAAGCGGGGAATCGAAGAGGTGAAGGAGCTTCTGCGCAGGCGACGCCTGCGCGAGGCGGATGTGAGAACGGCGGCGGCCGCCCTGGCGGAAGCGTCGCCCGGAGGACTCGAGCTTCACGTTGTCGACCCCGCGGGATCCGAGCGCAACCCAGGCGAGGGGGACAGCGAGCTTCTCTCCGCGACGGGCGGCGGGCTGACCGACGAAGCGGAGGAGAGCATCGAGGGCGCGCCGAAGGCTGCCGAGCTCCCGCTCTCCGCGCGGCTCGCGCGCTATGTGGGAAAGAGCTTCGACCAGGTCTTGAAGACCCAGGAGTTCACGCTGGAGGAGCTTCGCTCCCTTGAGTCGGGGCTCGCGGGTTTTTCCCCGGAGATCCGTCACTTCGCCGAGCTCGACATTCGCTACGAGGGCTACATCGCTCGCCAGGAGAAGCAGATCCACCGTTTCGAGAAGATGGAGCGGGTTCGCATCCCGGCCGACTTCGATTACGACGCGATCACCGGGCTCTCCAACGAGGCGCGCGAGAAGTTCAAGCGGATCCGCCCCCTTTCAGTCGGGCAGGCCTCGCGCATCTCGGGCGTGCGCTCCGCCGACGTCGCGATTCTCCTCGTCCTTCTCGACCGGGAAAGCCGGAATGGGGCTGCTTGAACAAGGGCTTGCCCGGCTCGATCTCCCCGCCGATCCGACCCACCTCGAATCGGTCACGACCTACCTTGCCGAGCTTGCCCTGTGGAATCGACGGCTGGGTCTGGTGAAGGCGGAAGGCGACGAGCTGATCGTCCGCCACCTTCTTGACTCCCTCGCGGGGCTCGCCGCCATCCGCAGCCTCCCCCATGCGACGATCGCCGATGTCGGCTCGGGGGCGGGCTTTCCCGGCATCCCCCTCGCCCTCTTCCTCGAGGATGGGCGCTTCACCCTCATCGAGCGCTCGGGCCGAAGCGCCTCCTTCCTTCGAAGCGCGGTACTCCTGTGCGGTATAGAGCGTCGAGCCGAGGTGGCCGAGGTCGAGCTCGCGCGCGTCGAGCGGCGTTTCCAGCTCGTCACCTTCCGGGCACTGGCGGCGCTCCCGACGGCGATCGCGGGCCTGATGCGGATAACGGCGGAGGGCGGTGCGATCGTCGCCTACAAGGGCAGGCGAGCGGTCGTGGAGGAGGAGATAGCGGCGCTCGCGGAAGGGAAATCGGCCCGAAGCCTCAACTATGTGCGGATCATTCCGGTGGAGGTGCCCTTTCTGGCGGAGGAGCGAAACCTCGTCGTTATAGGCAGGTGAGCCCGGCCGGACGGGAGGTCACGCGGGGTCGGTCGCAGGCTGGGAGGCGTCGAAGGCAACGCCGCTGTCGAGGGAGCTCAAGTGATGGGTGAGGAGCTCCTTGTCGACGAGGTCGATGAGACGGGCTTCCACGAATTGGCGCGCGCCTTCCGAGAAGCTTCCTGCCGCCATGCACAACCCCCTCCCTGCCTTGACCTCTTTTATCCTGGTGTACAGATCGCGGACGATCAGCTCGCCGACGGTTCCGGTCGTTCGGACGAACCGGAAGAGAATGAGGTCTTCCCACTTCGCCGTCGTCACGTCGGCGAGGATGTCGGCGTACTCGCTCTTCTGGATTGATACGTCCGAGATCTTCACCTTCGATTCGGCAAAGTACGAGGCGACTATCTTGCGACAGAGGGAGACAAAGTCCGAGGTGGGTGAGATGAGATAGATTTTGAGATTGTGGTTGGTGTTGAGCTCCCGGTAGCGCTTGAGAAGCTCCTGGACATCCCGGTAATCCGGCGAGGCTGCCTGGATCTCCCCAAGGAGGCGGAGGGCCTCGCCGATCTCGTCCTGCTTGATATAGGTGACAGCAAGGCGATATTGCAGCTCGATGAGTATGTCGTTCGGAACGTTCTCGTGCTTGAGACCGAACTGAAAGTCCTGGACCGCCTCGCCGTACTGGCGGGTCTGCAAGTGGATGGTCCCCGCGAAGAGGGCGGCATTGGGGCCGAGCTGCGGATCCGCCCGAAGGTGGCTGAAGACCTTGATTGCCTGCTCGTTCTGCCCGAGCTCATGATAGCAGCGCGCGACGGCGAAGAGGGCCTCTTTATCCTCGGGCTCCTGATCGATGGCCTTCTTCAAGAGGGCGGCGCCCTCGGCGTACCGCCTGGCCCTGAAGAGGCTGAGCCCCAGAAAACGGAGGGTCTTCGCATGGTCCGGCTGCATGACCCTTGCCTGGGACAGGAGCTCGATCGCCCGATCGTAGTTTTTGTTTTGGTACTCGAGGCACCCCAGGTTGTGGTTGACGTCAAAGCCGTCGGCCCGCATGTTCCAGGCTAGAACGAGGCTTTTGTAAGCCTCCTCCACGTTGTTGCACTTGAGAGCCGAGAGGGCATAGCGGACGGTGGCCTCGTACTCATCGATAGACCGATTACCCCCGGCCAGCGCTACGAGAACCGAATAGGTCTTCATCGCCTTTTCGAAGTCCTCGTCGTTGTAGAAGACCTCTCCAAGGGTCTGAAGAGCCTCCACATCCCGAGGATTCTGCGCGAGTCTCTTGTTGGCCTCCCGAATGACCGCTGCCCGATCCTTTCCGTGCAGTTTCTGTGCTTTCTGGCCGGGATTTTTGTGTTTTCTGCCGATTGTGAAGAAGTAGAGGAGCCCAATGACCGCTACGATGACTACGACGGGCAGGAGCGGCAGCACCAGTGACATGCCCTATTATGGGGATGCTTCCCGGCGGTGTCAAGGAAAGGCGTATGGCGCCACCGCCCGAGGAAAACACGTTGACAAAGGGTTTGGCGCTCGTTAGGCTAGGGAAATGGTGGGAGAAGCTGTGGGCGAGTCCTCGATTGGCATAAAAGTTGCCAACGGCAGCTACTACAAGGTGCTCGATGAGGGATCTCACGCCAAGAGGCGCGTCGTCCTGACGACCGTGAACGATAACCAAGGGAGCGTGCAGATCGATCTGTACAAGGGGCACGATCATACCCTCGCCGATGCCAAATACATAGGAAGCCTCGTCATCGACAAGATCGATCCCTCGCCGAAAGGCAAACCCGACATCGAGCTGGTGCTCGGCGTCGGCGAGGACGGGACACTGAACGCAACCGCAAGCGACCGTGCCACAGGCGAGCGGCAGAGCCTCTCGGTCAGCATGTCATCGATCGCCGAGGGAAACACCTACAATGTCCCGGACTTTTCCCTCGATGAGCGCTATCAGCCGGAGCTCGGGGTGAGCCCCGAGGAGGCAAGCAGCCTTACCTCGACCGGCAACGGAGGACCCGAGGAGATCGAGGAGGTACGGCGCCACTCCTCGGTCTTCCGAGTTATTGCCATCGTCTTCTTTGCAGTGGTGATCCTTGCGATTATCGCCCTGCTTCTTTACCGGTTTGTCCTGCCGGCAAAGGGCGCGGCAGCCGGAGGGCACCAGCCCGTACAGACCCAGGCCCCCGCCAAGCCCGCCGCGGGAGAACAGGCTCCCCCCTCACCCGGCAAGGCAGCCGCTCCCGTTAAGCCGAACGTCCGATACGGAGGCGTCTACTACTACATTCGCTGGGGCGATACCCTATGGGATCTTTCGATGTCCTTCTACCGAACGCCGTGGCTCTACGGCAAGATCGCGAAGGCTAACTCCATTAAGAATCCGGACTTGATCTTTGCACACACTCAGATTTATATCCCGGATCGTTAAGAAGACAGGTTTTCTCCTCGTTTATCTCCTCACGCTCTCGAGTTGTTTCTCGAATACCGTCTGGAACATTAAGCCGGAGGACTTCCTCGCGCGGCTCCAGCGGGGCGACATTGAGTTTCTCCGGAGCATCGACTACAAATCGGTCCGCCTGGACGAGGTGATGCGCCTCGGCCCCAATGCCCCCTTCTACCTGTCCTACGTGTACAAGGACCTCGGGATGCCTGAGCTCGCGCGAACGATGCTGCGCATGGAGTGGCGACGGGGGAACGGGTTCTGGCAGGAAGAGGCGGGGAGGCTCCTGGTCGGAGACTATATGCGGGATGGCGAATACCAGAAAGCCGAGATGGCGGCACGCCAAATCTTTGCGGTCTATCCAAGTCGCGGCATCTATCGCGCCCTCCTGGTGGCGCTCTACTGGCAGCACAAGGACGGCGAGGTGCTCACTGCGCTGCGAAAGATCGCAACCTTCAAGAACCCCGACGGCTCGCCGATCGAGGACCGCGAGCTCTCGCTGTTTCGGGCGGTCGCGAGCGCCCGCCTCGACGCCGGCGGCTGGCAGCAGCTGTTCGTGCAGCTCTTCACGACGCAGCCCGCCTCGGATCTCCACGTGCGCGCCATGCAGTTTCTCGAGGAGGATCCAACCCGCGAGAGCGGTTTCTCCCCACAGGAGCTCTCCCTCTTTGAAGCAAAGCGCGATATCGCCCTCGGAAAGTTCGCAGACGCACTCACGGTCTTGAAGCCGCTCGTCGAAGCGAAGGATCCCCTCCTGTTCACCGACTGGGATCTGCGCGACCTCGGCCGCGCCTATAGCGGAGCCGAGATGCCGCTCGCCGGGGCAAGACTCTTTACCGGGCTCATCGCCGGGCTTCGGGCGGGCACCGGCACCGAGTCCCAGCTCTTTGCCGCATACGAATCGCTCGGCCACCTCTACCGTGATGCCGGCTATTATGGCGACGCCATCGCCGCCTTCACGAGGGCCCTCGCGGCGACCGCCGACGGTGACCGGCAAGACCGGATGATCTGGTACATCCTGAAAAGTGAGCTGTCGCGCTCTCCGGCCGGTACCGTCACCCTTCTCGCTACCTATGCGAAGAGATGGCATAATCCGGGCTTCTTCGATGACGTGCTCGGCGACCTGTGCACGGCGCTCGTGGAGGCCCGCCAGTGGAGGGAGCTCTCGGAGGCGTACACCACCCTCGATGGCTATGCGGACAAGGTGATCCTCTCGCGCTACGCTTTCGTGGTTGGAAGCGCCATCCATAGCGGCTTTCTCCGCCCTTCCGAGGCTACCGAGACCGAATCGGCCCTGTTCAACCACGTGATTCAGCTCGACGCCGACCTGTACTACGTTTTTCTCGCTTCCGCCCGGCTGGATCGGGTGCCGGCCTTCCTCACCGGCACGCCGGGTCTGATCGCCGGAGGCGCGCCGCGCGGGTCCGAGAACACCGACCGAGAGAATCTCATCATGGGCTTCCTCAGCTACGGCCTTTTCCGGGAAGCCTATGGGATGGCCCGCGACCACCTCCACGAGATGGGTCCGGCGACCCTGGATCTTCTCGGCAAGCGGCTCACCGCGGAAGGGCATCTCATTCAGGCGCTCCGCCTGCTTGAGGCTGCGCTCGATACCGCGGGCTTCCTCCCTACCGCAGAGGACCTGAGCCTACTCTATCCCCAGCCCTACCTGCCGATCATCAGGCAGGTTGCGCAGGAGAACAAGCTGAAGCTTCCGATCTTCTACGCCCTCGTCCGCGAGGAGAGCTACTTTGATCCGAAGATTGTCTCCGCAGCAGGCGCCGTAGGCCTGAGCCAGCTGATGCCGGCTACGGCCGAGGACATCTCCCATCGGATGCGAATGACCGATCCGAAGCTCACGCAGCCCGAGGACAACCTCTCAATCGGGGGGCACTATTTCGCCCAGCTGCTCGCGCGGTTCAACGGAGATACCGAAAAGGCTCTCTTTGCCTACAATGCGGGGTACATGCGCGTAGAGCGGTGGATGGCCCAGTACCGTGACCTACCGGCGCCCCTCTTCCTTGAGGCGCTCCCCTTCGAGGAAACCCAAGGGTATGGGCGCAAGATCCTGGTATCTGCGGTCGCTTACGGCTATCTCTACTACGGCCTCCGGCCGGTCGACATCATAAAAGAGATCCTGCCGGGATTCTGACGGGCGGGCGAAGGGCGCCGGCTTGCCGCGACCGCGACCCCGCTTGCGCCAGCGTTTCACCCGGCGATTCCGCGACCACGATTTTCCGGACGCAGGCACGATGGTACGCCGCCCGGCACGGCGCGCAACTTCTCCTTACCTCGTCCCCTCCGCTCGCCGAGATTTCTATAGGAGGAGGCTGTCCGTGCTCTCAAGGTGGATTTCCGGGTTTCTTGCGGTCCTGCTCTGCTGTGCGGGCGGATTTCTCCTTTTGGCCGTGCTCGCGGGGCTCTCCCATCATGCCTCGATCCCGAGTCTCCTTTCCGTTCCCGGAGGATTTCTTTACGGCAGCTTCCTCTGGGGCGCCTTCTACATCCCGATCTACCTCTTCTTGTGCGGGATCCTCGCGGCCCTTCCCGATTTCCGGCGAGACTGGCTGGCGATCCTTACCCTGTCCATCCTCCCGTTCCTGACCGCAAGCCTCCTGTTTCTACTCCTTGCAACGGGCGGCTCCACCCCGCTGCAGGCCTTCTTCGTCTCCGCCCTTGGCGCCAAGGGCGGCGCCATCGTCCTCTTTCTCCTCCTCATCCTCGAGGCGGTCCTCATCTACCGGGTGTGGCTCGGGATGAAAGGAACCCAGCCGGACGACGAAGCTGCGGAGGAGGACGCGTCGGGCGCTGAAGCGCCGGCCGCACAGTCGGCGACGGATGGAAGCGCGCAGTCTCCCTCAGGGAGCGAGGAGCGCCACGCACCCTCCGGTCCGGGCGGAAGGCGCCTCGTGACAGCAGCAAGCGGCGGAAGGCTCGAGAGGCTCGTGACGTCGCTCGGCGAGCGGTGGGTCGCCGAGGAAGGGGGTGTCCCCCACCCGGGCGAAAGGGCCCCCTCGGCCGGGCGCGCCGCACAGGCGTTTGACCTCCCGTTTGCAGGCGACGATCCCTTCCCGGTCCCGCCGCCGATCGGAAGCCTCCGCTCCGCCGAGGCTTTTGCGGAGCTCAGTGAGATCCAAAACGGGCATGCCTCTGCAACCTCAGAGCCCGCAAGCCCGCTCCTCGCAGGCTCGCGGGCTCGCGCGACCGACGAGACGGAGAGGACCGGCGAGATCGGGGAGCTGGAGCCACCTCCCAAGCTCTCGGCCCTCGCGCGACCCGAGCCGGTGATTGTCTTCCGCAACGGCTCCTTCAGGAGCGACCCTGGAGAGCTCGACGAGGCCGAGACGACCGAAGAGGAGCAAGACCCCGACGCGGAGGAAGAGGTGCTCCTCTACGAGGAGCCTCGCGACGGGGCAGCCGAGGAGGAAGGCCAGCCGCCCGAGGCAATTCCGCTTGGTGCGGCAGCGGCGGCGCCGCTCGGGTCCGGAAGCCGCGCTCCGGCGCGCCGCTCGGGGCGCTATGTCGTCCCGCTCGGGGAGCTTCTCAACGACTACCCCGACGGGGAGTACTGGGTGATCGACGAGGACACCGAGCGGGCGGCCGAGATCCTGAAGCGGACCCTCGAAGAGTTCAACATCCAGGCAGAGGTGACCGGCATCCGCAAGGGTCCGGTCATCACTATGTACGAGATTCTTCCCGCCCCGGGGGTGAAGCTGTCCAAGATCGTGAACCTCGCCGACAACATTGCCCTGCGCCTTGCTGCGTCGCGCGTTCGGATAGTCGCTCCCATCCCCGGCAAGCACGCGGTGGGGATCGAGGTTCCGAACAAGCATCGCGCCATCGTCTCGTTCAAGGAGATGATCGCTTCCGAGGACTTTGCGAAGAGCAAGATGGAGATTCCCGTGATCCTCGGCAAGGACATCACCGGAGGGGCCCAGACCGTGGACCTCGTGCAGACCCCCCACCTCCTCATTGCCGGAGCAACGGGCTCGGGGAAATCGGTCTGCGTGAACTCCATAATCTGCTCGATCCTCTACACCCGGAGACCGGAGGAGGTGCGGCTTATCCTCATCGATCCGAAGATCGTCGAGCTCAAGCTCTACAACGAAATACCCCACCTCCTTACCCCGGTGATCACCGAGTCCAAGCGGGCCTTCCAGGCGCTGCAATACTGCATCTACGAAATGGAACGGCGCTACTCGCTTCTCGACACCATGGGTGTGCGCGATATTCGCTCCTATAATCGCAGGGTTCGCGATCGCAAGATTGCGACCACCCAGCTGCCCTACATCGTCGTCGTCATCGACGAGTTTGCCGATCTCATGGCGACGACCGGCAAGGAGCTCGAATCGACCCTCGCGCGGCTCGCTGCGATGTCGCGCGCAGTGGGCATCCATCTCGTGATAGCGACCCAGCGCCCGTCGATCGACGTCATCACCGGGCTCATCAAGGCCAACATCCCCTCCCGCATCGCCTTCATGGTTGCAAGCAAGTTCGACTCCCGCATCATCATCGACGCGGTCGGCGCCGAGATGCTTCTCGGGCGCGGCGACATGCTCTTCACATCGGCCTGGGATCCGTTCCCCCTGCGTATCCAGGGTGCCTACCTCTCCGAGGAAGAGGTCGAGCGGGTGACCGATCACGTGCGCACCCTGGGGGAGCCGGACTACATCGACGACGAGATATTCGTGAACGACGAGGAGGAGTTCAGCCTCATGAACGACGACGGGAGCGATCCGATGTATGACGCCGCCCTCGACATCGTCGTGGCCGAGGGCAAGGCCTCGGCCTCCTACCTCCAGCGCCGTCTGAAGATCGGCTACAACCGGGCGGCCAGGATCGTCGAAGAGTTCGAGGAGCGGGGGATCGTCGGCCCTCAGCAGGGCAGTAAGCCGCGCGAGGTGATCCACGTGCCCGACCGCCACCGGGAGTAGGAGCAGGGCAGGGCGCTCATGTTGGGCGCGCCCCTCGGCGGGCGCGTTTTGGCATACCGCCCTCGGGTGACGAGGAGCAGCGTGCTCCGGTTTGACAATCCTCCCATTCGAGGGGATCGTCGTGCATCCGGCAAAACAGGAGGCCCCATGGATT
>DAHUYW010000152.1 GCA_027306915.1 Spirochaetales bacterium | reverse complement strand
CCATCATAGCCCGCACAACGGCGTGAGCCTGGGAGGCGGATTTGGCGCGGAGAACAGGGATGAGTCCCGAGGCTTCGATGATGTGCCGTGTCGTCTCTTTCATAATGTCCTTCTAACGGGCGATGCGGGCGGAGCCGCCTTTGATGGCGCGTTCAACCTCAGCCAGGGTAGCCATGCTTGTGTCGCCGGGGGTTGTCATGGCGAGTGCGCCATGGGCCACGCCGCAGCGGACGGCCCAGTCGATGGGCTTGCCTGCCAGCAAACCGTAGATGAGGCCGGAGGCAAAGCTGTCGCCGCCGCCGACGCGATCGAGAATCTCGATGTCGCGCTGCGGCACATGGACGATCTTGTCCTGGTAGAGCGCGATGGCGCCCCATGCGTTGCGGCTGGCGGTGTGTGCGGTGCGCAGCGTGCTGGCGATGAGTTTCAGGTTCGGATAGGCAGCGGCAACCTCACGGAGCATCTGTTCGTAGCCCGCGATGGGCAGTTCTGCGAAGTCTTC
>DAHUYW010000151.1 GCA_027306915.1 Spirochaetales bacterium | reverse complement strand
TGGTGGGCCACACGGTCGGCCCGGTGCTTCGTCCGCGCGAAGACGAGGACGCTCGACATCGCCTCATCGGCGAGAAGCTCCTTCAGAAGACCCATCTTGAGATGCGAGGGGACGGGCAGGGCGAGGTGGGAGACGCCGACCGCGGCCACGGTCCGCTCCTCGACCTGGACCATACGCGGGGAGCGAAGGAACTCCTGGGCCAGGCGCACGACTTCGGGGGGCATCGTCGCGCTGAAGAGCATCGTCTGCCGCTCCCTCGGCAGCTCCCGGAGGACCCGGCGCACGTCGGGGAGGAATCCCATGTCGAGCATCCGGTCGGCCTCATCGAGCACCAGGATGCGCAGCGTGCGGTAGTCGACGTAGCCCCGGCTCATGTGGTCGAGCAGGCGGCCGGGCGTCGCGACGATGATCTCGGCGCCGCCCCGCAGGGCGCGCTCCTGGTCGCCCATGCCGACGCCGCCGTACACGGCCGCCCCCCGGAGCCGCGTGTGGCGTCCGAGCTG
>DAHUYW010000150.1 GCA_027306915.1 Spirochaetales bacterium | reverse complement strand
CAACGCCGCTGCAACGCCCCCGCGCAGTCTGGGCCGTGATGACATACCGAACACCAAGGGGAGTTTCATCATGGCTATCGACAGCGACAAGCTCAACGAGTTCCTCCACAAGGTGGTGGAAGAGGATCATACCTTTACCGTCGCCTTCAACAGCGAGACGAAGGAATCGGTGATCTCCGGAATGGGCGAGCTCCACATCAACATGATCCTCGACAAGATTCGCAGCTCTCAGAAGATCGAGTACACCCACAAGAAGCAGTCCGGCGGCCACGGCCAGTACGGGAAGGTCGTCATTCAGGTAAAGCCGCTGCCGCGCGGCGAGCACTATCACTTCGAGAACGGGATTCGCGGGATGGCGGTCTCGAAGGGCTACATTCCGGGAATAGAGAAAGGGCTCCACGACGCCATGGAATCCGGGGTGCTTGCAGGCTATCCGGTCGTCGGCGTCGGAGTCACCCTCGTCGACGGAAAGGAGCACCCGGTCGACTCCTCGGAGATGTCCTTTCGCCTCGCGGCAAA
>DAHUYW010000014.1 GCA_027306915.1 Spirochaetales bacterium | reverse complement strand
GATCATGCGCGACGAGTCGTAGTCGTAGACCTCGCGTCCCACCATCACGCTCTTTGCCCCCTGCGCCACGATGCACAGCGCCGAGCGCTGCACGCCGTGCATGAGCTCGCTGTAGGCTCGCGAGCGGCGAATCACGTGCACCCCGGGGATGCGAAGCTCGAAGGCGCCGTCGTGGGGCGCATAGGCCTTGATCAGGCCGGCCAGCCTCACGACATCCGGCCCACTTGGGTCCAAGACCGAGCCTGCCGCCGGCGACCTTCTGTCAGAAGCCTTCACCATCGACCACCTCCCCCGCAAGTATCTCAAGAAACCTCGCCCATGGCGATGGCCTCGATCGCGGCGGCGGCGCACGACCGCTGGGCCCGGCCAGCCGGCGTTCCGCAGTGTTCTCCTCAAGTCCCTCAGAGCTCGATCAAGACCTTGATCGCTTCGCGGTCGTTCATCGCCCGGTAGCCCTCGCCCACCTCGTCGAGGCGCACGGTCCGATCGAAGACGCGCCCGGGCTGAATGCGGCCTCCGAGGACGTCCGGCAGGAGCTCCTCGATGTACGCGCGCACTGGGGCGGGGCCGCCCGCGATGGTAATGTTGTTGTAAAAGGTCGGGAGCGCCGCCGGAATCGAGGCATCCTGCGGAACGCCGACGCGCCCGACCGCGCCGCCCGGGCGGGCAATCATCGCCGCCGTGAGAGTCGACTGCTCGAGACCGACGCATTCGAGCACCGAATGGGCCCCGAAGCCGCCGGTGAGCTCGCGCACCCGCTCGATCGCCGCATCGCCCCGCTCGCTCACGACGTCGGTCGCGCCGAACTGCCTCGCGAGCGCGATGCGGTCGGGATGGCGGCCGAGGAGGATGATTCGCTCGGCGCCGAGGCGCCGAGCGGCGATGACGCCGCACAAACCGACCGCCCCGTCGCCGCCGACGGCCGCGGTTTTTCCCGGACCCACCTTGGCGGCGAGCGCCGCGTGATGGCCGGTTCCCATCACGTCGGAGAGCGTGAGGAGGGAGGGCATGAGCGCGTCGTCCTTGCCGACCGGAAGCCTCACGAGCGTCCCGTCCGCAAGCGGGACGCGCACCGCTTCGGCCTGCGCACCTCCGACGTCGCCATGACCCCAGAAGCCGCCGCGCACGCACGAGGTCTGAAGCCCCTCGCGGCAGAAGGGGCAGGTGCCGTCCGAGTAGGCGAACGGCGCGACCACGACATCGCCGACCTTGACGGTGTGGACATCCGAGCCGACCGCCTCGACGACGCCGATGAACTCGTGTCCCATGCGCTGGCCGGTCGTGCTCGGCTCCATCTTCTTGTACGGCCACAGATCGCTCCCGCAGACGCAGGCGCGCGTTATGGAGACGAGGGCGTCGGTGGGCTCGACGATGCGGGCGTCCGGGACCGTCTCGAGGCGGACGTCGCCGGCGCCGTACATGACTGTTGCGCGCATAGCGTTTACCTCCAGTTGGCAGCGGGCGGGCGGCCGCTCCGTTTGACACTCATCTTTGGATGTCCTTCGCGAACAGCTCTCGCGCAAGGGTTGCGGCGGTCATCGCGGAGGGCCACCCCGCATAGAACGCGAGATGGGTGATCACCTCGATTAACTCCTGCTTTGTGACCCCGTTTCCCACCGCCCTGCCGAGGTGAGAGCGCAGCTGGTCCGGGCGGTTCATGGCGATGAGCGCTGCGACCGTCACCAGGCTGCGATCGCGCTTCGAAAGCTCCTTGCGTTCCCAGACGTCGCCGAAGAGCACGCGGTCGGTGAGCTCGACGAGCTTGGGAGCAAGGTCGCCTATCAACTTCTCGGCTGCTGAAGGCTCTTTGCTCATGTCGATTCCTCCTTGCCGATGGGCGCATTCGCGATGTCGTCGCTCACCTTTTCCATCCAGTCGACGCTCCTGCCGTCGAGCCGCTCCTGAACGGCGATGTGCGACATCGCCGTGGTGGGCGCCGCGCCGTGCCAGTGCTTCTCGCCCGGCGGGAACCAGACCACGTCCCCCGGACGAATCTGCTCGATCGGGCCGCCCCAGCGCTGCACGAGCCCGCAGCCGAACGTGACGATCAGGGTCTGGCCGAGCGGGTGGGTGTGCCACGCGGTGCGCGCCCCAGGTTCGAAGGTGACGCTCGCGCCCACCGCGCGAGCCGGCTCGGCCGCCTCGAAGAGGGGATCGAGGCGAACCGTGCCGGTGAAGTACTCGGTCGCTCCCTTTCCCGCGGGTCGGGATCCGATTCTTTTGATGTCCATCTTCTCTCTCTTTGCCGCGCCTTCAGAGGCCGGTCCTCTTCTCCAAGTGCTCGGGGTAGCGAGCCCCCTGGATCGCGATCTTCGCGGAGGCCTCCTCGATCTCTCGCAGATCATCGGCGGAAAGCGTGACGTCCGCACCCCCGAGGTTCTCCGCGAGGCGGTCGAGCTTCTTGGTTCCGGGGATGGGGACGATCCACGGCTTCTGCGCGAGGAGCCAGGCGAGCGCAACTTGAGCGGGGGTTGCGTTCTTCCGCTTCGCGATTCGGGCGAGTAGATCGACCATCGCCTGGTTCGCCTTTCGATTCTCCGGTGAGAAGCGAGGGACCACGCTGCGGAAGTCGGATTTGTCGAAGGTCGTGCTTTCGTCGATCTTCCCCGTGAGGAAGCCCTTCCCGAGCGGGCTGTAAGGTACAAAGCCAATCCCGAGCTCCTCGAGGGTCGGCAGCACCTCCTCTTCCGGGCGCCTGAACCAGAGCGAGGATTCGCTCTGCAGCGCCGCAACCGGCTGGACTGCGTGCGCCCGGCGGATGGTCTGCACTCCCGCCTCGGAAAGGCCGAAGTGCTTCACCTTGCCCTCCCGGATCAGATCCTTCACGGTTCCGGCCACATCCTCGATCGGCACGCTCGTGTCGACGCGATGCTGATAGAAAAGGTCGATGGCATCCATCCGCAGGCGCTTCAGCGAGGCCTCGGCGACTTCCCTGATGTGCTCCGGCCGGCTATCCTGACCCGTCTGCTCGCCCTTCGGACCGTACCTGAAGCCGAACTTGGTGGCGATGACCACCTTGCCCTTGAAGGGGGCAAGCGCCTCGCCCACGAGCTCCTCGTTCGTGAAGGGGCCGTACGCCTCGGCGGTGTCGAAGAAGGTGACGCCGCGCTCGACCGCCGCGCGAATCAACGAGATCATCTCCTTCCGCTCCGGAAAGGGCGGATAGGAAAAGTTCATTCCCATGCAGCCGAGCCCGATGCTCGAGACCACCAGGCCGCTTTTTCCCAACACACGCTTCTGCATTGCTTCTCCTCCTGTCGCGCCGGTCGACGCCTCGGAAGGCTCTTTTCTCCCTTCCGCCGCCACAACACGCGCCGGAATCGCCGGCCGACAGAGAGAAGTATATGCATCGACGCGGAGAGAAGCTTGCCTAAACCTCCGAATCCCTTGCCCGATTCGCTCGATGGGCGCGCGGGCGGCAGGAGCGGTCGCCGCTGCGGGGCGACGCCGTCATCTTGGCGCGGGAAGGCCCCGGGAAACGACGACCAGGTAGACGGCAGTGCCGATCCCGACGCATGCCAAGAGGATCGCTACGGCAAGGGCCATTTTCGAGGGGCGCCCAACGGCCGCGCCCCCCTCGCGGAAACCCCGGAGAAGACGGACGTGGCGCACCGCCGCGGCGAGGTTGACCACGACCCCTATCCCTACCAGGGCGACGCCGAACCAGACGGAGTCCCCCAGCTGCTGGTGTGTGAAATCCCCGCGGATCAGCTGAAGCTGACGGAGGAAGACGCCGAAGCGCGCGAGGATGAATCCGAAGCCCATCAGCGCAAGGCCGGTCCGAATCCAGGCGAGAAAGGTTCGCTCTGCGGCGAGATAGACCCGAGGATCGCTTACGGGCTCTCCAGTCCCACGTGTAGCTGCCATGCGCCCGATTCTATCACTTTTGGAGCGGCGGCAAATACTCGGCTACGTACTTCTCGAGCGTCGCCTCCACGGTCGGTACCGCCCCGAAGAGCCTCTTCTGCACCGTCGTGTCCGCCACATAGCCGCCGGTGAGGAAGTAGTCGAACATCGCCACCGCGTCGCGCGCGAAGGGGGCGAAGAGGCCCACGATCCCTGCCGCTCCGTGCAACAGCGGCATGGGCAGCGTCCGCACCCGAATCGGGCGGGAGAGAAGCCGCGAGAAGATTTCAGCGATCTCGGCGGTCGAGACCGGGCGGTCCCAGCCGAGGTCGATGCGCTTGCCGACGGCGTCGGGGGCATCCACGGCGAGCGCGATGAAGCGTGCGACGTCGTCGATCCCGATGGAGGTCCAGGCCGCGCTCGGCGAGCCGAGGGCGGTCATGGCTCCCTTTCGCAGCCCCCGCGCCCAAAAATCGGCCCCGCCGACGAAGGCGCCTGGGCGCAAGGAAACGAAGGGCACGCCGCTCTCCTCGAGGGAGTCCTCGACGAGCTTCTTCTGCCAGAAATGGGGAACATCACGGGCCCTATCGCAGGTGAGGATGCTTGTGAAGACGAATCGCTGGATGCCCGCCGTGCGCGCAGCATCGACGAGATTCCGATTGCCGAGGTCATCGACCGCCGCGAGCGAGTCGCCCTTTTTTCGCCGGGAGTAGCCGATCGCCGTCGTCGCGAGGAGGCTCACCCCCTCCATCGCGCGACGCAGCGAGGCCGCATCGAGCATGTTCCCGCGGACGACCTCGACCTCCCGCTCTTCAAGGTGGCGCGCGTCGCTCCCCTCCCGAACAAGGGCACGAACCGCCTTGCCGCGCGCCAGGAGCTCCCTGACCACCCTCCCGCCGAGGTGACCGGTGCCGCCGACTACCAAAACTTTCTGAGTTGATTCCATGGACGAATTGTACCCGCGCGGCCCTCCTGCGGGTCCTGCCCGTTCGGCCAGGTGCGATTCCCGTGGCGACAGCGCCCGCGACACGCCGAGCGGCCCGCGGTGTGACCTCCGAACACTCGGCGGTTCGAGCGACCTTGACCTCCTGTGGCTTCCGTGGCTACATTGAGATCATGATCAGCGTGAAGGTCCGAGAGCTGAAGAATCGTCTTTCCCACTATCTGCAGATCGCCCGCAAAGGAGAGACCGTCGTTGTGCTGGATCGAAACACCCCGATTGCCGAGATTCGCGCTCGAGCCGTGGGGGTCTCCTCCGAGCATACGGACCGCCACATCAGGGAGCTCTCCTCGCAAGGCCTGCTCCTTGCAGCGAAAGCCGACACCCGTCCCAACTTCACAAGCCTCATTCGCAGGGCGCGGGCCGCTCGAAGCGACGGCGACTGGCGGGCAACCCTCGACGACCAACGCGCGGACCGCTTCGCTTGAGCGCTCTGTACCTCGACTCGAGCTTCCTGCTCTCCCTTCTGTTCGACGAGATGGAGTCGGAGAAGTACCTGATCTATTGGGACAAGCCACTCGCCCGCTTCTCGTCCATCCTACTGCGGATCGAAACGACGGTTGCCCTCCATCGTCACAAAGCTCATGCAGACATCTGGCGCTTGATGGATGCCCTGCTTGAGACGATAGGACTTCGAATCGTCGACGCGCGCATAGCCGAGCGAATACGGGGCGATCGGAGATTCGGCCGATTGCGAAGCTTGGATGCGATTCATCTTGCGACTGCTTGTGAAATTCGCGACGCAATAGGAGAACCGCTTGCGATCGCCTGCCTGGACTCCCGCCTGCGGGATGCAGCGGCCTCCCTCGGGTTCACGCTCGCGCCGGGGGAGCCGTGACGCGGGATTAATATGACGGTCGAATCGTTCGTTGACCGCGCGGCCATCACGCGCTAGAATCACGATATGAAGCTCCTACTTACCTCGGGCGGAGTGACAAATCCGTCCATCGCTCGAACGCTTTTCGCGCTGGTGGGAAAGGGGCCGAGTGAGACTTCGCTCGCGGTTGTTCCCACGGCCGCCAACGTGCAGAAGGGCGACAAGATGTGGCTGATCGATGACCTCGTGAGGCTGAAAGGACAGGGCTTTCGGTCGATCGATATCGTCGACATCTCGGCGGTCGCGAGAGAATTGTGGCTTTCGAGGCTGGAGGAAGCCGACGTCCTCTACTTCGAAGGCGGCAATCGGTATCATCTGATCGAATGGGTGACGAGGTCGGGGCTCGAGGGAGCGCTGCAGGAGCTGTTGAAGAACAAGGTGTATGTCGGCATGAGCGCGGGGAGCATGATCACGGCGAAGAGACTGGGACTGACGTTATCCCATGTGGTATTCGAAGACGACCTCGACCGAACGGAAGACCTGAACGGGTTGGGGTATGTGGGCTTCTCTTTCCTGCCGCATCTGAACAATCCCTATTTCAAGAACCTGCGGGATGACTTCCTCCAGGGGGCCGTCAAGAACGTGTCCGAGAGGGTGTATGCGCTCGACGACAACTCGGCTCTGAAGGTTGTCGGCGACACCGTGGAGGTCGTAAGCGAGGGGGAGTGGAAGCGGTACAAATAGCCCGCGTTTGTCCCACGTATGATCGACGTGAAGAGATACATCGCTACAGTCATTCGAATCGGTAATTCGATAGCCCTTCGGGTGCCGAAGCAATACGCCCTCGATGCCGAGCTTGTACCCGGCGAGAAGGTCTCCCTTGCGCTGCCGACCAAGCGGAAGCCCCAGGATCACGCTACGATAGCTCGACTCATCAACAAGCTCCAGGCGCTTCACGCTTATAGCACAGTTAAGGATCCTGTCGCATGGCAGCATGAGATACGCAGGGATCGACCCCTCCCCGGCAGGATATCGTAGATGGCTTTGCTCAGCAGTTGATAATGACCCTCGGCGATGCGATCATCGCAGCCACCGCGCTCGTGCGTGGCTACGAGCTCTGGACGGCGAACACGGAGGACTTCAGCCACGTGGAGGGCCTGCGCTTGAAGAATCCGCTAGCCCCATAGGAGCCCTTCGCGCAATTTGTGCCCGCCTGACGCTTGCGGAGCGGACACGGCGGCGACGAGCGCGATCGCCGAAGCGGGCGCGGAGGGAGGGTAGCGGCCGCGGCGGGAGTCAACGGCTCACTCCCCTTCCGGGCCGAAGTCGAAGTGGGTGAGCCAAGGTCGATACCCATAGGAGTCCGAGGTGAGCAGCATGTTGTTCCATTTGCCGGCTGGCGCGTAGAGCCGGTCCGGATCGATCTCTCCGTCCTCTGCGATCATGTAGACGCCGGGCTCGTTGTCGCGCGGACCGTTGTCGAGGAAATATCTCTGCTCGTGGTCGAAGCGCTTCCCGATCTCCTCAAGGAGCTCTTCCGGCTCCCAGACGTCGCCTTCCGCTTTGAGGTAGACGTAGTAGGAGGCCTTTGTCGCCGCTATGAGGCGCTTGACGGCCTGGTATTCGTTCATGAGGTGGAGGTCTTCGTTCATCGCCGCGCTCCTCTTCCTGAGCTTTTTCTCTGCCTGATAGTGTATACCGATGAGTTGAGCTGCACGACGAACTCCCGCCGCCCCGAGGGCACCTCGCGGAGTGTCAGCTCGAACTCAATGCTTGAGCCTCCATCTCCTCCTTGACTCAAGCCCGGATCTCTGGTTATGCTACACAAAGTATCATAGTTTGTGCAGTATGTGCATACTGGCTGAGAGAGGGGCCGTGAATGTCTGACAATGACGAACGCCAGCAGCAGATTCTCGATGCGGCAGCAGCCGTCATCATCCGACTGGGATATGACAAGGCAACCATGAGCGCTATAGCAGAGGAAGCGGGCGCGAGTCGACGAACAGTCTACCTGCATTTCAAGGGTAAAGAGGAACTTTTCGAAGCGCTCCTGTACCGTGAATATATGCAATACTCCCAAACCTGGCTGGAGCATATTGAGGCGGACCCGCGCGGCGGGACTGTCGGTGGCTGCTACCGGGCGCTCTTTCACTCCGTAAACAGTCGTCCCTTGATCGCCGCCATGATGCGGCGCGACCGGCGCGTGATGGGCAACTACCTGCGCAAGCGAGACAACCTGTTCCGCCAAATGGTGTCCGGGGTGAGCACTTCCGATTTCTTTCGGGCGCTGCAAGCGGCGGGGGCGATTCGCCGGGATATCGATGCGGCCGTGATAGTACACATCGTCGAAATGCTGTCTTACGGCCAGTTGACAATCGGGGATTTCAAACCGTCTGACCAGTTTCCGCCCTATGATGCGGTCATGGAAGCACTTGCCGACATGATGGACCGCGCGCTGTTGCCGGAAGATGGCGGCAACAGCGGAGCGGGGAAAGCCATCTTCCGGCAGATTACCGCAGCGGCGCGAGCACAGATGGAGCGGATCAAACAGGCAAGGGACACAAAGCAGACGATGCGCCAAGGAGCGACCAATGACAACCGATAAGATCCAGTTCACAAAAGAAAAAGAAACGATGCTCATGACCTTGAACAGCCGAGCGATCCAGAGCCAGTGGAAGAATCCCATCTTGCGCGACCCGTGGGCTGCGGCATGGACAGCCGTGTTTTCCGAGTCGATCCGCCTGCTAGTGTCCAGTGGTTCGACGTGGATTACCCCGATGTGATCGAACTGCGCCGCCAACTGCTCCCCGAACGGGGTGCCTATCACCCGATCGGTGCACCGCTTAAGGATTTGCGCTGGTTGGGCGAGGTCCCACGGGACCGGCCCGGGCTGCTTATCGCCGAGGGGGTGCTGCACTACCTGAGCGAAGCGGAGGTGAAAGCGCTCCTCAATGCGGTGGTCGCTCACTTCCCCGGCGGTCAGATGATCTTCGATATCTGCAATCCGTGGATTGTGAAGAGGGCGGGCTCGAACGTCGGAGGCACGGGTGCAGCCTACAAATGGGGTCTTGATGATCCCGAGGGCATCAAGCAGCTAGAGCCAAAACTTGAACTGATCAAGGAATACAGGACAAGCGAACTGGTCGCGTTTTCCCGATTCCCGCTATTGGCCCGGGTCCTTTTCCGCGCGCAGGAGGTGAACCGCACCATGCGTAGGATGGAACGTACAATAGTTTACCGATATGAGAACGCAAGCTCGGAATCACGATTTTGAGCAGTGTTGAAAAGGGAGATTTGCCGCCTTCATTTGCACCTTTTTCCCGGTTGGCATCGCTTTCATCGACAACTTCAAGCTCGAACCGTCGGTGGACTGAGCAGCCCGGCGGAGCAGGGGATCGGGCAGGGACGTCTGACCCCTGCTCCGCTATCTCGATCAAGGCATGCATCCGCCCGCCGTGGGTCACCGTCGGCATGATCCTCGGTCAGATCGGAGCCGGGCAACCCCCTCGGGCCGATCCCTTCAGTCCGCCCCCCTCTTGAAGCGCGCGGAGCTCGAGCTCGATGCAGCCGTCATGCAGCGCGCCACCAGACTCCGCCAGCAGCTAAGAATGACCGTTGGCGATGCGATTATCGCCGTCACCGCGCTCGTGCATGACTACGAGCTACGGAGGGCGAACACGGAGCACTTCAGCCAGGTAGATGACTTGCGGCTGAAGAACCCCTTGGTCGGATAGAAGCGTTTTGCCGGAATCGGCGGCACGGCGACGAGGGAGCTTGCTTCAGGGACGCCCGGTCCCCGGCCCAGGCGGCATACCTGCGGGCTACGAGCAGCCGGCGGCACCGAAAGCCCCCGTCGGCGGGGGCCCGGCGCCGCTCCGAGCGCCGCCACGCGCTCGCTAGTTGGCCTTGATCGTGAAGGTGAAGGGATTCTGCACGGAGTCGTTCGGGATCGAGACGGTGAAGGTCCCGGTTGTGCTTATGGTTATGCTGAAGGTCGTCGTCGCGTTCACGGCGAGCGACGTGGAGCTGGGCTGGGTGACAGTGGCGGGGGGGCTGACCTGTACCGCAGGCGACCCCGTCAAGTTGAGGGTGTTTGAGCCGGAGTTGGTGATCGTGAACTGCTGTGCCCCGTTCGTATATGTGTAAGTATATGTTCCGTTGTAGGGGATATTCCCAGTCGGCCCGGTGATGGTAAGCGTCCCCGCGAACAGATCGCATCCGATGAGCGTGATCGCCGCTAGAAGCGCGACCGTGCCCGCTATGATCGAAATCCTTTTCATTTCTCTTGCCTCCTCTGTGCGAAGCCTAGCGTGCGCGGCGCTCTTTCAGCGCCGTGCGGCTTCGGGCAAACAAGCATCCTGCTCGGGCGCCGCCCGAACGGGATACCCGCTACAAAGCGGGCGCCCCCTCTTTGGAGGCGGGCGCAGTCCGCGCGGTCTGCGCGCCGCCCGTCTCCGGCTTTAGGATATCGATGGCCTCGAGGAGCTGGCGGTCGCCGCTCTTCTCGCGCTCGGCCGCAGTCATCCCTTTCAGCGAAGTTGGCTCGACGAGCATCGAATCGTAGGGGAGCTGGACCGTGACGTCCGGGGTGATCCCCTTGTGCCAGATCACTCGGCCGCGCGGGGTGAGCCACTCTTCGGTTGCAAGCAGCAGCTCCGATCCATCGGAGAGCGGGAAGATCCCGAGCACGGTCCCGGTACCGAAGGTCTTGTCGCCGACAAGCTTCGCCCTGCCGGCGTCCTGCAGGGCTCCGGCGACGATCTCCGCCGCGCTCGCGGTCCCGCCGTCGATCATCACCACAAGCGGAATGGACGGGGCGATCGCATCGCCCTGAACCGGGACGGGCCGGATGGTGCCGTGGGCATTCCGCTCGAGCAGCACGTTCCCGTGCGGGAGGAACTGGCTGGCGGTTCCGATCGCTTCGTCGAGGATGCCGCCCGGATCGTTGCGGAGGTCGAGGACAATCCCGGCAAAGCCCTCCTTTTCGATCGAAATTAGGTCGGCACGGAGGTCCTTCGTGATTCCCTGGCTGAACGCCGCGATTCTGACATCCGCAAGGTCGGTGCCCGGAATCCGCTGCCAGGTGACGTTCTGAATCCTGATGCGCGTGCGAACCATCGTTGCATCGAAGGTCTTGCGCGTCACCGGGCTGAAGATGGTGAGCGTTACCTTCGTGCCCATGGGACCCATGATACGGCGCACGACCTGCTGGAGGGTAAGGCCGGTCACATCCTTGCCGTCGACCCGCAGGATGAGCTCGCCGGCCCGCAGGCCGGCTGCGAGGGCGGGCGAGCCGTCGAGAGGCGCCACGATCGTGACCTGGTTGTTCTGCATCTGTATCTCGAGGCCGACGCCGACATACTCGCCCTCGGTGAGCGAGCGCTCGTCCTGAACCATCTCCGGGCTCAAGAAGGTGCTGTGCCCCGTGTCTCCAAGGGCGTCCACCATCCCGGCGATCGCGCCGTAGGTGAGCGGCCTCGAGCGAACCGCGGCTCGGTCCACATAGACGCGGTTGATGATGCCCCACGCCTGTCCGATGAGGGAGTAATTGAGCTGCGGATCCGAAGAGGAGGCACGGACGGCCCCGTCCGACCGCAGGAGGGCTCTGTCCATGGCTATCCCGACGCCGATGCCGAGCACAAGGGCCAGGACCACAAGGGATGCAACGATTGGCTTACGTAGTTTTTGATCCATACGTTCTAATTATGCCCTAAATGCGATGGAACTTCCACGGCAGGAGCATCGAAATGCAGGAGATTGAGAAATTGGACGGGCAGACGTGCCGATAAGTTCCAGGGCTGCCGGGCGGCGCTGCACCTCTGAAAGACGCACTTCCGCACCGGAGCGGTGCGTAACCTTTCAGCGGCGAAGAATGTTGTCCAGACAAACCGTTCTTGCGAAATGCGCTGGAGGCTCTGCGATGCGTAGAATAGCGGCACTCTTGTTTTCACTTGCACTCTTCGGCGGAGGCTCGCTCTTTGCTCAAAACACCGCCGGGGTCACGCCCTACTCCCCGGCAAATCAGCTCGAGGCCCAGGTGGAGGCGGTCGGCAGAGACGCCGGCCCCTCGGTTGTCAACATCACCAGTACGATCATCTCCCAAGGCTTCTTCGATCAGCCGATTCCTCAGCAGGCGGTCGGCTCCGGCTTCGTCTACGACAAACAGGGCGACATCGTCACCAACTTCCACGTCGTCGAAAATGCGAACAGCGTGATGGTGACCCTGCGCACGGGCCAGAGCTATCAGGCGCAGGTGATCGGCACCGATCCCTCGACCGACCTTGCGGTCATCCGGGTGAGCGCGCCGAATCTTCCCCCTCCCCTCACCCTCGGCGATTCCGACCGGGTTCAGGTAGGCGAGTTCGTGGTGGCCCTCGGCAACCCCTTCGGCCTCACCCACACCCTCACCTTCGGCGTCATAAGCGCGAAGGGGCGGATCATCAAGAGCCCAAACGGACGATTCGTCGGCGAGGCCTTGCAGACCGACACCCCCATCAATCCAGGCAATTCCGGCGGGCCGCTCATCACCCTCGGGGGGAAGGTCATCGGCATCAACTCGCAGATCATCAGCCCGAGCGGGAGCAGCTCAGGGGTAGGCTTCGCCATTCCCGCCAACCTCGTCAAGCAGATCGTGCCGCAGCTCATCGCAGACGGCCACGCGCAGCATCCCTACCTCGGGATCGAAGCCTTCGATCTGACGCCGCAGATAGCGAGCCTCCTACGCTCGGCGGGAGTGACGGTCCCGGTGGACCGCGGGGTGATGATCGCTTCGATTGCTCCGGGAAGCCCGGCCGATCAGGCGGGGCTGCAGGCAGCCACCCAGGTGGTCACCTTCATCGACACCGAGGTGCCGGT
This sequence comes from Spirochaetales bacterium, assembly GCA_027306915.1. The sequence continues at coordinate 70,909 of DAHUYW010000014.1, read as the reverse complement.
CGGAGGAGACATCATCGTTGCCATTGACGGGACCCCGGTGACCGACTTTCAAAGCTTCAGCGCCTACCTGCAGTCGGAGGCGACGGTCGGGCAGACGGTGACGCTCACGCTCTATCGAAACGGCACGAAGATGAACTTGGGGGTGACGCTCGCGTCCCGCCCGCAGGGATAGCTCCGGCCGCAGGGGACCCGCGCGGCCTGCGGGGCTAGCGCGTGTAGTCCCAGCCGCCCGAGCGAATTACTTCGGCCACTTCGGCTCTCTTCTCGGCCGTGAACTGGGCGCCGCGCTGAACGATGATCTGCGAGGCGAGGTAGGAGGCGCACACCCCGGCCTTGAAGAGCGGAAGCCGGCGGACAAGCCCATAGAGGAAGCCGGCCGCGTACATGTCCCCCGCCCCGGTCGTGTCGATGGGCTCTTGTTCGCACACGGGAATCGAGAGGAGCTCGCCGGCCTCGCTCCCGGGAAGGGGATCGGCGCCGCGGGAGCCGTCGCGTCGCTTCTTACCGGCCATGACGAGTGAGCCCGCGGCGCCGTTCTTCACGACCGCGATGCGGGTCAGCTTGGACAGCTTCTCCACGGCTACCCGGACGTCGTCGGTCCCGAAGAGAATGCGCGCCTCCTCGCGGTTCGCGAAGGCGATGTCCACGTAGTCGGCGACGATTCGCAGGAACTCGTCGCGGTTTCGGCTCACGGCGAAGGGGTCGGCAAGGTCGAAGGCGATGGTGCAGCCCTTGGCCCGCGCGAGGGCGAGCGTCCGGAGGATGGCATCCTTCTGGAGATCGGTATCCCACAGGTATCCGGTGAAATAGAGAAAGCGGGAGTCGCTCAAGAGCGCCGGGCTCACATCCTCGAAGGAGAAGCTGCGGTTGATCCCGAGGTGGGTGTTCATCGTTCGCTCGGAATCGGGGGAGACGAGGATGATGCTCGATCCTGTGCTCCCCTGCCCGACCTTGACCTCCGAGCGAATCGGAAGCTCACCAAGCTGCCCGAGGTAGATGCGCCCGAACTCGTCGTCGCCCACCTTGCCCGCGAGGCATGCGTCGACCCCGAAGGAGGCAAGCGCGATCATCGTGTTGGGGCAATCGCCGCCGCAGGAGTAGGTGACCTCCTTCGTCTTGAGGAAATCGATGAGGCGCGCGCGCTCCGCTTCGTCGGTGAGGTGCATCGTCCCCTTGTGCAGCCCGAGCCCTGAGAGCTCCTCGTCGGTCACCCGGGTGACGATGTCGATCAAGAGGTTGCCGATGCCGTAGATGTCGACCATCGCCCTATTCGACAGTATTTCACCTGGTTGTGCAAGGGAGGCCAGCTGCGGTACAACGGGAGGTATGGCAATCACCCTCTCTTCTCTTGGGGCAGCGCAGGAGGTCACCGGCTCGAAGCACCTCCTCGAGGTCGATGGCTCGAGGCTTCTCGTCGATTGCGGGGCCTTCCAAGGCAAGCGCGAGGAGGCGGACAAGAAGAATCGCGACTTTCGTATCGACGGCTCCGGCCTCGCCTCGGTCGTGCTGACCCATGCGCACTACGACCACTGCGGACTCCTGCCGGTTCTCGGCAAGGATGGCTACCGCGGCAACATCTACGCCACGCCGGCCACGCGCGATCTCGCGGCTATCATCATGATGGACAGCGCGAAGATCCAATCGCGCGACGCCGACTATCTGCGCAAGCAGGCGGCCAAGCAGGGAAAGCTCTTCACCTGGGAGCCGCTTTTCTCGGAGCGAGAGGTCACGTCGGCAGTGGAGCAGTTCGTCACCGTCTCCTACCGGCGGACGCTTCCGGTCGCGGAGGGGGTCGATCTCGCCTTCTACGACGCGGGACACATCCTCGGGTCGGCGGTGGCGCTCGCGACCATCAAGCGGAGGGGAGGTCCGGAGCTCCGGGTGGGCTTCAGCGGCGACTTAGGGCGGAAGCACAAGGCGATCATTCGCGATCCCGAACCTATCCCGGACGTCGACTACCTCGTCGTGGAGAGCACCTACGGAGACCGCCTTCATGAATCCTCCGAGGGGGCGTCCGAGAGGCTCGCAACGGTCGTAAACGCGACCGCCGAGCGAGGAGGCAAGATTGTGATTCCGGCGTTCGCCATCGAGCGCACGCAGGAGATCGTCTACCTCCTCCATCTCCTCGCCGACCGCAAGCGCATCCCCGAGCTGCCCATCTTTGTCGACAGCCCCATGGCCACCAATGCCACCTCTATTTTCCAGGTCCACCCCGAGTGCTACGACGAGGAGACCAACCGGGCCTTTGTGGTCCACCACAAGAACCCCTTCGGATTCAACTCCCTGCGCTATGTGGCGAGCGTGGCGGAATCGAAGGAGCTGAACGATCTAAAAGGGCCGGCCATCATCATCTCGGCCGATGGGATGTGCGAGGCCGGGCGGGTGCAGCATCACCTCATCCACACCGTGGGGGACTCCCGCAACACCATCCTCATCGTCGGCTACATGGCCGAGAACACCCTCGGTCGCAGGATCGCCAACCGGGAGCCCGAGGTGCGCATCCTCGGCGATCTCTACCACCTGAAGGCTCATGTGGAGGAGATCGACGCCTTCAGCGCCCACGCCGACTACCGCGAGATCGGGGAATACCTCGGCCTGCTCGACAAGAAGCGGCTGAAGCGCATCTTCCTGGTGCACGGCGAGCCGCCCGCGCAGAAGGCGCTCAAGAGCTACCTGGCCGCGCAGGGCTTCGCCGCCACGACGATTGTCGCCTACGGAGAGCGCTACGAGCTCGCGTCCTGAGCTCCAGGCGATGGGCGCGGCCCGGGAACGCTTCGGTGTCCCGGGCCGATTTCCCGCCGTCAGGCCTGCGCGTTAAGCATCTCGACAAGGCCGCTGTAGTCGTTGGTGATCTTCATCTCATCGAGGATCTCGGAGACCGCCCCGCGATGGTGGGTCTGGTGGTTGAAGAAGTGCAGGAGCGCCTGCCCGAAGGCGATGGTCCGCTTTTGACCCAGGTAGTTGGGATACGAGAAGACCTTCGCGAGGCTCTCCTCGGGGATCTCCGCAACGAACTGCTTGATGACGGCGTCCAGCGCCGGGCGCTTCGCATGCATGCTCTCGAAGTCCTTGAACATCGGGACGCCCCACTGGTGGGGTGGACCCTCGAGCTCCGGGATAGCGAGGGCCTTGAAAGGGCCGACATACTCCTTGAAGCGGCGCAGCCAGCCGACGTCGGAGCCGTAGATATGGGCGAGGACTCCGAAGATCGATTTGTGGAAGGAGCCGACATCCTTGGTGCGTTCCGCCGCCGGGATCTTCGCCACTATTGCGTAGACCTCCCGGTTGACGTAGGCGTTGTAGTCGGCGAGAAGGGATAGATACTCTTTCATGACATTTCTCCTGGGATATTCTGGCGCGCTTTCGACCCGCGTGTCCACGGAGGAGCGGAAGTTGACTATATCGATCGCATTTTGTACTGTGGCCTCACACCCATGGAGATAACCGGCACATCGAAGAGAACATCCGTGAAGGGGCTTTCACATCGCGTTCGCGAGGTTCGTCATCTCTCGCCGACGGCCTATGTGCTGCGCGTGGAGCGCGACGGGCTCGAGTTCGAGCCGGGCCAGTACGTCAACGTCGGGCCGCACGACTCCATCGCCATGCGGGAGTATTCGGTCTACTCCGGCAGGGACGACGATTTCCTCGAGGTCCTCATCAAGGAGGTGGACGGGGGCGTCGTCTCCCGAGCGCTCAAGCGCTGCCGGCCCGGCGACTCGGTCCTGGTGGAAGGGCCCTTCGGCTTTTTCGTGACCGACAGCGACGAGCGGGCTCACGGGAGCTACCTGTTTGTCGCCTCCGGCACGGGGATCTCCCCCTTCCATTGTCTTGCGCGAAGCTATCCGGGGTTGGACTACACCCTGCTCCACGGGGTGCGCACGCTCTCGGAGCGCTACGAGCGGGAGGCCTTCGACCCGGGGCGCTATGTCTCGTGCGTCTCGCGGGAGGAGGGCGGTGATTATTCCGGAAGGGTCACACAGTATCTGCGCGATCACCCGGTCGACCCGATGAGCCTCTGCTATTTGTGCGGCAATTGCGATATGATCTACGAGGCCTTCGACATTCTGCGCAGCCAGGGTGTTCCGGGAAGCCATCTCTTTGCCGAGGTCTATTTCTGATGAGATACTGCCTGATACAGCTCGGTTGCCAGATGAATCAATCCGACGGGGAGCGCGTGCGCACGGTCCTGGAAGGGCTTGGATATACGCGAACCGAAGACGAGGACGAGGCAAACCTCCTCGGCGTCGTCTCCTGCTCGGTGCGCCAGAAGGCGATCGACAAGGTCTACGCGAAGATCCACAAGTGGAATCTCGCAAAGCACAAGCGAAGCCTCCTTACCTTCGTCACCGGATGCATGCTGCCCTCCGACCGAGTGAAGTTCCTCAAGCTCTTCGATCTGGTGTTCCCCATCAACGAGCTGCCGCAGCTTCCCGATCTCATACGGCAGTACGGGGTGCCGACGCCCGCCGGAATCGACGCGGCGGTGCCGGGCGACAGCCTTGCAGACTCCGCGCGGGGCTTCTGGCACATCCGGCCGACCTACGCCTCCGGCTTCGAAGCCTACGTTCCCATTCAGAACGGCTGCGACAAGTTCTGCACCTTCTGCGCGGTGCCCTACACCCGAGGGCGCGAGGTCTCCCGTCCCTCGGACGAGATTCTCTCCGAGGTCGAGTCGCTCGTCGAGCGGGGCTATGCCTCGATCACGCTCCTCGGGCAGAACGTCAACTCCTACGGGCTCGACAAGCGCGGCTCGGAGATGCCCTTCGCCCGTCTCCTGAAGGAGATCGGCGAGATGGGCAAGCGCACGGACCGCGAGTTTTGGGTCTATTTCACCTCGCCCCACCCACGGGACATGACCGACGAGGTGCTCGAGACCATCGCGGAGTATCCGCACCTTGCCAAGCAGATCCACCTCCCGATCCAGTCGGGCGACGACAAGGTGCTCATCCGCATGAACCGGAACTACCGCATGGAGCAGTACCGGTCGGTGGTGCACAGCGTCCGGTCGCTCCTTCCTACAGCGACCCTCTTCACCGACATCATCGTGGGTTTCACAGGTGAGAGCCCCGAGCAGTTTGAAAACACCCGCTCGGCGCTGCGCGAGTTCCGCTACAACATGGCCTACATCGCGATGTACTCCCCGCGGCCGGGAGCGGCGAGCGCGCGCTGGAACGACGACGTTTCCCATGATGAGAAGAAGCGCCGGCTGCATGAGCTCTCTACCGAGCTCCAGGCGATCTCCCTCGAGCGCAACCGGGAGATGGTGGGGCGGACCTACCGCGTCCTGGTCTTCGGACGCGACCGGCTCGCGGGGCACCTCTCCGGGCGGACCGAGGGAAAGATCATCGTGCGTTTCCCTTCCGAGGACGAGTCGCTCATCGGGCAGTTCGTCGACGTGCGCATAAGCGACGCCGCGGAGATGTCGGTCGCAGGCGAGCTTGCAGCTACGCGAGAGCCGGCTTTCGCCCCGGGGTGATCGATGAAGAAGAAGATAGCGTTCAACACCCTCGGCTGCAAGCTCAATCAGTACGAGACCGACTCGCTCGCCTCCCAGTTCCACCGCGCGGGGTATGAGGTGGTTCCCTACGAGGCGGAGGCGGACGCCTACGTCATCAACACCTGCACCGTCACGAACAAGAGCGACCGCAAGTCGCGCAATATGGTCAATCGGGCGACCGTCGCGTCCCCCGCGACGAGCGGAGCTCCAGCGGTCGCCTCGTCGGCAACCGAAAGGGCGTCTGTCCTGGCGCCGGAGGGCCGTCCTGTGGTCGTGGTGACGGGCTGCTTCGTCGACTCGAACCGGGACTACTTCGCGACGCGCAGCGACATCACCTACGTCGTCGACAACGCGCGCAAGAGCAGCATCTTCCACATCGTGGACGCTCACTTTCGGGGCGAGATCCTCGACCCTGCGCGCCTCGAGGGCGACCGCTTCAGCTATCCGGTTGCGGAGAGAGGGTTCCACACCCGGAGCATGGTGAAGATCCAGGATGGGTGCGACAACTTCTGCACCTTCTGCATCATCCCCTACGTGCGCGGTCGGGCGACGAGCCGACCCCTGCCCGCCATCCTCGACAACGTACGCCGCCTGGTCGATCTGGGAACGAGGGAGGTCGTCCTCACGGGGGTGAACATGGGGCGCTACCGCGACGGGACAAGCGACTTCGCGGACGTCGTGGAGTCAGTTCTCGAACTGCCCGGGGACTTCCGCGTGCGGATCTCCTCGCTCGAGCCGGAGCCCTCGGGCGATCGCTTCATCGATCTCCTGGGCCACCCCAAGATGTGCCCTCACCTCCATCTCTGCCTCCAGAGCGGCTCGGAGCGCGTCCTTCTCGCCATGCGCAGGATGTATACCCTCGCCGGCTATCTCGAGTTTGTCGAGCGGCTGCGCGGTCGCTATCCGGGTTTCAACCTCACCACGGACGTGATAGTGGGCTTCCCAGGCGAAAGCGACGAGGACTTCGAGGAGACGGCCAGGGTGTGCCGGGAGGTGGCTTTTAGCCACATCCACACCTTCAAGTACTCGCGCAGGGAGGGCACGCGCGCCGACCGGATGCCCAATCAGGTGAGCGAGGCGGTGAAAAGCGCGCGGAGCGAGCGCATCCGCGAGATCGGAAGCGAAAACAAGCGGCGCTACCGAAGGAGCCTTCTCGGCAGCGTGCAGACGGTTCTCGTCGAGACGATCGATGCCGCAGGGCGCGGGCGCGGATATGGCGAGCACTACGTTCCGGTGGCATTGGGGGCGGAAGAGGGACAGCGCGAGGCCGGAGCGAGCATCGTCGCGAATCGCTTTTATCCGGTGCGCCTTACCGCCCTCGAGGAGGGCGAGGAGCCCGTGCTTGTGGGCGAGCCCCTCCGCCTCCCTCAGGCGGCCCTCGCGCAGATTGCCTCCCCGGCGCAATAGTCGATCCCCTGCCCGTGTGATAGACTCTCCGGAAAGGTACTATTGTGTTTGGAACATCATCTCGCCCACAGTCGAAGCCGGCGGCGTGGCTTACGCTCGCGCTGCTCGCGGCCCTCTCACCGGCCCTCTTTGCGCAAGCCGGCGGATCCCCGATCACCCCGTCGGCAAAAGATGCGCTCGCGAAGTCGGCGGCTCTGGTGAGTCAGCGGCAGTACGAGAGCGCCTATCGCCTGCTTGATCAGGCCGATCCCGCGAATCAGGATCCGTCGGTCGTCGTCGCGAAGCTTCGGATCCTTCTCCAGGATTCGGTCACCACCGACAAGGACAGGAGCTTCACCCTCGCCGATCTCAAGGAGGGTCAGGCGCTTGCCGATCTCGTTCCCTCGGCCGCCTCGCTGACCCGCATCTCCTTCGATGCAGAGAAGGTGCTCGGCGGTCTCATCGCGAGAAATCCGGCAAACGGCGTGCTTCGTCAGGCGCTCGGAGAGTTCTACCTCGACGCGCGCCTTCGCTACGGCGATTCCTGGGAGAAGGACGCCAAGACGCTCGTGGCCCTCGCGCTTGCGAATTTCAAAAAAGCGCAGGAGCTCGGCGACACGGACCCGGTCGTTAACGCGCGCCTCGGCCTCCTCTATCTCGTCGATAGGGAGTATGCGAAGTCCATCGATTCCTACCAGCGGGCGTTCGAGGCCCAGGGAACGAAGCTCGACACCGACGACGTCTACAACGTCGCCTATGCCTACCTTCTCTCCGGCGATACCGCGAATGCCCTGCGCTACGCTCAGGCCGCGGCCGATGGGTACAAAGAGCCGAGCGAGAAGGCGGATGCGCTTCGACTGGTGGCGGAGATCTACGGCAAGGCGGGCGATGACGCGAAGGCTGTCGCAGTCTACCGGCAGGTCCTCGGGGTGGCTCCCGACGACACCCTCTCCCTCGAGCATCTCATCGACCTCTACCTGAAGCAGGGCGATCTCGCAACCGCTTCGACAACGTCGGTGAAGCTGTTCGGGCTCTTCCCCACCAATCCCGACTCGCCTCAGTTTCTGACCCAGGTCTACCTCGCCCACCAGCAGTCCGGCGAGCTTCTCACGCTATTCAAGAGTTTGGAGGGAAGCTACAAGGGCAACGACGCCGCGGTCGGCAACGTCCAGTACTACGAGGGGCTCCTCCTTGCCCGGGAGGGCAAGCGAGACGATGCCGTCGCGCAGCTCCAGGCCGCGAAGGGTCACCTGCAGGCCGCCTATCCGGGTAACACCAAGCTGTTCGACCAGATCGACCGCGTCATCGAGGACATCAACAAGGGCCAGACCGGACAAACCAGCCCTTGAGCGATCTTTCGTAGACTGGCTAGTCCGTCGAGAGCGAATGGACCTTGCCTCCCTCCGCGGTGAAAGGAACGAAGATCTTCTTGGCCGCCCCGTGATAGATGTCCTCTCGCTCGAGTCTCACCGTGCCGTCGGGCTCGACGGTCTTGGTTATCTTGAGCACCACCTGGCCGGAGGGGGGGCCTATCGGAATGACCATCACGCCGCCCGGGGCAAGCTGTTTGAGAAGATCCGGCGGGATGTGATCGATCGCGGCGGTGACGATGATGCGGTCGAAGGGAGCGTGCTCGGGCCATCCGTAGTAGCCGTCTGCATGAAGCCGGTGGATATTGCGGTACATCGGGTATTCGCCGTAGAGCGAGGCGTAGATGGCGTCCGTCTCTTCGTAGAGGGGCTTCACAATCTCGATGGTGTAGACGTGATTCGAGAGCTCCGACAGGAAGGCCGACTGGTAGCCCGACCCCGTTCCTATCTCGAGAACCTTCTGATCGGGTTGGGGATCGAGGGCATCGGTCATGCGCGCCACGATGTGGGGACCGGAAATCGTCTGGCCGTAGCCGATCGGTATTGCAGCGTCGGCGTAGGCGCGCGGAAGGTTATAGCGGCGGACGAAGTTCTGCCGCGGAGTGAGCAGGAACGCCATGAGGACGCGCTTGTGCTTGATGTCCCCTCGCGCAAGCGCCGCTTGAGTCCGCTCCCACTTCTCGCTGAGGTAGGGCTCCTTTTCGCTCGTGTGCTGGAGCATCCACTGGATGTACTCCGCCTTGCTGTCGAGCGGCGGGTCCACCGGGAGGTCCGAGAGCTCCTGGGCCGCCCCGTCCGGGCTCGCTGTCGAGACATCGCCGCCCCCAGGAGTCTGCACGGCCGCTGCGTCGCGTGAGGCAACCTGCGCAGCTGTCGAAGCGGATGCCCGAGCCTTCGCGGCACCCCTGCCGCCAATTGCGACGAACAGGATCGCCGCAGCCACGAGCAGCGCAGACGCGCCCGCGACGGATATCCAGACCGGCCGCGACTTCCGCCGCGCAGAGGCTGCCGGTCCGGGCTGTTTTCCGTAGCCGCACACCGTGCAGACCCCTTCAGCATTGAGGTCGAAGCCGCATTTCGGGCAACTGGCCATTGAGCTACCCCCTGCCACCCACCTCCCCGGCGGCAATCCAGTGAGAGCAGCAAGGTGTTGGCGTAGGACTACTGTAGTCTCTCCTGCCTGCTCTTTTCAAGGGGGCGCCTTCTTCCCGGCGCCCACAGCTCGGAGGTGAGGACCCCGACGAGGATCAGGAGCCCCCCGACGATCATCGTGGGGTCGAGAGTCTCCTTCAGAAGAAGGCAGCCGAAGGCCACCGAAAAGATCGGCTCGAGCGCATAGAGGATGACGGCCTTGGTAGGGGTAGTGTCCTTCTGGAATCGGCTCATGACGTACACCGCCACCACGCTTCCCAGGATGCTGAGATAGCCTATCGCGACGAAGAGGTGGACGTTCCAGACAACGCGAGGCCGCTCGAGAAGAAGCGAAGAGACGAGGGCGAGCACCGCGGTGGTGGCGAATTGGAGGAGGGTCAGGACGATCGGGTGGCCGTCGCTTGAGTAGCGGTCGAGGCAGACTATGTAGAAGGCGAAAACCGCGGCACCGCCCAGGGTAACCCAGTCGCCGAGGTTGAGCGATCCGGCCGCCGGCGAGGCGAACAGGTACATCCCTGCAACGACGACGGCGAGCCCGGCGAGGTTTCCGACCGCAAGCCGCTTCCGGGCGATGAGGTACTGGAGGAGCGGCGTGAGCAGGGCGAAGCTGTAGGTAAAGAGACTCGACTTGGCAACCGTGGTGTACTGAAGTCCGAAGGTCTGGCTGCCGTATCCGCCGAACATCAGGATGCCCAGCACCACACCGTGTGCGATCGTCGTGCGGGAGAGCCCGCGAGAAAGAGCCCGCCGCAGCGGGACGAGCCAGATTCCTCCGCCGATCAGCAGGGCGACGCCGAATCGAAGGGAAAGAAAGAGAAGGGGGGAGGCATCGCTCAATCCGGTCTTGATGACGACGAAGGTTCCGCCCCAGATGACGGTCATCAAGACGAGCAGGAGCTCGGCCCGAAGGGCCCTGGTCATTGCCGCACCCTCCCCCAAATGAAGCGAGAGGGCCCGTGCCCCGCCTTGAGGCGGCAGGCTCGGTCACGGGCCGCTTTCCAGAGGGGCGGGCGCTCTTCGCTAGTATTCCAAGGTCCCGCCTACCGGGACGACCTGGGCCTTCAGGCCCTTTGCCGATGCCTGCTTCACGAACTCGTTCGGATCGGCCTTGATGAGGTCGAAGGTGTCGTAGTGCATCGGAACGGTCACCCGCGCGTTCAGAAGCTCGGCGGCCTTGGCCGCGTCGGGAATGCCCATCGTGAAGTTGTCGCCGATCGGCAGGAGCGCGACGTCGATAGCGTTCATCTCGCCGATGAGCTTCATGTCGTAGAACAAGGCGGTATCGCCCGAATGATACAGCGTCTTGCCGTCCATCGTCACAAGGAAGCCGCAGGGGCTCCCGCCGTAGACCCCGTCGGGAGTGACTGAGCCGTGGTGGGCGATGGTCAGCTTGATTCGGCCGAAGGGGAAGTTGAAGCCGCCGCCGATGTGAAGCGGGTGCATCAGGGTACCCTTGGACTCGCAGTAGCCGGCAAGCTCGAAGGGCGCGACGACTGTGGCCTTGTTCGCCTTCGCGATAGCGATCGCGTCGCCCAAATGATCGCCGTGGGCGTGAGAGAGCAGCACGTAGTCGACCTTGATGTCCTCGGGCTTCTTCGGGGCCTTCGGGTTGCCGGAAAGGAAAGGATCGATGATCAGGCGCGCCTTCGACCCCTCGATGAGGAAAGCCGAATGGCCGAGATAGGTAAGCTTTGGCATCTCTGCCTCCTGTCTTTTTGAAATTTCGCGCTGTCAGATTATACCGAAAAACCGTGCCGCGGGCGAGAACGCTCGCTGCAGCAGCCTCGATGCGAAGCGGAGGCTGCGCCCGCGCGTCCGGGCAGGGCGGCTCCTACCTTTGGCGGCTGAGAATGCCTATGACGAGCCCGAGCCCGGCTCCGGCGAGGCCGCTATAGAGGATGTTCGAGCGCACCTGTGCGAGGTCGACCCCGTGAACGAGGTTGCCGATCCCCTGCCCCAGGTTGCTCGCCTTCGCCCCGATGATCTCGTTGACCGGCAGGTAGGTTGAACCGCTCTTCGCGAAAATGAAGTATCCGACGATCAGTCCGATTATCCCAAGCACGACAATCAGCGAAATGGTGTTTCTGGCCACGCCTTTTTTCCTCCGAGCCGAGATAGTAGCCGATTCCACGGGCCGTGTACACCGCGACGGACGCGCCGGCAGCCCCGACGGCCTGGCAGCACCACAATCTCGGCAACCACGGCAACCGGCGATCCCCCGGGGTAACAACCGGCCCGGGCGCCGGTGTTGGATTAAGCATAATCGTTACGAAACGAGGCTCACCATGGCAAAGAATTTCCTTATCGCGCTCGTGCTGTCGACGGCTTCGCTTGTTGGCGCCTTCGCCGACGGCGCGGGCGGGGTGACCTGCGGCTTTCAGACCGCGAGCTACCCCTTTCTCGAGAACGTGCGGGTGGTCAACAACAACTACGGGCTTGCGTACTATGGCGGCTACGGTTACAGCGTCCGCGATCACATGATCAGCGGCGGCTTCGGATACGTCATTGCCGATTCGACAGGCGATTCCGGTGCCGTCGGCGGGTTCGGCGGGATCATCTCGGGCGTCCGAATCCTGCGGCTCCCGATCCAGATCTCGATCGTAAGCTGGACGGGCTTCGGTGGGATCTACGCGGGCGTCGATCAGTACGACCGGGGCCGGGGATTCTTCTGCGTCTCGGAGGAGCTCAGCCTCGAGGTTGGGCTGCCGGTAACCCGCTGGCTCATGCCGGTGGTCTACGCCGGCTATCAGGTCGCCGGCAATCTGGCGCCGGGACCCGCCTTTCAGACCTTCTTGTCCTACACCCCGGTGGTCGGCGTGCGGCTCGCGTGGGGCAAATTCTACTAAACCTTGTTGATGCCTCCGTTTCCGTGCTAAGATGCGCCTTGCTTTTCCCGCATCAGAGAAACGGAGGACCAGATGTTCAGCCTGCCAATTGCGAACCGGGCGGAACAGTATCCATTGCATCCAACCAAGATCATTGCCATGGGCTTGAACTATCGCGACCACATCGCCGAGAGCCGCTCGGTGAAGGTGCAGGGGTTCACTCAGGAGATACCCAAAGAGCCGGTGCTCTTTCCGAAGACGCTCAATGTCTTGATCCCCCCCGGGGAGGCGATAGTGATACCTGCCTTTCTTCGCGATTACGCCTTTGACGATCCAAGGGTCGACTACGAGGGCGAGCTCGCCTTCATCGTAGCCGATCGCTGCAAAAACGTGAGCGAGGAAGAAGCCCTCGGGCACATCTTCGGCTACACCTGCATGAATGACGTAAGCCAGCGCAACCTGCAGACCGGCGACCGGAGCGGCTGGTTTCGCGGCAAATCTCTCGATACCTTCGGCCCGATCGGACCTCGTATCGTTCTCGCGAAGGATATCGGCGACCCGCAATCCCTCGACATCCAGTGCCGTCTCAACGGGAAGGTTGTGCAGCAGTCGAACACCCGGCACATGATCTGGGGGATTCGCGCGATTCTCGCCTTCATTTCGCGAAGCTTCACCCTTGAGGAAGGGGACATCATCACGACCGGTACGCCGAGCGGCGTCGGCCGAATCCAGGACGGGGATGTTGTCGAGGTGGAGATCGAGAAGATCGGTGTCCTGCGCAATCCTGTCGTCGAAGAGAGATGATCGGAACTTCCGCAGGGAAACCCATACCGCTCGGAGTAACCATTCTCCCCGTCGGCACTCAATTCGCACTCTTCAGCCGCCACGCGACCGCGGTTTCGCTCCTTCTCTACGACGATGAGCTCGACAGCGAGCCCCGGCACGAGATTGAGTTCGATCCGGCAAGCAACCGCACCGGCGACGTCTGGCATATCCTCGTGGAGGGCGTCGGCGAGGGGCAGCTGTACCTCTTTCGCATCGACGGGCCCTGGGATCCCGAGCGCGGTCACCGTTTCGATAAACGGATCCCCCTCCTCGATCCCTATGCAAAGGCAACGACAGGCGCCTTCCCTTCCCCGAAGGGAATCGTCATAAGCGATGAGTTCGATTGGCAGGGCGACCGCCCCCTGAACAATCCCCTGCGCTTCAGTGTCATCTACGAGACCCACATTCGGGGGCTGACCATGGACCGGTCGTCGACGGTGCGCCATCCCGGCACCTTCGCCGGGGTCGTCGAGTTGATCCCCTATTTTCGCTCGCTCGGGGTCTCCGCCCTGGAGTTCCTGCCAATCCAGGAGTTCAATGAGAACGAGATCAAGCGGCGCAACCCCCTGACCGGCGAAGCCCTCAAGAACTACTGGGGCTACAGCACCGTCTCCTTTTTCTCTCCTAAGCGGAGCTACTCGAGCGAGCAGACGAGGGGCGGCCAGGTGCGGGAGTTCAAAGAGCTGGTCAGGTCGCTCCACCGCGAGGGGATTGAGGTGATCCTCGACATAGTTTTCAATCACACCGCGGAGGGCGACGAGGAGGGCCCGACCCTCTGCTTTCGCGGCATCGACAACCGAACCTACTACATCCTGGCCGAAGACAAACGCCACTACAAGAACTACACGGGCTGCGGCAACACCTTCAACTGCAACAATCCCGTCGTGCGCAGCCTCATCATGGATTGCCTGCACTACTGGGTCGTGGACATGCACGTCGACGGCTTCCGCTTCGATCTCGGCTCGGTCCTTGGACGCGACCAAAAGGGCCGCTTGATGGAAAACCCGCCGGTGGTCGAGCGCATCGCCGAGGATCCGGTCCTTCGAAACACCAAGATCATCGCCGAAGCGTGGGATGCCGCCGGGGCTTACCAGGTGGGGTGGTTTCCCGGCGGTCGCTGGGCAGAATGGAACGATCGCTTCCGCGACGATGTTCGCCGCTTCTGGCTTTCCCCCGACAGGGTGACGGCGAATCTCGCAACCCGGCTCACCGGAAGCTCGGATCTCTACCTCCGCGACGGCCGCAAGCCCTTCCACAGCATCAACTTCGTTACCTCCCATGACGGGTTCACCTTGAACGATCTCGTGAGCTACAGCCGCAAGCACAACGAGGCAAACGGGGAGGACAGCAGGGATGGGAACGACCAGAACTACGCAAACAACCACGGCGCAGAGGGACCCACAGATGACCCCGGCATCGACCAGATCCGCCGCCGCCAGGTCAAAAACCTTGCGGCCACGCTCCTGCTCTCGCTCGGCACCCCGATGATCCTCGGCGGCGACGAGCTCGGTCGGACTCAAGGAGGCAACAACAACGCCTACTGCCAGGACAACAGGATCTCCTGGTACGATTGGGCGCTGGCGGAGCAAAATCGGAGCCTCCTGCGCTTCTTTTCCGACCTTGTCGCTTTCCGTCGCCGTCATCTTGCCTTTCTCCGGCCGGAGTTCTACACGGGGCTCGACAACAGCTACAACGCCATCCCCGACGTCACCTGGTACGATGAGGAGGGAGAGCCCCCCGACTGGAACAAGCTGGACAAGCTCCTTGCGCTCCGAATCGACGGAAGCAAGGCCGACGTTCTCGGCGATCGCGACGACAATGACTTCTTCATGATGTTCAACGCCACCGATCGGGAGGTCGCTTTCAGAATCTGTGAGGCGCCCGAAGACCGGCGATGGTTCCGCGTGATCGACACTGCCCGCGAAGCCCCCGACGACATCGTTCCGCCCGGAAAGGAGGCCGACCTTGGCGGTGAGAGCTCTCATCTCGTGGAGGCGAAGTCGCTCGTGGTGCTCCTCTCCAAGCCATGAGGCGGCGGGGCTGTCCAAAGCCTCGATTCCGTGTATACTCCCCGCCGAACCGACCACTTGAGGTGACACATGCGAAAGGCACTCTTCCCGCTTTTTCTTCTGTTGATTCTTGCGCTTGCTCTATCGGGATGCGCGGCGAATCTCCCGGTTGCGAAGGACACCGTTGTGACCTTCAACTACACCGGCAAGACCGCCGATGGCACGGAGTTCGGGACCACCGTCGGTAAGCAGCCGATTACCGTGTTGATCGGCGAGCACAATATTATCCCCGGCCTCGAGAAGGGAATGATGGGCATGAAAGCGGGGGAGAAGAAGACGATTCAGGTTCCTGCAGCCGAAGGCTATGGCCCGCACGAGGCGAGCCTCGTCATACAGGTGCCTCGCGACAAGTTTCCGAAGGGCGAGGAGCTGAAGGCGGGAATGGAGTTCATGACCCAAGGTCCGCAGGGTCCGATGCCGGTGCGAATCGACAAGGTTGACAAGGACACGGTCACCGTCGACATGAACCATCCCCTGGCCGGCAAGGACCTCGTCTTCGATATCCAGATCGTAAGCGTTCGCAAGGCGACCGCCGACGAGATAGCTGGAAAGGTGCCGATCACCCCGGTGCCGACGAAGCCGGAGAAAGCCCCCCCTGCTCCCGCGAGGGCGAATCCCTAAGCTCGACTCCCCTCTTTGTACCCGAGCAGTCGCAGCGCATTGGCGGCGACTAGCAGCGTGCTGCCTTCGTGGATAAGCACCGCGAGCCCCATCGAAGCGAATCCGAGGAGCGCCGCCGGGGAAAGCAGCGCAATCACTGCGAGCGCAAAGACGGTATTCGCCTTGATGATGGCCGAGGCCTTTCGGGCGATTCCGATCGCGAAGGGGAGACGCGGAATCTCGTCCGACATGAGCGCCACATCGGCGGTCTCAAGGGCCACGTCGGTCCCGCTTGCGCCGAGGGCGATCCCGACCGATGCAGCGGCAAGCGCGGGGGCGTCGTTCACCCCGTCGCCCACCATGCCAACCGTTCCGTACGCGGACACAAGCCTCTTAAGCTCCGCCACCTTCTCTTGCGGGAGCAGCCCTCCCTGCCCTTCGTCCATACCTACCTCGCGCGCCACGGCAGCCGCCACCACCCGATTGTCCCCCGTGAGGAGGGAGAGGTGGCGAATCCCCATCGATCGAAGCCTGCGCATCGCTTCGGCCGCTCCGAATCGGAGGCGGTCCGAAAAGGCCAAGAGTCCGAAGAGCGAGCCCTCCGAGCCGACGATCATAGTGGACTTTCCGGCGGCCTCGAGGCCGGCGATGCGCTCCTCCACATCCGGTGTGAGGAGGGACAAATCGGCGTAAAGACGGCGGTTGCCGAGAAGGATCGCCTGCCCATCGACGCGGGCGCGCAGCCCACGCCCCGCCTCCGACCGGACGTCGGCCGCCCTTGGTGCGGCAAGGAGCGAGGGGGAAATTGAGCGCGCCTGTGCCTCCCGTTGGAGCGCGCGGGCAAAGGGATGCGTCGAGGAGCGCTCCACGGCCGCGCACAGGGCGATCAAGTCGGTTTCGCTCCGTCCATCAAGCGGGATGACATCCGTAAGGGCAAGCCTTCCCGTGGTGATCGTCCCCGTCTTGTCGAATGCGATCGCCCTCAAATGGCCGAGCGCCTCAAGGTGGAGTCCGCCCTTGATGAGAACACCGTTGCGCGCCGCCTGAGCTATCGCGGCGAGCACCGTCGCCGGGGTTGCGATCGCGAGGGCGCAAGGTGAGGCGGCAACGAGGAGCGTAAGCGCGCGCATGATCGATTCCCCGATCGGTAGCCAGCCGACAAGAGCCGGCAGCACCGCCGCGAGCACAACCACCGAAAGCACCGTCGGGACGAAGATCCGCTCGAAGCGCTCGGCGAAGAGCTGAGATCGCGCCTTCTGGGTCTGTGCCTCCTCGACCAGGGTGAGGATTCTCGCGAACATGGTGTCCTTCGCGAGCTTCGTCACCCTGACCTCGAGGGCCCCGCTTCCGTTGACGGTTCCGGCATAGACCTGCGCCCCGGCGCTCTTCTCCTTCGGCAGGCTCTCCCCGGTGAGCGTGGCCTCGTCTACTTCGGAGGCTCCGGAGACGACAATCCCGTCGACCGGGACACGGTCGCCGGGACGCACGGTCACCCGATCGTCGCGCTGGATCTCCTGCACGGGAAGCTCGACGGGTTGCGAATCGCGCACGACCCACGCGGTGCGGGGAAGAAGGCGTCCGAGCGCCCCGACAGCGCTGCGGGCGCGTCCGAGCGCGTAATGCTCAAGCGAATGGCCGAGGCTGAACAGGAACAGAAGGAAGGCCCCCTCCGGATACTCGCCGAGGACCGCCGCTCCCACCGCGGCCGCCACCATGAGAAAATCGATGTCGAGCTGGAGATGGAGCGCAGAGGCGATGCCCTGGCGCGTTGCGTTCCACCCGCCTGCAAGGTAGGCGATGGCGTAGGCGACGAGCGTGACCGGCTGGCTCAAGACCCCGCTCACCGCTCCCCCAAATCCCACCGCAAGGCCGAGGCCGGAAAGGAGCGCGAGAGCGAGCTGCCAGTGGTCGCGGAGCGCAGCACCCGGCCCCCCGAACGAGTCAATCTCATAGCCCATGGCCTTGACCCGATGGAGAATGCGCTCGGGGCTGACAAGGGTGGCATCGTACTCCAACCGCATCTGCTCGGCGGCGTAGCTCACCGAGACGTTGAGAACGCCGCGGGTTCGACCTATCACGTGTTCGATGCTCGATGCGCACGCACTGCATCCCATGCCCCCGACCGTAAGGCGCAGGTGGCCATAGCGGCGGGAAATCTGAGCCCCGGCCTCCCGGGCGAGCCGCTCCAAGCGCGCGAGAGGGATCATGTCGGGGTTGTAGTGCATGCAGAGCACCGCTTCATCATCGCCCTCATCGATGTGCGCCTGCGCGACGCCCCGGTTGGCCCGTATCTCCTCGGTGAGTCGGTCGACGCACTTGTCGCGGGTGTCGACGACGTCAGGAAGAATAAGGGGGAGTCTGAGTCGAAGGGTTGCTTCCATGGGCCGGCTACTCCCTCGTGTGCTCGAGAGCCTTGTCGACGATCAGCTTGACGTGGTCGTCGCTTAGGCGGTAGTAGACGGTTTTCCCCGCCCGCCTGTAGGCGACGAGATTGGCTTGGCGGAGGGTCGCGAGCTGATGCGAGACCGCCGAGCGTCCGACCCGGAGGAGCGAGGCGAGGTCGCAGACGCAGAGCTCCGAGAGGAAGAGCGCCTGGAGTATCCTGATGCGGGTCGGATCGCCCAAGATCTTGAAGAAATCTGCAAGGCGGTGCAGAGCCTCGTCGGAGGGAAGGGATTGGCTGACCTTCTCCACCGCTTCCGGGTGAACGAGCTCTGCCGCGCATTCCGTCGGGGCCGCTCCTGTCGTAGTCTGTCGGACAGTGTTCATCATGTGAATAAGTGCTCACATGTAGGATACTGTACATTCTTTAGGCCGTCAAGGGGAGCCGCGGCAGGCGGCCCGCGGCGGCAGGCGGGACCACGCGCTGATCCTGCGTGCGCGGGTTGCCGGCCCGGGTGAGAAGCGCGGCCGGTCAGGGGGGCTCGCTGCCTGATAGCGGGATCAGCAGCACCGGCGCCGAAACCAGACTCGAAACCCGGCTGCCGATGCTCCCCTCGCCGATAGCGTCGATGCCGGCCTTCCCATGCGTGCCGAGGATGATCAGGTGCGCTCCAGTCCGTTCGGCGCTCTTCGAGATCACGTGGGCCGGCTCGCCTCGCTCAACGGCCGTCGTCACGGTTACGCCCGGCCCCGCGACGAGCGCCTTCCGGCTTTCGATGTAGGTGACTGCCTCTTCCGCAGCCATGTCGAGCATCCGTCCGGTCGTGCCGGGAAGGAACCGGCTGGGTGCCGCCATCTTCCCGGTCAGGGTAGTGAAGGTGGGAATGACCATGAGAAGGTGCACGGCTCCCTTTACGGCGGCGGACAGCTCCCTCGCGATGCTCAGGCTCACCTCATGCGCGACGCGACCGTCGAGCGGTACGAGCACGGGAGTGATGGTGAACTTTGCGTTGCGATCGGCCAAGGGTCGGACTATCAGGACCGGGACGGTTCCGTGGGAGATAATTTTCTGGGCGATGCTCCCGAGAAGCAGGTTGTTGACGCCGCTGCGGCCGTGGGTGCACATGACGATGAGATCGTGGTCGAACTCGGTTTGATGGTCGACGATGGCTCGAGCAACGTCGGTCACCAAGATCGCGTGAACGTGGCAGTCGACCCTGGCCGACTGTTTGAAGCTGCCCTCCCGCGTGCGGCGAAGGTAGTCCTCCGCGTCCTTGACCCGGGTAAGGTGATGCTCGCCGTGAACCTCGCTCGGGGCATGCTCCTCCACGACATGGATGAGCGTAACGGATGCCTTCGACAGCTCCGCCAGGAACGCGGCGGCCGGCAACGCCGATTCCGCCATCTCCGATCCGTCCAGGGGAACCAGGATATGCCTAAACAAGGTCATCCTCCCGCGAACGTTTGATAGAGCAGGTAAACGTTCAAACCCAGGATCAGCAATGCGACGACCGAGGCCAGAATCGTTGTAGTCCTCTTGTTGACGAGCACCCCCATTATCTTCTTGCGGGTGGTAAAGATGATCAGCGGGACGATAGCGAAGGGGAGAGCAAAGCTCAAGACCACCTGGCTTATCACCAGGGTACGAGTCGGGTCGAAGCCGAGAGCGATCACTATAAGCGACGGCACCATCGTCACAAGCCGACGAAGCCAGACCGAAACGCGTTTCTGGATGAAGCCCTGCATGATGACCTGGCCGGCGTTGGTTCCCACCGTCGAAGAGGAGAGGCCCGAAGCGAGGAGCGATATCCCGAAGATCACCTTGGCTGCCGGACCGAGGAGCGGCTCGAGGGTCTTGGAGGCATCCTGGATGGTGGCAACCTGGGTGAAACCATGGGAATGAAAGGTCGAGGCGGCCATAACCAACATAGCAGCGTTCACGAGGCCCGCGATCCCCATGGCGACGACAACATCGACAAGCTCGAACCGGAACAATCTCTTAAGCCGCTTCGGATCGTGCACGACGATGCGCCCCTGGGTGAGAGCGGAATGGAGAAAGACGACGTGAGGCATGACCGTTGCGCCCACGATGCCGGTGGCAAGCAGAATGCTCTCGGCTCCGTTGAACTGCGGTACCACCGCATGAAAGAAGACGCTCTTCCATTCCGGCCGATCGAGGATCGTCTCGACGAGATAGCTCACGGCGATTATCGCAACGAAGGCGGTGATGAGCGCTTCCAGCCGGCGAAAACCGTAGCGCTCCAGCGCCAGGATGAGAAAGGTCGTGAGTCCGGTCAGGATGCCCCCGATGAAGAGCGGAATCCCGAAGACCAGCTCGAAGCCGAGCGCCGCGCCGATGAACTCGGCAAGGTCGGTCGCTATCGCCATGATCTCCATGAGGAGCCACATCCCGTACACCACGGGCTTGGGAAAACGTCGGCGGCAATGCTCCGCAAGGTTGGAGCCCGTGGCAATTCCCAGCTTCGCCGAGAGGCTCTGGATGAGCATGGCCATGAGGTTGCTCACGACGATGACCCAAACGAGGGTGTACCCGAATTGGGAGCCTGACTGGACATTCGTCGCGAAATTGCCCGGGTCGATGTACGCGACGCTCGCGATAAAGGCAGGACCGAGAAATGGCAGCAGCCTCCGGAAGGGACTGCCCCGTTTTTGCTCGCTGAGCGCGTCCCTCGCCGCAGCCACCGTGTTGGAGTCGCCTGGACTTAAGGTCGATACGTCCTGAGGATCATCCACTTTGAGCCCTCACTGACTTGTAGGCTATTGGTTGCGCTTCCGCTGGGACTAAGTCTACGTGCGGTCGAGGAGAACCGTCAAGCCGGATTGCGTCCGTCCCTATTTCTTCACTGCGAGGAGGTCGGTCTGGTGGGTGAGGAGGGAGAGCGCCTTCTGCTCAACGGACTCGCTGCGCGCCGCGTACCATGCCGCGAGGGAGTAGCGATCGATTTCGGGATGACGGAGGCCCTCTTCATAGATCGTGAGAAGAAGCGAGTTGAGGAAGTTCTCCTCCGCTCCAGCGTAGCTCCCGTTCCAGGGGAAGATGGACCAGTCGGAGCTTCCGAAGCCTGTTATCTTGAAACCGCGGCTGGCAACCGCACCGTAGAGGAGCCCGCCCGTGTGACTCCCCCCGACGGGCTGGGTGCCGACAAGCCGCTCGTCCATCGAGCGATTGTAGGCCGAAAGAAGCCCCTCTTCGAAGCCGTGGTCCTCGAAAAAGGGAAGAAGCTCCGTCGATCCGTTGTAGCTAATCGCCGAATAGAAGAACCCTCCTTTCTTGAGGAGGCTCGCCAGGACCGCGACGGCGGGCTCGATGGGAACAAGATCCATGAACGCGTGGGTCGTGATGCCTGAAAGCGGCAGCTTCGCAAGGGAGGATTGAAGCTTCTCGTCAAAGAGATCTCCCGCCACGAGGTGCACTTCGACCGTGCGCTTGTCCTTGGAGCCGACGATGACTTGGTCGCCGCCCTTCACGGCAAACCCCATCTCCTCGAGGAGGAGAGCTATCCGTCGTCGGGCCTCATCGAGGGAATCCCTGCTCGCGTCGAGGCCGTAGAAGACGGGGTTTGAGAACTCGGCGGATTTCACCATGCGGCGGATCAGGGCCCCGGTTCCGGAGCCGATGTCAAGGATGACCGGCCGCTCTATCTTTCTTACGATAGAGGACAGGTGAGCGAATATCCTCGGATTGATGCCGTCGCTGTCGGTCGAGACTCTTGCTTCGAAGTAGTCGCGAATGCTGCCGTCCCCCTGCACTGTTATCCCGACAAACAATCTCCGGAACGAATGGTTTCGTCAAGCGCGGGATGGGGTGGTCGCTCGGGGCGGTTGCCGCGCACTCCGATCTCCCTGCCGCGGGCGAAGGCACGCGGGCGAAGGCACGCGGGACTCCGAAGAGATTTTCCGCTGAATTGCGAGATGCCATGGAAATTATTCGCATGACGTCCGCACTCGGCCGGTTCTGGGTCGGCCCTCCCTCCTTTTTGGGTGAGATTTTTTGCGGCGAGCCCTTGACAACATCCGCCGAGTTCGCTACATTAGACTTACTAATGAGCTAAGGTTTGTTAGTGCGTCAGGAAAGCAGGATGGCGGTGCGCCAGACCGGCGTTTCGCTTTCCCGACCCATTTTAAAAAGTGCGATCAGGTAAAAAAGTAGCACTTGTTTTATGTAAAAACGTCTGAGCTTTCAGCAATGAAAGGCTTTAGGCAGGAAGAACCGGGTTGTTTCCTAGCTTCCCACTTTTTCCTGCCTCTTTTTTTGCCCTCGGGCCATCACCTCTCCTGTTTTTGACAGCTCACCCATTTGGCGTTATAGTGGCAAGGGGAAAAAGGAGTTCCCAGCTACCATGGCACAGGAGCGAAGACGGTCGCCGCGCTTCATGATCGAGCACGTCATCGAGCTTTCCTACGGAAGAGAGTCGTTCGTGAATGCGCGAGGTCTCAACCTAAGCAAGACGGGGCTTCTCTGCACCACCGACACCTACATCGAGCCCTACACGACCGTCTTTCTGGCGATAAACGTTCCGGCCGGGCCGGAGGGCCAGACCATCAATTGCGAAGGGATCGTGTTGCGGTCGACCGAAGAGGAGGAAGGCTACACTACCGCGATAAGCTTCATGAGCTTCCGCGAAAAGGACGCGGAAACCCTCGTGGACTTTCTCGGAAAGCACGAAAGTCTTTCCGCCGACTGACGGTTCCCGTTCCCTCCCTCCGGCGGTCGTGAGCACCTCTTCCGCCATTTGCCGGCAGCGCTGCCGTTCCCTCCCGAAATGGTTACATTAGCTACAGTCACATCTCAAAATAGAGTGAGGTAAGAAACATGATTGCAGGCGATACGGCGGTCGCACGGAGCCTCAAAGAGCTCGCCTTGAGCGACCTGGATCTGGATGCGGGGCGCCTCTCTGCGTCCAAAGACGCATTCTGGCAACGGCTGCGCGCGACCGGGTCGGAAATCTGGCTGGATACCGGCGACATCGAGGAAGCGACAAAGCTCTGGACCGGCGAGATGACCGCCCTTACCACGAACAACACCCTCCTCAACAAGGAAGTCCAGAAGGGAATCTATGACTCCTTCATCACGAAGGCCAACAAGGTGCTCTCGGGGCTCCCCCTCGCGGAGCGGGTGCTCGACATCGCCTTTGTCCTGAATGCGCGGCATGGACTCAGGCTCGTGCAGCGCTTCGGCGGAAAGGTGAGCGTCGAGCTCCACACCGATCTCGCCGACGACCTTGCGGGAATTGTGGAATACGGCAGGCGTTTCCACGAGATCTCCCCCGATCACTTCATAGTCAAGGTGCCGCTGACCGCCACCGGCCTGCTTGGGGCCCGCAAGCTTCGCGAGGCGGGCATCCCGGTGAACTTCACGCTCGAGTTCTCCGCCCGGCAGAACGCCATCGTAACCGCGGTCGCCAAGCCGAACTATGTCAACGTTTTTCTCGGCCGGCTCGGCTCGTATGTCTCCGACAACAAGCTCGGCGACGGAAGGTTCGTGGGCGAGAAGGCCACCCTTTCCAGCCAGAGAATCGTGCGGAAGCTGGGTGTCCGATTTCGGGAGCCGACGAAGCAGATCGGCGCGAGCATCCGAAGCGCCGACCAGCTCGAAGCCCTCGCGGGGATCGACGTCTTCACCATCCCGACGAAGGTCGTCGAGCAGGCGCGAACGAGCCTTTCGGGAACCTTCGCCTCCCGGCTCGCCGAGGAGTACCCGATTGGCGTGGCGCCGGGGGTGAGCATGAAGGAGATCGGCTTGGAGAAGCTCTGGGAGGTCTCGGACGAGCTCCTCGCCTTTGCCGACAGCCTCGACAAGGACACCCCGAATAGCGGGACTGAAGTCGCCGCGCGGGCCCGCGAGCTCGGGTGCGCGGACCTGTTCCCCGCGCTCTCTCCCGAGGCCAAGGGTTTCCTCGCCTCGGAGGGCAAGATCCCTAGGCACGCCCGCTGGGCGGAAGCCGTTCGGCGGGGCGAGCTCGCTATCGACACCCTCCTGAACCTGGCGGGGCTTGCCTCCTTTACCGCCGATCAGGCCGCGCTTGACGGGAGGATTCGGGGCTTGATAGCCTAGCGGCATGAAGAACCCCGGCCGGGAGATTATCTCCAACCTCTCGAGCGAATGGCACAGGCTCAAGCACGGGAATCCGATTCCGTCGTTCTATTCTCAGACCGGCGCAGAGACGGTGATGGTTCGAGGGAGCTCCCTGGTCCACGGCGATCTGGTGGTCACCGACTACGAGATCGTCGTGAGCGACCAGGGCGAGATGGTCGGGCGCTATACCGTTCACGCCGAAGAGAGCGTCAAGCACATAAGACCGAGCGAAGAGTAACTCCGGCGGCCGCTTCGGGACCGCGCAAGCCCGCGGCAAAAGTTGCGCAACTCCAGTCCATGGGGTATCCTGTCCCCACATCCGCGAAACTGCGGGAGGTCTAGGTTCTTATGGACGAAACCAAAAAAGTCACGGTCTACGGGTATCGGTGGGTTGTGCTCGCCGTATTTGCGTTCATCAATCTTATCGTTCAGCTCCAGTGGCTCACCTTCGCCCCTGTCGAGCACATCGCGATGGGCATCTACCACGCCACCACTCTTCAGATCGACATGCTTTCTCTGGTCTTCATGTTCCTGTTCGTGATCTTCTCGATCCCTGCCTCCTACATTATCGACACCTACGGCCTACGCGTCGGGGTGGGAATCGGCGCCGTGCTCGTCGGAGTCTTCGGCCTCCTCAAGGGGATCTATGCCGACAGCTATCTCATGGTCTTCATCTCGCAGCTTGGTCTATCCATCGCACAACCCTTCGTGATGAATGCCACGACCAAGGTCTCGGTGCGGTGGTTCCCCCTCAAGGAGCGCGCGACTGCCGCGGGCATCGTTTCGCTCGCCATGTTCATTGGGATCGTCATCGTCATGATCCTGACCCCGATTCTGGTGACCTCCATAGGCAACAACACGGACCTCAAGGGGACCTTCCTCATCTATGGACTCATTTCGGCGGTCTCGGCGCTCCTCACCCTCGTGTTCCTGCGCGAGCAGCCCGCCACTCCGCCCTCCGTGAGCGGGCGCGACGAGCGCTTTCGGGTCGGCGAGGGGCTCAAGCACATCTTCCGCGAGCGCAGCATGGTGATTCTGATAATCCTGTTCTTCATCGCGATCGGGATGTTCAACGCCATCACGACCGTGATCGACCAGATCGGCGCCCAGAAGGGGCTGAGCACCGATCAGACCGGGCTGGTCGGCGGTCTCATCGTGATCGGTGCCATCGTCGGGGCGGCGCTCTTTCCTATCCTCTCGGATCGCATGAGGCGCCGAAAGCCCTTCATCATCATGGCCTTAGTCGGCGCGCTCCCGGGGCTCGCGGGTATCACGATCTTCAGGGACTACACCCTCCTCCTGGTGTCGGCCTTTATCCTCGGTTTCTTCGTGGTGAGCGCGATGCCGATCGGCTTTCAGTACAGCGCCGAGATTAGCTATCCGGCGCCCGAATCCTCCTCGCAGGGGCTGACGATCCTGGCAGGAAACCTCTCGGGGGTCATCTTCATCTTCCTGATGGATGGGTTCGGGGTGGCACCCTTTTTGATCGTCTTCATCGTGCTTTTCGCGCTCTGTGTGTTTCTTGCAACTTTCATGAAGGAGTCACCCATGATCCTCACCGAGCCCGTGGAGTGATGGGCAGGGCCGAGTTCCGCTTCTACGAAGAGCTCAACGACTTCCTGCCGCCCGAGCGCAGGCGGGTGAGCTTCGACCACGAATTCTTCGGGAACCCGGCCGTGAAGGACACCGTGGAGGCCCTGGGGGTGCCGCATTCGGAGGTGGATCTGATCCTCGCGAACGGCGAATCAGTCTCCTTCTCGTACCACCTTCAGGACGGAGACCGGATCGCGGTCTACCCGGTTTTCGAAAGCCTCGATCTTTCCGGCTTCACGCGGCTGCGCGAGCGTCCCCTGCGGGAGCCCACCTTCATTCTCGACGTCCATCTCGGCAAGCTCGCACGCTATCTCAGATTGTTCGGATTCGACAGCATCTATCGAAACGATCTCAAAGACGACGAGATCATCCGCATTGCCGAGGATGAAAAGCGGATTATCCTCACCCGGGATTTGGGAATCCTCAAGAACAGTCGCGTCACCCACGGCCACTGGCTGCGGTCGCAGGAGCCCCTTACACAGCTTCGCGAGCTCTTCGGGCGCCTCGACCTCTCGAGATGCGCCCGACCGCTCACGCGATGCCCCGTGTGCAACGGGCTCCTGGAGCGGCGGAAGAAGGGGGAGATCGCCCTGCCCGCGGCGACAAGCGCGTGCTACGATGAGTTCGCGCAGTGCCGGTCGTGCGGCCAAGTCTACTGGAAGGGATCTCACTATGGAGCGCTGCGCGCTCTTATCGATAGCTATGTCTGCGCTTCGCCGCCCAACGGCGCCTGTAAGGAGGAGCACCAATGAAGGTTCCCACAAGGGATGAGGCCTGGAGGCTCGTCCGCGAGTACATTCAAAATGAAAACCTCATCAAGCACGTTCTTTCGGTCGAGGCAGCGATGCGATACTTCGCCCGCAAGAGGGGCGAGGACGAAGAGAAGTGGGGGGTGATTGGTCTCGCCCACGACCTCGACTACGATCGCTATCCTGACCAGCACTGCAAGATGACTGAGAAGATCCTCCGGGAGCACGAGTGGCCCGAAGAGTACATTCGAGCCATCCTGAGCCACGGCTGGGGAATCGTGACTGACGTCGAGCCGACAAGCGATCTCGAGAAGACCCTCTACGCGATCGACGAGCTGACCGGGCTCATCACGGCTGTCGCCCTCATGCGGCCCTCAAGAAGCATTCTGGACACCGAGGTGAGCTCGGTCAAGAAGAAGTGGAAAGAGAAGCGTTTTGCCGCCGGGGTCGATCGAGCGGTGATCGAGCGCGGCGCGCACATGATGGGAGCGGAGCTCACCGACCTCATAGCGGACACCCTCGCCGGCATGCGCGAGGCCGCCGAGGCCATCGGCCTGCAAGGCAATCCGCAGGGCGTGGCAAAGGAATGAGCGCAAAGAAAGGCGCTGCGGCTGGCGCGGCCGCGCTCGACCGTGCGGCCGGCGTGCGGACTGCCCGCCTCGCGCCTTCGACCGACGATGCGCCCGCTTCGCGGACTCGCCGCGCACCTCCTGCGCCCCGGCGGTGCGACTGGTGCCTCGGCAATGAGCTCTACATGGCCTA
Organism: Spirochaetales bacterium; assembly: GCA_027306915.1. The sequence goes on along the minus strand of DAHUYW010000014.1, from coordinate 43,602 downwards.
CCACGACACCGAGTGGGGCGTTCCGGTGCACGAGGACCGCGGCCACTTCGAATTTCTCGTTCTCGAGGGTGCCCAGGCCGGCCTTAGCTGGCTCACGGTTCTTCGCAAGCGCGACAGCTACCGCAAGGCCTTCGACAACTTCGACCCCGCGCGCGTCGCACGCTACAACGATCGGAAGATCGAGGGCCTCCTTGCCGACCCGGGAATCGTGCGGAATCGCAGGAAAGTGGAATCCGCGATCACCAATGCCCGCGCCTTCCTCGCGGTTCAAAAAGAGTTTGGCACCTTCGATCGCTACCTCTGGGGCTTCGTGGATGGCAAGCCGGTTCGCAATCGATGGAAGAGCATCTCCGAGATTCCGGCGACGAGCGACCTCGCGGAGCGCGTGAGCGCCGACCTCAAGAAGCGAGGCTTTCGTTTCGTCGGTCCGACCATCATCTACGCGCATCTCCAGGCGATCGGCGTAATCAACGATCACATAGCGAGCTGCTTCCGCTACAGGCAGCTTTGAGCACCGAGGCCCCATGGCGATCTACCGCGCGGAGTATCCCATTCACACCTACGAAGCCGACCAATCCGGAGCCACCTCGCCCACGGCCCTCTTCCGCTTCCTTCTCGATGCGGCATCGAGCCATGCCGATTCGGTAGGCTACGGCTACCGCGATATGCAGGAGCGCGATTCTGCCTGGGTCCTTTCGCGATTCCTTTTCCAGATCGAGCGCTATCCGAAGTGGCAGGAGCAGGTGGCCGTGGTAACCTGGCCGTCCGGAACCGAACGTCTCTTTGCGCTCAGGGACTATCTCATCCGGGACTCTTCGGGCGAGCCGATGGCGCGGGCGACGAGCAGCTGGATCATCATCAATGCGGCGACGCGCGCCCCCGAGCGGCCGGAGAGGGTCGCGTCGGTCATGGACTTTGTCACCGACGCCCATGTCTTCGAGCGGAGCGCGGCGAAGATCCCGGCAGCTGAGAGCGCGGAAGCGCCGACCGTCGAGATCGCGCGCTACTCCGATATCGACCTGAACGGCCACGTCACCAGCTCCCGCTATCTCGAGTGGCTCCTCGACGGCTTTTCGACGGAGTTCCGGCAAGAGCACGAGCTAAGGGGATTCGAGATAAACTACCTCGCCGAGACCCTCTGCGGAGACGAGGTCAAGGTCGGTTGTGCGGAAGAGCTGCCGCGCGGAGAGGATCCCGGAGCCGGCCGGCCCCGCCCACCCGACGGAAGCCGCTCCTTCCTCCACTCGATCGGGCGATCGGCGGACGGGGTAGCCCTCTGCCGGGCGCGCACCCGCTGGACCCCTAGGTAAACAGGCGCCGCGCCAGCTTGATCCACCGCGCGCGGCTCCGGTAGGGCGGGTACTTGAAAAAGGTCGTTTCAAGCACGGGGGGCTTCTCCATCACACTCTTGAAGTGGCTGAAGGTCCGGAACGACTCGTAGCCGTGGTAGCTTCCCATCCCGCTCGCCCCGACCCCGCCGAAGGGGAGCCCGACGGTCAGCATCTGCGAGATGCAGTCGTTGATGCACACTCCGCCGGCCGGCACCTGCCGGCTGAGCCGGCGCTGAGCTCCCCGATCGGAGCTAAAGACATAGAAGGCGAGCGGTGCCGGGTAGCGGAAGATGAGCTCCACGGCCGAGTCGAGGTCGTCGTACGCGATGACCGGCAAGATCGGACCGAAGATCTCCTCAGCCATGATCGGGCTCTCGGGGCTCACGCCGTCGATGACGGTAGGCTCGAGCAAGAGACGCTCCTCGTCGCCGCGGCCGCCTATCACGACGTGTGCCTCGGAAAGGAGAGCCTGCAGGCGATCGAAGTGGGTCCGGTTCACGATGCGGGAAAGGTCGCCTCCGGCCAGAGGCTCTTCGCCATAGAAGCGGCGGATCGTCCGGGCGATCTCGGAGAGCAGGGGCTCCTTCACGCTGCGGTGGACAAGCAGATAATCGGGAGAGACGCAGGTTTGGCCGGCGTTCAGATACTTCGCCCAGACAATCCGCCGCGCCGCGGCAAGGATGTTCGCCGTCTGGTCGATGAGGGCGGGATTCTTGCCGCCCAGCTCAAGGGTGACCGGGGTGAGGTGGTCGGCCGCCGCACGCATGACAATCTTGCCGAGCCGGGAGCTCCCGGTAAAGAAGATGTAGTCGAACTCTTGCTCGAGCAGGGCCGAGGCCTCCCGGGGGCCGCCCTCGACGACGGTCACATATTCGGGCGAGAAGGCCTCCTCGAGGAGGTTCTTGAGGACGGCGGAGGTATGGGGAGCGAGCTCCGAAGGCTTGACGACCGCGCAGTTGCCGGCCGCAATGGCGCCCACGAGGGGCACAAGCGTGAGCTGCACCGGGTAGTTCCACGGGGCTATGATGAGGACGACGCCGTAGGGCTCCGGCAGCCGGTAGCTTCGGGCGGGCGCCATGACGACGTCGGTTCGGACGGGGCTCGGCCGGATCCAGCGCCGCAGCCTTCGAGCCGCGTGGTCGAGCTCGCGAAGGGTGACAAAGAGCTCGCTCAGCGAGGACTCGCTCGGAGGCTTCGCGAGGTCCGCCCGGAGGGCTTCGGTGAGCTCCGCCTCGTGATCGAGAATCGCTGCCCTGAGCGCCCGCAGCTGCTCGAGGCGGAAGCGCAAGGGGATCGTCTTGCCGGTTCTGAAGAATGAGCGCTGCTCGCGCGCGATCCCTGTGGGCAACTCGGTGAACACGGCTTCCGCCTCCTCCTTGGGAAATGGTATAGTGAGAATACCCACAGAACGAGCGAGGCGGCAAGTTGCATCCTTTTCTCGAAATCCATCGCGATCTTCCTCGGGAAGCCCCGGGAAGCTCGGAGTCCACCCTCAAAGCGCTCGCCATGATCCAATCCGAGCTGCCCCCCAACCCCGCCATCCTCGATGTCGGCTGCGGCCCGGGAGCGCAAGCGGTCGACCTCGCGAAAGCGACCGGCGGGCGGGTAACTGCGCTCGATATCCATGAGCCCTTCCTCGACGACCTGCGCAGGCGCAGCCGCGCGGCCGGCGTAGCCGATCGCATCGAGCCGGTTCAGGAATCGATGTTCGCGATGGGATTCCTCGACGCAAGCTTCGATCTCCTCTGGGCGGAGGGCTCCATCTACATCATCGGCTTCGAGCGGGGGCTCGTCGAATGGCGGCATCTCCTGAAAAGCGGCGGATGCTTCGGGCTTTCGGAGCTCTCCTGGCTCACGAAGAACCCGCCGGCGCAGGCGCGCGAGTTTTGGGAGGAGCAGTATCCGGAGATGCGCAGCGTCGAAGAGAGTCTGCGAATCATTCGGGAGCTCGAGTACACGCTCGTCGGCCACTTCACGCTTCCGGAGCGCGACTGGTGGGAAGGCTACTACGGCCCGCTCGAAAAGCGGATAACCGAGCTGCGGAACGCGCATCGCGACGAGCCGCAGTGGCTCGAGGCTCTTGCGGCAGAGCAGCAGGAGATCGAGCTCTTCCGGTCGTTTCCGGGTGCCTACGGATACGAGTTCTTTGTCCTCAAGAATTGAGCGTCCGAGCGCGCGCTCAAGTGGGCGCCACGGGGATGCCGTGCGCCCAATGGCTCCGGCCATTAGACAGGAGCGAGTGAAACGTCTATTATTGTATTGTTGGGTAGATTCTTCCGGGAGAAGGCAACAATGCACAAGATAGTACTGGTTCGTCACGGTGAAAGTGCCTGGAACAAGGAGAACCGGTTTACCGGTTGGACCGACGTCGATCTCTCGGAAAAGGGGGAACAGGAGGCGCTCGCAGGCGGCAAGGCGATACGGAATGCCGGGCTCACCTTCGACATCGCCTATACCTCGGTGCTGAAGCGCGCGGTTCGCACGCTCAACATCGTGCTCGACGTCCTGGATCTCCAGTGGATCCCCGTGTCGAAGAGCTGGAGGCTCAACGAGCGACACTACGGAGCCCTCCAGGGCCTTAACAAGTCGGAAACCGCCGCGAAATTCGGTGAAGCGCAGGTCCACACCTGGCGGCGCAGCTACGACATCCAGCCGCCGGCTCTGACTCCGGACGACGAGCGCTTCCCCGGGAGGGATCCGCGCTACGCCGGGCTTTCAAAGAAGGAGCTGCCGCTCACCGAGTGCCTGAAGGATACCGTGGCCAGATTTCTTCCCCTGTGGCACAAGACGATTGCACCCGACATAAAGCGCGGCCGGCGCGTCATCGTCGCGGCTCACGGGAACTCGCTTCGAGCGCTGGTGAAGTACCTCGATAACGTAAGCGACCAGGAGATTGTCGAGTTGAACATCCCGACGGGAATACCGCTCGTGTACGAGCTCGACGACCGTCTCAAGCCTATCAAGCACTACTATCTGGGTGACGAGGCCGCGGTCAAGAAGGCGATGGAGAGCGTCGCCATGCAGGGGAAGGCAAAATAGGGGGACGTACATGAGTGAGCGAATTCGTCAACTGTTGGGACGGGATGCGGAGTCCCTCCTGTCCCATACGTGCAAGGTGCCGAAGAGCACCCTTCATCTTCCGGGACCTGATTTCGTGGACCGGATCCTGGCGCCGTCCGATCGGACTCCTCCGGTGCTGCGCAACTTCCAGTCGATCCTGGATCATGGTCGGCTCGGCGGAACCGGCTACGTCTCGATCCTGCCGGTCGACCAGGGAATCGAGCACAGCGCGGGGGCCTCGTTTGCCCCCAATCCCGCCTACTTCGATCCTGAGAACATCGTGAAGCTTGCGATCGAAGGGGGGTGCAACGCGGTAGCCTCTACCCTCGGCGTTCTGGGAATCGTGGCGCGGAAGTATGCGCACAAGATTCCGTTCATTGTGAAGATCAACCACAACGAGTTTCTCTCCTACCCCAACAAGTATGATCAGATTCTCTTCGCGAGCGTCGATCAGGTCTACGACATGGGCGGAGTCGCGGTCGGCGCGACTGTCTACTATGGCTCTGCAGAAAGCGATCGCCAGATCCAGGAGATCTCGAAGGCGTTCGAGTATGCTCACGAGCTTGGGCTCGTGACCGTCCTCTGGGCCTACCTGCGAAACTCGGCCTTCAAGGTCGGCGAGATCGACTACCACACCTCGGCGGATCTGACCGGACAGGCGAATCACCTCGCTGCGACCATCCAGGCCGACATCGTGAAGCAGAAGCAGCCGACGAACAACGGCGGCTATAAGGCGTTGAAGTTCGGAAAGACCCACGAGAAGGTCTATACCGAGCTCACGACGGACAACCCGATCGATCTCACCCGCTACCAAGTCCTCAACTGTTACAGCGGCCGGGCAGGACTCATCAACTCCGGCGGCGCCTCCTCAGGGGAGAGCGATCTGGCCGAGGCGGTGAAGACCGCAGTCATCAACAAGCGCGCCGGCGGGATGGGGCTCATCTCCGGACGGAAGGCCTTCCAGCGACCGATGAAGGAGGGGGCGGAGCTTCTCATGGCGATACAGGACGTCTACCTCGACAAGGACATCACCGTCGCCTGAGGGTACCCGAAGCTGTCGGCTCGCAGGCAATGCGCTCCGGCAGTCGGCGGCCTCCCTGCGGGAGACTTAGGTGGCTGAAGAACGACGGCGGCAGATCGAACGTGCGTCGATTGCGGGAGTCGCCGGAAACGGGCTGCTCGCCGCCGCGCAGATCCTTGTCGGTCTCATCGCGGGGAGCTTCGCGGTCGTAGGGGCGGGAATCGATGCGGCCACCGACATCGTAACTTCCCTTATCACCCTCTTCGCGGCGGGTATCGCGGCAAAGCCCCCGGATCACACCCATCCCTACGGGCATGGACGGGCGGAGGCCATCGCCACCAAAGGGCTTTCCTTCATCATCCTCATCGCGGGTTTCGAGCTCGGCTACTCGACGGTCGTCAAGCTTGTCGAGGGAAAGGCACAGCACATCCCGGCGACGCTCGCGCTTCCGATCGTGGTGATCACCCTCGCGGGGAAGATCTTCCTTGCCTACTACAAGAATCGGGTGGGCAGGAGAACGCAGAGCACCATGCTTCTCGCCGATGCGCGGAACATGCTGAACGATGTCGTCCTGCAGCTCGCGATCCTGGTCGGGCTGCTCTTCACCTTCGTCCTTCACCTCGAGATCATGGACTCGCTGCTCGCCCTCGGAGTCAGCCTCTGGATCATGTGGGTCGGCTTTTCGATATTCTGGCAGGGGAACGCGGAGCTGATGGAGGGCGTCGACGATAACTCGCTGTATGCGAGGATCTTCGCCGCCATCGCCGCGGTTCCTGGCGCCCACCATCCCCACCGGACCCGAGCCCGCAAGCTCGACAATCTCCTGGTCATCGATCTCGACGTCGAAGTGGACGGGCACTTGAGCGTCGCGGAGGGCCACGAGATAGGCAAGCGGGTGGAGAGGCGCATCAAGGCGGACATCGACAACGTCTATGACGTCATTGTCCACATCGAGCCTCTCGGAAACATCGAGCAGGGAGAGAAGTACGGCCTTTCGCGCCGAACGCTCATCGAGAAAAACGACAAGAAGCAGTGAGAGTAGCGCCGGCCGACATCGATGCTGGCAAGCCTGACGGAGGAGTGCCCGTGCAGGCGACGCCCCTGTCCCTCGTGTACATGACCTTCTGATTATGGTATCCTTATCGTATGGGGTGGGAGACCCTCCGGGGGATGTGCGGTGAAGGCGCTCATCGTGTACGTGTCGCTACATCATTTAAACACGGAAAAGGTAGCCCGCGAGATGGCGGCGGCGATCGGCGCGGACTGTAAGCAGCCCGAAGAGGTTGATCGCGAGTCGATCGCTTCGTATGACCTGATCGGCCTCGGCTCGGGCATCTACTACAGCAGCCATCATCGCGACCTGCTGAACTTCGTGAACGGGCTCGAGAAGCTCCTGCGGCACAAGCGAGTCTTCATCTTCTCGACGAGCGGCTTCGAGGAGCTCGTCTTCCACCAGACCTTGAAGGAGCGTCTTGCGGCGCACGGGGCGGAGGTCGTGGGGGAGTTCAAGTGCGGAGGGTGGCACACCTACGGCCCATTCGAGATGGGCGGCGGGCTGCAACAGGGTCGCCCCGACCGCATGGACCTTCAGAACGCGGCCGACTTCGCCCGCGACCTTGTTCGGGCGCTCGAGAGCCAGGAGCCTTTCGGGGCCCATGGCAACGGCCGAACCGCTTCCGGCGGCGACGCGGAGCCTCTATTCCAGTAAGGCGACGACAGAAAGCACAAGCTCGGCGGTTATGCCCCAGATCGGCTCGCCTTCGTAGCGAAAGAGGTAGACCGTGTGCGAGCCGCCGCTCCACGATCCCCAATAGCGCTCGGGAAGGCCGAGCTCCTGCGCCGGGAAGGTTACCCGCCGGCTGCCATCCTCGCCCGAGGCGAAGGGCTGCATCTCCCTCCATATCTCGTAGCGCTCGGGCTTCGTGCGAACGAAGAAAGAGACAGGGGCAAGAAAGATCTTCGCCACTTCCGAGGGGTTTGGCGCGTAGTCGTGCGCCGATTGCGCGTCTATGGTGCCGACAAAGGGCTCGATGATGCCGCCCGTGTGGGTGACGACCGCATCGAGCCTTCCGAGAACGCTGATTCGCTCCCGATGCACACCGAGCTCCTCCACGGTCTCGCGCAGAGCCGCCTCCTCCTTGCTGCCATCGAGCTCGGGCTCGAAGCCCCCGCCGGGGAAGGAGACCTCCCCGCCCTGCCTGATCGCGGCCGCCCTTTTTTCGAAGAGAAAGTGATACTCGCCCTGGGAAAGGACGAGCGGGATGAAGACGACGAAATCCGCCGTTCCGGCCCGCCGGTGAATCCCCGGATTGGCGGGCAATCGTGCGCGCAATTGCCCAAGCTCGCTCTGTGTCACACGAGGCTCCGCACTTTTTGTCTCTTCTCACGGTAATGCCGAGGCGGCGGAGGGGTCAAGCGACCCTGCAGGGCGGCTCCTTCCGAAGCCCCATCGATCGTGCTACAGTCAGCCCATGGCTGAGAACGTGCTGGCGGGGCTGAAACCCGAGCTGCTGTGGCGCCATTTCGGAGAGATCGCGCGCCTTCCTCGTTGCTCGAAAAACGAGGAGAGAATTCGAGAGCATATTGTTATCTTCGCAAAGGAGCGGGGACTGGAGTGCCAGGTCGATGCGGCGGGCAATGTGGTAGTTCGAAAACCCGCCCATCCCCTCCACCGGCGAGGTCCGCTCGTCGTCGTGCAGGGGCATCTCGACATGGTGTGCGAAAAGAACCAGGGGACCGAGCATGACTTCGGGAAGGAGCCGATAGCCCTCGCTCTCGATGGCGAGTGGCTTCGCGCCCGCGGAACGACCCTCGGCGCCGACAACGGGATCGCCGTCGCTGCGGCCCTCGCGCTCCTTTCGGACGACACGATCGAGCACCCGCCGCTCGAGGCTCTCTTTACCGTCGACGAGGAGAGCGGTCTCATCGGCGCCTCGAAGCTCGATCCGGGGCTGGTTCGCGGGCGCATCCTCCTGAACCTCGACTCGGAAGAAGAGGGGATTTTCTACGTGGGGTGCGCCGGAGGGCAGAACACCGAGGGATGGCTTCCCGTACAGCGCGAGAGCGCCGGGAGCGGAGCGGCGGTTACGATCGCGGTCAAGGGATTGCGCGGCGGCCACTCCGGTTCGGAGATCCACGAGGGCAGAGGCAACGCCGTGGCTCTGGGCGCGCGCTTCCTGTGGCAGGCAGCCGCCAAGATTCCCTTGCGGCTCTACGACGTCGGCGGCGGGGCGCTGCACAACGCGATCCCTCGGGAGCTCTTCGCGAAAGCCCTTGTTCCCGCCGACCAGGTGAGCCTTCTCGCACAGATGGCAGGGGAGCTTGAGCGCCACTTCAAGCACGAGCTCGGCGATATTGAGCCCGCTCTTTCCCTCTCGGTTGCCCCGAACGGCGAGCGTCCTGGGCAGGTCCTCTCCGTCACGTCGACCCAGCGGCTCCTGGATACCCTCTATGCGGTGCCGCACGGGGTAATTGCCATGAGCCGCAAGATCCCCGGTCTTGTCGAGACCTCGACCAACCTTGCCGCAGTGCGCCTGGAAGGGGACCAGGTCCATCTGCTTACGAGCCAGCGATCGACCTACGCGAGCAGCCGGGACGACATTGCCGACCGAGTTACGGCCATCGTCCGCTCGGCGGGGGGACGCACGGTCTACTCCGGTGTCTATCCCTCCTGGCCGCCCGATCCCGATTCATCGCTCGTCGCGTTGTGCAGGGAGGTCTACCGCCGAAAGGCCGGAAGGGAAGCCCAGGTGAAGGCCATTCACGCAGGGCTCGAGTGCGGGGTAATCGGGGAGAAGTATCCGGGAATCAAGATGATCTCCTTTGGTCCCGATATCCGCGGGGCACACACTCCCGAAGAGCGGGTCAATATCCCATCGACAGAGCGCTTCTTTCGCTTCCTTATCGAGGTGCTGCGAAGCCTCTGACAGCCGCCGCGCAGTCGAAGGGATCCGTCGTCCCCGCTCCTACACCCGAGCCCGGCGCTCGTAGCGCGTGTGGAGCAGCCGGTGCGACCGCTCGCCGAGGGGCTTGCCGAGGAAATCGCGATAAATGCGACCGATATCGGGATTCTCGTGCGACTTCCGTACCGGCTTGCCCTCGTCTTCCTGGTAGATCGCCCGGATTCGCGCACGGCGGATATCGTCGGTGGTGAAGCGGGGTTGGCCGCCTCCGCCGATGCATCCGCCTGGACAGCTCATGACCTCAACGAAGTGGTACGAGGCCTTTCCCAGCTTCATGAGCTCGATGAGCTTCGCGGCGTTGGCAAGACCGTGGGCGACCGCAACCTTGAGCTCGACTCCCTTCAGGAAGGCCCATTCCGGTGTCGTCTCGGTTATGGGGATCGCCGCCTCCTTGACTCCGACCAGACCCTCGATGGGCGCAACGTGGAGATCCTTCGTCGGCAGGGGGCTTCCGGATACGATCTCGTAGACCGTGCGGAGCGCCGCCTCCATGACGCCGCCGGTGTTTGCGAAGATGTCGGCGGCGCCGCTTGAGAGTCCGAGGGGTGAATCCATGGCTCCATCGGGCAGCTGCGCGAAGTCGATCCCCGCCGCTTTCAACATCGCGCCGAGCTCGCGAGTCGTAAGCACGTAGTCGACGTCCCGCATCCCGCTCGCGCACATCTCGGGCCGACCCGCCTCGAACTTCTTGGCCGTGCAGGGCATCACCGAGACCACGACCACGTCCTCGGGCTTCACTCCCGCATTTGCCGCGTAGTAGGTCTTCGCGACCGCTCCGAACATCTGCTGCGGCGACTTGCAGGTAGAAAGATTCGGCAGAAGCTCCGGGTAGAAGTACTCGGCGAACTTGATCCAGCCCGGGCAACAGCTGGTGAACTGGGGAAGGGCCACGGCGGAATGGGCGCCGTGAGCCTCGCCCCCATTCGAGCCGGATTTGAGAGCGGCCTTCAAAGCGGCGGCGCCTCCCGCGGCCGATCCGTCGCCGGATCGCGGGTCGAGTGCGGAGCGGAGCCGCTCGAGGAGCTCGGTCCCCTCCTCCAGAATGGTGAGATCGGCGGCGAAGTTCGTGTCGAAGACCGCGTCGAAGCCGAGCTGACGCAGGGCGCTCACCATCTTCCCGGTCACAAGGGTTCCGGGGGGATAGTCAAAGCATTCGCCGAGGGCCGCCCGTATCGCGGGGGCGGTTTGAACGACGACGTGCTTCTTCGGATCGTCGATCGAATCCCACACCTGCCGGATCTGGGAGCTCTCGGTTATGGCGCCGACCGGACAGACCGCCGCGCACTGGCCGCACTGCACGCAGGCGACCGAGTCGAGAGCGCTCGCGAAGGCCGGGCCGATGACCGTGGCGAAGCCGCGCCGCTGCGGCGAAAGCGCGCCGACCGCCTGGATCTCGTTGCACACCGTGACGCAGCGGCGGCACTTAATGCATTTCCCCGAGTCCCGCACGAGGGCCGGAGTGCTCGCGTCTATCACGACTGGATTGGTCTCGCCTGAGTAGCGTGCCTCGCGAATACCGAGATCGGAGGCGAGCTGGCGAAGCTCGCACCCCTCCGCACGGTCGCAGTACTGGCAATCGCCCTCGTGCTCGCTCAAGAGCAGCTCGACCACGGTGCGTCGCGCCTCGCGCACGCGCCGACTCGCCGTTCGAATCTTCATGCCGTCGGAAATCGGAGTGGCGCACGAGGGAACAAGCGCCTTGGCCCCCTCCACCTCGACGAGGCAGACGCGACAGGCGCCGATGGCCGGGTGACCCTCGAGGTGACAAAGGGTCGGAATGCGAACGCCGGCCCGGCGAGCGGCCTCCAGGATCGTCGACCCGCGCTCGGCCTCGACCAGCTGTTGGTTGATAGTGATCTTACACATGGGCCGTTTCCTTCTCCTTCACGCTCTTGCCGTAATCGCAGCGCAGGCAGCGCTTGCTCTGGCGGATCGCTACCGCCTCGCACCAGGGAAGCTCGACCTCGTCGAAGTTGTGCCTCCTGCGGGTCACTGCGATCGAGGTCACCTTCTCTCGCGAGAAGGGTACGGGATCCGCATCGGGGTCGAAGGGGACTACGATCTCCGACTCGCTGCGCCAGAAGGCGTGGTCGCCTCCCGTGAGCATCGCATCGATACCGACCGCGGCCCTCTCCCCCGCCGCTATCGCCTCGACCACTGAGGCGGGACCGCTCACTGCATCCCCGCCCGCGAAAAGCCAGGGCAGCGAGGTCTCTCCAGTGAGCGGGTCGGCCTTGACGAACCCGTCGGAGGCAAGCTCGACCGCAAGGTCGCCGAGCAGACCACGAGCGTCGAGTCGCTGTCCGATGGCGACGATGACCTGGTCGGCCTCGATCGTCCGCATGCGGCCCTCCGCCTCGGTCGCCCGCCTCCGTCCGCTGCGGTCGAAGTCGCCGAGCTTCATCTCGACGCAGCGCACCTCCGCCACAGCACCCTGCCCATTCTTCATGAACTCCACCGGTTGGATGAGGGTAATGAGGCTGACACCCTCGTTTATCGCCTCTTCGATCTCCTCGGCGTAGGCGGGCATCTGCTCCTGGGTGCGACGGTAAAGGACCCCAACCTCCTCGGCGCCGAGACGGATGGCCGTGCGCGCGGCGTCGATAGCGGCATTGCCTCCGCCCACCACGACTACCCGGCGCCCGACCGGCACCGAGCCGCGGATGTTGTAGGCTTTCAGGAAGGGGACGGCCTGAACCACGCCCTCCGCGTCCTCGCCAGGAACCCCGAGAGCAGCTCCCTCGGGCGCTCCGACGCCGAGGAAGAGCGCCTCCATGCCGGAATCTTTCAGTCCTGCCAGGGTTACATCCTTGCCGATCCGCACGCCGGTCCTGATCTCGACTCCCATCCGCTCGATCATGCGGATCTCTCGCGCGAGGGTTTCTCGGGGCAGCCGGTAAGCGGGGATGGTCTGGGTGAGCATCCCTCCGGGACGGACCTCGGCCTCGAAGACCGTCGGATGGTAGCCAAGCCGAGCGAGGAAGTAGGCGCACGAGAGGCCTGACGGGCCGGCACCCACAATCCCAATCTTTCGCGCGGCGTTCTCCGCGCTCTCTTCGACGAGCGGAAGCTGCACGGTAACCTCCTGGTCGACCATGAAGCGCTTGATGGCACGGATCGAGACCGCATCGTCCAGGCTTGCGCGGCGGCACTTCTCTTCGCAGCTGTGGAAGCAGACCCGGGCGCAGACCGCCGCGAAGGGATTTCGCTCGCGATGAAGCTGCAACGCCTCGGCGTAGCGCTTCTCGCCGACGAGCCCTACGAAACCGGGAACGTCCACATGAGCCGGACAGGCGCTCTCGCAGGGGGCCCGCACAAGCCCGGCGCAGACCCCGGCAGCGCAGTGCCGCTCGCGGATGTGCTCCTCGTATTCGCGGCGGAAATGGCGGATCGTCGAGAGGACCGGATTTGCCGCGGTCTGACCGAGGCCGCAGAGCGCGGTGTCCTTGATCTGGCTTCCGAGCCGGATGAGCTCCTCGATGTCGCCCTCCCTCCCCGAGCCTCCGCAGATGCGGTTGAGGATCTCAAGCATCCGTTTGGTGCCGACCCGACAGGGGACGCACTTGCCGCACGACTCGTCCTGGACGAACTCGAGGAAGAAGCGAGCCACGTCGACCATGCAGGAGTCGTCATCCATAACGATGAGACCGCCGGAGCCCATGATGGCACCCAACTCGGTGAGGGATTTGTAGTCGAGCGGCACGTTGAGGTACTCCCGCGGGATGCAGCCGCCCGAGGGGCCGCCAATCTGGGCGGCCTTGAACCGCTTGCCGCCCTTGATCCCGCCGCCCACGTCGAAGATAAGCTCGCCGAGGTGGGTCCCGATCGGGACCTCGACGAGCCCGGTATTGTTGACGTTGCCGGCGAGGGCGAATATCTTGGTCCCCTTGCTCTCCGGGCTTCCGACCGAGGCGAACCAGTCCGCCCCCTTAAGAAGGATCGGGGGAACGTTGGCATAGGTCTCGACGTTGTTGAGGACGGTCGGCTTTCCCCACAGTCCGGCCTCGGCCGGGAAGGGCGGCCGCTGCCGAGGCTCGCCGCGCTTCCCCTCGATGGATGAAAGCAGCGCGGTCTCCTCGCCGCACACGAAGGCCCCCGAACCCATTCTGATCTCGAGGTCGAAGCCGAAGCCGGATGCGAGGATGTTCTTGCCGAGCAGTCCCGCCTCAGTCGCCTGGACGATTGCCGCCGAGAGGCGCTCGACCGCCAGCGGATACTCGGCCCGGACGTAGATGAAGCCGCGGCTCGCCCCGATCGCAAATCCCCCGATGATGAGTCCCTCGATGACGCTGTGGGGATCGCCCTCGAGGAGGCTTCGGTCCATGAAGGCGCCCGGGTCCCCTTCGTCGGCGTTGCAGACGACGTACTTCACATCGCCCCCCGACCGCTTTGCCAGGCTCCACTTTAGCCACGCCGGAAAACCCGCCCCGCCTCGGCCGCGCAGGCCCGACCCACGCAGCTCCTCGATCACCTGATCCGAGGTCATCGTCGTGAGCACCTTCGCGAGGGCGGCATAGCCCTCCGCCGCGATGTAGTCTTCGATCCGCAGGGGATCGATGCGGCCGCAGTTGCGGAGGACAATCTTGTTCTGACTCTTGAAGAAGTCGACCTCATCCAGGAGCGGGGTTGCCTTGCCTGTGGCGGTGTCGCGGTGAACCAGCTCGTCTACCACCTCTCCCCCCGCGAGGTGGCGCTCGACGATGGCGGAGGCGTTGGCCGGCGAAAGATTCTCATAAAGCACGCCGTCTGGGTTGACGACGATGACCGGGCCGCGGGCGCAGGGTCCAAGGCAGCCCGTCTCGATGATGGGTACGCTCATATCCCGAGAATCCAGCTCGTCAAGAAGGGCTCTCTTGAGATCGAGCGAGCCCGACGCAAGGCAGCCGCCCCCCGCGCACAGGAGGATCTCCCGTCCTCCGCTTGCCTTCCTCCGCACCGCCTCGCGGGAGGAGCGTGCCTGTGCAGCCGCCTCTGCGAGCTGTGCCGCCGATTCGATTCGTTTCATCACCGGTCCTCCTTGGCCTCGCCCTGATAACGGACAAGCAGCTCCTTCACCTTTGCGGGCTTGACGCGCTGATGGACCGTGTCGTCCACCATGACGACCGGGGAGAGGCCGCACGCCCCGAAGCAGCGCCCCACCTCGAGGGAGAAGCGTCGATCGGGCGTGGTCTCGCCCACCTCGATTCCAAGGGTGTGCTTCATCGCCTTGAGCACCTCGCTCGCCCCGCGGACGTAGCAGGCGGTGCCGAGGCACACCCTCACCAGGTGGTCGCCGCGGGGGACGGTCGAAAAGAAGGAGTAGAACGAGACGACCCCGGCCACCTCGCTGTAGGGAATCCGAAGGCGCTCGCTTAGGTGTTTGAGCACGCTCTCCGGCAGATACCCATAGAGGTTCTGTGCGGTTTGAAGGGCGGGAATCAGGACGCCGTCGCTCCTTTCGCGTCCCGCGATGACCTCGTCAATGCGCCGTAGCAGCTCTTCCTCGGTGAGCGCGCCCTCGCAACGAGCGGGCGGCACTTTCTCGTGAGCGGTGAGAGTCCTGGCAGTCATGGTAGCCCTCCTTTAGGTGCCTTTAGACACGCGACGGCCCGAACCAACTGTTCGTCGGCGTCCAACTAATTGTGATTTGATTCACGTATTCTAGATACATCGTATTATAAACGTCAATATGCATTTTATTATTACCTTTCTGGTATTTATTTAGGCCCTCTATCACATTAAAAGGCTGCGCGCCCTTCTCCGATCCTGCCATCCACTCCCCCAAGGGCGCCTCTTTGAGAAGGCTATTCCCGCCTCCGTCCCGCTTCCGGCGTCCAGTAGACAATCCGCGGCAGCCGACGAGTGCCCCGCGTGAGGGCGGCCGCGCCGCCGCGCAGGCGTCGACGACTTGACAGGCGGGCGAAACCGCGGTACGCTCGTTCTACGTTTCTACGGATAGAAACGCCCCTTTTGCAACAATTTGGCCGGTAAAGGAGAGAGTTCATGGCTACACGCATCCTTCTGTCCGAGGACGAAATCCCGCGGCAGTGGTACAACCTTGCGGCGGACCTCCCGACGCCCCTGCAGCCGCCCCTGGGACCCGATGGAAAGCCCGTCTCCCCCGACATGCTCGAGCCCATCTTCCCGCACGCCCTCATCGAGCAGGAGGTGAGCTCACAGCGCTGGATCGACATCCCGCAGGAGATCCTTCAGTACCTCGCGCGGTGGCGGCCGACCCCGATGCACCGTGCCTACGGCCTGGAAAAAGCCCTCGGGACGCCCGCGCGCATCTATTACAAAAACGAGAGCGTCTCGCCGGCGGGAAGCCACAAGCCGAATACCGCCATTGCGCAGGCCTACTACAACAAGAAGGAGGGGGTGAAGCGCCTTACCACCGAAACCGGCGCCGGCCAGTGGGGAAGCGCCCTTGCCTTTTCCTGTGCCCTGGTTGGTCTGGAGTGTAAGGTCTTCATGGTGCGCATCAGCTTCGAACAGAAGCCCTACCGCAAGGTGATGATGCAGACCTGGGGTGCCGAATGCGTGGCGAGCCCCAGCACGGAGACGAAGGCCGGCCGCGATATCCTCGCAAAGGACCCGAACACCCCGGGGAGCCTCGCGATAGCCATCAGCGAGGCGGTAGAGGCAGCCGTCACCGATCCCAAGCACCAGACCAAGTACTCCTTGGGAAGCGTCCTCAACCACGTCCTTCTCCATCAGACCGTCGTCGGCCTCGAGACGAAGAAGCAGCTTGCGAAGGCGGGCGAGAAAAAGCCGGACATCGTGATTGGATGCGTCGGCGGCGGAAGCAACTTCGCGGGCTTCTCTTTTCCCTTCGTGTACGACAAGATAGCCGGCTCCCAGATCGAGATCATCCCCGTCGAGCCGACCTCCTGTCCGAGCCTCACGAAGGGCCCCTTCGTCTACGACATCGGCGACGCCTCGGGCATGACCCCGCTCCTCGCGATGTACTCCCTCGGCCACAATTTCATCCCCGCCCCCATCCACGCCGGCGGGCTTCGCTACCACGGGATGGCGCCTCTTGTTTCCCAGGCGGCTAACGAGGGGCTCCTTGCACCGCGAGCGATACCCCAACTCGAATGCTTCGATTCCGCGCTCCTTTTTGCGCGCACCGAGGGCATCATCGTGGCGCCCGAGACCAGCCACGCCGTCGCCTGTGCCATCCAGGAGGCAAAGAAGGCCAAGGAGGAGGGCAAGGAGAAGGTCATCATCTTCAACCTGAGCGGCCACGGCCTGCTCGATCTGAAGGGGTATCAGTCCTACATGGCGGGCGAGCTCGAGAACTATGTCCTTCCCGACGAGGTAATCGCGCAGAACCTCGAAGCGATCAAGGATTTCCCGAAGCCTTCGCTCGCGAAGACCGGCAAGTGGTGACTCCCGCACCGCAGGGGTGGCGAGCGGTCATGAGCTCGGTCGGGAGGCTTCCGTGAAAGCGAAGACCTTCACCTACAAGGGAGGAGGCGGCACCGAGATTTTCGCCCGTCTCTGGCTTCCGGAAGCGCCCGCGAAGGCCGTGATGCAGATTGTCCACGGAAAGGCCGAGCACTCCGCGCGCTACGCACCCTTCGCCGAGTTCCTGACGGGCAAGGGTTTCGCGGTCTACGCGAACGATCAGCGGGGCCACGGAGAAACCGCCAGGTCGGAGGCGGAGATCGGCTACTTCGCGGATACGAAGGGATGGGAGCTGGTCATCGAGGATCTCTTTGCCCTAAGCGAGCGGATTCGAAAGGAGCTTCCCGGCCTCCCGCTCTTTCTCCTCGGGCACAGCCTGGGCTCGCCGCTCGCCCGGTGCTACATCGCCCGCCACGGAGGGCTTGCAGGCTGTATCCTCTCCGGAACGATAGGGCATCCGGGGCTGCTGGGCTTAATCGGCCGGTCGCTGGTCGAGCGCGAGATCAAGAAGGTAGGGGCGCATACGCCGAGCAGGAAGCTCGAGGACCTTGCCGGAGGAAGCTTCAACAGGCAGTTCCGTCCCGCGCGCACCGAGTTCGATTGGATCTCGCGGGATACCGCAGTCGTCGATGCCTATGTCGCGGATCCGCGCTGCGGGTTCGTTGCCCAGGCCGGCTTTTACCGAGATCTCCTTGAGGTCGTTCTCTCCGCCAACAGCGCTGCCTGCCTCTCCGCAACGCCGCATGAGCTCCCGCTCCTCTTCATCACCGGAGAGCGGGATCCGGTCGGCGCCAACGGAAAGAAGGTGAGAGCGGTCATCCGAGGCTACAAGCGTGCCGGGCAACGCGACGTTACTGCCCGCTTCTACCCTGGAGCCCGCCACGAGTGTCTCAACGAGCTCGGGCGGGAGGAAATCTACGCCGACATCCTTTCGTGGATGGAGGCCCATCTGGACAGGCAGGAGAACGTTCGCCGATAATAGGGCGATGCGTAGAAGGTTTGCCCCGCGGCTCCTCCTGAGCTCTGCCATCCTTCTGTGCCTTTTGCTGTTCACGGCCGGCGAGGCGCCCTTCGGGGATGCGTCGGGGGCGGCGGTTCGCCCGGAAGGGCCAAGCATCGAAACACCCGCCGACGGCGGACCGGGCCTTCGGCCCGAGGGGGTGCTCTCCCTCGCCTTCGCCGGCGATATCATGGCGCACCCTATCAACTACTCGAAGCGACCCTACTCGGCAATCTATGACGCGGTCTCACCGGTCCTTCACACCGCAGACCTCGCCTTCGCCAATCTCGAGCTCACGATCGATCCCGCCCTGCCCCTCGCCGGATGGCCCCGGTTCGCCATCCATCCCAACTACGTCCAGGCGGCAATCGACGCGGGGTTCAACGTCTTTTCCGATGCCAACAATCACGTCTACGACTATGGTCGAAAGGGAGTCGAGAGCACCTACCGCGTCATGGAGCACTTCGCGCAGACCGAGGACATTCACTTCTCGGGGATCCGACCGAACCCCGAGATGCCGATGCGGCCGGTGACGATCGAGGAGCGCGGCTTTCGCATCGGCTACCTTGCGATAACCGAGTTCCTGAACTACGGCCTCGACAGCGATCTCGTGGATGTGGTCGACTATCGAGATCCGGCGGAGCGAGAGCGCTTCATCTCCTACCTGCGCTCGATAACCAAACAGTACGATCTGTTCATCCTGTCGGTGCACGGCGGTGTCGAATATGCCCTGACGCCGGATCCTGCAAAGGAGGAGTTTTTTCACGAGGCAGTCGAGGCGGGAGTGGATATCGTGTGGTGCCAGCATCCCCACGTTCTCGAGCCCTGGGAGCTGATCACCGTCGATGGAGTCCGCCGCCTCATCATCTACTCGAACGGGAACTTCGTCTCGGGTCAAACCTCCGAGATCGATCCGGAGACGCCATGGGTCGCCCGCTGCTACACCGGAGACTCCGCCATCTTTCGGGTGCAGGTTGGCCGCGTGGACGGCAGGGTCACCGTCGTGAGCGTCGACCCCCTTCTTATCAGCAACTACAAGAACAGAGAAGGAGAGATGGTCGTGAGGCCGCTATCGCAGCTTGCGGAAGAGGACCTCCCGAGGCCATGGTCGGCCTACTATCGCTATCGCTACGAGGTGATGAGGATGCTTGTCGCGCGCGCAGATGCTCCGGCCGAGGAGAGGCTCGCGTCGCCGGAGCCGGCCGCGTTTCCGGTTAATCTTTCGCGGTGACGGCATGACGGTTCCAACCGGCGAGGCACGCTGCGAGCTCACCGTGAGGCGTTCCCGCTTCATTGGCCGGGCGGCTCCGCTCGCCAGCGCCCAGGAGGCGCGAGCTGCCGCGGCCGCCGACCACGCGGCACACCCCGGATGCGACCACGTCGCCTATGCCTACGTGCTCGGCAGCCAGGGCAGCCTCTTCGGGATGAGCGATGACCACGAGCCGAAGGGGACCGCAGGCAGAGCGATCCTCGAGGTTTTGAAAGGGAGCGGAGTCACCAACGTCATCCTCACCGTGACCCGCTACTTCGGCGGCACTAAGCTCGGCACCGGCGGGCTCGCGCGGGCCTACGCAGAGGCCGCCCGCGGGACGATGCGCGGCCTGCCGGTGCGGGAGTTTGCTCCGATGCGCGCCTTCGCGCTCGAGCTGCCCTATGATCTCTACGACGCGGTCGAGCGGATCGTCATCGATCTCGGAGGCCGTCTCGAACAGTCGGACTTCGGCTCGCAGGTCGCCATCGCAGGGAGCGTCCCGGTGGAGGCGGCCGATATCCTTGCCCGGCGAGTGCTCTCGATCTCGAATGGTCGATGTCGACCGCGGTTTATCGGCCGTTGATCGGCGCACAGAGCGGCCGCAGGGCGGCGCGGCGCCCGGACGGCTGACAGGGAGTCTCTCGGGCGTCTATGATGGCGGTCAAAGCAAGAGGGAGGTTCTCATGGCGCACTGCGTTGTACCGGAGGCCGAGGCGATCCTCGACCAAGAGTTTCCGGTCCATTCGAAAGGCTTTGTGCGGCTTGTCGATTATCTTGGCGGCGACGAGCGAATCGTGCAGGCGGCCCGTGTTTCCTACGGAGAGGGTACGAAGAGCTTTCGAAAGGACTCGGGCTTGATCTCCTACCTGCTGCGAAACGAGCATACCTCGCCTTTCGAGCAGGTGATCATGAGCTTCCACGTGAAGATGCCGATCTTCGTCGCCCGCCAGTGGCTGCGCCATCGAACCGCCCGGGTGAACGAGATCTCCGGACGCTACAGCGTCCTGCGCGACGAGTTCTACCTGCCCGACGAGCACGATGTGGCGGTGCAGAGCGAGGAAAACAAACAGGGCCGCGCCACCGAACCGGCCGAACCCGAGGTGCGCAGGCGAACCATCGATCTCCTCGCCGCAGGCCAGGCCCGCGCCTACCAGGACTACCGGAAGATTCTCGAGGACAACATAGCCCGAGAGCTCGCTCGGGTTAACCTTCCCTTGAGCACCTACACGGAGATGTACTGGCAGATCGACCTCCACAACCTCTTCCATTTCCTCAAGCTTCGCATGGATCCTCACGCGCAGAAGGAGATCCGGGATTATGCCCTCGTTCTCCACGAGATTGCGAAACGGGTCTGCCCCCTCGCCTGCGAGGCGTTTGACGACTACGTTCTCGGCGGCATCCAGTTTTCACGGCGGGAGATGGAGGCGCTCAAGCAGCTGCTTGGCGGGACGGAGGTGACGCTGACGGGTAGAGCGCTTGAGCGCTTCCAGGCGAAGCTGCGCGGAGAGAGGCTTCTCTCCTGAGGGAGCGGCGCTAAACGAGCGGGATGAAGCTGTCGCTCGAAGGGTCGTAGGTCACCATCGAAGGGGAGGGACGCTTGGCTGCCTCGCGGATGGTGCCCTCGGTGAGCTTGAGAAGCCGCTCGATGGGCCATCCGCCGCGGCGCTCCACGGTTCCGATCGAGACCGCAAGGGGATCCGTTCCCACCACGGTCGCGTGAAACCTCTTGGCGAGCCGCCCGGCGAGCTGAGCCGAATCCCCGGCCCGCGCGTCGAGGAGCAGGATGACAAAGCCGGCCGCCCCCACCCGGTAGGGCACATCGACGTCGGGCCGGATCTCGCCCATGATAATGTCCGCGGCCGTTTTCAACGCAGGTTCGGCATAGGCGCTACCGTACTCCTTCGAAAGCTCGGCGAAGTGTCTGAGGCTGACGGCAAGGAGGACAAAGGGTTGCTCGCCGTCCGGGTCCAACCCAACGAGCTGGTCGAGGCGGGTGGTGAGCTCCTTGAGGAGGGCCATCCCGGTAAGGGGATCTCGCTTTTCGCCCGACGTTCCGGCGCCTTGCGGCAGGGGCCCACTGCCGGTGCTCTCCTGCGGGGCTTCGCCTGCCGCCGGCTGGTCGGAATGCAGGGGTCTCTCGGCAGCGGCCCGCCTCTTCACATCGCCTGAGGAGACTCGATAGCGCTCCGTCGCCTCAATGACCTCATAGGGATTCTCAAGCGGGACGTTGTACTGGGGCATCCCGGGCCGGCCCACCTCGGTCCGATAGAGGGGGTACTCTTTGGCTTTGTAGTAGAAGCTGTCGGGGCTCGTTGTCAGGTATTCAAGGACTGCCAAGACAAGGCCCGCGTGGACGATGAGGCTGATGTTTGAGATGCGTTTTCCGAGGTACTGCTCCGGATTGACCCGCCGGCTCAAGACCAAGCGAATCCGCTTCGAGAGGAAATCTTCGATTGCGAAGGAGAAATCGTCCCACGGGTTATCGATGCTCTGCAGGCGTTTGCTCTCAACGTCGTCGACGATAAGCCCGATGGTCTCCTTCAGGTCTCGGACGGTGTCCGGAAGCTTGGGTAGGTTCGATGCGAAGGCCGGCCGAATCCCCTTCGCCGCGCGGATCGCAAGATGAGGCAGGAGAAAACGACGCTTGGTCCACTGGAGATCCGTCTCGACCTTGTCGCCATAATCGGTAAGCAGGAAGTCGCGGTTCCGCTCGAGCTGCCGACACGCCTCGTCGAGATTGCCTGCGTAGTTCTTGCCGATCACCTCGTCGAGAAAGAGGTGCCAGTTGGCGGTAAGCGCCTCGATCCTCTCGTTCACGGCCACCCTGTTGCCGTGAGAATCCTCGAATGCACGAAAGCGGATTGCGCGGAAACCGTAGAAGAGCTGCTGAAGCACGGCGACGAGCACAACGACCTGCTGAAGGGGGTCTTCCGGAGGTATCAGCTCCACCCCGCGCGGGAAGTTGAACAGAGGTTGAAAATACGGATAGAGATCAGGATAGTCCGCGAGCCGTGCAAAGCCCGCCTGCGGAAAGAGCTGATCCAGGAACTCGAGGCCCCGGACCACCCGTGCCGGGAAGGGTTTTGCCTCGCTCTCCCGCCCTTCCGACTGACCCTTCGGGGCCGCCGCCTCCGCGGCGGGCGGAGAAGCGAGCGCCGCAGCCTGCGTGACGTCGGTGAGGTCCTTGGCGGGAATGACCTCCTCTCGAGAAAGGGAAAGAAATCCGAGGATGACCTCCCGCTGCACCCGGAAGAACTCCGGGTAGGGCGAATACCGGACCGAGGCGAGCCTCATGAGAAGGGGATAGCACCGCTCCCGCAAGCGCCGAAAGACCGGAATGAGGTCATCGCGCGCGGCCGCATACTGGAGCCGGACCTTTTCGGCATCCGGGGAGTGCTTGGGCATGGCAAGGAGGTTCAGATCCTGGAGGTGCTTTATTGCCGATGCGATATGGTAGGTCGGGTCGAGGTCACCAAGCATCATGAGCGGCCTGAAAAGCATGACGCACAACCGGCGGCAGTCCGCAAAGGTCACCCCGCGGGGATCGCGCTGCAGGCGGGAAAGCTCCCTGCTTATTCCTTCGATGTCCCAATCGTTGATGACCGAGAGGATCTGCTTGAAATAGGGGATCTGCAGCTTGAAGGCGGCAGCCTTCGCATTGCGCGCGAGGAGCTGGCGAACTGCAAGGACAAGACTCTCGATCGGCGTGAAGATAAGCTTGTCGCTGTTTCGGAGGAAGTCGGGGTTGGCGAAATCCTCTACCTGGCCGAAGATTGCGAAGAGGGAGGCTGCTGCGTGCGGAAGGGTTTTCAGCTGATGCTCCACGCGCGCGGCGGCGAAGCTCATCCTGACAAGATCAAAGTAGCCCGGCCGGGCTGGGCCCGCCTCCGCTGTCCGTTCGTCCGAAGCCCCCCCTTGAGCCTCGGGAGGGTCTGCGGGGTCTGATCCAGGCCCCCGTGGAGCCACCCGCTCCTTTGGAACGAGACTGTCTACTCGTCTCCTATTGAGTCCGGAAAGCTTTCGGTAGCCGGTCTCCACCTTCTCCGTGGCCCGTTCGACGCCGACTTGGCCGCCAAGGCGCTTTGCCATGCGGCGTGCCTCTTCCGGCGTCAGCTCGCCGAGATGCTCTCGGGTTCGCTGTAGCTCCCCGGGATTGTATCGTTTAGGAGGGCTACCGGCCATTTCTTCCACCGCCTTCAGGCTCTCTATGATTATACTCGTCGTCAGCTTTTGTGAATATAACCGCGCTTTCTGGGCAAGGTCGCGACCCTGTCGCGCCGGGAAGAGCCCCTCCGTTTCTAGAAGGGGTGGATGATTCGGGCGGCCGGATAACTCTCCGGGATCATGCCAATCCCCGCGAGGCTCTGGATGGACCCCTGGTAGGCGGCAGGAGCGATGGCGCCGTAGGCCTCAGGCGATCGGAAGAGACTGATCGTCGAGGCAAGCGATGCCGCGAGGAAGGGGCGCTGGCTCCGCTCCGCGGAGTCCAAGTAGCGCATTGCGATATCGAGGGCTTCTTCGGGGTGATCGACGGTGTAGGCGGTCGCCTTCCGCGTCCCGGCGATGAAGCGGCGGAGAAGATCCCCACGCTCGGCGATAATCGCCTGCGAGCTTATGAAGGACGAACCAACCATGTTCGAAAAGTCCCGGACATCCCACTCCTGGATGGGAATTCCCAACTGGCGTAGCTTCACGGTCTCGTTCGTGATAAAGCACACCGCCCCGGCGACCCGGTCGCTCATGAGGGCGGGGATCTGGCTGTAGCCGATCCGCTCGACGGCGACCTTGCCGGTGAGGTGATAATGGTTGAGGAAAAGCATGAGGCCGATGTAGCTTGAGCCGAAGAGCTCCGGAGTCCCGATCTTCTTCCCGGCAAAGTCGCTCGCTCTGGAGACCACCTCTTTCTTTGCGACTATCGCAATCGGATCGCTTTGATAGTACTGGTAGATCGCCTGCAGCCCGATCCCCTTCGATCCCGCGAGGATGAGCTGATCCGAGTCCGACAGCCCAACGTCGATCCGCTTAAGCGCGAGGAGCGAAAAGATGTCGATCCCGAAGCCGTACTGGATCTGCAGATTGATCCCCTCGTCGCGGTAGAAGCCCTTGTCGATGCCGACGTAAAGCGGGGTGAACTGGATGTTGGGGATGTAACCGATCGCGAGCCGCACGGTGGAAAGCTGTTGGCCGTGGGCTCCAGCCGGAAAAAGCGCACCCACAGCGATAAGAATCGCCCCTGCCGTGACAAACACGCGCAGCCGCCCGGCGCGGCCGCCCTCCATAGAAAAGAGTCGTTGTCGTCTCACACGTGACCTCCAAGGAATAGCGGCCGCCCTAACGGCCCGCCGATGGGAACTTTCGCCGTCGATTCACGAGCGCGAAAACGGCGGTGGCGACGCCGAAATAGAAGAGCCCCAGCAGGCTGAGCCACAGAAGACCGACGAACATCAGCGGCATGTCGAAGTTGGCCTTCGCCTCATTAACGAGCGATCCGAGCCCGCTGTGGCCCGACACAAACTCTCCGACGACCGCCCCGATCACCGAAAGCGTTATCGAGACCTTGATACCGCTTGCTATGACCGGAAGGGCCGCAGGAAACTCGAACTTGGTGAATGCCTTCAGGCGCGACGGACGGTAGAAGGTGACAAGGACGCGAGTTCGCTCCGATGCGAGCGCAATCGCCGAGACGTTGTTGATGAGCATGGGAAAGAACATGACGATGACGCAGGTGATGATCTTGGGTGTCAGTCCGAAGCCGAACCACAACACCAGGAAGGGGGCAAGCGCCACCGAAGGGATCGTGTTCAGCGCAACGAGGTAGGGCATGGCCAAATTGAACACGACGCGGGACTTGGCAATGGTGTATCCGAGGATGAGGGTAATGGCAAAGGCGATGAGAAAGCCGAAGGCGGACTCGTAGAGGGTGGCTTCGAGATCCCGGAGGATCGATCCGTCCACCAGGGTCGAGATGAAGCGGCGCAGCACCTCGCCCGGCAACGGGAAAACGAAATCGGGAACCTGAAGGTGAACCTTCACGAACGTCACGATGTAGAAGAGCGCCACGAGCTCGATGGGAATCAGGAACAGATTGTACCGGTGCTGAAGCTGCCCCCCGACGCGCGCGAGGAGGCTCCTCCGGATCAGCTCGCTCTCCTCTGGCTCGCGGGTCCGAGCGGATCGGACTGCGCGCGTGATCTTCAGCCCCGCAAGAGAGCGCTTGAGCGCGCCTTCCTGCTCGGCTATCTCCTGGGTGTTGTTCCACAGGGTCTTGGCAGCAGCGCGGATCGCATTGTTCGCTTGAACCTCCGCGCCGGAGAGCGAGAACTGCTCGCGCACACTCTCGGTCTCCCGCGGAATGGTTTCAACCTCAAGAAGCCGCGCCGGCGCTCCCGAAAGGACGTAGACCCGATCGGACAAGAAACATGCCTCTTCGACCGAGTGGGTGACCATGACCACGGTCGAGCGTCTTTCGACATGGATCCGCTTCAGGAGGAGATTGAGCCGCTCTCTGCTCAGAATATCGAGCGAGGAGAACGGCTCGTCGAGAATGAGCAGCTCAGGCCGGGTGATGAGCGCCCGGGCGAGCTCCACCCGCTTCTTCATTCCCCCCGAAAGCTCCGCCGGATAGAGATGACCGAAACCGTTCAGACCGACGAGCTCAAGCATCTGCTGCGCTTCTTGCCTCACCCCTTCGTCAACCGCGACGCCTGCGACCTCCAGCGGAAGAAGGACATTCGAGAGCGCATCGCGCCATTCGAGCAACGAATCGTGCTGAAAGACAAAGGAGGTCTTCGCTGCCCGGACCTCGATATGGCCCGTATAGCCCTTGTGGAGGCCAAGCAGAAGGTAGAGGAGTGTCGTCTTGCCGCACCCCGAGGGTCCGATGAAAGAGACAAACTCCTCCGGCCCGACGGTGAAGGCAATGTCCTCAAGCACAGGCTGTGTATTGAAACCGAAGCGAAGTCCTTCGACCGCGATTACCGGAGAGCTGTCGTCCGAAGCAGCCGAGGCATCGTCTCTTGCGCTGGCAAACTCCCGCGCTTCCATGTGCTTTCCTGGTCCCGAGCTCTGGAAGGGGGAGCAACAAAGAGAGGTGGTGCTTGTATAGGCTTATACAAAAAGGCCCCTCTTTTCCTCTCCCATCCAGACTTGCACTGTCGGTAACGGAATTTCACCGTTTCCCCCGTCGCGAACAACGCTCCGGATTGCGGACTGTCACCGCCGGTCGGGATTTCTCCCTCCCTCGAAGAAAAGACTGTACTGCGCTCATACATACGAAGAAACTGAGTGAAAGTCAAGCGCCGGTAGGGCGGGAACAAGAGGGTAGTGGGCCGGTGCGCTTGTTGCGGACATCAAGCGCCGGTAGGGCGGGAACAAGAGGGTAGTGGGCCGGTGCGCTTGGCTTTCGCGGACTCAAGTCAAGCGCCGGTAGGCGCGATCACGGGGGCCTATCGCTCGATGTCGCTTCGCAGCCTCGAGCGGACTACGAAGATGATGAGGCTCTCGTCGTGCTTCTTGAAGATCGCTCGAAAGGTGCGCAGGCGTAGCCGGTAGAAGCCTTCCCACTCTCCGTCGAGCTTGCGGAGGATGCCGGCTTTGAGAAGCTCGCGCTCGTAGCTTTCGGAGTAGAACCGTGAGAGCCTTTCCAGGCTGGCGAGGATGAACCGTTGCTCCTCCCGCGCAGGGATCGACAGGTCGTTTTCGACGGCTTGGTCGAAAAGAAGCTCGTACATCCGCTAGAGCCTCAGCGCCTCTTTGAGGTCGCCGACGGTCTTCGGCTTCTTTTCTCCCTGTTCGACGAGGCGCGCCCGTTCGCGTGCAACGGTGAGGTCGACAAGGTCCAGATAGTAGGCGAGCGCCCGAGTTATGAGATTGCTCTTCGTCTCCTTGAGCATTTCGGCGACCGCATCGAGCTCTTTGTCGAGCGCATCAGGAAGGATAACGTTCCGTCGGACGGTGCCCATGGGTACGCTCCTGACCGTGATGATACAGGGGCTGTTTCGTGCGGTCAAGCGCGATTGGGCGATCGACCGGTGATAGCAGGGAAATTTGCGTTCTTCGGTGCCTGCTCTTATAATTGTTGCAAGGGGCGGATTCCTGATGACCAAGAACCAGCTGTTGGGCGGAATTCTCGGTCTGTGCACAGGGGACGCTCTGGGCGTACCCTTCGAGTTCAAATCGCGCGAGGAGCTCCGCCGTCATCCCGTCGACGACATGGGGGGTCCCGGCGTCCACAACCAACCTCCGGGGACCTGGTCCGACGACGGTGTTCTTACGCTTTGTCTCGCCGAGAGCCTGTGTACGGGCTACGACCTCGCGGATCTCTCGGAGCGCTTTGTGCGCTCCCTCTACGAGGGGTACTGGACTCCGTGGGGAAAGATGTTCGACATCGGGGGAACGACGAAGGAAGCGATCCACAAGCTGAAGAAGAAGCCTAAAGACCTCACCTCCGCCGGCGGCCGCGATGAATATTCAAATGGGAACGGTTCGCTTGCCCGAGTTCTGCCGCTTGCCTTCACGCTCGGAGGGCTCGGCTGTGCCGAAAGACATCGTCGCGTCTCCGAGGTCTCCTCGCTTACGCACGCCCATCCCCGGGCCGTGCTCGGATGTGAGCTCTACATTGAAATGGCGCTTCGACTGCTCGTGGGGCAGGACGCGCGGAGCGCCTACCTGGGGAGCTGTGCCTACGCCCAGAGGCACCAATCGGAGAATTCCGAGCTTGCCCCCTACAGCCGATTTCTCTCCGGGGAGCTCGGTGCCGCTACGGAGAGCTCGATCAAGTCCACCGGCTATGTCATCGATACCCTCGAGGCGGCGGTCTGGTGCCTCCTCTCGGAAAAGAGCTATGCCGATGTGGTGCTCAAGGCTGTGAACCTTGGGGACGATGCGGACACGACCGCCGCGGTCGCCGGAGGACTCGCCGGAATCCTCTATGGTCGATCGGCGATACCAGCCAAGTGGCTCGAGCGAATCGCGCGCCGCGCAGAGATCGAGGAGCTCGGCGAGAGGCTCTTCAGGTCCATAGCCGGAAAATCAAAAGGGTAGCGACCGCAACGCTCGGCCGGTGCGGAGTCCCCCGCTTGTTCCGTTGGAAGCGTCCGTGATAGGCTGACCTCGGATTTGTGATGTGACAGCGGCATGCGGGAAGCTCCTGCCTTCGGGACTCGCCCTGTCGCCCGATTATCAGAAGCAGTTTCTTGGCGACGACTATCTGCAAACGGCCGAAGGACGTGCGGCCTTCGCCGGTCGATGTGGTCATATCCTCCTCGAGCTGTCATTCCCGTGGCTCGCCTCTGGGTCCAGGGCTCCCGAACATCACAAGAACCGATGAGGAGAAGTCTCGATGGCAAGTTGTCCGAATTGCGGATTCGATCTTAACCAGGATGGCACCTGCCCGGTTTGCGGGTACGGCCGGGCCTCGCAGGCAGGGGCTGCGGCCGCAAAGGATCAGGGGCACGGCGGGCGCAGCTCCCGCGGAGAGCGGCCGCGCCGACGGGTGCTCGTCACCCTCGGAATCGTCGCACTCTGCGTGATCGCCGGCGCCGGGGCTTTCGCGGTGGCGAGATTGTCGGCGAGCGGCCACGCCGCCGACCTGACAGGCTCGGTCGCGTCGGCAGCGGGGAACACGCTTTCCAGTGTCTCGGATTCCAAGGATGCGAACCGGCCGCATCAGGCCGTTGGGAGCCCGAGCTCGCAGGCTGCGGACGCCTCCGCCGCTGTTCCTGCGACTGCCACCGACGAGCCGGCGTCTTCCGATCGGAACCTCCCGGCCGCCGCTCGGTCGGCCGAGGTATACCGCTATCCGGTGGGCGCCTCTCCGGTTTCCCTTCGCGCGGTCAAGCCGATCGATCTGTACGACCCGGCCGTGCAGCCGGTCTACAACATCACGAAGCGCACCGAGCTCCCGCCGATCACCAGCGAGAGCGCCTACGTGAAGTGGATGCTTGCGCACACGGATCAGCAAGAAAGATACCTTCGCTGGCGATGGCAGCGGGCGGAAATCACCGTCGAGCGTCACCTCATCGTGCACAAGAGCGTCCTCTTGGCGTTTCTTCTCACCCCGCGGGAATGGTTCGTGCGTCCCTACAACCTCTCCAAAACCTATGACAACACCGCAATACCGATCGGCTACGGTCAGACTATCTCGGGACCGGAGCTCGTCGCGCACATGACGGACGAGCTCGACCTGAAGCCGGATGAGAGTGTCCTGGAGATCGGGACGGGCTCCGGCTACCAGTCCGCGGTCCTCTCGCAGCTTTCGAACTTCGTGTACACCATTGAGATCGTGAAGCCTCTGGCCGAGGAGACGAATCAAATCTACCTGGAGCACACCAAGGAGATCCCAGAGTACGCCAATATCCACCGCCGCCTTGCGGACGGCTACTACGGTTGGTCCAAGTACGCCCCATTCGACCGGATCATCGTCACGACGGGAATCGACCACATCCCCCCGGAGCTCCTTAAACAGCTGAAGCCGAACGGCATCATGCTTATTCCGATCGGACCTCCCTCCGGGCAGGTCGTGCTGAAGATCACGAAGACGGTCGGAAAGAACGGCAACATCCATCTCACGCGCGAGGACATCTACCACGGCTTCAAGCGTGAAATCTTTGTTCCCTTTACCGCATCGGGCGGCGGAACTCACAACACCGGCGGATCAAAGCAATAGAAGGGCGGGTCCCGGCCGGCACCCAGCGTGAAGGGGCGCCGGCCTGAGCCGTCTTCCGCGGACCTCACACGCAGCGTCCGTTCGAGTGACGCGAACAAGAGAGCAAGGGATGAGCATAGTCGAAGAGATACAGAAGCGAAGAACCTTCGCGATAATCAGCCACCCGGACGCGGGAAAGACGACTCTTACGGAGAAGCTCCTGCTGTACGGGGGCGGCATCCAGACAGCCGGCGCCGTGAAATCGAACAAGATCCAACGCGCGGCCACTTCCGACTTCATGGAAATCGAGCGGCAGCGCGGGATCTCGGTCGCCACCTCGGTCATGACCCTGGAGTACCACGGGACGATCATCAATATCCTCGACACCCCGGGCCACAAGGACTTCGCCGAAGACACCTATCGGACGCTCACCGCGGTCGACAGCGTCATCCTGGTGGTCGACTGCGTGAAGGGTGTCGAGGAACAGACCGAGAAGCTCATGGGCGTCTGCAGGATGCGAAACACACCGGTCATCATTTTCGTAAACAAGCTCGACCGCGAGGGCAAACGTCCCTTCGAGCTCATGGACGAGCTTGAGAAGAAGCTCTCCCTTGCGGTCCGCCCGATGACCTGGCCCATCAACATGGGGTCGGCCTTCAAGGGGGTCTATAACCTCCACGAGCGGAACCTCTACCTCTTCAGTCCCGGAAAGACTGTCGTTGAGCACGACCGGCTCTACATCCGAGAGCTGGATGACCCCCTCCTCGATCAGCGCCTCGGCAGCGATGCGTCGGCCCTCCGGGAGGAGGTGGCGCTTGTCGATGGGGTGTACGAGCGCTTTTCCAAGGACGACTACCTAAGCGGGAAGGTGGCGCCGGTCTTTTTCGGGAGCGCGCTCAACAATTTCGGAGTCCGAGAGCTCCTCGAGACCTTCCTCGAGATTGCTCCGCCGCCGAGGCCGCGGGAAAGCGACCGGCGGCTGGTCGAGCCCTCGGAGGACAAGTTCAGCGGTTTCGTGTTCAAGATCCACGCGAACATCGATCCGCGCCACCGCGATCGGATCGCCTTCCTCAGGGTCTGCTCCGGACGGTTCGAGCGCGACAAGTCCTTCCGGCACGTTCGCCTGGGCAAGGAGATCCGCTTCTCCACGCCCTACAATTTCATGGCGCAGCGCAAGAGCATCATCGAGGAGGCCTACCCCGGCGACGTCGTCGGGCTCTACGACCGCGGCAACCTGAAGATCGGCGACACCCTCACCGAGGGAGAGGAGCTCGTCTTCAGGGGTGTCCCCAGCTTTTCACCGGAGATCTTCAAGGAGCTCATCAGCACCGACGCGATGCGCTCGAAGCAGCTCGACAAGGGCGTCAAAGAGCTGACCGAGGAGGGGCTCGCGCAGCTCTTCATCCAGGAGCTGGGAAGAAGAAAGATCATCGGGACCGTCGGCGAGCTTCAGTTCGACGTCATCCTCTACCGGCTTCTGCACGAGTACGGCGCCTCCTGTCGCTTTCAGCCCATGAGCTATGCGCGGGCGTGCTGGATTACCTCCGAGAATGCCGCGACCTTGAAGGAGTTCATCCGAATCAAGGCTGCGGACATTGCCTACGACCGCGAGGGCAGGCCGGTCTTCTTCGCCGAGACCGTCTGGTGGCTGAATCGGATGATCGAAGAGTACCCGTCGATTCAGTTTCACTTCACCTCGGAATGGAAACCTGAGCCGGACACTCCGGTCGACGAAATCGAGGTAGCCTCGGCTTCATAGCTCCTACTCGCCGGCGAGGCACCTCACGGTTCCGCCCGGCGTCTCGAGCAAGAGGGCGCCCTCGGCGCCGAGACCGCTCACCCTGCCCCGGCGAGGCGGATGGCCGACCCGTTCTTCCACCTCGATCTCCTCATGGAGACGCCACAGCCTGCGCTCGGTCTCGCTGCGGGCATCGGGGTGGAAATAGGCCGTGTGCAGCCACGGCAGCAACCTCGAAAGGGCATCCTCCGGCGCTAGATCACGGCCTGCAAGGAGAAGCGACGTGGCCGGGCGCCGCAGACCCTGCGAAAAGTATGACTGACGCAGGTTCAGCCCGATTCCGCCGTACAGCCACTCCCCCGATCCGACGACGAGGATCCCGCACACCTTTCGCTCATCGAGCAGGAGATCGTTCGGCCACTTGATCACCGGCTTGAGCCCGAGCGACTCGAGGAAGAGGGCGACTCCGAGCGCGAGTCGGAGCGAGGGGGCAAGGGCCTGAGCAGGGGCGTCCGACCGATCGGCGCCTCGGGCGGAGGCAGGAGAGCTTTCGGCGGCGGGTCTCGGGGCCCGCAGCGCGATGGTAAAGAGCAGCGCCTCGCCCGGTCCCGTCTCCCACCGCCTGTCCGCGAAACGTCCGCGCCCTTCCGCCTGAAAGCCGGCGGCCGCGACGGTTCCCTCAGGCTCCCCGCGTTGAATGAGCGCACGGATGTCGTCCATCGTGCTGGCGGTGCGCTCCTTGTACCAGATGCTTCCTCCGAAAGGGTTCGGCAGCCGAAGTCGCAGGCTCATATCGGGGAACTGTACGATCTCGTCATCGGCGCGGCAAGACTTGACTGCGGGCCTCCGGCGGGCCATCGAGCGCCCGTTCCGCATGCGGCCACGGTAGCTAGTGCCGCGCCGGGAGGATCTGCCGACCGCTTATCTTCCAGGCTGCTCGTAGCGGTGCTCGCCGGGCATCGGCCAATGGGGGTCGGCGGTTACGACGACGTCGCTCTTTCGGACCCACCCGGTGGCGAAATGGCGCCTGACGAATACCTCGTACCAGGAACCGGAGACATCCACCGGCAGCAGGACCGTTCCGGGACCGAGCATCCACCGCACTCCCGCCTCTTCGCTCGGAAAGCTGCGCACCGCAACTCCTTGAGCCCCCGCCGCAACCCACGGCAGCTCGAGCGGCCGGAGAGCGGCGATGTCCTTTCGGTTGAAAGAGGCAAAGTAACTCTCAATCCCCTTGAGGATGATATCGGCCCAGAAATCGGGCCGAGCGGTCAGGAGTGCCCGGTCCGTCGCGTTGGAGATGAAGCCGAGCTCGATGATTACCGCAGGGGTGTAGGGGCTTATCGAGTGCACGAAGCGGCGGTAGTTGAAAGCGAAGTAACCTCGCATGTTGACGGTCACCCCGTCGGCGTCTTCAACGAGCTCCGGCACCGCCGAGAAAGCCCCCTTGAGGCTCGCCGCGAGCGTCCGGCTGTCGGCGCTCGCGCGCCACGGGGAGGATAGCTTCCAGCCCCGGCGGGTGGGGTCTTGGTCGGTCGAGTCCGCGTGGATCGCGATGAAGGCGTCGGCCCGAAGCTCCGGGGGGACGGTCGCCGGCACCAGGATGGTCTTCCAGCCGGCCGCGTCGAGCTTGGCGACGAGCGCCGCAGCGACCGCTTTGTTGATGTCCACCTCACGAACCGATCCGAACACCGCGCCGGTGTTGTCACGCAGGCGGGCAAGCTCTCTCGGAAGCTTATCTATCTCCCAGTGGCCGGGCTGGACGGCCACGACCCAAGGGCCTTGGAGCGGTTGAACCGAAGTGGTCGCCGCGAAGGAAGCCGGCTGCGGATCGTGACCGGGGAAGATGAGCGGCTCGTTGAGCGCCCAGAGGCCGATTGCGACGGCGGAGGTCAATCCGGCACCTGCGGCGACTCCGAGCAGCCAGAACCGGATGTTGCGGCGAGCTGACACCTTCGAAGAGCCTCCTGGCTCCGGCGGGGCGGGCGCGGCGCTCCCCTCCGGCTCAGTGTGTGTTGATATGGGTTCGGCTGTACAGAGAGCGAAACTGCTTGGGCGTGAGACCGGACAGGCGCTTGAACATCCGCCGGAAGTAGCCCGGGTCGGTATACCCGCAGGTGAAGGCGATCTCGTTGATGTTCTTCCTACCCTCGCTGCGCAGGAGTGAGCGCGCCGCGGCAATGCGCTTGAAGTGAAGGGCGTCCAGGATCGACATTCCCGTCTGGCGGTGGAAGACCCGTTCGAGGTAGTCGGAGTTGTACAGGAGGTCACGGGCGACCGAGGAGGTAGTGATCGGTCTGCGATAGTTCTCGTCGATATAGGTCTGGATGAGCCCTGCAAGCGAAGACCCCTGCCTCGCCGGGGCCGGCTCAACGGCTTCTCCGGTTTCGCACAGCATGAGGGCGACCAGGTGGGATGCCACCACGGGATCGAGGACTCCCGATTCCTGGTCCGATATGAAACGACAGAACAGCTCGGTGAGAAACTCGGGATCGGAGACCGTAGCCACCTTGGGGATATGAATCGGGGAATCTCCCCCGGCACGGTCGCCGATCTGGAAGTGCACCCAGTAGAAGTTGGCATCCGGGGAATAGGGGGCACTGCCTCCATGACGCCGTCCCGGATAGAGAAGCAGAGTCTGATTGCGCTCGAGGTGATAGTCTACCTCCCCCTCGAACAGATCCAAACAGCCCTGTGTGACGAAAATGAGCTCATAGGAATCGATAGTCCTCGTCGCATGCGTTCCGTATCCGGGAGACACGAACAGCCCGCTGTTGAACGCCTGCACCTCATCGGCAAGCTCGAAGCGAAGAGTTCCGGCGCCAATCATGATCGGGTTCCGGCCTCGACGCGGTAGCGGTTCGGGGTCATGCTCGTTACCCGCTTGAAGACCCTGCGAAAGTAGCTCGTATCGTTGTATCCGCAGAGAGCGGCTATCTCGGCGATGCGGGACTCTCGCCGGAGTAACAGCTGAGCCCGGGCCTCGCGAATCCTGCGGCGATGGATCGCTTCGCGGATCGATATTCCGCGCTCCTGCCGATAGGCGCGCTCCAAGTAGTCCGGATTGTAGCGAAGCTCGCGGGCTATCTCGAGCGTCCCGATCGGACGGCGGTAATGGGCGGCTATGAAAGCATCCACTCGCGAGGCGATTATCTCGAGCCCGGGCTCGAGGCTCGCGGTCGTATCCATTGTCGCAGACGAGCGGGTCAGCTCGTAGAGGACCAGCACCATCAGGTTGTAGAGGGTGAGGCGCGAAGAGCAGCCGCGCTTCTCTGCCGCTAGGTAACGGCGAAGAAGATCGGTGAGCCGCTCCGTCGGACGAACCACCGCGTGCTCAGGCACCTCGAGCGGGTGCTTTCCTCCGGCGCAGCCGCGGCCGAAGAGTCGAAACTGGAGGCGGTAGTACTCCACCTCATCATGATTGACGAGCGAAATCCTCTCCCCGGCCCCGCTTCGGACAAGGAGAGCCTCGCCGGTTTGCAGCCTGCGGCCCGACGCTCTCATTTGAACCTGAAGGATTCCCCGGGTCACGAAGAAGAGGCAATAGCAACCCTTCGGTTGGATAACCCGCAAGTCGGCGACATCCGAGACGACGCAGCGCGCTTCAATCGGTTCGAACGGACAAGCCAAGGCAACGCTCAACCCGTTCTCCATAACGTTTTAACTCCCTCAGTGTGTCTGCGCGGCGCCGGGCACGGCGCAGCCGGCGAGATCTATTCGCGTATCCACACCGCCATCTCACCTGCTGCCCGATTGGCCCACGCGTAGTAAGGAATGAACAGAAGGGCCCTCGGCGTGAGGCGGCCGCCGGCGCTCCGATAGAGGCTTTCTCCTTGGGGCTGGGAAGCGTTCCAGCCACGTCCCTCGGCGGCAATCGTCACGATACCACCGAGAAGATCGGAGCGGAAGGCCTCCCGCAACTCAGCCTCCGCCGGCAAAGCAACCGTCTCGAGGTTGGGTCCGTTGTCAGCCTCCTCGAGACAGTAGACGACCGGCCCCCGTTGAATCGCCACCTTGCCCCAGTCCGCGCGGACCCGGGGATCGGCGTGCACCCGGGTCGCCCGCATCGGAAGCTTGAGCGCTAGGCGCTCCCCTGGCTTCCAGCTGCGGCGCACGTGCGCATACCCGTGGTCGGTTATCGAGGGGAGATCAAGCCTATTCCCAGCGACCTCCAGTTCGGGCGCTGGGCACCAGGAGGGGAGCCGAATCGCGAGGTCGAAGTCGACCGGCGAGGCGCCCTCGAACTCGAACACAACGGACTGTGACCACGGATAGTCAGTCTGCTGGCGGATGGAAACCCCCTTCCCGCCGACCTCAGTGGTAAGCCGCCCGCTGTGAAATAGATCCGCGTAGAGGGTATTCCCTGCGACGTGATAGAGGTATTCACCCAGCGAGGCAAGGAGTCGCGCAACGTTGGGGGGACAACAGGCGCAGCCGTACCACGGCTGCCTGCGGTACTTCACGTGCGCGTAATTGGCGTTCTTGTCGCATGAGGCCGGGTAGACCTCGAGCGGATTGACGTAGAAGTAGCTGTGGCCGTCGAGGGCGAGCCCGCTCAGGATCCCATTGTAGAGCGTTCGCTCCATGACGTCCGCGTAACGGGCTTCGTGGCGCAGGTTTGCCATCCGGTGAGAGAAGAAGAAGAGACCGATCGCGGCGCAGGTCTCGGTGTAGGCGGTGTCGTTTGGAAGGTCGTAGTCGAAGGTGAAGGCCTCGTGGTGAGCCTGCGACCCTATCCCGCCGGTGATGTACATTCGCCTACCGACGGCGCTCTCCCAGAGCCTATCGCACGCCTGCGCGAGGGACGCATCGGCGGTCTCGAGCGCGATGTCGGCCGCTGCGGTGCAAAGATACATCGCTCGCACGGCGTGCCCAACCGCGTCGGTCTGCTCGCGGATGGGCTTGTCTGCTTGAAAGTAGTCAAGCTCGCGGATGCCCCAGAGCGCCTGGTAGTCGGGGGCGGCGGCCTCTTGCTCGAAGTAGTTCGGAGAGCGACCCCTCTCATCTATGAAGTATTTCGCGAGGGAAAGGTAGCGTCGCTCTCCGGTGAGGCGATAGAGCTTGACGAGCGCGAGCTCGACCTCCTCGTGCCCTGGATATCCTCGGACCTTTCCCTTCTCCACGCCGAAATGGGTGTCGATGTGGTCGGCGAGCTTGGTGACGACCTCCAGGATTTTGCGGTTCTTTGTGGTTCGGTACACGGCTACCCCCGCCTCGATGAGATGGCCGGCGCAGTACAGCTCGTGGGCTTCGCGCAGGTTCTTCCAGTGGCGCTTAGGCTCCTTGACCGTGAAGTAGCTGTTCAGGTATCCGTCGGGCTGCTGGGCGGAGGCAAGCACCTCGATTGTCTCATCCGCCCAGCTGCGGATCTGCTCGTTCATCTCGGAGTCCTCGCCCAAGATATGACCCGCCGCTTCCAGCCACTTTGAGATGTCGCTGTCCTGAAAAACCATTCCTTCGAACTGGCCCTGGCTCTTGCCGGCCGCTATGCGGAGGTTTTCCATCGAGTGGCTCTTCGGAGCGCCCGGTATTTGATCGTTGAGCGCCTTCCATTGAAACGGGATGACCTCGGTGCGCACCAGATTCTGATACGCCCGCCAGAAGCCTCCGTC
This sequence comes from Spirochaetales bacterium, assembly GCA_027306915.1. The sequence continues at coordinate 6,592 of DAHUYW010000014.1, read as the reverse complement.
GATTGAGGCCCGTAGATATTGCCAGCTCACTCGTTTACTCCTGACTGTTTCTTGCAAACATGATGCACCGACCCTCATGCTGCGCCAAGCCGAGGAATTCAGAGAAAATGAGGACAATTCCGACGCCGAGCTCATCCAGCATCCACGGTAATGCGAGTTGCCCGCGCTGTCAATATCCGTCATACCGATATGTACCCATTTCCATTCCGGAATCTAGTTGCAGAATATCAATTATTATGATAGAAAAGGGGGGCAAAAGGGAGTGAACGTCCCATGAATGAAGACACCATCCTTGTCATCGATCCCCGAACCGACATTACGGTGCTGAGGGGCCTTGCCTCGGAAGTTCGGATAAAGATTCTCGAGCTCATACTGCACGAGGGGAAGAACGTCAATGAGATAGCCGAGGCTCTCAAGCTCCCTCAGTCGACCATTGCGACGAACATCATTATCCTCGAGAAGGCGGGACTGCTGCGCACGGAGACCGCGAAGGGAAAGAAAGGAACGCAGAAGGTTTGTCATCCCGTGTATCGTGAAATGGTAATACGATTCCCCAACAACCAGAAGGCGAAGCCGGATGACACCATCGAGGTTGAGATGCCCATCGGTCTCTACACGAGCTACGAGGTGTCCGCCCCCTGCGGGCTGTGCTCGACCGAGGGAATCATCGGCTTTCTCGACGTTCCCAGCTATTTCTTGGATCCTGGGCGGGTGAAAGCCGGGTTGCTCTGGTTTGCGAAGGGCTACGTCGAATACAAGTTCCCGAACAACAGTCTCTATAAAGACCGGCCGCTCCGCAAGCTGGAGATCAGCGCCGAGCTCAGCTCCGAGACACCCGGCACAAATGGCAATTGGCTCTCGGACATCAGCCTCTGCGTCAACGACGTTGACGTTGGCCATTGGACCTCTCCGGGGGATTTCGGCGATCAGCGGGGGAAGCTCACTCCCAACTGGTGGAAGCTCGAGGGCTCCCAGTATGGACTCCTGAAGAATTGGAGCGTCACCGACGAGGGGTCGTTTGTGGATGGGGTCGCGATCTCGGATACCAGGCTCGTCGATCTAGCGATCCCCGACCATCACTCGATCCGCGTCCGCTACGGGATCAAGGAGGACGCCGAGAACCGAGGCGGTCTCAACATCTTTGGGCGCGGCTTCGGCAACTACGATCAGGATATCGTTCTGCGCCTCTATTTCTGATCCCCGCTCCATAGGTCGGATTTGTCCTCTTTATGTACGAAGGACTCCCCTGTCGACTGCAACTCCGGCGACCTATAATCGTCTCATTGAAAATGGAGCCATAGACTGGATTCCAAGGAGAAGAAGTAGATGGATAAACGATATCTATCAAAGTTTCTGTCGCTCGCTCACGGCAAAATGCTGCGCCGTACAGCGAGCCTCGTGGTAGCCGTTGCTGCCGTCGGCATCCTCCTGGCGGCATGCAGCGCGAAGTCGAGCGCGGGAGTCGCTCCCACCAGCAAGAACTTCGGCGAGAATGCCACCGGCACCGTGCACTTCTGGGCGCGCGCCGCCACCTCGACCGTGGCCCGAGCGATGGTCCAGGAGTTCAACGCCTCTCATCCGAAGCTCAAGGTGGTTCTCACGGAGAATCAGCCGAACGAGGCGGTGACTCAGCTTGCCACCGCGCTTCGGGCGGGCTCGCCGCCGGACGTGATCGGTCTGAATGACATCAACATGCCGATCTTCACCCGCAAGGCGCAGTTCGTTGATTTGACGGTGCCGATCGATGCGCTTCCGTACAAAGACGCCTTGAGCCCCGGCCACCTGAATCTCGCCAAGTACGACGGGAAGCTCTACGGCGTGCCCTACCTCGCCGACCTTTCGATGCTCTGGTACAACAAGACGCTCTTCAAGAAGGCGGGGCTCGATCCGAACCAGGCTCCTGCCAGCTTCGCCGACATGCTCCACGACGCGCAAGCGGTCCAGAAGGCGGGGGGAAGCGGAGTCTACGGCTTTTCCTTCGTGGGCGACTGCCAGGGCAGCCTCGGCTTCACGATGCTGCCTGACGTCTGGGCAACCGGGACCCACCTGATCAACGGAGAGATCGGCTCGGAGACCGCCAACATCGAGGGCAACAAGCCGCTCGAGCAGCTCCTGACCCTCTACAAGGACGTCTGGCAACAGCACCTCGCTCCGAAGGCGGACCTTACGCAGAACGGCTCGACCTGGGGCAAGGACTTCCTCGCCGGCGACGTGGGGGTCTTCCCGGGCGGCTACGCGGTCGTGGTCAACAACCTCAAGGGGGCCAAGGTCCCGCGCTCGGAGCTCGGCGCCGCGCCGCTTCCCGGCCCGGACGGAGGCTACAGCACCTTCGACGGCGGCGACGACTTCGGCATTCCGACCGGCGCCAAGAACGCATCGGGAGCCTGGGAGTTCATCAAGTTCGTCCTCGCGAAGCACCAGCAGCTTGAGTATCCGTCGCTCGGCTTCACCCCGATTCGTACCGACGTCCTTGACGCGCAGTTTCTGAAGGATCATCCGTTCGACGCGGTTGTTCTCCGCGCGCTGAAGCACGGCTATGCGCCTCCCACTACCGCCTACAACAGCCTCTTCAATCAGCCGAACGGCCCCTGGTTCGCAATGTTTCGGGAGTCCGTCTACAACGGCCACGTGAAAGCGGCAATGAAGACGGCCCAGCCCGGCTTTACGCAAGTGCTCAAGCAGCTCGGCAGCTGAGAGCGGAGCCTCGCAGGTGTCTCTGGATCTTCGCGACCGCCGTACTCGGCGGCGCAACCCACGGTCAAAGAATGCGGCAGCGGGTGTCGTGCGGATCGCACGGCCCCGCTCGTCGCGGGTCACGAGCGGAGCGCGGGCCGGGTGGCTCTTGAGCGCACCGGCAATCCTTTTCGTCGCGGTCTTCGTCGTCTTTCCGCTCGGGTTCGCGATCTATATCTCGCTCACGAACTGGCCGCTCGTGGGTTCGTACCACTTCATCGGTCTTCGCAACTATGGAAATCTCGGGCAGGACGCGACCTTCGGGCAGTCGGTTCTCTTCACATTGAGGTACACAGCGATCGTCACCCTGCCCATTCTCCTCGTCGGGTACGGGCTTGCCCTTCTGGTGCGCTCGAACCGACCCGCGGCGATCGTTTTCCGCACGCTCTTCTTTCTCCCCTACGTCGTGGGGCTCGCAACCGAGAGCTACATGCTCGTGCTCGAGCTCCAACCGGATTCCGGAGCAGTGAACTTCCTGCTCTCGAAGCTCGGGATCGCCAAGGCCTCGACCGCGTGGCTCGTAGACGCCAATCTCTCGCTCATCGCCATTTCGGTGCTCGTCGTCTGGTTCGCCTCCGGACTCACGATGGTGCTCCTCATGGCCGGAATGCAAGGGGTTCCGAAGGAGCTGTACGAGTCGGCGGAGATCGACGGGGCCTCCTGGTGGGACCGAGAGTTCCACGTGACGCTTCCTCTTCTCAGGGGAACGATCGCCCTGAGCCTCATCATCTCGGTCATCGGTTCTTTTCTCGCCTTCACCCAGTTCTACATTCTGACCCAGGGCGGCCCGGGGACCAGCACCGATACCGTCGTGATGTGGATCTACCAGGTCGGATTCGTCCAGCTTCGCCTCGGAGAGGCGACCGCGATGTCCCTCGTCCTCATGGTCGTTGTGGGGCTTATCAGCATCGGGCAGTTCGTGTTTCTAAGGGCCGGTCGCGAGGAGGATCAATGAAGACCCGACGGCAGCGGCGGAAGGCCGCGACGGAGAGCGGTGGGCTTGCGCTCTACCTGCTGACCGGTATCGTCTTGAGTGCGCTCTTCATCGCGCCGCTCGTCTGGGCGGTTCTGCGCTCCTTCCAGCCGGCTGAGCTGATCGGATCGCCGATCTCGGCGAAGAACTTCACCCAGCTCACGCTCGGGAACTACTCGGGCCTGGTCACCGGCGCGACGAACATCCTCCGACACGTCGGCAACAGCCTCATCGTGGCGGCGGCGACCGCGGCGCTGACGGCCCTCATCGCCACCCTCGCCGGCTACGCCTTCGGGCGGCCACGCCTGCGCTATCGGGGCGCCGGGGTGATGTTCTCGCTCATCCTGCTCACCCTCATGATCCCGTTCCAGGCGATTCTCACCCCGCTCTTTCTCGAGCTCCACGCCCTCGGGCTCACCAACAGCCTTCTCGGTCTGATTCTCTTCTATACGACTTATAACCTCCCTTTCGGGGTTTTCGTGATGCGAAACACCTTCACCCACATACCCCAGGAGATGGAGGACTCGGCCGCGGTGGATGGTGCGGGCGTGATGCGAACCCTCGTGGGGGTATTGCGTCCCCTCGTCGTTCCCGGAATGGCGACCACGGTTCTATATGCCTTTCTCTTTGCGTGGACCGAGTTCCTCGGGGCCCTCATTTTTCTCACGAGCGACAGCAAGCTCACCCTTCCGGTTGCGCTGCTCGACGTGGAGTCGGGGACCTACGGCTCGGTGAACTTCGGCTTCCTCATCGCCGGAGCGGTCATCGCGATGGTTCCCTGCGTCGTGCTCTACGTGACGCTTCAGCGCTACTATATTCGAGGTCTTATGTCCGGCGCGGTGAAAGGGTAAGAAAGTCGAGCCGACCTGGGTGAGCGCCGGAAAGAGCCCGGAAATCGACCCGGCAGACCGCCCGGAAAGCGAGTCGATCCTTCGGCAAGCACAACCAGGGCGTCGTTGTGCGCCAGTAGCCCTCATCCCCCAGGCACGAGGTCGGGTTTGTCCCCGTTTTATTCGACACCTTCACCTTTCGCGCCCTGTCTACGGGTCTTATGATTTCTAGGTACAGAGGGAAGTAAGACCTTTTGAAGGAGGAGAAAGCATGACGAGAAAAGTTGTCTTGGCAGTGGCGGCTGCATCGATCTTCTTCGTCGCGACGGCTCTGGCCGCGTTCGCCGGCGGACAGTCCGAGAAGAGCGCCGCCGCAGCAGGGCCCGTGACGCTGAAGTACGCGTTCTGGGGGGATCAGAACGAGGTGAACGCCACCGACGCGTTCATGAAGGCCTACATGGACAAAAACCCCAACATAAAGATCGACGCCTTGCATTTCGGGGCAAGCACCGACTTCATGTCGAAGATCAATACCCTGGCGGCTAGCGATACGTTGCCCGACCTCGGGTACTTCTTGGAGACTGCAGTGCTCAATTGGGGCATGAACAACCAGTTTGTAGACCTGACGGACTTCTACAAGAATGAGCCGGAGAAGCTTGCAGTCCTCAAGTTCGTTCTGCCCGACGGCAAGATAGTTGGCGTCAGCGTCGCGAACGAGGTCCAGGTCATCTGGTACAGCAAGAAGCTCTTCGACCAGGCGGGTCTCCCCTATCCGCCGGCGGATCCGACCAAGGCCTGGAGCTGGGATCACTTTGTGCAGGTTGCAAAGAAGCTCACGAAGGACGCAAACGGGAACACCGCGGACAGCGCGAGCTTTGATCCGAACAACATCCGGCAATTCGGCACCTGGATCCAGCAGTGGTACATGCCGTGGGTAACCTTCGCCATCAGCAACGGCGGCGGTGTGGTGAGCCCGGATGGCAAGCAGCTGCTCATGAACAGCCCCGGAACGATCGGCGCAATTCAGAAGATGGCCGACCTCATCAACGTCGACCATGTGAGCCCCACCCCTGGTACGCAGCAGATGCCGACCGCCGCGGCCACGGCCCTCTTGAGCGGCCAGGTCGCGATGGTTATCGACGGAACCTGGGACCTGTTGACCCTCGGAATCACCCATCAGCAGCAGGGCCTCGACTTCGGGGTCGGCGTGCTTCCCTACATGAAGAAGCTCGCTACTACCTCGGTTGGCACCCCGATCGTCATCTACAAGAGCTCGAAGCACATACCCGAAGCGAAAGAGCTCTTGAAGTTCATCATGAACCCGGAAAACGCCCTTCCGCTTGAAAAGAGCGGTCTGTGGCTCCCGAACGAGGTTCAGTGGTACAAGAATCCGTCGTTGATCGCGAAGTGGGTGGATAACCCTGTTCATCCGTCAGAGTACAAACAGGCGGTTGTGGATTTCGCGCTGAACTATGCGTATCAGCTGCCTCCCTACTACGTGCCGACGTTTCAGAAGATGGATGACGTCATCGAGCCCGCGCTTTCTCAGGTGTGGCTCGGACAGAAGAGCGCCGCCGACGTGATAAACAATGAAATCATGCCGAAGATCACCCCGATCTTTGAGGGCAAGTAGGCTTCGAATTTCGATTGACGTGCCTTCGACGGACGACGCAGAATTGAGTTGGTTTGCGGGTCTCCCGAGCGCGGGAGACCCGCAATTCCGACTGACCGTCCTATAGAGAAAGATTCGGGAGCAGCAATGAAGCAGTTCTCTCGGAGCGTGAGGCGACATCCCGGAGCTCATCAAGCCGTCGCGGGCTATCTTTTTGCGTCGCCGGTCATCCTCGGTCTTCTCATTTTCGTCATCGGCCCGATGATAGCAGGAGTCCTGATCAGCTTCACCGACTGGAACGTGCTGACCAAGCCGGCTTGGATCGGGCTCCGCAACTACGTGCATCTCTTTACGACAGACCTGTTCTTCGGCAATTCGCTCCTGGTCACCTGCTACTACGTCGCCGGCAACACCGTCCTTACCATCTTTTACGCTCTCGTTCTG
>DAHUYW010000149.1 GCA_027306915.1 Spirochaetales bacterium | reverse complement strand
AGGGGGCCAAGTGGCATCGCGCTGGCCATGAGGTGGGCATCGCGGTCAACGTCTCCGCGCGCCAGCTCGACACGGACGATCTGGTCGACGATGTGCGAGACGCGCTTGCCGCGAGCGGGCTGCGCCCGGACGCCCTCACGATCGAGGTGACCGAGACCGCGATCATGCGCAACGCGGAGGACACCGCCAGGCGCCTCTCCGCGGTCAAGGAGCTCGGCGCACGAATCGCGATCGACGACTTCGGCACCGGCTACTCCTCGCTCGCGCACCTGCAGCGCTTCCCCGTCGACTCGCTGAAGATCGACCGCTCGTTCATCGCGGCGCTCGCCGACGGGCGCGAGGCCGAGCAGCTCATCAGGACCCTGGTCCAGCTTGGCAAGGCGCTGTGCCTGGACACCCACGCCGAGGGGATCGAGCGCCAGCAGGAGCTCGCGATCCTGCGCGAGCAGAACTGCTCCGGCGGGCAGGGCTTCCTGTTCGCGCGACCGCTCGACGCCGCCAAGGCCGAAGAGTTCCTGGCCGGAG
>DAHUYW010000148.1 GCA_027306915.1 Spirochaetales bacterium | reverse complement strand
AAGTGCCGTTGTTCGGCAGTAAGTTGACGGTGAACGAGAATTGCAGCGCAAGGCGATCGTAGGTTCATTGAACATAACGATTGAGTTCAGCTGCTTTGGGCGCCGCCGCTACAGACCCCGCCGGAGGCGGGGACGTTGTCGTGGACCGTAGAACCGTGCTAACCGAGTTCTACTTGACGGCTGTATGCCCAAAGTCAGCTGCAACGAAATGTTAGGCGCACGCGTCAATCGGTTTTTGGCCACATTCGTTGGGACTGTAGAAGGCGATAAGGCAAGTCTTCGTTGTCTCCGGATATTGATGATGCTAGACACGCGTGGACGAATCGCTGGAGTTGACCTTTTTCCGACGGGAGTCCGTAATAGGTTCGTTCAGCCGCCTTCACGAGTATCCATTGGGAGAGGAGGCGATAGTCGATGTGTCTCTCGCTTTGCATTGTGTTCAGGTAGGTGTTCGCAATGGCCCGTCCGATTCGCTTTTGGGCAAAGTGCATCACCGGATGTAAACCAGGAAGTCTTGGAACGACCTT
>DAHUYW010000147.1 GCA_027306915.1 Spirochaetales bacterium | reverse complement strand
CGAGTCGGAGACGATGGCCATGGTGAGCGGCCCCGGATCGCGGCCGCCCGCCGCCTTCAGGTAGATCGAGGCACGGTAGGGGGTGTGCGGCCACACCGGAACGCCCCAGTAGCCGGGGTTGTCGATGCCGCCCGGATCACGCGCCGAGGCCCGCGCCGCGGTCAGCTTCAGACTGTAGGGCAGCGCGGCGCTGGGACCCGTATCGTCGTCCACTGCGATCGTGATGCCGTCCGCGGCATTCTGGTCCACCGACCAGACCTTCAGGAACTGGCGATGCTCCCTCGCGAAGAACACCCGATCGCGGATGAGCTCCGCATAGAGGCCGCCGTCATAGGAGTGGTTGATCTCCTCCGTCATGAGGCCGTAGAGCGTCGGGCTGACGGCATGGAGCGGCCGATCATAGTGCACGGTCAGTCGAGCGCCGTCGGCCGCGCGGGCAGGCGGGCCGGCCAGGGCGCCAAGCACGGCAGCGGCGATGGCCACCGTCACCGAGGCGCAGGGAAGCGCGCGGGAGTGCACGGACGAGACC
>DAHUYW010000146.1 GCA_027306915.1 Spirochaetales bacterium | reverse complement strand
GAAGGGGCACGCCGAGGCGATCTTCGACTCCTTCGGCACGTTCTGGGGCTGGTTCTCGCTCTGCGACCTGACGATCACCGACCTGCTAACGATCATCACCGAATTCGTCGGGATGACCGTCGCCCTGAGCATCTTCGGCATCCCGCCGTGGATCACGGTGGTGGTGGTCATCGCCTTCATCATGGCCATTCTGGTCAACGGCCGCTATTGGACCTGGGAGAAGATCGTTCTCGCGCTCTGCGCGGTGAATCTGGTCTACGTCCCTGCGGTCTTCTTCGTGCACCCCGATCTTGGCACCCTTCTCCACACCGGACTGATCCCGGGCTTCCCCTACGGCTTCACCAGCCCCGTCCTCTTCCTCATCATGGCGAACGTGGGGACGACCATCGCGCCCTGGATGATCTTCTTCCAGCAGAGCTCGGTCGTCGACAAGGGGCTCAAGGAGAAGCACATTCCCTACGCGCAGCTCGACACCGCCATCGGCGCTGTCTTCACCGTGGCCGTTGCGATTGCACTGATCGTCATCGCCAGCTACT
>DAHUYW010000145.1:291-537 GCA_027306915.1 Spirochaetales bacterium | reverse complement strand
GGACTTGCTCTGGCGCACCGCTACTGCCGCGCCACAGAGCTGGGGCCGGACTCTGAAGCAGGGACAGAGCTCAGCACTTCTGCTTCTGCCGGAATGGGCGCGGGCAGCGGGCCTTCGAGAGCGAGTGCCAGCACGTCATCCATCGTGTCGACGAAGTGGAGCTTCATGGAGTTCTTGATGTTGTCCGGCAGCTCGGCCACATCCTTCTCGTTCGCCTTGGGCAGGATGGATTCAAAGATACCCGCG
>DAHUYW010000145.1:0-263 GCA_027306915.1 Spirochaetales bacterium | reverse complement strand
TTTTCCTTGAGTCCGCCGATGGGCAGGACCTTGCCGCGGAGCGTGATTTCGCCGGTCATGGCGATGTCGCGGCGCACTGGGATGCGCGTAAGAGCGCTCGCGAGCGCGGTGGCCATGGTGATGCCGGCCGAGGGGCCGTCCTTGGGAATGGCGCCTTCGGGCACGTGCAGATGGATGTCGAGGTTGCGGTAGAACTCGCGGCTGAGGCCGAGCGCCTGAGCGCGGCTGCGAATGTAGCTGAGCGCTGCCTGTGCGGACTCCTG
>DAHUYW010000144.1 GCA_027306915.1 Spirochaetales bacterium | reverse complement strand
GGTCGGTGCGGCTGGCCGAGCCGGTCTTGATCTGGCCCACGCCAGTGGCGACGGCGAGATCGGCAATGAAGGTGTCTTCGCTTTCGCCGGAGCGGTGGGAGATGATCGAGGTGTAGCCGTAGCGGCGGCCGAGCTCGATGGCGTCGAGCGTTTCGGTTACGGTGCCGATCTGGTTCACCTTGATGAGAATCGAGTTGGCCACGCCCTCTTCAATGCCGCGCTGCAGGCGCTTCACATTGGTGACGAAGAGGTCGTCGCCGACGAGCTGGATGCGGTTGCCGAGCTTTTCGGTCAGCACGCGCCAGCCGTTCCAGTCGTCCTCGGCGAGGCCGTCTTCAATCGAAACGATGGGATACTGCCGGCACCAGCTTTCCCAGAAGGCGGCCATCTCTTCGCTGGAGAGCTCGCGCTTGTCACTCTTCTTGAAGACGTACTTGCCCTTCTCCTTGTCGTAAAACTCACTTGAAGCGGGATCGAGCGCGATGGCGATCTGCTCGCCGGGCTTGTAGCCGGCCAGTTCGATGGCTTCAAGAATGAC
>DAHUYW010000143.1 GCA_027306915.1 Spirochaetales bacterium | reverse complement strand
CGGTCTTGCGCTGCACCAGCCGGCGGTTCACGAGGATCTCGAGGATGCCCGTGAGCGTGCTCGGGTGGAGCTGCAGCGTGTCCGCCAGTTCCCCGGCCGAGACGTCGGGCTGCCGGCCGATGAGGCGGAGCGCCAGCCGCTGCGGGCCGGTCACGCCCAGGCGCTTCTGCATCCGCTTGCTGCCCGCTTGCAGCTCGTGCTCCAGCGTCCACAAAAGGCGCATGAAGGAAAGTGTTGGTCCCAACCCATTGTCTTCCATCCGGTCCCCGTTTGAACGCTTTCTCACGGTTCCTCTCCTACGGCATCCAGGGGCCCGCTGGCAAGCACGGAATGCGACCGATCGAGAGCGGACTTCCCGCCGCGCTCCGGCTCTGGTAATGGTGGCGCCCGCCAGGCGCCAGTAGCTCAGTTCGGATAGAGCAACGGCCTTCTAAGCCGTGGGTCGTGGGTTCGAATCCCGCCTGGCGCGCTCTTTGGTTTGCAATGGTGGGTGTAGCTCAATGGTAGAGCACCGGACTGTGGCTCCGGGTGTTGAGGGTTCGA
>DAHUYW010000142.1:241-549 GCA_027306915.1 Spirochaetales bacterium | reverse complement strand
TGGAACGATCAAGACTGGGACCGTTCGGCGGGACGCATTCGAGGTCGGCAAGGAATACTACGTGGATTTCAACCAGTGCTCTTTCTCCGTTACCGCCGGCATTGGACCGAGTTGACAACCGCGCCGGGCGGTATCCCGGCAACAAGGGAGCGTGCCGGAATTGGCAGACGCTAATAGCTGTGAGGCAGAACAGCGCGACGGAAGCCGCAAACTTGCCGTGCAGGTTCAAATCCTGCCGCTCCCATTGGCGATTTCGGGGCGCGTTGTTGGATACGTTAAGGGCAAGAGCTCACCCGGAAGTGGGGGTT
>DAHUYW010000142.1:0-231 GCA_027306915.1 Spirochaetales bacterium | reverse complement strand
CCCATCGGGCTGGGCCCCCGAATAGGCATCCCGTAAGCCGAGCCGCGTAAGTGCCCGGCAACTATTGGAGGGTGCGTTGAAACGAGCCTTTCTCATTGCGCTTTTCGTTCTCACGGCCGCAAGCGCCTACGGTTGGTCGCAGATCGACACCGTGATAGCGCGCGAGTGCAAGCAATACGGCGTGCCCTTCGCAGTAGCTGAGCGCCTAATAGCGAGTGAGTCGAGTTGGGA
>DAHUYW010000141.1:266-573 GCA_027306915.1 Spirochaetales bacterium | reverse complement strand
GGCGCAGGCCGGGACCTGCCGCGATGATCTGTCCCGAAGGCTCGTGTCCCGCAATTACGTTCTGATACCCTTCGGGGCCCTTTCCGAGATGCTCACGGTAGATTGCGCGGATATCGCTTCCGCAGATCGTCGACGATTTTACCTTGATGAGGACCTCGCCGTGACCAGGTTCCGGGACCGGGAAGTCCTTCATCCGCACGCTGCTGTCGCCGGGAAGCAGCGCTCCCTTCATGGTTCTGTTCATTCGGATCCCTCCTCATTCGAGAACTCGGAATCTCATCCCCGGGAAGGCGCGAGCAGAGGATAA
>DAHUYW010000141.1:0-256 GCA_027306915.1 Spirochaetales bacterium | reverse complement strand
GGAGATCGGAAGCCCCTTCCGGCGTCGGTGATTCATCGTTCGCTTGCGCTGTTCGATTCTTTTTGGGCGACATTGGATTCGAACCAACGACCTCGTGCGTGTCGAGCACGCGCTCTAACCAACTGAGCTAGCCGCCCGCTTGCTCGGAAGCCTCTTCGAGAGGAGAGCCTGGGAGTATCTTACCAGCAATGGACGTTTTGTCAAGGCGCGAAGTCCGGCGGGATCAACTGAAGGGGACGGAAGCGCAGCGCGCGAG
>DAHUYW010000140.1 GCA_027306915.1 Spirochaetales bacterium | reverse complement strand
AATACCACTGAACCACAGGGGTTTGGCATTGATCTCGTCTCGGGCGCCGAATCCCCGGATCAGCGTGCCGATGACTTTATTCAGCAACGCGTAATGTCCTTCGCCGGATACCTGGCCGACCACATTGCCGGCGGGATCGATCACCGTCAGCGTAGGCCAGCCTTGGGCGCCGTATTCGTTCCAGAACTGCATGTCCTTGTCGTTCACCACCGGATGATCAATGCCGTAGCGCAGCACCACCGCTTCGATGTGGGCAGTCTTGCGCTCGGTGGCGAATTTGGCGGAATGCACGCCGATGATGACCAGTTTGTTGCCGTAGGTCTTTTGCAGTTTGTCCAGGTCGGGAATGATGTGGAAGCAGTTGATGCAGCCGTAGGTCCAGAAATCCAGCAGCACCACTTTGCCGCGCAATTCTTTGAGAGTGACCGGCCTGCCGCCGGTATTGATCCAATCGAGTCCGGTGGGGAACGGCGGTGCCGGCTGTTTGCCGGCCAGCGACGGCATATCCGCCGCCACCGCCAAAGGCAGTGCATCCAGGCCGCTGACCCAGCGCAGGCCTGTGAATATCACCCCC
>DAHUYW010000013.1 GCA_027306915.1 Spirochaetales bacterium | reverse complement strand
CGGGAGCCGGAAGGAGGGCGACGTCGGCCGCCAGAGCGACACCGCTGCGGAGAGCGGGGTTCCTGGCGCCCAATCGGTGTCTCGAACCAAACGGCGGTAATTCGCATCGCCCTTCAGAATCACCAATACGGACCGCTCGAAAAGCTGAGCGATTCGAGGAGGAGCCTCCGCGAGCCAGGAGGGCAGGTTCCAGTAGAGGTCAGGAGCAAGCCGCAGGCGCCCCTCGCGTAGCGCCGCGTGGAGACGCTCGCCGAGAGCGACGGCTCCCCTGCCGGCGGAGCCCGAGCGAAAGAGCGCAATCATGGCGCTCACGTCCCCGGCGGTCGCGTCGCTCACGTAGGTCGGATGCATTTTTACGTGCAGATAAACGGCGCTGTGCTGCAAGCCGACAAGGGCGTCGGCGAGCACCAGGTCCATCGCCAGCTCGGTGCCGGCGTTGTCGGTGACGATGCTTACCCCGCCGCGAGCGTCTAGGAGTCGACGAACCGCCGCCGCTCGGTCGTCGATGAGCAGGTGCGAATCCCGTTCGCTCGGATCTCCGATGCCGTGCTTCGCGGTTTCACGGTTGCTTAAGTCCACGCGATTCCCCCACAGGGAGTAGAGGAGAAGGACGGCAAGACGATCTGCGGGATCGGCCTGTGAGAGAGCTCCCACCTCGGCCATGAGCTCGGCGAGCCGTGGGCTGCGATACTCGGCCTCTTTTGCCATGGCATAGGGATCAACGCCGGTTTCCCACCATCTGACCGCCTGGAGGATGCGCCGATAGAAGAGATGGTCGCCGAAGAACCACTCCGTGTTCAGCCACGTATCGCGCGCGTAGCGGGCAAATAGCCGGCTCCATTCGTCATGGTCCGGCGCAGGGGGCTCAAAGAGTCTCAAAGGGGCCCCGGTGGTGAGCTCGTCGCGCAGGAGCGAAAGCTCGTCCACCGCCGCCGACGGGAGATCGGAGCCGCCCTGGATCGTCTCGTCGATTATCGACGGATAGCGCCGGACAAACGAATCCCTCGCAAAGCGATTGCTCCCGTCGGTTCGAATTGGATTCGGCAATCCGGCCTCCCGCTCCACGGCGTGGTTGATGCGACGCGAGCAGGTGTCGAGCGCCTCGCCGGGAATTCGCACGGTAGCAGGAAGAGCGGCCAGGAATCAAGGGTGCCGGACCATCCGAAATCGAAGTCGACCTCGGCAACCGGACAAGGTAGAATCGAGGGGGAGGAACCTATGGACAGCCAGAAGACCAGGTTTGCGCTTTTTTTCGGCAATCGGGCATTCTTTCCGTCGTCGCTCATCCAATCGGCCCGGGAGGAGATGGTGCGCGTGCTTCGAGAGCTCGGTCACGAAACGCTCCTCATCGACGAGAAGGCGGTCCCGCACGGCGCGGTGGAGACCGCGGATCACGGCCGAGCCTACGCGGATTTCCTGCGAAAGAACCGCGGCAAGTTCGGTGGCGTCATTCTCTCGCTTCCGAACTTCGGAGACGAAAACGGTGCTTCGGTTGCGCTTCGGGAAGCGGGCGTTCCTATTCTCATCCAGGCCTATCCCGACGATTTGGATCAGCTCGGACCGCAGAGCCGTCGCGACGCATTCTGCGGCAAACTGTCAATCATGGACGTGTTTCGGCAGGTCGGGATCCCCTTCACGAACCTCCAGCCCCACACGGTCCGCCCCGGAAGCGAAGCGTTTGCCCGAAACATCGATACCTTCGACCGCGTGTGCCGGATCGTCGGCAGCATGCGGCAGATGACGGTAGGGTCGAGCGGTGCCCGCACCACACCGTTCAAGACCGTCCGGGTGGACGAGCTTGCGCTCCAGTCCCACGGGATCACGGTCGAAACCATTGACATGTCGGAGATCTTCGCGCGGATGGATTCGCTTCGCACGAGCACGAACAGCTTCAAGGAGAAGATGGAGCATCTGAGGCAGGTGGCGAATTGGGGCAGTGCGCCGGAGAACGCGCTTGTCAACTTGGCGAAGCTCGGCGTCGTCCTCGATAACGTCGTTGCCGAATACAAGATGGATGCAATGGCGATCCGGTGCTGGACGGAGCTGCAGATGAAGTACGGCATCTCGCCCTGCCTCGTAACCGGCGATCTTGCGGAGCACGCCGTGCCGACTGCGTGCGAAGTCGATGTCGCGAATGCCGTCACCATGTTCGCGCTGACCCGGGCCTCGGGTGAGGCAAGCGGGATCCTGGACTGGAACAACAACTACGGAGAGGAGGAGAACAAATGCATTCTCTTCCACTGCGGAAACGTTCCGCGCAGCCTCATGGCCGAGAAGGGGACCATCTCCGATCACCTCATCCTTGCCAGCAGCATGGGCCCCGGCCACGGATTCGGCTGCAACGTAGGTCGAATCCGTCCGATGGACTTCACCTTCGGGAGCATGATGACGAAGGAAGGAAGTCTCGATTTCTATCTCGGCAAAGGCAAGATCACCAAGGATCAGTTTTCGAAGCAGTTCTTCGGCTGCGCCGGAGTTGCCGAGATCGAGAACCTGCAGGATGTCCTACAGTTCATCGGGAGAAGCGGGCATCGCCACCACGTCAGCATCACCCCCGGCCATCTCGTAGAGCCGATGGTGGAGGCGTTCCAAAACTACCTCGGCTACCAGGTGACAGCCGTGTGATCCTTTTAGGCAGGCTCGACACTCACCCCCCCGCCGGGATACAGTTGGCCATATGGTCAGCCGAACGCACCATCGTCTCACCGCTCGCCTCTGGGGGGGCGCCGTAGACGTGGCGATTGTCGCTCTGGCGGTGGGCCTTCTTCTCTTTTCCTGCGCTCCCAAGGGGGAGCCCTTCACGAGCGAGCTCATCGGCAGCTGGCAGGGGGCGCTCGTAATCCAGGGAAGAACCCTCGTCGTCGTGGTGCACTTCGAGAACGACGGCAAGGCGCGCATGGACATCGTTTCCACCGGCTCGGCCGGAAGCGATGCCGCCGGAAAGAGCTTCCCGCTTGTCAACGTCGTTTTCCGGCCGCCGCGCATCGACTTTGATCTACAGGCCGGCTCCGACCTCGCCGCGTTCCGGGGCAAGATCGAGGGAAACCGCATCGAGGGTTCCTTCACCCAGGCGGGTCAGAAGGGGACCTTCGGTCTCACGAAGAGCGGCGCAAAGGGGGAGAGTCGGCCCGCCGACGGCGGAACACCGGTTATCCTCCAGACCCCGACAGGAGACATCTACGGAAGCCTCGTTCTTCCCGAAGGCGCCGGCCCCTTCCCGGTCGTGCTCATCATCTCCGGACAGGGAGCCATGGACCGAAATGGAAACATAGCCGACGTCCACGTTCGCAACAACTGCCTCGCGCTCTTTGCGCAGGCGCTCGCGCGTCGGGGGTTTGCCTCGATTCGCTACGACAAGCGGGGGGTGGGTGCGAGCGCCGCCGCCCTGAAGCCGGGCACCCATCTCCTCTTTACGGGTCTCATCGACGATGCCGCTGCATGGATTGCAAATCTCAAGACCGACACGCGCTTCCGCGGCGTGGCGGTGCTTGGCTACGGCGAAGGCGCTCTGGTGGGCATGGTCGCCGCGCGGAAGGCCGGCGCCGGCGCGTTTGTCTCGGTGGCAGGGCCGGGAGAGCCGGCGGACGCCCTCCTCAAGGAGCAGTTTGTCAGGCAGCCAAGCGCCATCCGCAACCAGATCTACCGCATCATCGACCTCCTCCTGGAAGGCAAGCAGGTTTCGGTGACGGGCAACAATCTCCAAACGCTCTTCGGAAGCCAGGAGCAACCCTTCCTCATCTCGAAGTTCCGGTTCAATCCGCAAGCAGAGATCGCCAAGCTCACCGTACCGGTGCTCATCGTTCAGGGCATGAGCGACCTTCAGACGGGCGTCTTCCAAGCGGAGCTCCTGCACAAGGCCGCGCCGCAATCCTACATGGATCTCATCCGGGGGATGAACCATGTCCTTCGCGACGTCCCCAACAACACGCAGGCTAACCTCGCGAGCTACGCCAACCCCGACCTGCCGATCGACGGCGAGCTGGTGAACGTTACCGCCGAGTTCCTGCGAATGGCGCTTAAGGTCCCTCCGCCGTGAGGTGACGATCCATTGACAACCTTCCAGCGCGGTGCGTAAGATACCGCCAGAAGTTTGAATCATGAGGGGAGCTCGGTAGGGACCGGGCTGAGAGGGCGACTGTTAGTCGCTGACCCATTGAACCTGACCTGGATAATGCCAGCGCAGGGACGGTCATAGAACGGCAGAACCGCCCCGGCAGAGAAGGGGCGTTTTTTGTTTCCGGTCCCCTCCGCTCCCCACGGAGGTTAGAGGTGAAATCGTTTGAGCCTCTGCGGAGGTTTTTTCAGCGAACGCAGGCGCCGCCTGAATGGGGCATCCAGCCGGTTCCGAGGGAGCACCGCGTGCTCGGTAGGCTCGACTTTGCGGTGCTGTGGGGAGATCTCGGGATAGGGCTTCTCGTCCTGCTTGCGGGCACCTTCCTCGTGCCGGCGTTGAGTCTCAAGGGGGCGCTCCTTGCCATCTTCATCGGCAGCGCCCTCGGCTCCCTCCTTCTTGCTCTCGTCGGAGTCGTGGGAAGCGATACCGGAGTGCCGACGATGGTGCTCCTGCGACCGATTCTCGGGGTGCGCGGCTCCTACCTGCCGGCAACCCTGAACGCGCTCCAACTCATCGGATGGACGATCTTCGAGTTTGTCGTGATGGGGGTCGCGGCCGACACGATCAGCCGGACTCTCCTCGGCCGCTCGAGCTACGTCGCATGGGCGGCGATATTCGCCGCGATCGTCATCCTCATGGGAGTCGGCGGCCCGGTCGGAGTGGTCCGGCAGTGGCTCGAGAAGTTTGCCGTGTGGGTGGCCCTTGCGACTGGAGTCTGGCTCACCTATCACGTCATCGCGACGCACGCCCTGGCCGCGCTCATTCACAAGGCGGGAAACGGCTCGCTTCCGTTTTGGGATGCGGTCGACCTGGTGATCGCGCTCCCGGTTTCGTGGCTGCCGCTCGTTGCCGACTACAACCGCTTTGCGCGAAAGAGCGGCGGGGCCTTCTGGTCGACCGCCGCCGGCTTCTTCGTCACAAACGCCTGGTTCCTGTCGCTTGGAGTGTTCATCCTCTTGGGCTCTCAGGTGAGCCAGGAGCCGAAGAACTTCGCCGCCGCGATCGCGCTCTTCGCCGGCTGGGTAGCGCTCCTTATCCTTCTGGCCGACGAGACCCACAATGCGTGGGCCGATCTCTATTCGGCCGCGGTCTCGCTGCAGAACGTCTTCCCCCGGGTGAAGCAGCGCTGGCTCATCGTCGGACTGGGGGTGGCCTGCCTTGCGGTGGCGGTAGTTCTCGACGTGACCCAGTACCAGGGCTTCCTCTACCTGATCGGCTCCTTCTTCATCCCGCTCTTCGGAATCCTCGTGGCCGACTACTTCATCCTCCGGCGGCGGCACTATGATGTGGAGGAGCTTTACCTTCCCCACGGCGCCTACTGGTACCGGCGGGGACTGAGCGCCCGAGGGCTGATCACCTGGGCGGTGGGCCTCGCCGTCTATCACATCACCAATCCGACCACCTTAAGCTCGCTCTTCCCGGCGTGGCAGAAGCTCATCCCCGTGCAGCTGACGGTGCTCGGCGGCTCCCTGCCGAGCTTCATCGTTCCCTTCCTGCTTTATCTGCTCGTAGGCCTTCTGTTCCCGCTGCGGACCGACAGGCTCGAGCCGAAGACCGAACACACGTGACGCCACCGGAGGACATCATGGCAAGAAACAACTCTCAGGGAGCCGCCTTCGGCTCCGTCGCCGCGGAGCTCTTGGAGCGCGTTCGCGAGCGGCATCCGCTGATCCATCACATCACCAACCTGGTCGTGATGAACGACACGGCAAACGCGACACTCGCCTTCGGCGCCACACCTGTCATGGCACACGCGCGCGAGGAGGTCGCCGAGATGGTCGCTGCCGCGGGTACCTTGCTCTTGAATCCTGGCACGCTGGAGCCGGAATGGGTCGAGGCGATGATCATCGCGGGCAGGCGGGCGAACGAGCTCGGTGTTCCGATCGTCTACGACCCGGTCGGGGTGGGCGCACCGGAGTATCGCAACGCCACCGGCGAGCGACTCCTGCGCGAGCTCAAAGTGGCGGTGATTCGCGGCAACTCGGGCGAGGTTGGCGCGCTGGCCGGCGCCGGGGGAGCCGTTCGCGGAGTGGATTCGGTGGAGGGGGTCGCTGACCCGGCTGCGGTCGCGGCCGCGTTCGCCGCGCGCCGGGGCGCGGTCGTCGCGATCACGGGCAAGCGCGACATCATCTCGAACGGCAAGCGCACTCTGGGCGTCGACAACGGCCATGCCATGCTGCAGGCGATAACCGGTAGCGGCTGCATGGCGACGACCGCGATAGCGATCTTCTGCGCGGTGGAAAGCGACTATCTCGTCGCGGCCGCCGCCGCGCTTGCCTGCTACGGGTTGGCGGCGCAGACTGCCGCGCGAGCCTCCCGCGGTCCCGGCTCCTTTCGCGCCGCGCTTCTCGACGCGCTCTTTCGACTCACTCCGGCGCAGGTGAGGGCGGGCGTTCGGACGGTCGAGCTTGGGTAGACGGATGGACTGGTCGCTTTACCTGGTCACCGACGCGGGGCTCTCGCTCGGCCGCAGCCACCGTGAGATTGTCGAGGCGGCGATAGCTGGTGGGGCGACCGTCGTTCAGTACCGCGAAAAGGGGGCGTCGACGCGCCGGATGGTCGAGGAGGCGCGCGAGCTCCGTGAGCTGTGCCGGCGACGTCGCATACCATTCATCGTGAACGACCGTCTCGACGTAGCGCTTGCGGTGGACGCGGACGGCATCCACGTCGGGCAGGACGATCTGCCCGCGGTCCTCGCGCGGCGGCTTATCGGCAGGAGAAAGCTTCTCGGCGTCTCGGCGGAGAGCGCCGAGCAGGCGGCTCGGGCTCAGGCCGACGGAGCGGACTACATCGGGGCGAGCCCGGTCTTTGCAACGCCGACGAAACCGGACGCCCCGCCCCCGCTTCGACTCGAGGGCTTGCGCCTGCTCGCAGCGGCGGTCTCGATCCCGGTCGTCGCCATCGGCGGAATCAATCGAGACAATGCGGCTGCTATGATCGAGGCGGGCGCGGCCGGCATCGCGGTCGTTTCGGCCATCGTGTCGGCGGAGGATGTTGAATCCGCGGCCCGCGCCCTGTACGCTATCGTCGCAAAGACGAAGGGGACGAGCGGCAATGACGATTGACGACCTTGGGGAGTTCGGACTTATCGACCGCATCCGAGCGCAGCTTCCGGCACACGGCGGGGATGTCCTCGTCGGTGTCGGTGACGACGTGGCGGTCCTGCGCGCTGATGGGGGGCGAGTGTGGCTTGCTACCTGCGATGTGCAGGTGGAGGGGGCCCATTTTCTGAAGGAGCGCATCGATCCCCGCGATCTCGGATGGAAGGCGCTCGCAGTGAACCTGAGCGACATAGCGGCGGTTGGTGGGCTTCCGCGCTTCGCGCTGGTGTCGCTGGGGCTCCCAAACGGGCTCGATGTCGCCTTCGTTGACGGGATGTATGCCGGGATGCGGGAGGAGGCCGAGGCCTTCGGAGTGGAAATAGTGGGCGGGAATGTCTCCCGCTCGCGTCTCGGTGTCTTCATCGACATCTTTCTCCTCGGCGAGGCGCCTCGGGAAAATGTCCTGCTGCGCTCCGGGGCTCGGGCCGGCGACCGCGTGCTCGTCACCGGCACCCTGGGCGATGCCGCAGCCGGGGTTGCCCTCCTGCTTTCCCCCGAACGATCCGCAGGCGAGAGCTTCCGCCGAGTGGCGAACGCGCGCCGGGACAGACCGTCGCCTCGCGTCCGGGAGGGCGCCTTGATCGGGTCGTCGCACCTCGCGACCGCCATGATCGACGTGAGCGATGGGCTCGCCGCCGATCTCGGGCATATCTGTGAGCGAAGCGGCGTGAGCGTCCGAATCCTTGCGGGGAAGCTCCCCGTGACGGAGGAGAACCGCCTTCTCTCGCGCGAGCACTCGGGCGACGAGTGGCAGCTCTCGCTCCATGGCGGCGAGGACTACGAGCTCCTCTTCACTGCGCCGCCGGGACGCGCGGAGGAGCTTGCGGAACGTATCGCTCGGGAGACGGGAACGCCGGTCTCGATCATCGGAGAGATCCTTCCGGCCGGGCGGCCTCCTGAGCTCGCCCTTCCGGACGGGAGCTCCGCCTTGCTTTCAGGTGCGGGCTGGGACCATTTTGGGAAGGAGAGAAGGTGAGTGTGGCCATGAAGCGAGCTTTGACAATCGCCGGTTCCGATTCGGGCGGCGGGGCGGGTATCCAGGCGGACCTGAAGACCTTTGCGGCGCTCGGGGTTTTCGGCATGAGCGCGATCACCGCTCTTACCGCGCAGAATACCGTCGGAGTCCAGGGTGTCTTCGAGATCCCGCCCGAGTTTGTTGCTGCTCAGATCGACTCGGTCGTGGACGACATCGGGGTTGACGTGGTGAAGACCGGGATGCTGGCGAACGAGGGCATCATCGAGGCCGTCGCCGTGAAGATCATCCAGCACCGGCTTTCGCCCCTCGTCGTGGATCCCGTCATGATGGCAAAGGGGGGAGACCCCCTCCTGAAGGAGGGCGCCCGCGAGACGCTTATTCGCCGTCTCTTTCCCCTTGCCGCCGTGGTTACCCCGAACCTGCCGGAAGCCGAGGCGCTGTCCGGTTTTGAAATCTCGAGCCTCGACGACATGCGCAGGGCCGCCCGTGCAATCCTCGCCCTCGGCCCGAAGAGCGTGGTCGTGAAGGGCGGGCATTTCCTCGACCCCGAGGAAAGCCGGGATCTTTTCTTCGATGGAGATTTCTTCGAGGAGCTGCCGGCCCCGCGGGTGGCAACGAGGAGCTCGCACGGAAGCGGCTGCACCTTCGCTTCCGCGATCGCGGCGGAGCTTGCGCTCGGGAGCTCGGTGCGGGATGCGGTGCGCGGAGCGAAGGAGTACGTCACCGCGATCCTCCAGGCCTCAGCGGACCTCCACCTCGGGAGCGGCTACGGACCTATGAACCATCTGGCATTGAGAGGAGAACGGCCTCCTCGTCGGGACCAAGGGTAGGGGAAGCGCTCTGCCCGCCTCCGCTGTTCGAAGAGGCGGGAGGCGTCGCGGCGGTCCCGCCGTCGTCGCCGTGAAGCACAAAGCCCTGCAGAAGCTCGTTGAGGCGCGCCACGGTTTCCTGATTCTCGTTTGCGACCGTTTGGAGGTTGCTGATCCC
The DNA here is from genome assembly GCA_027306915.1 of Spirochaetales bacterium. The sequence continues at coordinate 79,625 of DAHUYW010000013.1, read as the reverse complement.
TTCGGCGATCTCCTGATTGCCCCGTGCCTGTTCCTCGGTGGCCTCCCTGGTCTCGGTGAAAATCTGCACGAGAGTTTCGATCGAAGAGCGCAGCGCCGCGTTGTTGCTCTTCTGTTCCTCGGCGATCTTGCGGATATCCTGGGTCGACGCGACCAGGGAGCTCATCGCGGACACTATCTCGTTTGCACCAGAGCTCTGCTCCTCCATGGCGGCGGCGATCTCGTTCACGAGCGACGTGGTGTGGTTGATATCCTCGCTGATCTTGGTGAGCGACTTCCCGGCGTCCTCGGAGAGCTTGACCCCGGTGTTGATGAGGCTCGCCATGCCCTTAATATGAGTGGAGATCTCCTTTGCGCTTGCCGCGCTGTTCTCGGCGAGATTCCGCACCTCTTCGGCGACCACGGCAAAGCCGCGGCCGGCCTCGCCGGCGTGAGCCGCCTCGATAGCGGCATTCATCGCGAGGAGATTGGTCTGGGCGGCGATCTTCGCGATAACCGTCACGATGGCGCTGACCTGGTCGGAGGATTCCTCCAGGTCGCGGACTGCCTTTGCAGCGTTGTTGACGGCGGTGCTTCCGCCCTTCGCCACCTGGTTCAGGTTAGCGGCGACGGCGTTGGCCTTTGCGGTCGCCTGGCTCACCGAGCTGATGCTTGCCGCCATCTCGGTGATGGCGCTCGAGGTCTGCTCGACGAAGGAGGCCTGGCTATCGAGATTCGTCGAGATCCGGTCGAGGGAGTCAAGCATCGCCCGAAGCGCACTCTCCGACCTCTTGACGATGGCTGCCTGACTACCCGCGTTCGAGCTGATCTGAGCGATCGAGGCGACCATCTGCTCGGTCGCGGCGGCCGCATTCCCGATGACGCCCAGTAGGGTAGCCGAGGAACGGGTAACCCGCTCACCGGCGTCGACGAACTGCGCGAAGAGATCCCGGAGCTTGTCGATGAAGCGGTTGATCGCCTCGGAGAGCTCGCCGATTTCGTCGAACTGGGTTATCACGACCTGCTGGGTAAGGTCGGCCTTCCCGGCCGTGATCTCGCGCAGCTTGTCGGTGAGCGTCTTGAGCTGTCGCACCTGCACGCGCGAGGAGACGAGCTGCGTGAAGATCGCGAGGGCGAGAAGGAAGACGAAGATGCTGAGGAAGACGCCGAGGAGGTTCATTTTCGTCATCGCCCCATTCGACGGGAGCTGGACGCGCTGCGGGGGAACCCCGCGGACCTTTGCCACTGCATCCTTGTAGGCGGCGGTCGCCTGATCGAGAGTCTTGCCCTGCTTCACCACCGAGTAGTAGACGTTCGCGTAGAGGGCATCGGCGGCCTTCACAGACTGGCCGACGGAGATCACCGTCAGCATGACGTAGAGCGCGAGCGAAACCGTAATCAGCATGTTGCGTCGGGCGAAGCTGGGCTCACGGAAATTGTCCATGTGATGCACACGGAGAAGGGAGCGCGGCTCCGCGAGGATGAGATTGTTGATGGCGATCTGTACGTGCGCAAAGACCACGCCGCCCACGAGGTTCTGCAGGAGGATCACGATCCCCGATGCGGTGAAGAGCTGGCTCGGTGGGGTTCCGAGAATCACCCCGAGGGGGAAGCCCGCACCGTTCAAGAGGATGAGCAGATAGGGATAGAGCACGAGAATGCGCAGGGCCCTCCGGGATGCGCGCTCCTTCGGTCGCTTGCCGGAGTAGATCGCCCAGAGCACGCTGTGAAGGGGAGTCACATAGAGCCAGATGAGAAGGGAGGCGACGACCGCAATCGGAATAACGGCATAGACAAAAAGGTTGCCGAGCCTCGTGAGGAAGCTCCCGAAGTCGAGGGTCATGTAGGCCATCCCGTCCGCGAAATCCATCAGGAGCTGCTGGAGAACGAGGACGGATATTCCAACGATAACGGTGTTGAGGATCACTTTAAGCCGGAACGCCGGGTACTTGGCCGCGACCGTCGCGCCCGGGAGAGCCGCTTCTGTATTCATGGAGTGAACAATACAGGGCGCCTTTTGAGCGGTCAAGGGGCAGCGCGGAAAAGCGGAGATAATGGAAAGAATGTTAAAACTCGGCTACAGGTAACGCTTGAGCTCGCTCCCCGCGATATCCGCATAGAGCTCGATATAGGGCTTGATCGGACTTGCATTGATCTTGGTAAAGAGGACCTCCTCGATCTGGAAGATCCCGACCGACGCGGACATCGCCACCGTGATTTTGATGGCTCGTTCTTGTCCCCTCTCGATGGTGACCCGTTCGATCGCCGCTGCCGAATACTTGTGGATGTCCCCGACGCGGGATTCGGCGTTGATGAGGAGCGGGATTCGCGCCCGGCCCTTTTCCATGTCGAGACCATCCGCGATGAGGATGAGCCCTGCTTCGAGCGAATGGATCTTCTGCGTGCCCATATGGCCGACGATCCCCTCGACCACCATGGAGCGGATGACGACCCGCCTCTCGATGTCTCCGGGGTAGATCGCGCCGAGGATTCGATCGATGACCGGGAGGGCGAGATCTGCCCCAATGAACTCGTGGCGCTCCCGCCCGACGCTCATACCGATGTCGTGGAGGAGGGCGGCAACAGTTATCGCCACGCGGCTATCGTCGACTGTGCCAAGCCCCTCCTGCTCGAGATTCATCTTGATGCCGTTCTGGGTGAGCAGGTCGCACATGACGACGGCGTTCATGAGCACCTTCCGCATGTGCACCGGTCCGTGGTCGTTATAGCCCAACCGCTTGATCGAGACCGTGTTCGAATACTCCTGAAGGTACTGGATTTCCGGATCGTCCAACATGATCTCCGCAGCCTCGCGCGCCCGCCCGGACAGCATCCCGAGGAGCTTGGCGTCCAGCGCGACCTCTTTTGGTGATTTCATTCCTGAGCTACATTCTCCTTAACGGACTAAGGTACTGATGAATGGTGAGGAATCAAACGTCTTTTTGGCGAGTTCCTGGCACGGCTGCCTCCTGGTCGTGCGGTTTGCCCCGAACGAGATTTATTAGTAGATTTGTGAGCAAAATGGCACAGCGAGGAGCAAGGCATGGTAAAAGAGGGGCAGGTGATCAAGGATTTCAAGCTTCCCGACGACAGCGGGAAGATGGTGTCGCTTTCGCACTTTCCCGGTAAGAAGAAGGTCGTTTACTTCTATCCGAAAGACGATACGCCCGGGTGCACGACCGAGGCGTGCGGCTTTCGCGACGCGTACGACCAGATCCTCGCAAAGGGGGCAGTGGTCATCGGCATCAGCAAGGACTCCGCCGAATCCCACGGCCAGTTCAAGAAGAAGTACAATCTCCCGTTCTTTCTCTTGAGCGACGAAGATCGTGCGGTGATCGACCAGTTCGGGGCTTGGGGCGAGAAGCAGAATTACGGCAAGACCTACGAGGGGATTCTGCGCGCAACCTTCGTCCTCGACGAGAAGAACAAGGTAATAAGGGCCTTCCCTGCGGTGAAACCCGAAGGCCACGCCGCGGAGATTCTCGCAAGTCTGTAGAGCGCACGCGGTCCTTCCCCACCGGCGGCGACCTGGCGGGCCAAATCTTGTAACCTTCTCCGACCAGCGCGGTTTACAGGGTGTTGACGAAGAACGAAGCTTCTTTTTCAGCGACCTCCTTTTAGATGTTCCCCTCAGGGTTTAACCTCCTTTTCCCTGAGGGGTTTTTTTTGCCTCGCGGCTGCCGGCGCCAGCCTACTGCCGACGCTGCAGGGTCCGGCTGCGGTCGACCGGCGTCGCAGCTACCCCGGCTCCTCCGAACGCCTGGTGTGCTCGATCATCGCGCTCACGACGGGTAGGGCGTTCTCAACCACGATCTTCGTCTCGGGATGGGCGGACGCAAACACCCGGAAAAGCTCGTCGGCGAAACCCTGGCCGATGCCCGCAACTCCAGTGAAATCGAGGCGTATCTCTCGAAACTTGTCGAGGCCGGAGAGGAGGCGCTTCGCTTCCGATCGCGAGACGTAGCGATCGCCGAGCATGCGGACGGTTATCTGCGTCCGTTGGAATTGATAGTGGAAGTCCTTGGGGGCGAAGCGCTCGAAGACCGCGGCAAGCTTCCGCCGGGAATTGGCCTTGAGACGGAACGCGACGGTGGTACCGATTCGGCTTCGCCCTTCGGCGACAAAGGTGTCCTCCTTGCGATCGTCGTAGGTGAGCGTGATCCGATGGGAGCGGATCTCGAGGGTATCGGCGCATTTCGACGTGAAGAAGATTCCCTCCCCCGCGTGGCGATCGGCCTGGGTCGTCCGTTTGCCCTTTGCCAGCTCTATCACCGCCTGCGCCTCCTCCTCGAGGGCGAACTTGTCGGCAATCGACCTGAAGATTCCGATTCCTTCGTCGCGGATCGTGAAGGAAGCCCAATAGCGGTCGACCTTTGCCTGTACGAAGCATATGGGTGAGCGGGAGTGATCGATGGCATTGTTGAGGATCTCGGTGAAGGCATACTGAAAGCTTTCAAGCGCCCATGCTGAGAGCTGCTTCTTGAGCCTCAGAAAGAGCTCGACCTCGCGGAAGACTATGTCCTCCTTGAGTCCTTCGATCCGATAGCGCCGGCCGAACAGAAGCTCGGCGGCGGCGGTGCCGCCCGCTGCGACGGGCACACCCGGCTCGCCGCCGGAAGGGACGAGGAGATATTGGGCGTTCTTGGTCCTTCCGGATTTGACTATTCGGCCGGCGCGAGCCAGGCGCTGGATGTGGCGGTTTATCGCCTGGCGGGTGAGCCCAAGGCGATTTGCGATCTCCTGGCCGGAGAGGGGCTCCCCGCCGCCAAGGAGATCCACGATCCTCTCGGCGGTGTCCATGCCTCTCATGATGGCAATTGTCAACCGATTGTCAACAGCTTCCTTGAGGTATTTGTCAACGGTGCAATCTCGAGCCCGTGCATTTGTCAATCATTTGTCAAGCGAATTGCGGCGCGAATTGGAAACGGCGCGAAAGGGGGTGAGGCCGGCTAATGACTCGCGCCGACCCTGCTTGTCGCCACGCGGTAGCCTTTGGTACCTTTGTAGCACGAGTCGAAGAGTGGAGGATAGCTATGTCGGACCACGACGATGACCTTGAGCGGCGGGACGACGTCGATGTGCTTGAGCGACCGGAGGACGAAGTCAAGAAACCCGACATGTACAAGGTCATCCTCCACAACGACGACTACACGACCAAAGAGTTCGTTGTGGAGGTGCTCGCCTCGGTATTCCACAAGCCCTACCCCGAGGCCACGCAGATCATGCTCCGGGCGCACAAGAATGGGAAAGCGGTAGTCGAGATCTATACCTGGGATATAGCGCAGACGAAGATCGAGCAGGTGCATCGAAAAGCCCAAGCGAAGGGTTTCCCCCTCCGCTGCTCGGTCGAAAAGGAATGATTAAGAGGGGAGGAGGCTCTCGACGCGGTCGGCGACCTCGCCGATCGTGCAGGGACGCCGGATGAGCGCGCTCCACGGAAGCTCGAGCGCGAGCGGCCCGCGGGCGCTCCGGGCGTCGGAAAGACCGACGAGTCGGATCTCGCGGCCGGCGAACCGGCGCACCTCCTCCGGCACCGCGTCGGCTCCGGCAAGCTCGATGACCGCGAGGGCCGGAGCCTTGCTTCCCGCGGTTTGGAGGGCGACGAGCGCCCCGGCGATGTCCGGAAAGCCGAAGGTCTCGAAGCCTCGCTCGGCAAGCTCGGCCACCAGGAGCGCACGCGGCCAGTGATCGGCGTCGATCACCCAAACGATCGGCCCGGGCGCGGTCGGGGCTGCCGGCTCGGAGTCCGATTCCGCGTTCATCGCCTGTTCGCGGTGCGATGGGCCCGCCCGTTCTTGTGCGCGCTCGACGCCAGTATCTCCGCGAGGTAGCGCGCCGTATGGGAGCGCCCATCCGCTTTCGCCACCTCTTCCGGCGCACCTTCCGCGACTATCCACCCCCCCTCCTCGCCGCCTTCGGGCCCAAGGTCGATCACCCAGTCGGCCTCGGCGACCACGTCCAGATTGTGCTCGATAATGAGGACGCTGTTTCCGGCGTCGACCAAGCGGTGGAGCACCCGAATGAGCCGTTCGACGTCGGCGACGTGAAGGCCGATGGTCGGCTCGTCGAGGATGTAGAGCGTTCCGCCCCCGGACTGGGCCGGGATCGCTGCGCCGATGCGATCGGACGCCGCGCCCTGCCGCTCCTGGAGGGCCGCCGCTCTTGCTCCCGCCGATTTCCGGCCCGGCTTTCGGATCGCGATGTCCGCTTGGCTCCTAGCCTTGGCGAGCTCAGTCACGAGCTTGATGCGCTGCGCCTCGCCTCCGCTTAAGGTGGGGCTCTGCTGGCCGAGCCGAAGGTAGCCGAGTCCCACCTCTTTCAGTAGGGAAAGGGGATGGTGAACCTGAGGGACCGCGGCGAAGAGCTCCACCGCTTCATCCACGCTCATCGCAAGGACATCGCCTACGCTCTTCTCCTTGAACTTCACTGCGAGGGTCTCCGGGGTGAAACGACTGCCGCGGCACATCTCACAGGGGATGGTTACATCGGGAAGAAAGCTCATCTCGATCCGCTTGACCCCCTGTCCCTGGCACTCTTCGCATCGTCCTCCCGCGACATTGAAGGAGAAGCGGCTCGCAGAGTAGCCCTGCATCCTTGCAGGCGGAAGCGCCGCGTAGAGCTTTCGAACATGATCCCAGATTCCGATGTAGGTCGCAGGGCAGGAGCGCGGGGTTTTTCCGATGGGAGTCTGGTCGACCTCAAGGACCCGCTCGACGAGCTCCCACCCTGTGAGTCCCCGGCAGCCCGCGAGGCGAGCCGCCTGTGCGGCCGCTCGATCGCTTCGGCCGCCGCCTGCGCTCTTCGATCTATCGCCTCCCGCCGCACTTCGCCGCGGGTGCCTGCCCCGCGAGAGAAGCCCCTTGAGGTTTTCAAGAAGCACCTGGCGGACGAGGCTGCTCTTGCCGCTTCCGCTCACCCCCGTTACGCACACGAGCGAGCGAAGCGGAAACGCCGCGTCGATTGCCTTCAGGTTGTGAAGGTCGGCCCCGTGAACGGTGAGCCATCCGGGCTCCCCGCGGTTGGAAAGGGGCGTCGCGGCGCCCTTTGCGAGTGCGGAAGAAGGGACTGCGCCGGCTACCCGGCGGTGCTCGAGAAGCGGGTGGCGAAGCGGCTCCCGAAGGTAGCGGGCGGTGAGGGAGTCGCGCTTCTTGAGCAGTGTTGCAAGGCTCCCCTGGGCGACGATGAAGCCGCCCTCGACGCCGCCCCCCGGTCCGAGATCCACCACGTACTCGGCGCGGCGGATCGTGTCGAGGTCGTGCTCGACGACGACCACGGTATTCCCCTTGTCCTTCAGCCGCTTGAGCGTGTCGAGGAGCATCAGGTTGTCGCGCGCGTGCAAGCCGATGGTCGGCTCGTCGAGAACGTAGCACACCCCGCGAAGGTTCGAGCCAAGCTGCGACGCGAGGCGGATCCGCTGTGCCTCGCCGCCGCTCAAGGTTGGCGCGGCGCGATCGAGCGAAAGATAGGAGAGACCGACCTGCTCGAGAAAGGAGAAGCGCGAGTCGAGCTCGACGAGAAGATCGCGCGCGATCGCCCCCTCCCTTCCTGAAAGGCGAAGCGAGGCGAAAAGCTCGCGCGCCTTCGAAACGGAGAGCGAGGTGTAGCCGTCGATGCCAAGGCCTTGGAACTTGACGGCAAGCGCCTCGTCGTTCAGCCGCTTCCCGCCGAAGGAGGGGCAGGTCCGCGCCTCGCCATCCCACCACTCGTTCCACCAGATCTCCTCACCGGTCTGCTCCTCGTCGAAGCCCGAGAGCGAGAGTCCGGTTCCGAAGCAGTCCGGGCACCACCCGTGCTTCGAGTTGTAGGAAAAGAGCCTCGGGTCGAGCTCCTCGAAGCTTCTGCCGCAGCGCGGGCAGGCTCGCTTGATCGAGAAGATGCGATCGCCCGCCCGCCGGCCGGACGCAGACGTGCCCTCTTCGGCGACGTAGAGGACTCCCTTGCCGAGATCGAGCGCGAGGGCGAGGGCCGCGCGGAGATCGCGCTCCCCCTTCGGGCCGACCGTGAGGGCAGCTACGGGAATTTCGATCGAGTGCTCCTTGTATCGATCGAGGCGCGGCCATTGTGCGGTAGGCGTGCGAACCCCGTCGACTCGAAGCTCGGGATATCCCTTTGAAGCAGCCCACTTAGCCAGATCGGTGTAGTAGCCTTTGCGCGCGGTGACGACCGGCGCGAACAGGGTTATCTCCCGCGAGCGGTAATCCCGCATGACTGCCGCAAGGATGGCGTCGATGCTCTGCGGCTCGATGGGAATGCCGCAGTCTGGGCAATGTTGGACTCCGAGCTTCACGAAAAGCAGGCGAAGGAAGTGATAGATCTCCGTGACCGTCGCGACGGTGCTCTTCCTCCCTCCGCGACTCGTGCGCTGCTCGATGGCGACCGTCGGCGGCACCCCCGCCACCGCGTCGACGTCCGGGCGGGCCGCGGGCTGGACGAACTGCCTGGCGTAAGCGTTCAGCGACTCGAGGTAGCGCCGCTGTCCCTCGGCGAAAAGAATGTCGAAGGCGACCGTGCTCTTGCCGCTGCCGCTCACGCCCGTGATGACCGTGAAGCTTTCGCGGGGGATGGTGACATCGATCCCCTTGAGGTTGTGCTCGCGCGCCTTGCGGATGGTTATCTCGTCGCCGGCCGCCGCGGGGTTCACCCGCTCCCGCGCGACCGCCGCTGCGCCGGAAAGCCCGCGGCTTCCGCTGGCCGCGGCCGAAGCGCCTGCACCGTGCTTGCCGTTGCCGCTGCCCGCGGCGATAGGCGAGGGGACCTCCCTCTGCCGCGCGTAGTAGCCGCGCAGGGCCGCCCCCGTAAAGCTCTCCTTTACGGCAGCGACCTCGCGCGGCGTCCCTGCGCAGACGAGCCGTCCCCCCGCATCCCCGCCCTCCGGGCCAAGGTCGACGATCCAGTCGGAGGCTGCCATGACGTCGAGGTTGTGCTCGATCACCACGACCGAATGGCCGAATGCGATGAGCCGCCGCAGGGCGGCCAGGAGGGCCGCGATATCCGCGAAGTGGAGACCGGTGGTGGGCTCGTCGAAGAGGAAGAGCATTCCACCCGCGCCGGGGCGATCGGCGTGTCCCGCGCCGCCCTGGCTTCGAGCCGCCGCAAGGTAGCCGGCGAGCTTCAGGCGCTGCGCCTCGCCGCCGCTCAGGGTGGGCACCGGCTGGCCGAGCCGGAGATATCCCAGGCCCACCTCCCGGAGGGGCTCAAGCCCGTTCAGCACCTCGTGCTCCGCGAAAAACCCGCACGCCTCGTCGACGGTCATGTCGAGGACGTCCGCTATCGACCTGGTCTCGAGGATGGGCCGGCGCCCGTTTCCGTCGGAGCCGTGCGCAGGGCGTCCGGGCGCGGCTGCGACCAGCTTCACCTCGAGGATCTCGGGACGATAGCGTCTTCCATTACAGTCTGGGCAGCGGAGATAGACATCGCTCAAGAACTGCATCTCGACGTGCTCGAAGCCGCTTCCGGCGCAGGTCGGACAGCGCCCGGTCCCTGAGTTGAAGCTGAAGGTGCCCGCGGTGTAGCCCCGTTCGCGCGCAAGCGGCTCTTCGGCGAAGAGTCTGCGAATTGCATCGAAGGCCCCGACGTAGCTTGCCGGATTGGAGCGGGTCGTCTTTCCGATCGGAGACTGGTCGACGAGGAGCACCTCGCTCACCTGCTCGTGGCCGAGGATCGACTTGTGCAATCCCGGTGTCTCGGCCGGCAGGCCCTTGAGCTTGCGCAGCCCGCGGTAGAGTACCTCTTCGATGAGGGTCGATTTGCCCGATCCGCTCACCCCCGTGACGCACGCGAGGGTATGAAGGGGAATGCTTACGTCGATCCCCTTGAGGTTGTGCTCCGCTGCGCCGCGGACGTGGATCGATGCGGCCTCGTTTCGTGCGTCGGCGATTGTCCGCGATCGTGCGAGCCGCACGCGGGGCTCGGCCGCGACGAGCGCTGCACCCCGCTCGCCGGTGACGCGGCCCTCCGCCGCCGAAGTCCCGGCGGACCCGCGACCCCGCTTCCGGATGCCGCCAGCCCGTCGAGCCGCCGAGGCTCCCGCTTCGATGCCGTCGGCCACCCTTCTGCGCCCGGCAAGGTAGTCGCCGGTAAGCGAGCCGCGCGCCGTGAGCAGGGACGGCAGATCGCCGAGAAAGACCACCTCGCCGCCGTGCTCGCCCGGACCCGGCCCCATGTCGAGCACAAGGTCTGCGGCCCGGATGATATCGGGGTCGTGCTCGACGACGATGAGGGAGTTGCCCGCGTCGCGCAGCTTGTGGAGGATGGCGATGAGCCTGCGAATGTCGCGCGGGTGAAGGCCGATGCTCGGCTCGTCGAGGACAAAGAGGGTGTTCACCAACGATGTGCCCAGGGCGGTGGTGAGATTGATGCGCTGGACCTCGCCCCCGCTCAAGGTCCGCGATTGCCGGTCGAGGGTCAGGTATCCGAGGCCCACCTCGACCAGGTAGGAGAGGCGCGTCTCGATCTCGCGGAGCAGGAGGTCGGCCGCTTCGTCGAAGGGCTGGGGAAGCTTGAGGCCTCGAATGAAGGCAAGGCACTCGTCGATGGAGAGGAGAACGAGCTCATGGATCGCCAGGCCGCGCGCGTCGCGACCCCCCTGCGCCGGGACCGCGGCTGCTCCGTTCTTCCGGGTGCCTGGAGCGTCGGGGTCGCCTCCCAACCGCCACAGGAGCGCCTCCGGCTTCAATCGCGCTCCCCCGCAGGCCGGGCAGAGGCGATAGGCCCGGTATTTCGAGAGGAGCACGCGGATGTGCATCTTGTACGCTCGCCCCTCGAGCCAGCCGAAGAAGCGGCGGGTCCCGTACCAGACTCCGTCGTCCCATGAGCCCTCGCCCTCCATCACCCATTCCCGCTCCGCCTCCGAAAGCTCGCGCCACGGCGTGTCGACCGGGATTCCCTTCCGGCGGGCGTACTTCATCAGATCGTCCTGGCATTCGTGGTAGCTCTTGGTCTGCCAGGGCTTGATTGCCCCTTCGCGCAGGCTCTTCGACTCGTCGGGGATGACGAGGCCGTAATCGATGTCGATGATGCGGCCGAAACCGCGGCACGTTTCGCATGCCCCGATCGGAGAGTTGAACGAGAAGAGATTGGCGACCGGCTCCTGATACTGGATGTCGCAGTGCGGGCAGTGGAGCCCCTGCGAGAAGCGATGCGGCAGGAGCGATCTTCCCTCGCGGTCGAGGGGATGGATGTCGGCCCTCCCCGAGCCGTGCTTGAAGCAGGCCTCAATGTCCTCGACGATCCGGGCGCGATTGTCGGGCGAGAGGAGCACCCGGTCCTGAACGACGTCGATGATTCCTTCCGCCTCCCGGAAAATGCGCTGGTACCCCTGCGCCGCGAGCAGCGACGCTACCTCGTCGCGCGAGAAGTTGGCGGGAATCTTCACCGGAAAGGTGATGACCGAACGCCCACCGACGAGCCCGCTTGAGCGAGGGCCTGCTTCCTTTCCCGGCGCACCCGATGACCGTTCGCCTGCGACGTCGCGATCGCCGGCAGTAAGCTGCTCGTAGACGCTGTCGGCGGTGTCGCGAGTCACGAGCCGGCCGCAGCCGCGGCAGTAAAGGCGCGCGGCGCGCGCATACAGCAGCTTGATGTGGTCGTTAAGCTCGGTCATCGTGCCGACCGTCGAGCGCGAGGTCCTCACGGGGTTGGTCTGATCGATCGCTATTGCGGGAGGGATCCCCTCGATGCGATCGACCTTCGGCCGGTCCATGCGGTCGAGGAACTGCCGAGTGTAGGCGGAGAAGGTCTCCACGTAGCGGCGCTGCCCCTCGGCGTAGATCGTGTCGAAGGCAAGCGACGACTTCCCGGACCCGCTCACGCCGGTCACCACGATGAGCTTCCCGAGCGGGAGCGCAAGGTCGACGTTCTTGAGGTTGTTTTCGCGAGCCCCCTCGATCACGAGGAGCTCGCCCTTGCGGGCTTTCGCTGGCATGATGATTTTGACGTTACCTCACGCGCAGACGGTCGATCAACTACGCGCTGACCGGATACGCAACATCCGTTAAGTATCGCTCACGAGCGGGAGCGCTGGCAAGTGAATTCGTTGGGGGGAGGGCTACCGATCGACCTTGCCGAAGACCAAGGCGACCTTCGTGCTCCCGAAGCCGAAGGAGTTGGAGACGGCGATGTGCACCGGTCGTTTCTGAGCCGTCAGAGGAACCAGATTGAGCCCGGCGAACTCCTCGTCAGGCTGGTGGAGGTTGAGGGTGGGCGGGCAAACGCCGTTTTCGATAGCGAGAATCGAATAGATGGCCTCAATAGCTCCGGCTGCCCCTAAGGTGTGGCCAGTAGCTCCCTTATTCGAAGAAATGGCCAGGCGATCGTTGTTTCCAAAGACGCTCCGGATTGCGCGCAGCTCCCCCGTGTCGCCGATCGTCGTACTTGTGGCGTGGGCGTTCAGGTAGTCGACGTCGGCGGGAGCAAGCCCCCCGCGCTCGAGGGCAAGCCGGATCGCCCGCTGCTCGCCGATCCCCTCGGGGTGCGAGGCCGTAATGTGGTAGCCGTCGCTCACCGAGGCGTATCCCAGGAGCTCGGCATGGATCGGCGCCTTCCGCCTCAACGCGTGCTCGTACTCCTCGAGGATCACCACCCCCGCCCCCTCGCCAAGGACGAAGCCGTCGCGGCCGGAGTCGAACGGGCGCGAGGCCTGCTCGGGGGTGTCGTTGAAGTGGGTGGACAGGGCGTGGATCCTTGTGAAGCCGGCTATCGCGAGAGGATGCGCGGAGGCATCCGCCCCACCGGCGACGACAACGTCGGCCTCATCCAGGAGGATCGTGCGCGCCGCGGAAGCTATCGCCTCCGCGCCCGTGGCGCAGGCGCTGACCACCGAAAAGTTCGGCCCTCCGAAGCCGTGGGCGACCGCCACCTGCCCGCTTGCAAGGTTGATGAGCTGCGAGGTGATGAAGTAGGCCGAAACGGACGCCTCGCCGCCCGCCTCGAAGTCGACGGCGCCCTTCGCGAGCGTCCCAAAGCCGCCGATTCCCGAGCCGATTATCACGCCGGTCCGCTCCTTCGCCCCCGGGTCCTCGGGGCGGTAGCCCGCGTCGGCAAGCGCGTCCTCGGTTGCTTTCAGGGCAAAGAGGATGAAGAGGTCGTTGCGCCGCGCCTCCTTCGCCGAGAAGATACCCTCGATGTCGAGCTCTCCGGGCGCGGTGCCGAACGGGACAAGCCCTGCGACCCGCGACTGAAGCTTATCCACCGGGAATCGAGCGATCGCCCGGATTCCCGAGTCGCCCGCAATAAGCCGGGTCCAGTTGTGCGAAAGGCCGACCCCGAGCGGCGAGACGATTCCCATTCCCGTTATGACGATGCGCTTGTTCACGGTGTGCTCTCCTTCGACTTTGAGCCGGCAAACCAATCCGAGGAAGCCTTCGCCGCCGCGAGAATCTCATCGCTTCCCTGGAAGCCCGCGAGGCAGCGTGCCATCGCGAGCGCGCCCACGGCGAGGGTTATGACGGCGATCGCCTTGTGCCGGGAGCGCTCGAGGGTCCCTTCGTCGAGATGGGCGGCAATCGAGGCGACTATCGCTTCGAACTCCTCGGACACCCGCGACCGCACCGCCACTCCCTGCCGCGGGAGCTCGGAGGCGAGCGCGGCAAAGGGGCAACCGGTCTCGGGGGAGTCTCGGTGATCCGGGCTGAGATAGCCGCGGAGAAAGCCTTCCACGTAGGCATCGCCGCGCAAGCCTTCAATAGACCGGGAAATCGACTTCCTGCGTTCCGCGAGCGCGGAGGTAAAGGCGTCTCGAATGAGCTCTTCCTTCGAGGGAAAGTGGCCGTAGAAGCCCCCGATCGTGAGCCCCGCCTCTCCCATCACCCTGCGCACGCTCGCCCCGTGCAGCCCCTCGCGCCGGATGAGACGCGCCGCAACCCGTTCGATCGCCTCATGCGAGCGTCGCTTGCGCGCTTCTCTGCCTCTATCCGCCATGCCCATCTCCGCCAGATGCTGATATTACGGCCGTAATATGATGCTGTCAAGGAGCGCCTTGCACTTCGCGAGTGGATTCGGCGGCCCGCGCGTGGGTCTTGCTCAAGGTTTGCTGCCGCGGCCGCGCGCCATTACCAACCCATCGCTGCCGATACTGCGGCGCGCTGCTACCTGACCTTCGCTGCGGCGGTCCGTTCGGCTGCCACGGTTCGGAAGCGCCGGCCCGTTTTGGAGCAGATAATCTGAACGACGTCTCGTCCGGTCTTGAGGCCCGAGGGAAGCCCGCCGGGTGCCATCACCCACATTCCGGCTAGGTAGAAGCGCTCAAGGCCCGGGAGGGTCTTCTTGATGATCATGCCCTTGCTCGACATTTCGAAGGGCATCATCCAGGTCATGAAGGAGCCTCGATAGTTGCCCGTGTAGCGCTCGAAGGTAACCGGCGTTGCGACATCGGTCTCTTCGATCGCAGCCTTGAATCCCGGATGGCGCCGCTCGAGAATGTCGGCGCTTGCGCGCGCAACCCGCTCCTTTTCCGCGTCGTAATTCCTGCGGTCGGCCGCGAGATTCTTCCAGAAGTCGTAGTCCGCGGGGAGCATGAGCATCACGACGGTCTTGCCCGCCGGGGCGAGGGTTGGATCGTAGGCGTAGTTCTTCTCCGAGAGCCATTCGAGCCGCTGCCCGCTGATCGTCACAGGCTCCGGGAGCTCGAAGGTGTGGTACACGCAGTCCGGCTCGCCCGAGAGGTCCATCGAAACCCCGAAGGCCACCTGTACCATGGAGGGGCTGATGGGGACCTTCGCGAAGAGCTCCTCGTGCTGCGGCTCGACGAAGCGCCGCTCGAGAAGCTTGTCGACCGTGGCGCGCAGATCAGAGGCGGAGACGACCCAGTCCGAGCGCACCTCGCTCCCGTCTTCGAGGCGGAGTCCGACCGCCTGCTCCTTCTCGACGAGGATCTTCGCGACGCGCGCCCCGTAGTGGACCGTGCCGCCCAACGAGCGGAAACGCTTTTCGATCGTTTCGGCGAAGGCCCGCGAGCCTCCGATCGGATAGCCGGCCGAGCGCTGGTGGAAGGTGGCGAGCGTCATGACGAGCCCCATCATCCCAAAACCGGCGCCAAAGAGGTGCGGAAAGGTTACCTTGAGGAAGGGCGAGCGGAAGCGCTCGGCAAAGTCCTTGCAGGTGAGCGAGCCCATCTCGCGGAAGAATCCCATGTGGGGAGCCATCGAGAGGCCCATCTTTGCAAGATCCACGGGCCCCATGAGCTCGGCGGCCTTGTTCATCGGCATGTTGATCCTGCCGGCGCGCCGGATCCAGCCGCACAGCTGCTCGATCGGCTCCCTGTCCTCGGGCGAAATACCCTTCAGGTGCTCCTCGAGGCGGTCGGCGTCCGCGTAGATGACGAGCTCCTTGCCCTCGCGGTCGGTCGCGCGCACGAAGGCCTCGTGATCGACGATGCGCATGCCTTCGAGGGCGCCGATCTCGTTCCAAAAATCGTAGAACTCGTTTCCGGGGCCCGAGCCGGTCAGCCAGTGGATGCACCCGTCGATCCAGTAGTCGCCGCGCTTCCACGCTGTGCACAGGCCGCCCGGCACGCTCTGAGCCTCGAAGATTTCTGCGTCGAACCCGTTCATGCGCGCATAGCAGCCGGTCGAGAGCCCGGCGATGCCGGCGCCGATGATGGCGATTTTTTCGGACATAGTTCTCTCCTTTGGAAAGTGCTTGAGGCGTATTTCGATGGCTCCCGCGCGAGAATCCTGCCGAGGACGGCGTCCGGCCTCTAGGCCATGCGCGAAAGCTCACAACCTCCCCTTGCGGGAGAGCAACTATGGATGATTGGGGCGATCCACCATTGTATCACACTCCGCGAGGATGGGAAGCCGGACTTTCATGGCGGTCTTTTCGCCGGAGGCGCAGATGATGAGACCGTCGTGGTACTCGATGATGTGCTGGCAGATCGAAAGGCCAAGGCCGGTATTCTTCTTGCCGGTCTTCGTCGTGAAGAACGGGTCGAAGATACGATCCACGATCTCGGGGGGAATCCCGCACCCGTCGTCGACGATGGCAATCTCCACATACCCCTCGGGCTCTATCCGCTGGATATGTATCTCGATGCAGCCGTGCTCCTCGACAGCCTCGACGCTGTTGATGATCAGATTGACGAATACTTGTTTAAGGCTGTTCTCGTCCCCATAGATCGCGATCTGGCGGCAGTCGTTGTCCCACCGCAGGGTTACGGTCTTCTCCTTCAGCTTGTGGTCGACGAGAAGCACCACCTCGCGCACCAGGTCGACGATATCGAGGCTCGTCTTGGGGATTTTGCGAATGCGTGAAAAGGAAAGGAGGCTCCCGATCGTGTCGCCGATCCGGTTAAGCTCTTTCTCGATGACGGTCAGGCGATCAAGGTCGCGGTCGTTTCGATGTCCCCGTTTCAATATCTCGACGTAGTTCAGGATCACGCTTAAGGGGTTGCTTATCTCATGTGCGACCCCCGTGGCAAGCTCGGCCACCGAAGATATCTTTTCGGCACGCAGGAGGTAGTCCTGGATGTAGCGGTCCTTGGAGATATCTTCGATGACCAGAATCGTTCCGAGCGACTTGTAATCCTCGTCGCGGAAGGGAAAGGCCTTCAGGCTGATGAGGAGCTCGTCTGCGTAGTGGAGCTCTTCCCATTTACATTCCACCTTCTGGATGATCTTCTCGACGAAGCGCCCGGGCTTCCATCTTCGCCATGTTGAGGAAGCCCATCCCCGAGGTGATGCGCTGGCCGGTAAAGATGTTCTCTATCGCATTGATCGTGGGAATTACAGTCGTAGTCTGATTCACGATAGCGATCCGGCTTTGGATTGCAGTCTTGGGCGTGAAGTGGTGAACCTGCTGCCCGCGGTATTCGATGGTTCCCCCGTCCTTGGTGACCGCTCCCGAAAGCAGCTTGACCAGAGTGCTCTTGCCGGCTCGATGCTCTCCGATGAGGCCGTGGATCTCCCCCCGTGCGAGGTCAAAGTCGACTCCCTTCAGGGCTTTCACGTCTCCGTAGCTGACGTGAACGCCGTGCATTCGAACCAGGTTCCGCTTCGTGTCGTCCATCTCAGTCCAGACCGAGCTTCTTTATGCGGTTGTACAGCGTCCTGCGATCGATCTCGAGCATGTCGGCGGCCTTTGACTTGACTCCCTTGCTCTTCTCGAGGGCCTGCAGGATCATCCGGCGCTGGAGGTTATCGAAGCTCATCCGAAGCTCTTCCTGGTGGCGGCCGCCGCGGAGCTCGGTGTATTGGGCGGGCAGATCCTTCAACGAGATCCGCTCCCCCTCGCAGAAGATAACGGCGCGCTCGATGCAGTTGCGTAGTTCGCGGACATTGCCCGGCCAGGTATGATCGAGGAGAAACCGCCGGGTCCGATCTTCGAGACCCGCAATATGTTTCCCGTGACGCTCGCCAAACTGGTGGATAAAGTGCTCCATGAGAAGCTCGACGTCGCCTTGTCGCTCGCGCAGCGGCGGGAGATGGAGGCTGATAACGCAGAGGCGGTAGTAGAGATCTTCCCGGACAAGCCCCTTCTCGATGAGGTCGGGCAGATCCTTGTTCGTTGCGGCAATAATGCGAAGGTCGACATTTACCGTCTCGGACCCTCCGGCCCGCTCGAACTCCTGCTCCTGGAGCACGCGCAGGATCTTCGCCTGAGTCCCCGAGGCCATATCGCCGATCTCATCGAGGAAGATGGTTCCGTGGTCCGCAAGCTCGAACTTGCCCTTTCGCTGTGCTATCGCGTTTGTGAATGCGCCGCGCTCGTGCCCGAAGAGCTCGCTCTCGAGGAGCGTTTCCGGGATTGCCGCGCAGTTGACCTTCACGAAGGAGTGCTCCGACCGAGGCCCCGCAGTGTGCACCAGGTTTGCAATGAGCTCCTTACCGGTGCCGGTCTCGCCCGTGATAAGCACGGGCGCATTCGTCTGCGCGGCTTTCTCGGCGGATGCTAGGACCTTCCGCATTTTCGCGTCGCGCGTGATCACCTTTCCCCGCGAAACGAAGTTTGACGCATCGCGTTAGGCGCGGGCCGCTAGCTCTCGAATCTCGTCGAAGAGCGTAGCAAGGCGAGGGGGCTTCTCATAGAAATTGACCGCCCCGTACTTCATCGCCTGGACCGCATTGTCGACGCTCGGATGGCCGGTGAGGATTATCACCTTTGTTTCCGGGTTCGACCGGTGAACGAGCTTGAGAAGGTCGATGCCCCCGATCCACGGCATGCGGACATCCATGATGACGAGTTGGATCTGCTCGCGAGCGAGGATCGCAAGGGTTTCGCGAGGATCGACGGTGTAGAGAGCCTCATCGCCCTCGTCTTTGAGCAGCTCGGACAACGAGACGCAGAACTCTTTTTCGTCGTCAACGATGAGGATTTGGTAGCTCACGACTGTTCGAGACGCACCGCGGGGTGCGAGCCTCCGTTACCTGGGGATGCCATAAGTATAGACCCGAATTCCCCCGAAGACGATAGGGCCGGTGCACAACCGTGCGAGGGATCGCGCCGGCCCGAAGAAAGCCGAACCCCGACTCTTGCCGAAGACGGCCTCGGTCGGGGTCGACACCAAGCACGGGACGAGCTCTCACTCGATTGGCACACCGCCTTGGTCAACTTTGTCCTGGGTAAACATGCGCGAGCCGAGGGTGATTCGCTTGGGCACCTGTTCCTTGTCAAGCATCTTTATCGCCTGTCGGATGGCGACGTCGCCGCCCGTGGGATACTGAAACGTTGCATTGAGGATGCCCTGTTTTACGTAGGCGACCCCTTCCTGCGGCAGAGAATCGATGCCGACGAACACGATGTCCTTCTCCCGGCCGACCGCTTTGGCCGCAAGATAGGCTCCATGAGCCGAAGGATCGTTGTGTCCGTAAACGATGTTGATGGTGTTGAACCGCGCCAAAGCCGACTCCATTTCGGTGCGTGCGTCGGGCTCGAGCCACTTGCAGTCTGCCTGGAAGATGACGTTGAGGTCCGATCTGGCTATCGCGTCCACGAAGCCCTTGTGCCGGTCTTGGCCCGGCGTCGAGGTCTGAAGTCCCATGAGCTCGACGACGCTCGCCTTCTTTCCACCGTACTTATCGACGAGCCATGTCCCAACAGCCTTGCCGATCTTGACGTTGTCGGCTCCGATGAACTCAGTGTGTCTCTCTCCCACGATGTCGCGGTCCAGCACTATGACTGGAATGCCGGCTTCCATCGCCATTGCCACCGGCTCGGCCAGCGGCTGGGCCTCTTTGGGGCTGATGATGAGCAGATTGACGCCCGCGCTCACGAACTCCTCGACATGGGCGCGCCGCTTGAGGGTGTCGTTTTGCGCATCCTTGAAGACCATTTTTATCTCAGGGTGTTTGTCGGCTTCTGCCTTGATGTCGGCGTTCATCTGAACGCGCCAGGGCTCGCCGAGATTGCACTGGCTCATGCCGATCACCCACTTGGGCTGGCCCGCGGCCTTCGCCTGACCCTTCTCCTGACCTCCGTTGGCGAAGAGCGGCATCGCGGCAAAGCCTACGAGAGCCGCAAAGAACAAGACTGTCAGCGACCTTCTTTTCATGTTTCCTTTCCTTGTGACGTAGATTTGGGACCTATCGGAAAGAAACGAGCTCGAAAATCCAAACCATTTCTCCTGCGACCGCACCTCCTTCCGCTCCGTGGAGCGCGCGGCCTCGGGAACCGCATTGATGCTCAGGATCTTTTCGAGATAGCCGATCGTGAGGATGCCGAGCAGGGTGAGCCCCATGCTCCCACGCCCGCCAGCAAGGCTTGTGCCGCCGATGACGACCATGGCTATTGCCGTGAGCTCGTAGCCCGCCCCCGCCTCCGGGTCTCCCTGCGCCTCCTGGGCCGCCTGGCAGATTCCCGCCACGGCGCACATGAGCCCCGAGAAGCTGTATGCCAGGAACTTCGACAATCGCACAGAGACCCCGGACAGGCGCGCGGCCTCTTCGTTACCGCCGATGGAATAGAGCTCGCGTCCCCACTTGTGGCGAGCAGGCAGGATCCACGTGGCGGCGACGCAGCCGAAGAAGATGAGACTCACAATCGAAAGATTGCCGCCAAAGACCCGCGAATCGATCATCGAAAAAACGGCCGGCAGCTTCTTGATGATCACCTGGCCGCTTGGGTCGGTCACGTAGGTCGAGATCTTTTCGCCGCCGGTGATTATGACGAGGGTCATTCCGCACGCGAGGATTCCATAGACTGAAGCCTGGCGCAGTGTGTCGCGGTGGGTCTCCCGAGCTTGAAGAAGGCGCCGTCCGCGTTGAAAATGAGTCGCAAAACAATCACGAGGACGAGCTCCAGGCACGCCCTCCCGGCCGGACTCGCGA
Source organism: Spirochaetales bacterium (assembly GCA_027306915.1). The sequence goes on along the minus strand of DAHUYW010000013.1, from coordinate 59,389 downwards.
GCGCCCTTCTTATTACGGGGCCTATCGTTCCGACCGCCTCCCTTTGCTCCGCCTGCACCATCTGCGCTGCCTCCTTATCTCAGTTCCCATTTCGCTGGTTCACGCTTCCCATCGCCGCCTCGAGGACGGCTTCGGCCGTGGCCGCTTCCGCGGGCAGCTCCACTGCGACAACCCCTCGGTGGAGGACGATGATCCGATCGCTTAAGGAGAGAAGCTCCGGCATCTCGGAGGTTATTAGCACGATCGCTATTCCTTGAGCGGTCCACTCGTCCATGAGGCGGTGGATCTCGTGCTTCGTGGCCACGTCGATTCCGCGGGTGGGCTCGTCGAGCAGCAAGACCCGCGGCGAAGTCTGCAGCCACTTGCCGATTGCTACCTTCTGCTGGTTGCCGCCCGACAGATCGGCCACCTCCATCTCAAGGGAGGAAGCCCTTATCGACAGCGCCTTCGCGAGGGAGTCGGCCGCGCGCTTTTCCCTGCCCGGCAGCCTCCAGCCGAGCCGCGTGAGCCTGCCGAGGTCCGCGATACAGAGATTGGCTACGATCGACATCGAGAGCATAAGGCCCGTGGCTTTTCTGTCGTTCGTGAGCAGGGAGATCCCCCTGCGAATAGCATCACGAGGCGATCGAATCGAAACCGGCCGGCCATCGAGCAGCACGCGGCCCTTGAGGGCTCCAAAGAGACCGAACACGAGATCCCTTGCCCCCGAGCCTTGGAGGCCGCCGATCCCGAGGATCTCCCCCGCTCTCACGGCGAAGCTCACCCGTTCGACCGCGGGCTTGCGCGAGCGGGTCACGCCATGGATCGTAAGCTCTTCGACGCGCAACGTTTCTTTTGTTGTCGAGCGTCTGCTCCGGACGAACTCCCAATCCACCTCTCGGCCGACCATCCAAGTGATGATCCTTCGGTCTGAGAAGTTGGCCGCGACATCCGTTCCCACGAGCCTCCCGTCCCGAAGGACCGTGATGCGATCGGCGATTCGATGGATCTCTTCCATACGGCGGGTGATGTAGACTATCGCGCGGTTCTGCTCCTTGAGCTGACCCGCCCAGCTGAACAGGGTCTCGACGTCGCCCCCGCCCGCCGTCTGTGCTATGCTTGTGGCATGAAACGTTATGTAGTGTCTGTTCTTGCGTTCCTCGTTGGTGCCGCGGCGTTCGCCCAGAGCTCGACTTCGACGAGCTTCTTCATGCTCTCGCGCGACGCGACGGCGCAGCAGGTTCGGGAAGCCGTTCAGGGCGGAGCACGAGTCGAGGCCCGTGATGCAAATGGGATGACGCCACTCATGTTTGCGGCTGCGCACAATCCGGACGTGGCGGTCGTGAAGCTTCTCCTCGCGGCCGGGGCGCGAGTGGAGGACCGCGACGGTCTCGGGGATACCGCCCTCATGTGGGCGGCCGCCGGCAACTCGAATCCCGATGTCATCAAGGCGCTCCTCGCGGCCGGAGCGAAGGTGAGCGACCGGAACAGGGAAGGGGAGACGCCCCTCATGTGGGCGGCGGGCGTGCTGGGGGGCAACAGCGATCCGGCTGCGGTCAAGGCGCTGATCGACGCAGGCGCTCGCGTGAACGATCGAGACAAGCGGGGGAGGACGCCCTTGATGCTTGCCGCTTACAACAACACGAGCCCTGCAGTCATCGCCGCGCTCCTTGCGGCCGGCGCGAACAAGAGGCTCGCAAGCGACGACGGCAAGACCGCCTACGAATATGCCAAGGAGAACTTCGGGCTCGCCGGAGCGTCGGTGCTTTCGGACCTTGCGACCGGACAGGGATAGGGGCGAATACGCGACAAAAAATAGGTTTGACTTTTCAACGCCGCGCTCCTAGAATGTCTCCACCAACACATAGCTTACGTACACTTAGTAACAAACCAAAAGGAGGCAGTCCATGAAACGAGTGCTTGCTCTTTTCGTGGTGCTCGGGGCTCTGACGGTGGCGGTGTCGGCGGAACAAATCACCCTCAATGTCCTGTTCATGCAGCAGGCGGCCTACAGCGAGGACGACATTCGCAACATGACGGCGGACTTCCAGAGCGCAAACCCGGGGATCAAGGTAAACCCGGAGCTGGTCGCCTACGAGGCGCTGCACAACAAGATAATCGCAGCGGCGGCGGCGGGGGGGAACGCCTACGACGTGGTGCTCTTCGACGTGATCTGGCCGGGAGAGTTCGCCCGCAACGGGATCCTGAAGGACATTTCCGACAAGATCCCGAAGTCGATGATCGATGGGGTCCTTCCGGGCGCCTGGATGACCGCCAAGTACAACAACCGCTACTATGGCATCCCCTGGATTCTCGACACGAAGTACCTCTTCTACAACAAGGCGATGCTCGCGAAGGCAGGGATCACGGCGCCGCCTGCGACCCTCACGGAGCTCGCCTCGCAGGCGAAGGTGCTGAAGGACAGGGGGATCGTCCGCTATCCGATCGTGTGGAGCTGGGCGCAGGCGGAGGCAATGATCTGTGACTACACCGCCCTCGTGAACGGCTTCGGCGGCAGCTTCTTTGACACAAACGGCAGGCCGACCTTTCAAACGGGGGGCGGCTTCGCGGCGCTCTCCTACATGGTGAATACCCTGAAGCAGGGCCTCTCCAACCCTGCATCGACGGAATCGCTCGAAGAGGATGTCCGCCGTGTCTTCTCGTCCGGCGAGGCCGCCTTTGCGGCAAACTGGACCTACATGTATGCCCTCGCGAATGACCCGACGCAGTCGACCGTGGCAGGACAGGTCGAGGTGATCCCCTTCCCAGGTGACGGGGCGAACACCAAGTACTCGGGCGTGAACGGTTCGATGGGTCTCGGGATTATGAGCGGCTCCCGGAATCCGGATGCGGCGCTCAAATACATCCAGTTCCTCACGAGCGTCCCAATCCAGGAAAAGTATGCCCGCTTGAGCCTCCCGATCTGGGGGGCCTCCTACGACAATCCGGCGGTCCAGGAAGGACAGCAGAGTCTCGTCGCGGCGGCGAAGCTGGAGCTTCCGGTCATGCCGGTTCGCCCGCTGCTCGTGCAGTACCAGCAGCTCTCGGCGATTCTCCAGACGCAGCTCCACCGGGCGCTCATCGGCGAGGCCTCCCCCGAGGCAGCGTTGCAAGAGGCGGCCCGCCAGGTGACTCAGTCGAACCTGCGCTAGGGTCGGTCCCGGCAGTGGCAAAAAAGGAAAGGAGAGGCGGCAGGCTCGCCGCCTCTCTGCGAAAGACCGGCGGCCCGGGCGCCGCGCAGTACCGGCCGGTTGGGATCGCCCACCGACTGACGATGGAGCGGCGGAGAGCCATTGCCGCATGGATCATGTTCGCGCCGGCACTGCTTGCAGTCGCGGCGGTCGTAGGGTATCCCTTCCTCCGCACGGCCTACGCGAGCCTCTTCGATGCCCCGCTCCTCGGCAAGGATTACCTGTGGGTGGGGCTCGGGAACTATCTGGCCGCGCTCAAGAATACGGAATTTGTGGCAGGAATCCTGCACACCCTCTATTTTGGCGTGACCTCGGTATCGCTCGAGCTTGTCCTCGGCGTCGCAGTGGCGCTCCTTCTCAACGAGAGCTTTCACGGTCGCAAGCTTGTTCGCGCGCTCCTCGTTCTTCCGCTCGCCCTCCCGACGGTCGTCAACGCCGCGATGTGGCGCTGGATCTACAACCCTGAGTATGGCGCCTTGAACGCGCTACTCACCCAAACCCATCTCCTTGCAGGCTATCGCTCCTGGCTTGGCACGGCGCCCATGGCAATGAACATGGTGGTTATCGCGGATGTCTGGAAGAACTTCCCCGTGGTGGCCCTCCTCGTGCTGGCCGGACTGCAGACTATCCCGAAGGAGCTCTACGAGGCATCGAGGGTCGACGGGGCCGGCTCGTTGCGGCGCTTCGCCGCAATCACCCTTCCCGGCATTCGACCGACCCTGCTCGTGGCGCTTGTGCTTCGCACGATCGAGTCGCTCAAGGTCTTCGACATCATCTACGTCATGACGGGAGGAGGCCCGGCGAGCTCGACAAAGACGGTCTCGTTCTATGTCTACCAGGAGGCTTTCAGCTTCCTGCGCCTCGGAAGCGCGGCCAGCTACGCGGTGCTCACCGTCCTTCTCATCATGCTCTTTGTCGTGCTCTACCTGCGCATCGTCAGGTCGGAGGGGGTGGCCGGATGAGCCGGAGATTGCTCCGGGGAAGCGGGCTCTATCTCGCGGCACTTCTCCTCACCCTCGTTATCCTCGCGCCCTTTGCCTGGCTCGTGATCTCGAGCATCGCCTCTCTGCGGGATCTCATCTCGAAGCCGCTCGCCTGGATTCCGCCGCACGGCACGCTCGAGCGCTACGTCCAGCTATTCATCGGGGCGGATGGTAGCGAGTTTCGGATGGCCTTGCGGAACAGCACGATCGTGTCGGGACTGGCAACCCTCATTGCGCTCGCCGTAGGGACCCTCGGCGCCTACTCCCTCTCGCGATTTCGCTCGCGAGGTCGAAGCGGTCTTCTCTATCTGATGCTTGCCACCTACATGACCCCGCCGGTCGCGGTTCTCCTGCCTATTTACCTGCTCTTGAGCTCGCTTGGGCTGCTCAACACCACGATCGGGCTCGCGCTCGTATACACCTCCTTTCTCATACCGTTCCTCACTTGGATCCTCAAGGGCTTCTTCGATTCGATACCCTTCGAGCTCGAGGAGGCGGCGATGATCGACGGGGCGTCGCGCCTGGGCGCGCTGCGCAGCGTCGTGGTTCCCCTGTCGCTGCCCGGCGTGATCACGGCCGTGCTCTTCGGTATCCTTCTCGCCTGGGATGAGTTCCTCTATGCCCTTGTCTTCACTTCCACGACTGCGGCAAAGACCCTGCCGGTGGCGATCTCGGAGTTCACGGCACGCCACGCCGTCGACTTCGGCCTTATGGCGACCGGCGGAATCATCGCCTCCCTGCCGCCGGTGATCCTCGCGCTCGTGCTCCAGAAGTATCTCGTCGCCGGATTGACCGCCGGAGGGGTAAAGGGATAGCGAGGGCTCCCGCGCCGCCGGCCACGGAGAACCTCGTCAGAGCGCGTGAAGGGACGGCTCGATAGAGCTGAGCTATCGTGGACCCCGCGCGCGATGAGTGATACGGTTACTCAGCGGGACGAGGCGGATGGCCGGGGTGGACACGACGATCCTGGTCTACGCGCACCGTGTAGGACGGGACGCCGTCCGAGTTTGCCGCCGCGAGACGAGGTACTCAAAGTGAAGGTTCCCTCCGAGCCACTTACTCTTCGCCGGCTCAATCGTGCCACCCTCGCCCGGCAGGCCCTGCTCGAGCGCGCTTCGGTCGGCGTTGTGGAGATGATCGGGCGGCTGGTAGGGCTTCAATCCCAGCTCGCCTCCTCCCCGTACATCGGACTGTGGACGCGGCTCGAGGATTTCAGCCGGGAGGAGCTCGCCGATCTCATCGCGGGGCGAGCAGTCGTCAAGGCAACCTTGATGCGCGCGACGCTGACCATCACGCCCTTCGCTCGATTCGACAAGAAAACCGCCGCCTCGCTCACCGAGGAGGTCGAGCGCCTTCTCCGATTTATCGAGCCCGACGCGAAGGGCTACGAGGTGTCGCTTTCGCGCACGGAGTGACAGAGGAGGCCTCGCCGGCGGGAAGGGTGATTCGGGTCGGCGACGAGGCTGAGCCCCTTCAGCTCGAGGGTGACCTCGCCGTTTTCGAAGTAGGAGCCCTCGCCCACCGAGCCGGCGAGGCTCGTTGACGGTCGGCTGTGCGAGGCGGCGTGGACGATCTTCTGGCCGATGCCCACGAGGTCCTGAATGCCCCGGCCGCCTACCGTCGGCTCGGTAAAAACCTGGAAGGAATGAAAGTCGATGAAGGCGTTGTAGACATGATACGCGATGACCTCCGGCAGCGGCTTCCGGTTCGCGTCGGCGAGCTTTTCAAAGGGTTTATGATCAATTCCCAGGACCTGTCCGCGATCATCACGCTCCCCGCGCCTATGCTTGAAGGTGTAGCTCCACCCCGAAAGGGAGGGGATCGAGACCGCTTCTTCATTCCCATGCTGCACGGTGAAGCCTGTGCAGGTGTCGCGATCGCCGTCGATTCCGAGAAGGGAGCCGGGGGTTGCCGTCAGGCGAAGCCGAAAGACGCTCTCATCGATCACCTTGCCGTTGGGGGCGCGGGTAAACATTCTCGATTCCATAGCGTAGTTCTGCACCTCGGGGGTGTGGGCCCGCGCAAAGTCGAAATCCTCCCGAAGAACCTCTGTTCCAACCTTCAGATCGTTCACGTTGACCTCCCTATTTCGCCGACTGTACGAGTGCCGCTCCGGCCTCCTGCAGAAGGCTCCCGACAACCTCGTCAGACAGATCGATCACTCCACTTGCGATCATCGAGGCGAGACCGTGGGTAAATATCCAGCTCTTGAGGATGCGGGGATCCCTCATGGCGACTTGCGCCTGCTCCTCCAGGGTGGGAAGCGCCTCTCCGCTGGTGAGCTCTTCGAGGGTTGGGAGCGGTCTCTCGTTTTCGCAAGCAGCATCAGCGGCGCCGTCTCCCGTGACCGCGCCGGTATCCGACGCGTTCGCGCCCGCGGTCGGCGTGGTCGCGGCGCTGGAGGCTCCCCCTCCGATCGTGCGTTCCCTTACCGTCCGGTCCACGTACAAGAATCGAAAGAGGTTCTTCTCTTCGCGCGCGAAAACCACATAACCGATCGCCTTGTTCAGAGCGATGTCATCCGTCGCCGGCTTCCGCTGGTAGTCGAGGAGCATCGCTTCGGTGCGCCTCCTCACCTCTCGCTCGAGCTCGCTCATGGAGCGCGTGGTGGAGTAGATAGGCATGGTCGAGGAGCCGAGCCGCCGCGCGATAGTGCGGGAGCTAACCGCCCCCCAACCGAGTTCCCGCGTGAGCTGAAAGGTCGCCTCAATGATCGTCTCTTTCGTGAAAATGGCTCGCTGTGACATATTGATTAAATATAACAGGAGTTATAATAACGGCCGTTTTATAATATGTCCGGCGTTATTTTATTGACCACTATTCATGTGACAATCCGTTGGTGTGTTTTCGGACGGTTCGTTCGGGCTGCACTGGTTACCAGATCGTTTCGACGGCGGATACCTTCCTGATGCGGGCGTCCGCAGTCACCAGCGGTAGCCCCAGTGACTGTGCGGTCGCAATGATGATCCGATCTGCCGGGTCGGCTGGCTCCGTATCGGAAAGGTCAACCGAAAGGCGCGCGATCTCATTGTCTACTGGAATGAAATGGATGAACGAGAGACGCTCGACTCGCTCCATCCAGGTGGCGACAGGAATGCGAAGCTCCAATCGGCCCTTCTTGGTTAGCATGTAGATCTCCCAGGCGGAGATGCTCGACACGTTGACGGCTCGCCGGCTTACGGCCTCCTTGAGGACTGCTGACGCTTTTTCTGAGAGCTGCTCTCTGCCGTCGAGGTACCAGATCAGCACGTGAGTGTCGAGAACGATCACTTGGTCGCTTCCCACTCTCCATCTGCCACGGCTTCAAAGGGCGCCTCGTACTTGACGACCATCTCGCGCAGCTCCATGAGCGCCGGTTCTTCGTCGCGAGCGATCGGCACAATCCGCGCCACGGGCGTTCCATGGTCGGTAATGACGATCTCCTCCTGACGCTCCTGAACGAGCCGCAGGTATTCAAACGCCTTTGGCTTGAATTCTGATTTTGGTACCGTCTTCTTCACGAATACAATGTAACATGGACTATGGACTATGTCAATACATGATGCCTCCGGAACACGCTTCTGGAGCGTATGACGGAAGGCTGGCGTCGCCCGCATCACCAGAGAGGACGTGCGGATCGGAATCCGGCGAGTCGATTTCATCCGCTTCATAGGTTCGTGGTGAACATCGAAGTTCGGCGTCCGGCTGTCGATTTTCGCAGGGGCTTGTTCGTCGCCTTGATAAGAGCGCGACACGGAGTTTCGTCGCGAGCCAACAGGCGACGCCGGCACAAATGCTTCACGCGCCGAGGAGGATTATCATGAGAAAGGTGATTGCGGCGGAGTTCGTTTCGCTCGACGGCTACGTCGCCGGTCCGGACGGCGAAATGAACTGGGGGCCGGCCTCGATCGACCCGGACGATCTCAAACCGGAGTGGGACACCATCCTGCTCGGGCGAGTCACCTACCAACTGTGGCTCAACTTCTGGCCAACAACGCCGCTGGGAACGAACCCCCAAGCAGACTTCATCAACAAAGCACCGAAGGTTGTCTTTTCGCGGACGCTTACTACAGCGCCCTGGGGGAAATGGAACAGCGCCCAGGTGGTGAAGGAGCGCATCCCCGAGGCAATCCAAAAGCTCAGGCTGGAACAGGGGGGAAACATGGCGATTCTCGAGAGCGCGAACCTGGTACAGTCCTTCGTCAATTTGGGGTTGATCGACGAGTACCTTCTCATGGTGTTTCCGGTGATCATGGGCGTAGGGAAACCTCTCTTCACGGGAATTGCACAGCGCCGTAATCTCAAGCTCGTGGAAGCGACGACTACGAGAGGCGGGATCGTCACCCTTCGGTACCAACCGGGAAACCGTGTCGATTCGTAGCCGACACAGCGGTGGTCGGACAGCGGGGCAAAAGGAAGTCTGAGGGATGAATGGGAAAATCGTTAACGATCTCCCGGCAAAGCTTGTCGCGCTTGCGCGCCGGGCCCTGGCCGAAGCGGGAATCACTCGCTTGGAGCAGCTCGCGAAGCTCCGGGAGGCCGATGTACGAGGACTGCACGGCATCGGGGCAAATGCGATAAAGGTGCTTCAGAAGGCGCTCGTTAAGCGCGGGTTGAGATTTCACGATTAACAAGTCGGAGGTAATATATGCGTTTCATGATGTTGATGATTCCGAAGGGATACGAGAAGGCGGCGCCGGGCACGATGCCCGACCCGAAGGCGGTGGAGGCGATGATGAAGTACAACGAGTCGCTTCAGAAGGCAGGGGTCCTCCTCGCGCTCGACGGTCTCCGTCCGCCATCCGAGGGTGCACGGCTCTCCTTCAAGGGCGGAAAGCCCAAGGTGATCGACGGCCCCTTTTCCGAGGCCAAGGAGGTCGTGGGCGGTTACTGGATGATCCAGGTCAAATCGAAGGAAGAGGCGATAGAGTGGGCGAAGCGCTGTCCGGCTTCGGATAATGAGATGATCGAGATCCGCCAGGTTCAGGAGATGACGGAGTTCCCGCCGGAGATTCAGGAAGCCGCGAAAAAGGCCGGGTTCTAAGGCGACTGGCTCGTACCTGCGGCAGCCTCTGATTCGCGCGGCAGGACCGAGTGACAAGGAGATAATGTATGCGATTCATGATGTTCTACAAGCCCTACAATCCCGACGCCGAGGCGGGGATCATGCCGGATCCGGACTATCTTGCCCGTATGAATGCCTTCATCGCGGACTCCTTCAGGTCGGGGCACCTCCTCGAAAGTGAAGGGCTCAAGCCAAGCTCGCAGGGCACGCGCATCGAGTTCGTTGCCAAGCGTTACTCCGTAACCGACGGGCCCTTCCCGGAGGCAAAGGAGGTGGTCGGTGGCTACGCCCTCATGCAGTTCGACTCGAAGGCTGAGGCGGTCGAGGCCGCCAAACGCTTCCTCGAAGTCGCGGGCGACGGCGAATGCGAGATCCGGCCCCTCTACGGGGCGTCCGATTTCGACGGACCACCGCCGGGTGGCCAGGGCGCGCAGACCAGATGAGCCGGCGGCGACAGCGAGGGCAACGAGGCGGTGCGAAGGAGCCGCCGGACAGCGTGAAGGAGCCCGCGGCCCGGTGCACCTCGAAGCCCCCGGATGGCGCGGACGACCCTTCCGAGGCGAGAACACGCCGCGCGATCGACGCGGTCTGGAGAATCGAAGGGGCGCGGATCATCGCGGGGCTCGCGCGAATGATGAGGGACGTTGGGCTCGCTGAAGAGCTGGCGCAGGACGCCTTTGTGGTGGCGCTCGAGCGGTGGCCCGAGTCGGGCATCCCGGACAATCCGGGGGCGTGGCTCATGACCACCGCCAAGCGCCGTGCGATCGATCTGCTGCGCCGGAAGAGACTGCTCGAGCGCAAGCAGGAGGAGGTGGGCCGCGAGATAGAGAGGAGGAAGGAGCCGGCGATGAGCGATTTGGACTGGGCCCTCGGCGAGGGCGACGACATTCTGAGCCTGATGTTCATCGCCTGCCACCCCATCCTCTCGCGGGAGGCGCGCGTCGCGCTTACCTTGCGGCTCGTCGGAGGGCTGACCGCAGAAGAGATCGCCCGGGCCTTCCTTGTTTCCGAACCGACCATTGCGCAGCGGATCGTGCGGGCCAAGCGGACCCTCGCCGAGGCGCGGATCCCCTTCGGCCTTCCTTCCGCGGAAGAGCTTGCCGCCCGGCTCTCCTCGGTGCTCGAGGCGATCTACCTCATTTTCAACGAAGGGTACTCCGCGACCGCCGGCGATGACTGGATGCGCCCGGCGCTCTGCGAGGACGCCCTGCGCATCGGGCGAATCCTCGCCCAGTTGGCGCCGAAGGAGCCGGAGGTGCACGGGCTGGTCGCGCTCATGGAGATCCAGGCTTCCCGCTCATCAGCCCGCGTCGGAGCCTCAGGCGAGCCGATCCTGCTCCTCGCCCAGGATCGCTCTCGCTGGGACCGGCTGTTGATCCAGCGTGGTTTTGAGGCGCTTGAGCGCGCTGAGTTGCTCGGGGGGGCGTTGGGACCCTACGCGCTCCAGGCCGCGATCGTCGCCTGTCACGCCCGGGCGAGGATGGCTGAGGAGACCGATTGGGCTCGCATCGCCGCGCTCTACGAGGCCCTCGCCCAGCTCAGCCCTTCGCCCGTCGTTGAGCTGAATCGCGCGGTGGCCGTCGCGATGGCCTACGGCCCCGAGGCCGGCCTCGAAGTGGCGGACAGGCTGACTTCGGAGACCGCGCTTGCGGATTACCACCTTTTGCCGAGCGTGCGTGGCGATCTTCTGGCAAAGCTCGGCCGCTTCGAGGAGGCACGCAACGAGCTTGAGCGTGCCGCATCCCTCACCCGCAACGCGCGCGAGCGAGAGCTCCTTCTCGAGCGCGCTGCGGCCTGCGCCCGGGGGATACTGCCGCCGCGCTGATGCGGTCAGCCGACAGGCTCAATCTTTTCCTTTTGCCTCATGGTAGCGCCGATCGGAATGACGGGCTATACTGGGGAACATGCTTCGCGCCCGCCATCGTCAGATTGTTCGCTTCTTTGGCATCGCGACGGCGCGCACGGTCTGGTGGGACTTTGTCCTTCCAAGGATCGGTTTTCGAGGCCTTTCCGAGCGCACCCGGCCCGCCCGCATCCGCCGCATCGCCGCTACCTTCCGCTCCCTCGCCGTCACCATGGGGGGCGTTCTCATCAAGGTCGGCCAGTTTCTTTCCTCTCGACTCGACGTCCTTCCGCGGGAGGTCACGAGCGAGCTTGCCGGGCTGCAAGACGAGGTAGCAGCCGAGGCGATCGAGGAGGTACGCCGGGTCATCGAGGGGGAGTTTGGAAGGCCGCTCGAGCAGCTGTTTGCGAGCTTCAGCCCTGAGCCAGTGGCCGCAGCCTCCATCGGCCAGGTACACGAGGCCAGGCTCGCCGGCGATTCCACGGGGGGCGCGCCGTTTCCCTCGATAGTCGTGAAGGTCCAGCGCCCCAACATCGAGGAGATCGTCAAGGTCGACCTCGCGGCGCTGCGGGTGGTCGCGACGAGACTCCACCGCTTCAAGACGGTCAGTCGCCACGTCAACCTCCCGGCGCTGGTCGAGGAGTTCAGCCGTACCCTCTCCGAGGAGATCGACTACCTTCACGAGGGGAAGAACGCCGAGCGATTTAAGGAGAACTTCAAAGGCCGCCCCACTATCCGAGTGCCAGCGGTGATCTGGAGCCACACCACCCGCCGCGTGCTCGCACTCGAGGATGTCAGCGCGATAAAGATTACCGACTACGGGGTGATCGAGGCGGCGGGAATCGCGCGCAAGGAGGTGGCCGACCGACTGGTGGACGCATACCTCAAGCAGCTTTTCGAGGACGGTTTCTTCCACGCCGATCCGCATCCGGGCAATCTCTTCGTCCAGCCGGCGTCCCCTGCCGATAGACGGGGAGCGTTTCGGCTCAACTTCGTCGATTTCGGGATGGCCGGGGTGCTTCCGCCGGATACCTTCACTGGGCTTCGCGAAGCGCTCATCGCCGTGGGTACGAGGGACGCCGCCCGTCTTGTGGGCGCCTACAAGAGGCTCGGCGTGCTGCTTCCCGGCGCCGATCTGGAGCTCCTCGAGCGAGCGAACCGCAAGGTCTTCGAGCGGATCTGGGGGAGACCGACCAAGGAAATCGTCGAGATGAGCGGGGAGGAGCTCCGGGGGTTCGCTCGGGAGTTCGGCGACCTGCTCTACGAAATGCCCTTCCAGGTGCCAGAGCACCTTATTCTCCTCGGGCGGTGCCTTGCCATCCTCTCCGGGATGGCGGCGGGGCTCGACCCGGACTACAACGTTTGGAAGAGCATCGCACCCTATGCCGAGAGGCTCATCCGAGCGGATGCCGGCGGGGGATTCCGCAGGATGACGGCCGAGCTTGCTGATATTGCGCGATTCGTTACCGGCCTCCCGAAACGGACCGAGGCGCTCCTGGAGCGGGCGGAGGAGGGAAAGCTCGACGTCCGAATACCCGAGCTGAAGGCGCACGTCGTTCGCCTCGAGCGAGCCGCCCGCAAGCTTGGCGCTTCCATCATTTTCGCCGCATTCCTGCTTGCCGGCACGGTGCTCTACCTCGGCAACCACCAGGATCTGGCGCTGGGATTCGGCATCGTCGACGCCGCGCTCCTCCTGTGGCTACTTTCCCGGTGAACTGCGTTCGACCTCCAACGGAAGCGGAATCGACGCAGGTATCCGAGCTTATTCTTCTCTCGGATTGCGGCCTGCTTGCGGCGCTCTTTGGCGCGCGTGCGGGCGCTCTTCTTACCCATCTCCAGACTCGGCCGCGCAATCCATACAGCGGCGAGCACACGCTCGTGATTGCGGAAGACCGCGACGATCCGCGCCGACCACCCCTCTTCAGCGCGTTGCGCGACGTTGGCGAGGGCTCGTCGGGCGCGCCGGGAAAGGAAGGGGGGCCATCTGCTTCACCTGTTGTCGGCGCGTTGCGCGACGTTGGCGAGGGCTCGTCGGGCGCGCCGGGAAAGGAAGGGGGGCCGTCTACTTCACCTGTTGTCGGCGCGCTTGTTGCCTCGATGGGGCGGGAGATGCGAGCCGAAAGGCTGCCGGCAGCGCGCCTGTTCTTCCGGTGGTATGGAGCCGGGCTCGCCGCGCGCCTCCCGCTGCTTGCGCGGGCCGGACGTGCGCTCTCCGGGATCGAAGCGAGCGACTACTACGTTTCGAACATAGCCCTGCTGCCGGAATCGCGCCGGCGCGGCCTCGGCCGGCGGCTTCTCGGCGCCGGTGAGGCGCGAGCGCGCGGGCTCGGGGCGGAGCGTCTCGTTCTTGACGTGGAAGAGCACAACGAAGGCGCCCGTGCGTTCTACCTGCGCCTGGGGTTCGCCGAGGAGCGACCGCTTCTTGTCGATCTGGGGAGGGGCCGCCGCTTTGTCTTCCGGCGCCTGTCGAAGGTGCTCTGAGAGCGAGTGCGGAGCGACCAGACCCTCGGCTTCGCGATGGACGCTCCGCGGAGGGTTCTCGCCCTCGAGAGACCGACGCGTGTTTCGGTGTTCAGAGGGTGAGGAGGAGCTTTCCTTTTGACTGCCGGCTCTCGATGTAGCGATGAGCGGTAGCCGCCTCGCTCAACGGGAAGGTGCGATCGATCCGGACGGAAAGCTCTCCTGCAGCCATCCACCCAAAGACATCGTTCGCCCGCCATAGAAACTCCTCCCGCGTGAGGGTGTAGCTGCCGAGGGTCGGTCTCGTCAGGAAGAGGGAGCCCTTGCGATTGAGGATCTGCGGATCGACCGGAGGAACCGGTCCGCTCGATTGTCCGAAGAGGACCAGGTATCCCCGCTCTTTAAGGCAATCAAGGCTCTTGTCGAAGGTGGCCTTTCCGACGGAGTCGTAGACCACCTCGACCCCGCGGCCCTCCGTGAGGCGGCGCGTCTCTTTCGCGAAATCGAGCTTTTCGTAGAGGATGATCTCGTCGGCCCCCGCGGACTTGGCGAGGGCAGCCTTCTCCTCCGTCGAGACCGTACCGATGACCCGGGCTCCCTGGCGTTTGGCAATCTGCACGAGGAGCAGGCCGACTCCTCCGGCAGCGGCGTGGACGAGGGCGGTGTCGCCTTGCTTCAGTGGATAGGTGGAATAGGCGAGGTAGTGAGCCGTAAGCCCTTGGAGGATGACCGCCGCCGCTTGGCGCGTGCTGACCTCCGCGGGGAGCCGGTACACTCCGCTTGCGGGAGCGACAGTGAGTTCGGCGTAGGTTCCAAGGGCCCTCTCGGTAGCGACTCGATCGCCAAGCGCAAAGTCCAAAACCCCCTCGCCCACTGCGTCGATCACCCCGGAACATTCGGCTCCAGGCGTGAACGGCAGCGGCTGGCCGTAGAGCCCTTTTCGATTGTAGATGTCGACGAAGTTGAGGCCGACGGCCTCGACCTTGATCCGGACCTGTCCCGGCCCCGGCGAAGGCACTGAAACCTGCTCAAGCTTGAGCTTGTCTTCTTGCCCGTATTCATGCACACGAATCGCTTTCATTGCGGACCCCTCCCGCGCTAGTGAATCGTTAGCAGCATGACACCAAATCGAAAACGATGCTACGCGAGAGCCGGCTGCAGGCGCTCCGCCTACTGCACCGGGTCCGCATGGGCGAGGCCTGCCGCAAGCTCCTCACCGGAGAAGCGCGCGAGGAGCACTGCCCCCGCGAGAACGGCCGCATAACCGCCTACCTGCAGGTTTCGGAGGTACGCGCTCGCTGCAAGGGACTCGCCCAGCGCGGCCACCCCGAGGAAGATGGCGACAAGCCGAGAGCAAAGGTCCGACACCGCGGTTGCCGCAATCGCCCGCCCGTGCTGGTAGGCGCGCGAAAGGATGAGAAATCCGGCGACGTAGAAAAGGATGAGGAAGAGACCGGCGAGGGCCGTCGCTGCAGCCGGGGTCTGATCCTGGATATCGTCGATGACAAGCTTCGTCGCAACATCCCCAAGACCGAGCAGGATTCCCGCGATGACTGAAAAGACTGCCACCCACGGCAGGCGCTCCCGCAGGAGCCGGCGCAAGAGGTAGATCGCGGCGCAAGCCGCGAGGCAGATGAGCACGGCGGTGATAAGCGGGGCGGCGGCGACCCTATCCCGAATCGCTCCGCCGCCGGACTCTCCCAACCCGAGGGCCGCGATCCCCGCGGTGACGAGGAGAACGCCGATCCATTCGACCGCTGAGAGGCGATGCCTGAGAAAGAGGAGCGAGAAGATGGCGAGCACCACGAAACCGGACCCCTGGATCGTGCGCGCAACCGAGACGGGGGTAAAGGTGAGCGCCGCGGCAAAGAGCCCCCAGCCGGCGGCGGAGGCGGCGAGGCCGGCCATCCAGCGTGTCGAATGCAGAACCGCAGAGAGCGTTCGCGGGAGGTTCCGCCCAACACCGATTGGCGGCATCTCGATGACTGCGAGCTTCTGCAGCACTATCCCGATATCCCAGAGAAGGGCACAAACGGTTATGAGCGCGATCGAGAGCAGGATGGACAGGTCAGTCTCCTTCTTAAGGAGTATTGCACAACTGCGCGGTGCGTGGAAGAATTCCCATGCGACCGATTCTCTGCTATAGTACTCGAAGAGGCGCGGGAAGCCCTTTCGCGCGCCTCACCTCGATCCGGAGGATTGCGCGGGCCGGGAATCAAGAACGCGCGGGCTCCGTCTCGCATCAGCAAAACATGATCGCCAAAAAGCCGTTCCACACGTCATAGAACGAAACGAGAAAAGGGGAGGCAGCTCGTGTACTCGTTTCTCCTCATCGATGACGAGGTCATCATCCGCGAGGGCGTCCGGGACAACATCGACTGGGCGCGCCACGGCTTCAGCTTTCTTGGCGCCTGCGCCGACGGGAGGGCGGGGCTCGAAGCGATCGATTCCCTCCAGCCGGACGTGGTGCTCACCGATATCTGCATGCCGTTCGTCGACGGGCTCGATCTCGCCCGCTACGTCCGTGAGCGCTACCCCCAGATCAAGGTGGTGCTCCTCACCGGCTACGATGAGTTCGGCTACGCCCAGGAGGCGGTGAAGCTTCGGGTCGAGGACTTCATCCTCAAGCCCATCACTGCCGACGAGCTCCGCGAGCTCCTCGACTCTCTGCGCGCCGAGCTCGACAGCGAGGCCGAGCGCAAGAGGGATCTGGACAGGGTAAGGAGGCAGCTCAGCGAGAGCCTGCCTCTCCTTCGGGAGAGGGTTCTCAATCGCCTTGCCTCGGGAGGATTCGACGAGAGCGAGATCCGCCCGCGCCTCGATGCCTGCGGCCTTTCTCTTCCGGGTCCCTTCTACCAGGCGATGGTGATTGACTTGGACAGCCCCGACCACGCCGCCGACGCGCCCGATCGGGAGCTCATGGAGCTTGCCATCAAGAACATCGCCGACGAGCAAAGCCAGCGTCTCGTTGGCGGCGCCTCGGGAGAGTCGCCGTCCGCGGGCGTCGCGAGCTTTCAAAATGCGCGGGATCAGATCGTCCTCGTGCTTTCTGGAGGCGACGAGCCGGGGCTGGAGCGCGCTGCTCTCCGATTGGCCGAGGAGATCCGCGACGGAGTGTCAAAGGGCCTTCCGGCCACCGCCACCGTCGGGGCGGGCCGTCCGATTTGCGGGCTGGCCCTCGTGAGCCAATCCTACCGCGAAGCGCTTTCCGCGTTGGAGCACCGCCTGGTTCTCGGTCGGAATCAGGTGATCTCCTTTCGCTCGGTTGCCGCAGGCGAGCGGGAGAAGAGCGTGGACGCGGCGGAGCTCGGCCGCAGGCTCTCGGCGGCGATCCGCACGGGAACCTACCGCGAGATCGAGCAGCTCATCGATGGGATGGTGGGCTTGCTTCAGCAGGCCAATGCCTCGACTCGCCGCTCCCGGAACATCATCGAGACGACGCTTGCCTTCGTTATCCAATCCTTGTCGGAGCTCGGGATTCGGGAGGAGGAGCTCCTCTTCGAGGAGGGGAGTCCCTTTGTAGCAGTCCAGGGTCTGAAGACGCTCGAGGAGATCGCAGAATGGCTGAAGGTGCTCCTCCGGAAGGCGACGGAGACGGTCGAGCGCCGTCGAGACGACCTCTCCCGCCTTAAGGCGAGGGAGGCGGAAGAGTACATCCGCGCCCACTTCGGGAGTCCCGCCCTTTCGCTTTCCGATGTCTGCCGGGCGATCGGAACGAGCACCAGCTACTTCTGCACCATGTTCAAGAGGCACACCGACAAGACCTTCGTCGAATATCTGACTCAGGTGCGGATCGAGAAGGCCAAGGAGCTCTTCAAGACAAGCGGGCTGCGAAGCTATGAGATTGCCGATTCGGTCGGCTACAGCGACTCCCACTATTTCAGCCTCATCTTCAAGAAGATCACCGGGGAGAGCCCCTCGGTCTACCGGGAGAAGTATGTTGCGCGACGATAGCGGCCATTCCCCGGTTCCGCGGGTTCTCGCGACCCGCAGCATCCAGGTGAGCATCGCG
Organism: Spirochaetales bacterium; assembly: GCA_027306915.1. Next base: position 41,877 of record DAHUYW010000013.1, on the reverse strand, counting down.
CTCTCCTTTTCCGTCGTCATCCTCCTGACGATCCTCGCAATGGGCGTCATCGCCTACACCCTGACCGAGAACGCCCTAAAGAGCTATGCGCGCAACTACACCCTTCAGCTCATCGGCCAGGCGAACTCGAGCATAAGGTCCTATGTCACGTACATGGAGAACATCGCGAGCGTCGTCAACCTTAACAAGGGCGTCCGGGAATACTTCGTGAGTGCGCCCCCGATCGATGAAGCGCGAGGAAGCGCTAGACGCACCGCCATCGGGGAATTCCTCAACTCGATCGCGCAGACGCGCGGCGACATTTCGCTCATCATGGTCGTCGGATCCGACGGACGCTTCGTTACTCAGGATCCGGCCATCAGTCTCAATCCTGCCGTGCGGATAGCGGATCAGGAGTGGTATCGCGATGCGATCGAGGCCCACGGGCGGGCGGTCATCTCCTCGTCTCACGTCGAGAACATCGTGAAGGACGAGTACCGCTGGGTCATCTCGCTCAGCCAACAGATCGTGGACCCCCAGGGGCGCTCGAGGGCGGCCGTGCTTCTCGTCGACCTCAACTTCAGCGTCATAAGCGATCTGTGCGCGAGCATCGACCTCGGCCGGAAGGGCTACGTCTTTATAGTCGATGGGGACGGGCAGATCGTCTACCACCCGCAGCAGCAGCTCATCTACAGCGGCTTGAAGGAGGAGCGGATCTTGCAGGTTTTGCGCTCGCGGGCCGACAGCTTCGTCGTTCGAGACGGCAAGGAAGAGGTGGTCTACACCATCGCTCGCTCTCCAAATACCGGATGGCTCATTGTCGGAGTGAACCCGATGGAGGGACTTGTCTCCAACCGGCAGGCCATCCAGTTCTACTACACCGCCTGGGGGATCGGCTGTTTCCTGGTCATTATCCTTCTTTCGATCGTCATCTCATCTCGGATCACCAAGCCGATCAAGGTCTTACGCCAGTCGATGCGCTCGGTGGAGAGCGGGAACTTCGAGGTGAGCGCGGCGGCCGAGAGCGACGACGAGATCGGCGGGCTCGGGCGGGACTACAACATCATGATCGCTAAGATCAAGGACCTTGTGCGCCAGGCGATCGCGGACGAGAAGGCGAAGCGAAAGAGCGAGCTGCGGGCGCTGCAGAACCAGATAACCCCCCACTTCCTCTACAACACCCTCGACTCGATCATTTGGATGGCCGAGAGCAACCGGCAGAGCGATGTGGTGCGCATGGTTTCCGCGCTCGCGAAGCTCCTGCGGCTCTCGATAAGCAAGGGGGAGGAGCTCGTTCCGATCCGGGATGAGGTCGAGCACATCAAGAACTATCTGACTATCCAGAAGATGCGCTACAAGGACAAGCTCGACTTCACGCTCGCTGTGGACGAAGAGATTCTGGGCCTGCGCACGCTCAAGGTCATCCTGCAGCCGCTCGTGGAAAACTCGATCTACCACGGAATCAAGAATAAGCCCGATTCCGGGACTATCCGGATTTCGGGAGGGCGAGTCGACGGCAAGATTCTTCTCTCGATCGAAGATGACGGCGTGGGAATGAGCGCCGAGAGCCTCGCGCAGATCTTCACGCCGGATAACGGCACCCGGCATCGCGGGGTCGGGGTGGGCAACGTCAACGAGCGAATCAAGCTCTACTTCGGGCCGGAGTTCGGGCTCGAATACCAAAGCGAACCGGCGAAGGGAACAACCGTCTCGGTCTGGCTGCCGGTGATCGGGGGGAAAGGGCAGGATGAGCCGTCGGAGTAGAGTCATCATGGGCGTCGCACTGTTCCTAGGGATCGCTGCCGGCGCCCTGATCGCTGCCTCGCTCGCATCGGCGAGGGCTCAGGCGAGCCGCTCCACCATCATCGTCGTGCTCAAGTCGACCAACCCGGACATGGAGTTCTGGAAGATCGTGAGGGCCGGGATCGAGGTTGCGGCGAATGAGTGGGGGGTTCGGCCCCAGATCGTTGGACCCTGGCTTGAGAAGGACATCGACGACCAGGTTCGAATCATGCGGGAGGTAGTCCGACAGCGTCCTCGGGGGATCCTGCTCGCCGCGTCCGACTATAGCGCGCTCGTCCCGCTTGCAAGGCAGGCGCGGGCTGCCGGGATAAAGCTGGTCACGATCGACTCCGGAGTCGCAAGCTCCGCGCCGGAGAGCTTCATCGCGACCGACAACATTCAGGCCGGACGCAAGGCGGGCAGGGAGCTAGGGAGGATAGTGCCGCCGGGCGCGGAGGTCGCGATCGTGAGCCACATTCAGGAGGTCGCGACGGCGATCGACCGAGAGCGCGGTTTTCGCGAAGCCCTCGCGGAGACGAATCCGACCGCTACGATCGTCGGCCGCTACTTCGCCTTCAACGACTACCACATCGCCTACGAGATCACACGCCGCCTCCTCCGCGAGCACCCCGACCTCGCCGGTATAGTGGCGCTGAACGAGACCACGACCCGTGGCGCGGCGAACGGCGTGGTCGACGCGGGATACGGCGGGCGAGTGAAGATAGTCGGATTCGACAGCGCCGTGGACGAGATCAAGCGTCTCGAGGATGGGACCATCGAAGCGCTCGTCGTACAAAAGCCGTTCAACATGGGCTACGTCGGCATCCGGACCATGGTCGAGCTGTTCCATGGCGAGCGAGTCGCGAAGTTTAACGACACCGGATCGAACCTGATCCGGAGAGATACTATGTACACCACAGAGAACGAGAAGCTCCTCTTCCCCTTCATGCAGACGAGATAAGATTCTCCACCCTTTTTGGAAGATATTCGATGTACAGGCTGACGTGCCGCGTGTAACGCTTGGTGAAAGCGTACCAGATGGCGGCGCCGCCTACAAGGAGTCTCGCTCATGGGTCGGCAGATTCTGCGAATGGAGAGAATCGACAAACGCTTCACCGGTGTTCACGCCCTCCGGCAGGTGGATTTCGATCTCGAGGAGGGGGAGATTCACGCCCTAGTGGGTGAGAACGGCGCCGGCAAGTCGACCCTCATGAAGGTCCTCATCGGCATCAATCCGAAAGATTCGGGAGAAATCCACTATCTCGGCCGTCCGTTCAACCCGCGCGATCCCAAGCATGCGCTCGAGACGGGAATCGGGATCATCCACCAGGAATTGAACATGATGGACCACCTGACAGTGGCGCAGAACATCTTCATCGGCAGGGAATCGACCCGCCTGAGCGGCCTGCTCCTCGACGAGCGAGAGCAGAATCGGCGTGCCGGGGAGCTTTTCAAGCGGCTCAAGATGAACATCGATCCGAGCGAGACGCTTGGTCGATTGACGGTCGGCAAGCAGCAGATGGTTGAAATCGCCAAAGCGGTATCCCACAGCCTCCGAATACTTATCCTTGACGAACCGACGGCCGCCCTGACCGAAACGGAAATCAACGAGCTCTTTTCAATCATGCGCGATCTGGCGTCGAGAGGCGTCGGGATGATTCATATCTCTCACCGCCTGGACGAGATCCACCGCATAGCCGACCGAGTCACGGTCTTGCGTGACGGCGAGCGCGTCGACACGAAGAAGACCGCAGAAGTGACAAAACAGCAGATCATCAACATGATGGTCGGCCGAGTCATCTACGAGCAACCGAAGTCCAAGAGCAACGTCCCGCCCGGCGCGCCGGTCGTCCTTCGGGTGAGCGGACTGAACGCGGGAAAGCTGGTACGCAACGTCAGCTTCGAGCTGCGGCAGGGGGAAATCCTCGGGTTTTCCGGACTCATCGGATCGGGGAGAACCGAGACGGCACGAGCCGTCTTCGGAGCCGATGAGGCTCAAAGCGGCACCATAGAGATTCGCGGACATCGCGTCGTCATCCGTTCACCGGAAGATGGGGTAGCGCACGGGTTGGGCTATCTTTCGGAAGATCGCAAGCGCTTCGGACTCGCAGTCAATCTCACAGTGAAGGACAACCTGGTCATGGCTACCTTAGACCGCTTCATGCGGGGCCTTTTTGTCCACGCAAGCAAGGTGCAGAAGGTCAGCCAGGATTATATCGACCGGCTCAATATCAAGACCCCTTCGATCGAGCAGCTCCTGCGAAACCTCTCGGGAGGAAATCAGCAGAAGGTGGTAATCGCGAAATGGCTGATTCGCAACTGCGACATCCTCATCTTCGATGAGCCGACGCGCGGAATCGATGTCGGGGCGAAAAGCGAGATATATGCGCTGATGAGCGAGCTGGTGCGGGAAGGGAAGTCCATCATCATGATCTCATCGGAGCTGCCGGAAATCCTTCGCATGAGCGACCGAATCGTCGTCATGTGCGAAGGAAGAATCACCGGCGAGCTCTCAATCGAAGAGGCAAGCCAGGAGGCGATCATGGAGTACGCGACCATGGGCCGCCAGGAAGTCCTCACGGAGAGTTGAAGCGTATGGCGGATGCGAGTACCGAAATCAGTCGAATGCAGCGGTTCCGGGAGCGAGGCTTGAAGTGGGTTCTCGCGCCTGGCGCGCTGGTAATCCTCTACCTTTTCTTCGGGGCGTTTGGACGCAACTACTTCTCATACCCGACCCTGGTGAACATCATCGACGCCGCCTACTACATCGGGTTCATCTCGATGGGCGTTACCTTCGTCATCATAAGCGGCGGGATCGACCTTTCGGTCGGAACAGTCATGATGGCGTCGACCATCATCGGAGGCACGGCGCTCAAGCACGGCTTTCCGATGGTGCCCTCTCTCCTCCTGATCATTCTCGTGGGTCTTGCCTTCGGCTATTTCAACGGAATAATGGTTTCCCGGCTGAAGATGCCCCCGTTCATCGTGACGCTTGGCACCATGATGATCTCGATGGGCGTCGGCTCCATCGTTTCGAACGTGTCGAGCGCCACCTTCCCTATCCGCGGGCAGGCGGGCGGCTGGTTCAAGGACATCTTCCTTTACCTGAATCCGCAAGGCGGAGCAATACCGACCGGAGCCTTCCTGCTCGCCGCCATAGCAGTGCTCTGCCACCTGATGCTGTCCAACACCAAGCTGGGCCGCTACACCTACGCCATCGGCAGCAACATAGAGGCCGCCCGGCTTTCGGGCGTCGACGTGAAGAAGTGGCAGACGCTGGTGTACGTCATCGCAGGCGGTACCGCCGGAATCGGCGGCATCTCCTACGCCGCGATCTATACCACGGTTCTTCCCGCCCAGGGGCAAGGGTTCGAGCTGTACGCAATCGCCGCGGCGGTCATCGGAGGCACCTCGCTTGCTGGGGGCATCGGCACCATTTGGGGGACCGTCATCGGCGTGTTCATCATGTCGGTGCTGGCGACCGGCCTGCCGGCCTTGAACCTCGAAGCGCATTGGCAGACGTTCTTCACCGGCGTAATCGTGATTGGCGCGGTGCTCCTGGACATGTACCGGAACACGAAGGCGGCGGAGGTGAGGATTGAAACGCCTGCCGACCTTTACAGGGCATCTATGTTGGAAAAGATCGCAGCCCTCAAGAAGGAGCTCTCCTCGAGCGGGGCCGCCGGCGAGTCTCGCGACGCATCGGCGGTAAAAAAGGAGATCGCCGCTGCACGGGCCGGGATGAGGGTGACCTTCGCGAAGATGAAGGCGGACGAAAAGGCGCAGCAGGCCCGGATTCGGGCCGAAGAGAGAGCGGCGGTCCGCGAGTTCGAGGAGATGCTCCGGCACAAAGAGCTTTCGAGAGACGAGCAACAGGAGAAACGTGCCTAACCTGTTTCTCTCACACCAACGGCAAACTTTCCCGAATGTTTATTCGGGCAAGAGAGATATCGAGAGGAGGTATCTATGACTGCTATTCGACGAACAGGGATGTTATTCGTAGCGGCCCTTTTTCTCGTCGCCTTTGCGCTTCCGGCATTCGCCGGCGGCACGAAAGAGGGCGGCGCGCCACAGGGCGGCAAGATGTACATTCCCGTGATTTCCAAGGGATTTCAGCACCAGTTCTGGCAGACGGTGAAGAAGGGCGCCGAAGCTTCGGCAGAGAAGTACGGCGTTGACATCACCTTCGAAGGGCCGCCGACCGAAGCGGACATCCAGCCCCAAGTGCAGATGCTCGTGAACGACATGGCGAAGAATCCGGCCGCCATCTGTCTCGCCGCTCTCGACACGAACTCCGTCATGGATCAGCTGAATCAGGCTATCCAGAGAAAGATCCCCATCATCGGATTCGACTCCGGAGTTCCGAACGCGCCCAAGGGTGCAATCTATGCGACGGCGGCTACCAACAGCTATGCGGCAGCGGGACTGGCGGCGGACCACATGTTCGCCGTCATCAAGGACAAGATTGCGGCAGCAACCGCAGCGAACCCGGTAACGATTGTCGATTTCAATCAGGATGCAACCAGCCAATCGGTGACGGATCGCGGAAAAGGGTTTCGTGACGAGATGATCAAGCTCATCACCACCCAGGCCAACCGCTCCAAGGACGATATCCGGGTTCAGGGTAACCCGGCGTACATCGCCGCGGACAGCCCGACGGGCGGGAAGGCGATCATCATCGACGTGCAGGTCCCCGCGTCTCCGAAAGACACCGACGCCACGAACACCGCCGCAGCGATCCTGAACCGAGTCCAGTCGGACAAGATCCTCGGCATTTTCTGCTCCAACGAAGGGACCGCGCGGGCGGTTCTCGCAGCAAGCAACGACGGCACCGCGCTGCCCAATCAGTATCCCGGACTTGTGGTCGTCGGTTTCGATGCCGGCAAGGCTCAGAAGGCTGCCGTGCGGAACAAGTACTTCCTCGGCGCGATCACGCAGGATCCCTACAACATCGGTTTCAAGGCCGTCGAGCTTGCGGTCATGGCGGTGAAGGGACAACCGGTCGCAAACGTGGACACCGGTGCCAAGTTCTACGACTCCACCAACATGGACCAGCCGGACATCGCACAGCTGCTGTACGATTGATCGCTTAGCATCGAGCTCCGTCGTGATCCGCCCCGCGGATCCGGGGCAAGGCCCGCCAGTCGGCGGGCCTTTTTTGTGCGCCGAGAATGCTCACCCCGCTTCCGAGCGCTTTCTTTGATTCCCCCGGCCTCCCTCCGTCCGCCGCATGGTATAATGGCCTTGGCAGGTTTACACAGAAGGAACGAGCGAAGCCATGATTTCTCAAGATCTGGTGTTGAGATTTGCCATTCTCCTGAATCTGTACTTTCTTTTCCTTACCTTCACCAATATCCGCTTCCTGCGTCGCCATTCCCGTCTTTCGTCCGACGCGCAGGATGCCGACGCCTTTCCCGGAGTCTCGGTGATCCTTCCGGTGCGAAACGAGGAGCAGCGCCTGGCCGCCTGCCTCGACTCGCTTCTGGCGCAGCACTACCCGTCGCTTGAGATCGTGGTCATCAACGACAACTCCGTCGACGGTACCGCTGCGATCCTCGCGGACTACGCGCGGCGCGACGAGCGTCTGGTTGTCGTGAACGGCGAGCCCCTTCCTCCGGGCTGGAGCGGCAAAAGCTTCGCCGGCCACCAGGGGATCCGCGCGGCATCCGGGGAGTATCTTCTCTTTACCGACGCGGACACCCTCCACAGGCCGGAGAGCATCGCGTGGGCGGTCCGCACCGTCCGCGAGCAGCGCGCCGATTTCCTTTCCGCCTATGTGCGCCAGACGCTCGGGAGCATTGGAGAGCTCGTGGTCGTCCCGACGATGTATGTAATGACCGCACTGCTCCTCCCTCTTGGATTGATCCCTCGCAAGAACTCGAGCCTTTTCAGCTTTGCGGTCGGCCAATTCATGATCTGCCGAGCGCAGGCCCTGCGCTCGGTCGGCGGCTACGAGCGCTTCAGGGGCTCGGTCGTCGAGGACATCTCGATGGCCCGAGAGCTCAAGAAGGCCGGCTTCAAGACGATCTTCCTCGACGCCCAGGGTTACGTCTCCTGCCGGATGTACTCGGGGCTTCGAACGGCGATGCGCGGAATCGGGAAGAGCCTTTTCGGAGCGATCAACTCGAGCCTCATCCTGCTGGCGGCGCTCATGTGCGTGATATTCGTCGCCATCGAGTATCCCTTCTACACGACGATGACAGGAGTTCTTGCCGGATCTCCCCTTTTTGCCGCGCGCGACATCCCAGTTCTCCTGTTCTTACTCGCCTGGTTCATGAAGCTGCACGATCGCAAGGTTCCGGTGCTTGCGGTGGCCCTCTATCCCTTCACCTTCTTCGTTCTCATCTTGGTCGGGCTCTATTCGGCCGCGATGACCGGGCTTGGGATCGGGATCGAGTGGAAGGGCAGGCTCGTAACGGCGGGTTCGGGGGCGGTCGCAGAGCTGCGGCCCCCCGACCGCGCGAGGCCGGCCGCAGACGAGCGTTGGTCGGCCGACGGGGCGCAGATCGTCGATTTGAGGCCTTTCTACCGGCTTGTCGCCGACCTGGTCTTTCTTGCGACGCTCTTCGTGGTTTTCATCTTTTCGAAGATTGTCTTCGGCCTCGAGGTCGAGGGGAGGGAGCGCCTCGAGCTCCGCAACCGACGCCCCGCGCTGCTCGTTTCCAATCACCTCCTCTATCTCGACGCCGCAATGGCCGCGTGCGCGATCTTTCCGAGGCGGACCTTTTTCTCGGCCCTCGAACGCACCTTCTCGATGCCCTTTGTGGGCCGCTATATCCGGCTCCTAGGGGCCTTCCCGCTGCCGGAGGAGGACCCGCTGCGCAAGATCGCCGGACCGCTTGCGAGGATGTTCGCGATGGGGTGGTTCGTGCACTTCTTCCCCGAAGGCGAGCTCCACCTCCGAAGCCGGGAGATCGCCGATTTCAAGCTCGGCGCCTTCCTCCTCGCGGCCGTCCATGACGCCGCAGTCATCCCGGTCACCTTCGTTCTTCTGCCGAGGCCGCTGGTCAACGCCCTCTTTCCCGCCGCGGTGCGCGTGCGGATCGTCATCCAGCAGGCGCTCGATCCGCGGGATTACCTTGCCCGCTACGACCGTCGCTCCGCGGCAATCCGCGCGATGGCGGCGGACGCGAGGTCTTCCATGATGAGGGTGATCGATTCGGCGCGCTAGGCGCGCGGAAGGAGAAGGCCGCGCTCGCCGAGGGACGCCGCAAACCTCTCCCCGGCACGCCTTCCGCCGATGAGCATGCCAAAATGCATCGGCACGACGAGCTTCGGCTCGATCGCAGCCACCGCCTCCGCTGCCATCGCCCGGCCCATGGTAAACATCCCGCCGATCGGGAGCATCGCCACGTCGGGGCGGAGCCCCTTCATCTCGGGGATATTGTCGGTGTCGCCGGCGTGGTAGAGCCTCCGCCCGTCGACCGCGATAAGGTAGCCGACCCAACCCTTCTCCCGGGCATGAAAGGCCTTGGCGAGATTGTAGGCGGCGACCGCCTGCACCTCGACTCCCCCGAAGGTTCGCGCCTCGCCGATCGCAAGGCACTGCAGTCCCTCCTCGGCCATCGAGGCGGGGCCGACCGTCACCGTCCCGTCCCGTGAGAGGGCGGCAACGGCTCGCCGGTCAAAGTGATCGGAATGAGGATGGGTGATGAGAATGAGGTCTGCGGGGCCGGCGCTCGGCGGCATGCGGTAGGGATCGATGACGATAACCATGCCGGATTGCGAAACGATCCGGAACGCGGATTGCCCGAACCACGAGACATGCTCTCGTGCCCAGGCTGCGAGCTCGGCAATGGTGGATTTCATGGAGCCATGATAGCGCGGCGCACGGGCGCGGTCAAATAGGTCGCCACGAGATCGCGCTCCGGCTCCTCCTCTTCCTGTTTTCCTTCGGCCAGCCCGCGACCTGCCTGTGGGGTGGCATGGGGCGGGGCTCGGCGCGGGCTCACCCGGGCTGCCCGTTCGGAAGCATCATCACCTTCATGACCTCCTTCCCGCTCCTTATCGCCTCTATTCCCTCGGCAAACCGCTCGAGCGGGAGGCGGTGGGTCACGAGGTCGGCGACCGGCAGGCGTCCCGATGCGATGAGCGAGACCGCCTGATAGGAGTTGCGGAGCGAGGTGTAGGAAGAGAGAATCGTCAGCCCTTTGTGAAAGAAGGCAAAAGGCTCGAGCTGGATGCTCTTTCCCGCGGGCGGCACGCCGAAGAGAAGGACGGTCCCGCCGGGGCGGGCAAAGCCTGGAGCCCTCTCCTCGAGGGCAGGAGCCCCGGTCGCATCGGCCACCACGTCGTAGAAATCTACCTTAAGCTCCTCGGTCGAGGAAAGGCAGCGAGCGGCGCCGCTTGCACGGGCAATAGCGAGGCGGTGGCTGTTCTGCTCGACCACGGTGACGTCGGTGACCCCTTGGAGCAGGAGCAGCCGGAGCATCATGATCCCGATCGGCCCGGCGCCGAAGAGCGCGACGCGGTCGCCGATGCGAAAGCGCGCGCGCTCGACTCCGTGGACGACGCAGGACAGGGGTTCCATGAAGGCGCCCTGCTCGAAGGGGAGCTCTCCGATTGAGAAGAGGGCGCTTTCGGGGCAGGCTACGAGCTCGGCCATGCCGCCGGGAAGGGTCACGCCGACGGCCCTCCAGTTCTCGCAGAAGTTCTGCCGATTGTTGAGACAGGCCTCGCAGTTGTTGCAGGGGATGTTCGGCTCGACGGCCACTCGCTCGCCGACCGAGAAACGGGTGACCTCCGGGCCGACCGCTTCGATCACCCCGGCAAGCTCGTGACCGGGGGTGATGGGGTAGCCTCCAAGGTACTCGCCCTGGTAGATGTGGAGGTCGGTGCCGCACACCCCGCAGGCCATGACCCGGATCGTCACCCAGCCGGAAGCCGGCATAGGGTCGGCCTTTTCGCGCACGCCCGAGGCTCCAGGCTTCTCGATGACAAGAGCTTTCATATCGGCATCCTCACTTCATTGTAGTGCATGTTGGGCGCGCAGAGGGCGGCCCGACAGCCGCGCAGCTCCCGCGGCCCGCGCCTATCCCTTTACCGCGCCAAGGGTGAGCCCGCGGACGAGCGACTTGTGCGCGATCCAGCCGAGCACGAGCGGCGGAAGGACCGTCACGGTCGAGATGGCGCTCAGCTTCGCCCAAAAGAGTCCCTCCTGGGTCATGTAGGAGGCCATATAGACCGGAATGGTCGCCGCATTGACATAGGTCAAGTTGATTGCAAAGAAGAACTCGTTCCACACGAAGATGAAGACGAGGAGCGCGGTCGCAGTAAGCCCCACCTGGGTCAGGGGGATGATGATTCGAAAAAAGGAGCGCAACCTCGAACACCCGTCGATCTCCGCCGCCTCGAGGACCTCCCGTGGGACATCCTTCAAGAAGGAGCGAACCATCCAGATCACGATAGGGATGTTCACCCCACTGTACATCAGAATCAGGAAGAAACGAGTGTCGAGCAGGTGCGTAAAGCGCGCGATAAGGTAGACCGGAATGATAACGCTGACCGGGGGTAACAGGGTCGTGGACAGAAACCAAAAGAAGAGATTATCCGGCTTCTTGAGCTTTCCAAAGACGATTGCGTAGGAGGCTGGAACACCGAGGATTATGCAGACTATCGTCGTGGTGATCGACACGAGGGTGGAGTTCGCGAGGTAGTGGAGCATCTGCGGCGTGAGAACCCGCGCATACTCGATCAAGGTAGGGCTGAAGAAGAGGCGAGGTGGAATGACCTGGGTTTCGTGCTTGAAGCTCGTCAGGATCATGTAGAGGATGGGAAAGAAGTACAGAAGACAGACGATGTAGATGAAGATGACCAGCAGAATGTGGCGCAACTGTTTTGCTTTCATGATTAGCTTTCCCACTCCCTGAATCGGCGCTGAAAGAATCGGAAGAGGGCCATGATGGCGATAAGGGTCAGCACTGCGGTCACGACCGCGATGGCGGCAGCCCGCCCGACGTCCCAGCCGTAGAAGGCAACCCGGTAGACGTAGTAGGCGAGGTTCGAGGAGCTTACCCCCGGCCCCCCGGAGGTCGTTACATAGATCAGACCGAAGACCTTGAGGATGAAGATGGTTCCGAGCATCATGGCGACCTCGATGTGGTTGTAGATGGCGGGAATCTTTATCGAGAAGAGAGTCCGAAACCATCCGGCTCCGTCGACCTTCGCGCTGTCGAGAATCTCCTCGGAGATGCCCTGCAGCCCTGCGAGCAGGACGAGGATGAAGAACGGAGTCCACTGCCAGACGGTGAGCACGATAACGGTCAGGAGGGAGTACACCCCGAAGAAATCGACCGGCTTCACATGGAGGAGCGATGCGAAGAAGCCGTTGAAGCCGAAGGAGGGATGGAGGATGAGCGTTTTCCAGATGATGCCTGCAACCGCGTCCATGATGAAGAAGGGAGAGATCACGAGCGTTCGGATCACATTAACCCCGAAGAACTCGCGATTGAGGAGCAGCGCAAACATCAACCCGAGCACGGTGCACACGACGAGCGAGATGAGCGTGAGCTCGATCGTCTGGAGGACTATCGCGTAGAAGTCCGGGTCCGTGAAGAGGAGAAAGTAGTTGCCTATGCCGGTGAAACTGACGCCGAGGTCGGGGCGAACCACAATCCATCGGACGAAGGAGAGAGCCAGGGTCACCAGGATTGGCACCTGCGTGACAACCGCAACCACGAGGATTGCAGGGAGCGAGAGGAACCGTGAACGTGTCGTTATTCGCTGTTGGTCTTGCATCGCATCACCCGTTTGTTGGACGTTCGGCTGAAAAAGAGAGGGGGAGCAGCGCTCCCCCTGGATAGGCCAATGGCCTCTCCTACTGCTTGAGGTAGCCGCCCTGCTGGGCCACTTGCAGCGCGTCCTGCTGGCAGGTCGCCAAAGCGTCGTCGAGCGATGTCTTGCCGGTCAAGTAGGCCGCAAGCACCTGCGAGACCTTGGTGCCCAACCCTTGGAACTCCGGAATCGCCACGTACTGGACACCCTTGTAGGGAACCTGCTCGACGGTCGGATGATCGTAGGGCGCATTCTCGATCGACTGCAGGGTGATCGGGGCGAAGGGGGCGGCTTCGAGGTAGTTCTGATTCTTGTAAGTTGATATACGGGTCCCCGGAGGAATCTGTCCCCAACCGACCTCCTTCCCGATGAGGTTGATGTAGTCCTTGCTCGTCGCCCAGGTCAGGAACTTCATTGCGTTGTCTTTCTCCTTGGAGGCGCTTTCGATGGCGAGGGCCCACGACCAGAGCCACCCGGAGTACGTGGTCTTTACGGTCGGCGCGAAGGCGTAGCCGATCTTTCCGGCAACCTTTGAGTCCTTCGCGTTGAGAGCGCCGGCCGCGACGGTCGCATCGTACCACATGGCCGCCTTGCCGCTGGTCATGAGGGCAAGTCCCTCGGTAAACCCTACCGAGGTCGGCCCGGGCTCGCCCGCCTCGGCGAGGATCTTCTTGTAGAACTCCCACGCCTGCCGCATCTGCGGGGTGTTGAACTGAGGCTCCCACTTCATGTTGTACCAGCGCGCCCCGAAGGTGTTGATGATGGTATCGAAGACCGCCATGTTTTCGCCCCACCCGGGAAGCCCGCGCAGCACGATTCCATAGAAGTCCTGTGCCGGATCGTTCACCTTCTTGGCAATCTCATAGACCTGCTGCCAGGTCGGGTGCTCAGGGATTGTGATGCCCGCCTTCGCCATGAAGTCCTTGCGGTAGAAGAGCATGCTGCTCTCCCCGTAGAAGGGGAGGGCGTAGAGCTGACCGTCGTAGGAGAGGGCGCTCTTGATCGGCGGCATGAGGTCGGCCACATCGTAGGCGTCGCGGTCGGCCTGAGACATCCGTGCGAATAGAGGATCGAGGGGATCGATCCACTTGTTCTTGCCCCAGAAGGGGGTATCGTAGGTGCCGATCGTGACGATGTCGAACTTGCCGGCGCCAAGGGCAACGTCCTCGGTGACCTTCTGGCGCAGCTCGTTCTCGGGCATGGTGACATAGTTCACCGCGATCCCCGTCTTGTCGGTGAAGGCTTGGGTGTGGTGCTCCATGATGATCATGTCGGGATTGTTGACGGTCGCCACCACAAGCGGCTGCGCCGTGGAGGCGCTCTCCTTCGAACCGCCTGCAAACACAAATCCCGCTGCTGCCACGAGGCATAGCGCGAGAAATGCAAGTTTCCTCATAAACCTACTCTCCTTGTTTCTCATAGAGTTGACTGGGATCGTAGGGCATGCGCTTGCTGCCCGCAACTTACGGCGGTACCGATTTGGGGATCATTTTCCCCGGTACTGCGGTACCGGTCGCCGCGCGCTTCGGGTGGGCCGGCGAGCTCCCAAAGGCCTCGCAGCACCGGGAAGGCGCCTATTTCCCCTCGTTTCGCTCCTTGGTCGCCTTAAGCCGCGAGGCAAGCTGGAGAGCCTGGATGCGGTCGTGGACCCCGAGCTTGGAGTAGATGATGCTCACGTGGTTCTTCACGGTCTGCTCCGCAATGAAGAGCCGCTCGGCGATCCTGCGGTTGTCCCAGCCTTCGGCGAGGAGGACGAGCACCTCGCGCTCCCGCTTGGTGAGCCCCTTGAACCATTCGGGCTCGTACTCCGCGGGATCCCTGCGGTGGGTCGGCGCCCCTTTCAGCTCGGTTATCTCCTCGACCAGGCGCCGGGCTACCGACGAGGCGATGAGAACCGAGCCCGACTGAACCGCTCGAATCGCGTTGATGAGCTCCTCGGGAGGGATATCCTTCAGGAGGTAGCCGGCAGCCCCGCACTTGATCGCCTCATGAACGTACTCGTCGTCGTCGAAGGTGGTGAGCATGATGATCTGAACCGAGGGCAGCTCGGAGCGAATGACCTGAGTTGCCGCGACTCCGTTCATGACCGGCATGCGTGCATCCATGAGGACGATGTCCGGGCGCTCCCGGCGGGCACACTCGACGGCTTCCTGCCCGTTGTAGGCTACCCCGACGACCCGTACATCGCCCGCCCGGGTCTCGAGCACCGCGCGCAGACTCTCGACGAAGAGCACTTGATCGTCTGCGAGGATCACCCGTATCGCATCCAATTCTTTCGTCTACCTCGACCTGCTGCCGTTGGCGGCGGAGATCGGAATCGTCGCGAGGAGCTGGAAACCGTCGGCGACGCTTTGGGCGCGCAGGGTGCCCGAAAGCGTGGCGATCCGCTCGCTCATGCCGGCGAGCCCGATGCCTTCGCTGTAATCTGGGGCTCCGACGCCGTTGTCGCGAATCACGACGTTAAGCGTCCCGTCGTTCTGCCAGAAGTTGATGGTGATAAGCGTCGCCCTCCCGTGACGGAAGGCGTTGGTCATTCCCTCCTGGACCATTCGGTAGACCACCTGATCGACCTCCTCGCCGTACGAAAAAGGGATATTGCCGAAGTTGGCTTCGACCGTGACTCCGGTCGCGTTCATGAAGGCCTCGATAAGGCGGTGAAGGAGCCGGATTCCGCTGGTCCGGCTCACCTCGACCGACCTCAAGGTCCGCAGGGAACGACGGGCCTCCGAGAGGCCGGAGAGGGTGTGCTCCTTCATCGTCTCCAGGAGGTGCTTCAGGTGATCAAGCCTTGCCTGCGAAAGCGAATCGAGGGAGGCCTCGATCATCATCTTGATGTTGGTGAGGGTATAGCCGATCGTGTCGTGAATCTCGCGAGAGATGCGCCGGCGCTCGTCCTCGGTGGAGCGCTCGCTTACGGTGGTTGCGTAGTGCTGGAAGCCGACGTTGGCGTTCGTAAGCTGTAGGATCGATTCGTTGAGCGAGTCGTTCCTGCGCCGCTCGGCGATGAGGGAGTCCGAGAGGCGGCGCAGGCAGAGGCCCACGATCGAGAGGGTTACCAGGAAGGCGCTGTAGGCGATCAGCTGGGAGGCAGTGGGAACCTCGGTCATCGTGTCCCAGACCGGCAGCGAGATCTGACTGAAGCCGGCGAGCGCGACGGCGCTCGCAACGATCGGGATGCTCCGCTGCGGGGCGAGATAGGTCGTAATCTCGAGGATGAGGCCGGTGGCCAGCGTCATCTCGATTCCGACCAGCTTTCCCTCCGGGATCGAGGCCACGAGTACCACGAGAAGCCGACCGTAGATGAGAATGATGCGGAGGTAGTCCTTCGCGGCAAAAAGGAGCGCAACCGAGAGGGAGAACGAGAGCGCAAGGAGAATCGCGAACTCCTCGAACCAGTGAGCCGGCACCTGAAGGCTCGGGTACAGGAAGACGAACTCGACCGCGGTCGCCGCCTGGCCGAGAAGCGAGAGGCTCACGACGATGAGGGTGAGAGGAGCCCGCTTTCCCATAGCCTCTACCAGCAGCAATAGCCTCCGTCGATTATCATGTCGTGGCCGGTCATGAAGTCCGACGCCTGCGAGGCGAGATAGACTGCCGCTCCCTGCAGGTCCGCCACCTCGCCCATTCTCCCCATCGGCGTCAGGGCAAGCCACTTCGGGAGCATGCTCTTGCCGACCGGCGTGGCCAGAAGGTCGTCGACCAGCTTCGTGCGGGTGTAGCCGGGGCTTATGCTGTTGACCCGGACCCCCTTCGGCGCCCACTCGGCCGCGAGGCTCCGGGTGAGGTGAATCACGCCCGCCTTCGAGGTGTTGTAAGCGGACTGGTTCTGCGGGGTGTTGACCACGTGCCCCGACATGGAGGCGGTGTTGATGATCTTGCCGTAGCCCGCCTTGATCATGATGCGCCCCTCGGCTCGGCAGCAGTAGTAGACCGCGTCGAGGTTGAGCGAGAGCACCGCGCGCCACTCCTCGACGGACTGGGTTTCGGAGTCCACCCACCTGCCGATTCCGGCGTTGTTTACCCCGATCGTCAGGGTGCCCCAGTGCCCGACGATGGTCGTCACCGCCTTGTTTACCTCGCTCTCTTTGGTGACATCGGCCTGGACCGCCAGGGAGTCGGCCCCCTTCTTCGCGAGCTCGTCGGCGACCGTCTCCGCCGCGGCGAGATTCAAATCCACAACCGCGACCTTGGCGCCCGCCTCGCCGAGGGCGTGGGCATAGCCCCTGCCGATGCCCTGGCCGCCCCCGGTTACGAGAGCAACCCTCCCTTCGAGCTTGAAACGTTCGATGATCGGCGTCCCGGTAAGAATCGGATCGCTCATTTCCCTTCCTCCGTAGTTAAGCTACTTCCTATCGTAAGGGCGCGTGTGGAGCGGCGTCAAGCCGAACCAGTCGATTAGCGGGCTGCACCGAGCTTTTCGTTGACGACTTCTCCCTCGGGAGATAGATTCATTCGAGATGAACGACCACCGGACCGAAAACCTTTTCGTGCGACGCCGGCGTGCGGCGGCATTTCTCAAGCCGGGCATAGCCTTGGCGGCGTGCGCGGCGCTGTTCCTCCTTGCCTCCTGCTCCGAAAGCCAGCGCCTGACCGTCGCCGCCGACGGCTCCGGAACCGCCGACGTCGAGGTGACTCTCGCTCCCATGCTCGTTTCCTACCTGCACGATCTCATGGCAAGCATGGGCGACGCGGACGACAACAGCGCCAGCGGAGCCGCGACGGGCGCCCCTCCGATCTTCGACCTCGAGCGCATTCGCACCGCGTTCGGCCAGCTTCCCGGCGTGAGCGGGCTCGTCGTGCGGTCGCCGAGCGATGGAAGCCTGACGCTGCGATTCGCCTTCCGCTCTCTGCGCGCGCTCCTCGGAGGTCCGCAGGCCGCTACGTCCCACAATCCCGTCGCGCTCACCTCGGCGAACGGATCCACCACGATTCGATTCCACCTCGACCGGGAGAACCTGCAGGCGCTTACCTCGCTGCCGCCGTTGCGGGATAACCCCCTCCTCCTCGCCTTGATCCCGAAGGGGACGAGCCGGGTTACCGAGGCCCAGGAGCTCGAGCTTCTCGAATATGCCTTCGGCGACTACTCCCCCAAGGGCTCCACCGTGGGCGCGGTCGTCCGCGCTTCAACGATCCGCGTCACCCTGACCGTGGAGGGTCGGATCGTCTCGCAGCTGGGCGGATCGGTGCAGGGGAACACCGTCGTGTTCACGCTGCCCCTCCTTCGGCTCCTCACGCTGGAGCAGCCGATCGACTACGAGGTTACCTTCCAGTAGGGCGCATGCTTCGTCTGCGCCTGAGCTTTACACGCGCAAGCGAAATCGCTATAGTCTTTGCACGCAAAGGCGCCTGCAGGGGCGCCGAGCTTCTCCGAGATCGAAGGAGGACCCGTTGGATTCGTCCGGCTCTCATAGTTGCCCGACGCACCCAGGCGCATTGAGCAGCGCGCCAGGGAAGAAAGCGGAACTCCCGGTCCTGTGCTGGTCCTGCCGCGTAGGAGGACTCCTCACCCTGTAGCTTGTCAGGAGCCCCCGACCCGAGAGACCGCGCGAAACGGACAACGCTCGGTTGTCTTGAATCTCTCTCGGCGGAGGCGCCATCGTGAACATCTTTTCCAAGCTCTATTACGGCTCCCGTCGCGCAGGGAAGGCTCTGAGGCTCTTCCTGGTGCTCGCAGGTCCGGGCATCATCGTGATGGTCGCGGACAACGACGCGGGAGGAATCACCACCTACGCGGCCACCGGCGCCCAGTACGGCTACAACCTCATCTGGTTCCTCGTCATCCTGCTTCCGGTCGCCTATTTCGTGCAGGAGATGACCGTGCGTCTGGGCGCGGTGACCAAGCACGGCCATGCTGAGGCGATCTTCAGCGCCTTCGGACCCTTCTGGGGATGGTTCTCGCTCTTCGATCTCCTCATCACCGACTGGCTCACCCTCGTCACCGAGTTCGTCGGGATGACCTCCGCCCTCGCCATCTTCGGGGTCCCGCCGCTTTTGACCTGTGTGGGAGTGATCCTGCTCATGACCTTCATGGTTCTTCAGGGGCGCTACTGGACCTGGGAGAAGCTTGCGCTGTTCTTCTGCGCCCTCAACCTGATCTACATCCCCCTTGCCTTCCTGGTGAAGCCCGACTTTCACGTCGTCGCGGCGAACGGGCTCATCCCGAACCTCCCCGGCGGCTTCTCCAACGGCATCTTCTTTTTCCTCATGGCCAACATCTGGACCACTATTGCCCCCTGGATGATCTTCTTCCAGCAGAGCTCCGTCGTCGACAAGGGCCTGCAGGAGAAGGACATCCGCTGGGGAAAGGTCGACACCCTAGTCGGCTCGGTGGCGACCGTGCTCGTCGCGATCTTCATCGTGATCACCACCGGCACGGCGCTGAAAGGGCAGGCCATCGAGTCCGCGGCGCAGGCCTCGGCGAGCCTCATGCACGAAAGCCGCCTCATGGGGACCCTTCTGGCGATCGGTCTCTTCGACGCGGGACTCCTTGGAGCGATCTGCATCTCGCTTGCCTCCTCGTGGGCCTTCGGCGAGGTCTTCGGGTGGGCGCACTCCCTGAACCGGAAGGTGCGCGAGCGGCCCTGGTTCTACGTGATCTACGTGGCGGCCCTGATCACCGCGGCGGGCGTCGTGCTCATCCCCAAGGCTCCGCTCGTCCTCATCACCCTGTTCGTTCAAGTCGTTGCCGTGACCCTTTTGCCGGCGGCTCTGGTCTTTCTGGTGCTGCTCCTGAACGACAAGAATCTCATGAGTGAGCGCTTTCGAAACACGCGGCTGCAGAACGTCATCGTGACGGTGATCGTCGTCGTGATCATCGTGCTCTCGACTCTCTACGCGATAAGCGCGATTTTCCCCGGTCTCTTTCCGTCGACCTGAAGCGGAGGTGAAGAATGGCTCGCACAAACGAAAAAACAAGCCTTGGCAAGTTCGCTGAGATAAATCGGCGTTACGCCCATCCGAAAATCCAGATGACCCCGGCGGTCAAGCTCGCGCTTGTGGCGCTTCGAATCTACCTTATCGTGCTGCTCGCGCTGCTCGTCGTGAAGTTCGTCACCCTGGTGTGAGGTGAGAAAAATGGACGTTGCAGCCAATTTCGCAAACGGACGGGGAGCTCGGCAGTTCGGGGCCGGCACCAAGTTCCTCTTGAGCGAGCTCTCCGAGGCGCCGGTCTATCTCCGGGAGCGACGGATCGGGAAGCTGCGCGATTTCGTGACCCAAGAGATCAGCCCCCTCCCGCACGTGACCCACATCGTCGTGAAGCGCCGCTTCGGCGCCGAGGACCTGGTGATCCCGAGCGAGCGGGTGGCGCGCCTCGGTCACGATCGGATCGTCGTGGACGGGGGATCGCTCGCCGACTACGCAGGGCCCAGCCCCAAGGGAGCGCTCTTCCTGCGCGATTATGTCCTCGACAAGAAGGTGATCGACCTGGAGGGGCGCGAGGTCTCGGTGGTCTTCGATGTCCGCCTCCTTTGGGTCCAAGCGACCCGCAAGATCTGGGTAAGCGACGTCGAGTTCGGCCGGCGTGCCGCCCTGCGGCGCCTTGGCCTGGAGTGGATCGCCAACCTCTTCAACATGGAGGACGATTCGGTTTCCTGGTCCTACATCCAACCGCTCCCGGAAACCATCGGAAGCTTCAAGGGCGACATTCGCCTCAAGGCCCTGAAGGAGCAGATCAACGACATTCCCGCAGTCGACCTCGCCGACATTCTCGAGGAGCTCGATGAATCCCAGCGGACCGCCCTCTTCAGCCAGCTCGGCACGGAGGAGGCTTCCGATACCCTCGAGGAGATCGATCCGAGCGTGCAGCGCCAGCTCATCTCGACCCTCGACGACGCCACCGTGGTCCGGCTTCTCGACCTCATGACTCCCGCCCAGGCGGCGGACGTCCTCGCGATCCTGCCCTTCGACGACAAGCGCGACATCATGGCGCGCTTCGCCGCGCAGCGCCGCGAGCAGGTCCAGGCGATCCTCGACAAGCAGGAGGAGTCGATCCTGCACTACGCCACCGGGCGCTACATCGCCCTGCCGCCGCAAACCAGCGCGGGGGAGGTCGTCGCTCGCTACGCCGAGATTGCGAAGGGGAAGGACGTTGCGATGTACATCTACGTCACCGACCCCTCGGGTCATCTCTCGGGGGTCGTCGACATCAAAGAGATCCTTATGAGCGACGCCTCGGTTCCCCTCTCGGAGATCATGACGGAGTCGGTGGTGAGCCTCGAGCCGGAGAGCACCCTCCGCGATGCCTACGATCTCTTCACCCGCTACGATTTCCGGGCCCTCCCTGTGCTCGACGAGGAACGAAAGGTGCTCGGAGTGATCGTCTACAAGGACGTGATGGGGCTCAAGCACCGGTTTGTCGCGTGAGACGCCTCAACCGCCTAATCCGGCGAGCCTCTTGCACCGAAATTCTCGGCATGAGGTTTCGGGGTCAGCTCCATCGTCCGGCCGCGGCGATCCTGATGGTCTCCCTCGCTGCGGCGGCGGTCCTGGGCGAGGGAAGCGGCGGCGCGAGAGGCGCCGCGTCGCCCGGCGCTGCGCCCGCCGAACAGGCCGCGACGGCGGCTCGCCCGCCGGCGCCGGCAGCGGCCTCCGGCGCCGTGAAGGCGCCCGCCGATTCAACCCCCTCCCGCACCGTTCTCTTCTCGGCAAACGGCAGGTACGCCTTTCCGCTTGCGGGGGACATCGGCGCGATGGCGTGGTCCCACCACCATTGGAACGGCGGCAACGCGGTCGATATCCTGGCAAGCCCCAGTCTCTCGGCGGGCTCGGCCGCCTTTCGCGCCTTCGAGCGCTCCCCGGTGGTGGCGGTGACCGCGGGGATCGTGAGCCGCGCGGACAACGAGCTCGGCGGCACGGCGTTGGTCCTGCGGGGAAGCGATCGGCGCGAGTACTACTACGCCCACCTCAAGACGACCTGGGTCAGCGCACCCGTGCGGGTTCACGCAGGCGAGATCCTCGGCATGGTGGGACGGACGGGGCGCTGGGCGCAGTATCTCGAGCGCCACCTTCACTTTGCCATCACCTCGCGCTGGCACCACGGGCTGGACTGGAAGAACGACATAAACGCGGCCGAATGGATTCGCACCGAGTTCGGTCTCGGCTGGATCGACGAGACGCCGAAAACCTATCCGGCGGCCTATCCGCAGGGCTCGCCGCTGCGGGTGCCCTACCGATTGATCCAGAGCTTCGCACAGATGCGCGCTCAAGATCCCGACATCGCCTCGATCGAGCTGCTTCCGGCCGGCCAGGCCGGCGTCTACAGCACGCTCCCCGGGCACCCTCGGGAGCAGGCCGCGGTCTACAGCACGCTCACCGGCGAGCTCCGCCTGCTGCGGGGTACGCTCCTTGGTCTGCGCATCCAGGTGACCAACCGCCACACGAACCAGACCGTCGTTTTCTCGGCCTCACCCGCTCGTTGGTCCAGACCGGCGACGTCGTGAAGCGTGGGGAACTCGTGGGCTACACGGCGGGAAAAATCGACTACATGTACTTCGACGACGGGGTGCTTGCCGACCCCTCGCCGGCGATGGCCGGGCATACCGAAACGCCGTAGCCGGCAGGGCCCGGTGCCCGGGCCGCCCTTGACCAGGGAGGCTCCATAGGATTAAGAAGGAGCATGGTCACCCCCCTCCTCAAGCGAAAGCGCGCGAAGCGGGTAGGCGAGCCTCCCGGGAGCTTGATCCCCTCCTCACCCGGAGCCGTCGCTCCGGTCCGTAAGGCCCTCTTCAGCTATGACGGCAGCAGTTGCCGAGAGACCTTCATTGACGGCGATATTGATTTTCACGCCCTCGAGGACCCCGCGACTCGCTCCTGGCTCAACATCGACGGCATTCGTGAGTCGCACCTTCTCGAGCAAATAGGGGCGGGGCTCGGCATCCACCCTCTCGCTCTCGAGGACATCCAAAATCCCGATCTTCGACCGAAGATCGAGAATTACGGCGGATTCCTCTTCCTCTCCTGCAAGATGCTGCGCTGGGACAAGGCACGCGGCGAGATAAGCTCGGAGCAGGTGAGCCTGCTCGTCGGCAAGAGCTGGGTCGTCTCCTTCCAGGAGGAGCGCGAGGGGGATGTGTTCGGGGTGGTCCGGGAGCGAATCCGGTCGGGCAAGGGGCGCATCCGAAGCGAAGGCGCCGACTATCTCGCCTATTCGCTCCTCGACGCGGTCGTCGACCATTACTTCCTCGTCCTCGAGCAGCTGGAGGAGGCGGTCGACGGGGTGGAGAACAGGATGGTCGGCGAGGCATCGGCGCAGCCGGTCACGGAAATCCAGCGCCTCGTCGGGCTGGTCGCCCTTGTCCGCCGCGCGGTGTGGCCCCTGCGCGAGATCGTGCTCGAGATCCTCAAGGAGGAGTATCCGCTCGTCGCACAGGCGACCTATCACTACTTTCGGGACGTCTACGACCATCTTCTCGAAGTCGCCGACACCGTCGATCTCCTGCGCGACATGCTCGCGGGGCTGCTCAACCTGCAGATTTCGTCGCTCAGCAAGAACTTGAATGCGGTCATGAAGGTACTGACGATCATAGCGACCATCTTCATGCCGCTCTCCTTCATCGCGAGCCTCTACGGGATGAACTTCCACTACATGCCGGAGCTGTCGCTGCGGTGGGGCTATCCTGCCGTGCTCGGTCTCATGGCCGGAGTCACGATCGGCATGATCATCTACTTCAAGCGAAAAAAGTGGCTGTGAGATGAGCATCGTCGGCTACCTGATGCCGGAGGCGAGC
The DNA here is from genome assembly GCA_027306915.1 of Spirochaetales bacterium. Next base: position 18,616 of record DAHUYW010000013.1, on the reverse strand, counting down.
GATGCATGTCCTTACTTGGCCGACAGGACTGCGACCATGGAGCACTTCATGGCCGAATCGCTCGCTCCCGAGGACCTCGACGCTCTCCTCGAGACGGGCTACCGCCACTTCGGCGCCTATTTCTACCGGCCGATCTGCCGCCTGTGCCACCAGTGTCTGCCTATCCGCATCCCGCTTGCGGGCCGACAATTCACGCGCGGCGAACGGCGCATCCTCGGGCGAAGCGCCCGTTTCTCGATCAAGCTGGAGCGCCCCCATCCCAGCCGCGAGGCCTATGAGCTCTTCCTCTCTCACAAGAAACGCTTCGAGGGGCAGACTTCGGAGAGCTACCGGGAGTTCGTCGAAAGCTTTTTTCGTGCCTTCCCGTGGGCCTATCAGCTGTCGATACACGACGGTCGCCGGCTGATTGCAGTCTCGCACCTCGATATCACCCAGCGCTCGATCTCGGCGGTCTACTGTTACTACGACGACAGCTTCAGAAGGGAAAGCCTCGGGAGCCTCGCCATCTGCAAGGAGATAGAAATCGGCCAGCAGCGGGGGCTCGCGAACCTCTATCTCGGCTTCTACGTCGCCGAAAATCGGCATATGAGCTACAAGGCGCGCTTCCGTCCCAACCAGATCCTGCTGGAGGAGGGGCGGTGGGTCGATTGGCTTGATTCGCGCGGCGTTTTTGGGGATAATAATATTGATAAATTAGAGTTTTTGCCCCGGCATCGGCTGCGGGGTGAGGTGCCATGAAGAGCAACACTGCGCGATCGGTATCGAATGAGGTCGCACGACAGGAGAGCGCGCCGGGAAAGGGGGGCGCGCGGCGCTCGTCGGTCTATGACGAGAGCAAGATAAAGACCTTGAGCTCGCTCGAGCACATCCGCCTGCGAACCGGGATGTACATCGGGCGTCTCGGGGACGGCTCCAATCTCAACGATGGGATCTACGTGCTCCTGAAAGAGGTCATCGACAACTCGGTGGACGAGTTCATCATGGGCTATGGCACAAGGATCGATATCGAGATAAAGGGCGATGTCGTCAAGGTGCGCGACCACGGTCGAGGGATCCCGCTTGGCAAGGTGATCGAGGCGGTTTCCATCATCAACACGGGGGCAAAGTACAACGACGACGTCTTCCAGTTTTCGGTGGGCCTAAACGGCGTGGGCACCAAGGCGGTGAACGCCCTCTCCTCCCGGTTCAGGGTGGTGGCGGTGCGCGACGGCAAGTACTTCGAGGCCATCTTCGAGCGCGGGGTCCTAAAAAGCCAGAAGCAGGGAGCGGCCGCCGGCCAGAAGAGCGGAACCTATGTCGAGTTCGAGCCCGACCGGCAGATCTTCGGCGAGTACTTCTTCAACGTGGAGTTCGTCGAGCAGCGGCTGTGGAACTACGCCTACCTGAACAGCGGGCTCACGCTCGCATTCAACGGCCAGAAGTTCGCCTCGGAAAACGGCCTGCACGACCTGCTCTACGCCGAGGTCGGAGACGAGACCACCTACGAGATCGGCCACTACCGCGGCAAGCAGATAGAGTTCGCCTTCACCCACACCAACAACTTCGGCGAGACCTACTTCTCCTTCGTGAACGGCCAGTTCACGAGCGACGGGGGGACCCATCAGAGCGCCTTTCGGGAGGGGATACTCAAGGCGGTCAACGAGCACTTCCAGACGAACCACTCCGGCCAGGACGTGCGCGAGGGCTTCGCCGGCGCGATCGCAATCAAGCTCAAGGAGCCGGTCTTCGAGAGCCAGACCAAGAACAAGCTGGGCAACACCGAGATCCGCAACTGGATCATCGGCGAGGTGAAGTCGGGGGTGGTGGAGTTCCTCACCAAGAACCCTCAGGCTGCGAAGAAGCTCGAGGAGAAAATCGTCGCCAACGAGCGCCTGCGCACGGAGCTGAACTCGGTGCGCAAGGAGGCCCGCGAGGCGGCAAAGAAGATCGCCCTGAAGATCCCCAACCTCAAGGACTGCAAGTACCACCTCAATGAAGACGGCGAAAAGGGGGAGAACTCGACCATCTTCATCACCGAAGGGCAGTCGGCCGCAGGCTCGATGATCTCGAGCCGAGACGTCTACACCCAGGCCCTCTTTTCCCTGCGCGGGAAGCCGCAGAACGTCTTCAGCCGCAGGCGGGCGGACCTCTACAAGAACGAAGAGCTCTACAACATGATGATGGCCCTCGGAATCGAGAACGACATCGAAGGCCTGCGCTACGGGAAGATCGTCATTGCGACCGATGCCGATCACGACGGCTTCCACATCCGGAACCTCCTCCTCACCTTTTTCCTCAACTACTTCGAGGAGCTCGTCGTCGCGGGCCGGGTCTACATCCTCGAGACCCCCCTCTTCCGGGTGCGCAACAAGAAGGAGACCCGCTACTGCTACAACCAGCCCGAGCGCGATCTGGCCACCTCCGAGATCGCTGGCTCCGAGGTGACCCGCTTCAAGGGCTTGGGCGAGATCTCGCCGAACGAGTTCGGCCAATTCATCGGCGAGAACATGCGGCTGGTCACCGTGAACGTGAAGTCGCTCAAGAACATCCAGGGGACCCTTGAGTTCTACATGGGGAAGAATACGCCCGATCGGCGCACCTTCATCATGGAGAATCTTATCTGATGGCCTACGTCACGAACCTCCTTAACACCAACTTCCTCGAGTATGCCTCCTATGTCATCAAGGACCGGGCCATCCCGCATCTCGACGACGGCCTGAAGCCGGTCCAGCGGCGCATCCTTCACTCCCTCTTCGAGATGGACGACGGGAAGTTCCACAAGGTCGCCAACGTCACCGGCCACTGCATGAAGTACCATCCCCATGGGGATGCCTCGATCTACTCCGCCCTCGTGGTGCTTGCAAACAAGGACCTCTTCATCGAGAAGCAGGGCAACTTTGGCAACATCCTCACCGGCGACGAGGCCTCCGCCCCCCGCTACATCGAGTGCCGGATCACGCCGCTCGCGCGGCGGGTTCTCTACAACCCGGAGATCACCGAGTACGAGGACTCCTACGACGGGCGCAACAGGGAGCCGGTGACCTTTCCCGCGAAGATTCCGGTCGTTCTCGTCCAAGGCGCCGAGGGGATCGCCGTCGGAATGTCGACGAAGATCCTCCCGCACAACTTTGTCGAGGTGCTCCAGGCGGTCATCGCCGTGCTGCGGGGCCAGAAGTTCCAGCTCTTTCCGGACTTCCCCTCAGGCGGCCTCATGGACGTTTCGGAGTACCAGGAGGGAAACGGCAAGGTGATGATCCGGGCCCTCCTCGACACGAAGGACCCGAAGCGGATCGTGATCCGCGAGATACCCTTCGGAACGACGACCGAGAGCCTCATCGCCTCGATTGAGGCTGCGGCCAAGAAGAACAAGATCAAGATCGCCGGAATCAACGATTTCACCACCGAGGAGGTCGAGATCGAGGTCGCCCTCGCGCGAGGGGTCTACGCAAGCGAAACCGTCGATGCCCTTTACGCCTTCACCGATTGCCAGCTCTCGACCGCAGTGAACCTTCTCGTCATCGACGGAAATCGTCCCGTGACGATGACGATCACCGAGGTCATAAAGCATCACGCGAAGAGGCTCGTCGATATTCTCAAGGCGGAGCTCGTCATCGAGGAGCGCACCCTTAAAGACAGGCTCCACGCGAAGACCCTCGAGCAGATCTTCATCGAGGAGCGCATCTACAAGGGGATCGAGCAAATGGAGACCCAAGCTCGCGTCCTCTCCGCGGTCCACCGGGGGCTGCGACCCTTCGCCTCGAAGATCCGGCGCGAGGTGACCGACGAGGATGTCGATCGCCTCCTCAAGATCCCGATCCGCCGCATCTCGCTGTACGACATCAACAAGGCCCGCGACGAGATGCGGGAGATCAAGAGCCGGTTGAAGGAGATCGCCTACCATCTCAACCACCTCACCGACTACGCTGTCGGCTTCCTGGACGGCCTCGTCAAGGAGTACGGGGCAAGCCATCCCCGCCTCACCAAAATCGTCAAGTTCAACAAGGTGGACGTGCGCGAGGCGGCCCAGCGCCATCTCGAGCTCCGCTACGATGCGGAGAGCGGCTATCTCGGCTACGAGGTGAAGAGCGGCAAGGTGCTCTTCAACGTCTCCGACCTCGACCGCATCCTCGTCGTGCGCAAGAGCGGGGTCTATTCGGTCATCGACGTGCCCGAGAAGCTCTTCGTCGACAAGGGGATGCTCGCCTGCGGCTTCGCCGACAAGGAGACTCTCGGCAAGACTGTCTTCACGGTCGTCTACCGCCAGGGCGCCTCCGGCCACGCCTTCCTGAAGCGCTGCACGATCGAGGGCTACATCCTGGACAAGGGCTACATGATTACCCCTGAGGACTCCGAGGTCTTGAAGCTCACGACCCAGAAAGAGGGGGAGATCGTCCTTACCTACAAGCCGAGGCCGCGCCTGAAGGTGACCGAAGAGCGCTTTCGCCTGAAGGACTTCCCCGTCCGCGGCGTGAAGACTCTCGGCGTTCGCCTCTCGACCCGCGAGGTCGAGAAGGCAATCTACCGCGCGCCCGCAACCAAGGGGGCCGAGATCCGCGAGGTGATGATCGCGACTCCGGCGGACGACTTCGACGAGATCGAGGCTCCGGCCGCCGAGAAGACGCCCGCGAGGTCAACTTCCGCGAGGCCGCATCCGCCCGCGAAGCGAAAGGCGGCCGGATCGACGAAGCGGCCGGCCGCCAAGCGCGGGGCGCCCTCCGCCGCCGACAAGAGGGGCGGCCGAAGCGGCCGCTCCGCGGGTAAGCCCAAACGGAACCATTGATTCGCTGCGGGGAGCTTCCGTACCGCTCTCTCCCGCCGCATCGCCGCGTCCAGGCCGGTTCGAAGGCGCGGTGCCGGCGCATCTCCCGCCGGAGAGGGACGGGCCTTCCGACATGATCGCCCACCTCTCTTTCCTCGTCGCCCTCGAGCTCTTCGGATTCGGACTGGTAGTCGGCACCGTCTCGTCGGCCTTCGGCGTCGGCGGAGGGCTCCTCGTCGTGCCGATCTTCATGCTGGCCTACGGCTTGCCGAGCGACGTGGCCACCGCCTCATCGCTCGGGGTGATCCTCTTCTCGAGCCTCGCGGGAACCCTCGCCTACCTTCGCGAGAAGCGCATCGATTTCCGAGTCGCTGCGATCTTCATGGCCTTCTCGATTCCCGGATCGATCGGCGGGGCCCTCCTGTCGAACTGGCTGCGCGAGCGGCACACCCGGGTCGACCTCCTCCAGATCGCCTTTGCAGCGACCATGATCGTGATTGCCGCTACGCGGCTGTTCGGGCTGCTGCGGAGCGGGCCGTCGCATGGGGGAGTGGCCGCCGAAGCCGGGACGCGCGGCGCCGCCGTCCTGCCGTCGCCCCCGCAGTCTCCAGGCGGCTCGCGTCCCGGAGCGCCGGGCGCTGCGACGCCGCTCGCGCCGCCCACGGAGGCTGCCCCCGTGGCCCTCCCCGCTGCGGCGGGCTCCTTTGGAGCGCTTGCCCGGCGGCTCGTCGACCGGCACGGAAGAACCTTCGAATATACAGCGCACCTCTTTCCCGGCGCGCTCATCGCCTTCGGCGGGGGACTGCTCGGCGCGCTGCTGGGGCTGGGCGGCGGGATCGTCTATGTCCCCGTGCTCACCCTGTTTCTTGGGGTTCCGGCCGCCATCGCCACCGCAACCTCGACCTTTACCATCTTGGCCGTCACCCCGGTAGCTGCCGCTATCCGTTGGTCAACCATAAATTGGGGCTACGTGCTCCTGCTCTCGACGGGAGTCGTCATTTCCGCAGGCACGATGCCGCGCTTGATCCACCGCGTTAACGATCGATGGGTGCTTACCGGCTTCTGGATCGTCGCCATCGTCGCTGCGGTTCGGCTTCTCATGGCCGATGCGGGAATAGGTCTTTGAGGGAGGCTCCGATGTCAGGAAACGAGCGCAAGGCTATCCGTCCGGGACTCAAGGTGCGTATCGTCCTGAAAAGAGACCAGGCAACGGGGCGCCTCACCGAGGGAATCGTCGCGGACATTCTCACAAACTCGCCGCACCATCCTCACGGGATCAAGGTGCGCCTCGAGTCGGGCGAGGTGGGCCGGGTAAAGGAGATCCTCGGCGAGGACTAGCCAGGGGGAGGCTCGCCCGCAACGATGCGCCCCGAATGGATTGCACGGTACCATTCCGGTGATTCGCGCGCGAGCAGCGCAAACTCTTCAAGGGTGTAGACGAAGAGATCGATGCCGACGGGAAAGCCCCCGGGTAGATAGCGGGCAATCCGCTCGCGCGGCGGAAGCGGAGAGCTTCGAAGCAGGACGCACAGGTCGACGTCGCTCCCCGGCGTCGGGGTGCCGCCTATCCACGAGCCGAACCAGATGACCGCGACTGTGTTCGGGTCGCGCACGAGGAGCTCCCGGGCGAAGCGCTCGACGGCGCCGACCACGAGATCACGATCGACCGATAAGATCCGCACAGAGCTTGATGATCGACTCCGCGGCATCTATCGCCTCCTCGGCCTCTCTCGGAGTATAGAAATCGGTTGGGGCGCCCGAATCGAAGCCATTCGGGTAGCGCGTTGGAATGTAGTGCTTGTCGAGGGCCTTTGCCCGATCCAGGATGCCGGTATCGATCTGCACGCGCTCGGAAAGATTGCCGAGCAGGACGCTTACCGTATGCCCCCACGCCTCAAGGCCATGGTGAAGATAGACTGCCTTGAGCGCCTTCTCCGCGGCTTGCTGCGATGCGAAGCACGCCCACTCGTGATCACCCGCCGCAAGGGAGTTCCGCGCGTGGTTCAAGTCCGCCCGCGCTTGTCGCAACCAGTCGGCCGACCGATTTGCCATCTCGCCTGACAGTGTAGCCCCTCGCCACCGCAGTCGTCTACGCCGTCCGGTGACTGTACCACCAGCGCGGTCCGCGTGGCCCGTCTGCGCGCCTCATCCCGCCCGCGCGACGCGCCGAGGCGGCGTCAGCCGGCGCTTGGCCGCGGCGCTCGCGGCGGAGGGCCCGTGTAGGTCGCCCGCGGGCGGATGATTCGCCGGTCGCGATACTGCTCTATGGCGTGCCCAATCCATCCGACCGTTCGCCCGATTGCGAAGAGCGCGAGGGCTGCGCCTGGCGGAAGCTCCAGCGCGAGCGACAGCACTCCGAGCGAGAAATCAAGGTTCGGCGCGAGACCGGTCGTCTGGCGCATAACCGCCGCCATGCGGTCGGCGGCCGCTATGATCGGCGAGCCGCGAACCCCCTCACGAGCCAGGGAGAGGAGGAGCCGGGCGCGCGGATCGCCGGCAGGGTACGGGCGAAGGCCGAAGCCGGGGATGATCTCTCCGCGCCGGAGGCGCGCAGCGATGATCTCCTCGGCGCCGTTGCCGCCCAGCGCCTCGCGGAGCAGGGCTTCGGCTCGCTCGGTGCTGCCGCCGTGGCGAATCCCCTGGAGAGCCGCGAGCCCCGCCGCCACCACGAAATAGAGCTGCGCTTCCGCAGAGGCGACCACGCGCGCCGCGAAGGCGGAGACATTCAGCTCGTGATCGGCGCACAGGACGAGGGCCGCCCCGATCAGCCGGGCCGCGCTTGCCAGCCGCGCCGCGCCGGGCGAGCCGCATCCCCATCCGGCCGCGACTAGCCCGGTGATGTCGAGGGTGGGGTCGCTCCTGCCTGCGGCGACGTCCGCCACCAGGCGCAGGAGACGCGCACCGGTGCGCGGGGTGCGTTCCGGGCTGAGGTCGAAGGCGGCAATATCGTCGCGGCCGGCAAGTGCGAGGGCGATGGAAAGGCGCTGCATCGGGGTCGTCGATTCGACGAGCGGGCGCAGGCGCGCGAGGGTTCTCGGGATGAGGGGATCGGCGGCGGCCGGCGCAAAGAGCTCGCGCGCGGCCCCTGCGTCGTCGAGCCACAGGAGCGCGGCCGTCTCCTCGAGCGAGGCGGTCACCGCCGTCGCAAGGGCGTCGAACCCCCGGTAGTAGAGCCCCTCCCCGGTGATGAGGGTGAGGCCGGACTCGAGGAGGGGCGCTCCCCAGTGAAGCGCCTCGCGCGCCGCGCGGGCGGGATTCCGGCGCACCTCCTTGCGCTCGCGCAGGCGCGCTACGTCTTCGGCGCTATAGCGGCGTGCACGGCTCTTCTCTCCGGTCGCCTCCGAGCGGATCATCCCCCGGCTGACATAGGCATAGAGGGTAGCGGCGCTCACGCCGAGCTGCTCGGCTGCTTCGCGCGAAGACAGATAGGTTGAGCCATTCATCGCTTGTCCGCGTACATCATGACATATATTGATGTTCTAATCAATATTGACGATATATCGTTCCGCCGATTATCATGGGACCGTCGGTGCGGGCGGGTGCCAGCGCATGGCGGCGCCTGCCCCCGTCAGGAGGCGAAGCATGAGATCCGATAGCGACCCCGGAGTTCCCGAGTCTCCCGGAGCGTCCGAGTCCCCCGAGTACTTCCTCGAAAGCTTCCCGCGCGACGATTTCCCGGCCTTCGTGTGGGAGAACAGGCCCGCCGCGCTTCCTGCTCGGGCCTGGACCACCGAGACCACGCACCGCGACGGCCAGCAGGGGGGCCTTCCCCTTACCGTGGAGCAGAGCCTCCGCGTGTACGACATTCTGTGCCGTTTCACCGGCGCCTCCGGCGCGATCCGGCAGGCGGAGTTCTTCGTCTACCGCCCGGAGGATCGCGCCGCCCTCGAAGGGGCGCTGGAGCGCCACCGCTCCGGTGCTCCCATCGAGCCGACTACCTGGATCCGCGCGTCGGCCAAGGACGTGGAGCTCATCGTGCAGCTCGGGGTGCGGGAGACCGGGATGCTCGCCTCCGCCTCCGACTACCACACCTTCCATAAGTTCAAGCCCGCGGGGAGGAATGCGGCTGCCCAAAGCTACCTGCAGGCGGTGAAGCTCGCCCTCGAGGCCGGGATCCGGCCGCGCCTCCACCTGGAGGATGCGACGCGCGCCCCGATGGAGTTCATGCTCTACTTTGTCGATGCGGTGCAGGAGCTCGCTCGCCCGTACGGCCCTGAGCTGCGCCCGAAGTTCAGGGTGTGCGACACGATGGGGCTCGGCCTGCCCTACGAGGAGGTGGCGCTTCCGCGCAGCGTTCCCCGCATCTTTCGGACGCTCCGGGCGGCGGGGCTCGAGCCGGCCGATCTCGAGTTTCATCCGCACAACGACACGTGGATGGTCGTTGCGAACTGCATCGCGGCGGTCAGGGAAGGGTGCGCAGTCGTCAACGGCACGGCACTCGGCAAGGGGGAGCGGACCGGAAACGCCCCGATTGAAGCGGTCCTCATACACCTCATCGGCATGGGCTACTACCGTGAGGAGCGCCCCGACTTCACCGCGCTCAACGAGCTCGTCGAGCTGTACGCGGCGATGGGCGAGCCGATCCCGCCGAAGTATCCCCTCTATGGGCGGGAAGCCCACCTCACCCGCGCCGGGATCCACGCCGACGGCCTCAACAAGTTCTGGTGGATGTACGCCCCCTTCAACGTCCCGCAGCTCCTCGGCCGGCCCCTGGAGGTCTCGCTCACCAAGGAGAGCGGCATCGCCGGCCTGGTTTTCCTCGTCCGCCAAAGGCTGGGCATCGACGTGGCCAAGGATGATCCCGGACTGCATGCGATCCATGACTGGGTGACTGCGCAGTTCGACGCGGGCAGACAGACGAGCATCGAGTGGGAGGAGGTGGCCCCCGTGGTCGCCGGGCACCTCGCACAGCTCCAGGCGCCCGGTTGACCGCTGCGCTTCACCCACGTATCATCCAAAACATCAATCGTACATCGAGCCTCGCTCGTGGTGTTAACTCCGGAAAGGAGTCGAGCCGCTATGGCGTTTGCCACACTGACTGGTTGGATTCAAAGCCAAGCTATCCCGTTCTCGACGGATTCGGCCGACAGCTTCAATTCGGCCGTTGACCGCTTCGCGGCTGCTCTTGATCCTTCAGCTGAGTTGGTCGGCTTTGGAGAGGCCCTCCACGGAGGCGAGGATATTCTATCGCTCCGTAATCGACTCTTCGGGCGCCTGGTGGAAGCGCACGGCTTCAGCGCCATCGCCGTCGAAAGCAGTCTTCCCAGGACGCGCCTCTTAAACGATTACGTGTGCGGCAAGGGGCAGGGGTCGCTTGAAGCGGTGGCGGATGCGGGACTCAGCCACGGTTTTGGGCGGCTCGAGGCAAACCGAGAGCTTGTGGAGTGGATGCGGCGGTACAATCTCGATCCTTCACGTCGGACGAAGATCCGATTCTATGGCTTCGACAGCCCGACCGAGATGACCGGTACCGACAGCCCGCGCCAGGTGCTGAGCTTTGCTCTCAGCTACTTCGCTTCAATTGACCGGAGCGGCGGCGAAGAACGGCAGCGTCGCATCGAAGCGCTCCTCGGTCCCGACTCCGACTGGGAGAATCCTGCGGCAATGATGGATCCTTCGAAGTCGGTAGGGCTGTCCCCCTCCGCAGTGGGGCTTCGAGGCGAGACGGAGGACCTCATATCGGAGCTGCAGGTGCGCCGGCCGGAATTGGCGGCCAAGAGCGGCGAGGATCGCTACGAAGAGGCACTGCACCACGCGATAATCGCGCGGCAGCTTCTCGGCTATCACGCTGAGCTTGCTAAGAGCTCAGAGGACAGGATCGCACGACTGCTCGGCATTCGTGACGCAATGATGGCGGGTAATCTGCTGCACATCCTGTCGCGAGAGCGAGGCCGGGGCAGGGTTTTCGCGTTCGCGCATAACCGCCATCTGCAGCGAGGAAGGGTAGAATGGCGTCTCGGCACCGACGTGAACGTCTGGTGGCCGGCGGGATCCCACCTCGCCCTCATGCTTCATCAACGCTACGTCGTCATTGGGTCCGGCCTTGGGGTTTCCGAGGCGAACGGCATCGGCAGCCCGGAGCCCGGAACTCTCGAGGCAGCGCTGACCCGTATGCCGGAGCAGGCGCTGCTGATCCCAACGGATAAGGGGGAGGGGCTCCCGGCTTCCGATATCGAGGCCTTGCCGACTCGCTCGGCCAGCGCGAAGAATCCGAGCTATTTCCCCCTCACCCCCGAGAGCTTCACCGACTTCGATTGGCTCTGCGTGCTGAAATCGTCTGTGTACGCCCGGGGTGGGCCGGCGTTGCCGCAGCGGCCGGGAGCTTAAGCACTCTGATCATCCCGAGGCGCTCCGGCATTCACCGCCAGCCGGACCTGCGACTCAGTCATGGATCGAGCCCAACACAGGGTGCTCAGCGGCTCTTCATCCACTCGACCGCGACGATCCTCTGTCCGTTGACGCCGCTCGCCTCCTCTGAAGCAAGGTAGACCGCCGGAGGCCCCATCACCGCGGGATCGATCAGCTCCCTGCGCCGGGACTCCGGCAGCGAATCGGGGATCATACCGGTATTTGTCGCCCCTCCGGGAAGGAGCAGGTTCAGGGTGACCCCGGTCCCTTCAAGCTCCTGCGCCCAGATGGAGCTCATCGCCTCAAGCGCGGCCTTCGACGGACCGTAGGGCGAGAAACCCTTCCGCCGCATCGTCTCCTGATTGATCGTGATATTGATGATCCGCCCCGAGCCTCGCGCGAGCATGTGCGGGACGACCGCCCGCGTCATCAGGAAGACCCCGCTCACATTCGTGTCGATGACCATCCGCCAGCTCTCAGGGTCCGCCTCCCAGAAGGGCTTGGGCTCCGTCATGAAGCGCTCGTTCACGAACCTCATCCCGCGGGCGGCATTGTTGACGAGGATATCGATGCGCCCGCAGGTGGCAAGGACCGAGTCGACGGCGCTCCGCACCTCCTCCTCCCTCGAGACGTCCGCGAGAAGCGCCGTCCCGCCGATTTTCGATGCGACCTCTTCGATCTCGGCGCGCTCTCGCGCCGCGGTGACGACGACCGCAGCCCCCTCGCGGGCAAAGGCCTCGGCGATCGCTTCGCCGATTCCCCGTCCGCCGCCCGTCACGAGGGCAACTTTGTCTACAAGCTCCATGGCTCTGCCTCCCTCGGGAGGTTCGCACGAAGGCGCCTTTCGGTTCTACCCCGGAGCCGGAGTTGGTTTTCTCAAGGAGCATAGATGCGGCTTCGCTCAAGCGCGTAGAATGGAGAAGGAGGTAGCCATGACGAGCACCTGGCCATATCCGATAATTGGAAGATTCATCATACCGGTCGTCGGGCTCCTCGGCTGTACCGCCGCTGGATGGTCTCAGCCGGTGACCTTGAGCGCCAAATACGGCACGATCGACGTGAGCGGCAAGGAGTATGTCGTGCAGAACAACGTGTGGGGAGCGGATACCGCGCAGGTCTTGAGCGTGAATCAGAAGAGCGGCGCCTTCACGGTCGTCACTTCGGATCACAACATGCCGACGGACGGCGTGCCGGCCTCCTACGCCTCGATCTTCCGCGGCTCCCACTGGGGGAACGTGACGGCGAACAGCGGGCTTCCGCTCGAGGTCGACACGATATCGAGCGTGCCGAGCATCTGGAAGATTTCGGGCATCGACTCCGGGGCGTGGGACGCCGCCTACGACATCTGGTTCGACACGGCTCCCTCGACCCAAGGGCAGCCCGACGCGGCCGAGCTCATGATCTGGATCAACCATCGCGGCGGCATCCGCCCGGCCGGGCAGAAGGTGGCAACCGTCAGCCTTGACGGCTCGACCTGGGATCTCTGGACCGCCGACTTCGCCTGGAAGTACATCGCCTACGTGCGGACCGGCCCAAGCGACTCAGTGAAGCTCAATCTGAAGGATTTCTGCGACGACGCGGTCGCCCGCGGGCTCGTCCGGCCCGCGTGGTACCTCATCGGGGTCGAGGCCGGCTTCGAGCTTTGGCGGGGTGGGGCAGGGCTTGCTTCGAAGGAGTTCTCCGTGAAACCGCAGGGAAGCCGGTAGCGGCTGCACAGGCCCTGCTTCAGCCACGACCCGCCTGCTGCGCCGACCCACAAACCGGTTAGGCCCGAAGTTCGCGTCCCCCCTCGGCCTCTGAATCCGGAGGCCGCCACGAGCCGTAGAAACCTACAGGGTGATGATGATGCGATGCGATCGGCGGGTGGCGCGGCGAGCGGCCGCGCGACGGCGAACGGGAGCGGCGGGATGGGCCCGGTGAAACGCGCCGCGCCGCCGCTTACGCTGGCACTCCTCGCCGCCTGTGCGCTCCTGCTCTCCTGCGACCTCGTAGGCCTCATGCAGCCGCCCTTCGCCGGCACCTGGACCGGCGAGGATGCAACCGCTACACCGATAGGCGGAACACTCCCGACGCTCGAGCTCACGCTTGGCCGGGATGAATACCTCTGGCTGGATAGGGTTCCGGATGCCTCCGGCAGGCCGGCGGACTCAAGCGGGCTGAAGGGGGCGCTGAGCGCGAGGGGAGGGGTAATCACCCTCTCGATCGACTTGGTCGGCCAGCCCCCTTTCGATGCGAACGGCCTGCCGCAGGGCGCCCTCGCGTGGGCGGAGCCGGGGTCGTCGAGCTACGAAGCGGTCGCAGCGCTCCTGCCGTCGACGACGCTGCAGGCGCGCTACGCTATTGCAGGTGCGGTTATGACCCTCATTCCCGATCTGAATGGCGACGGCAGCTTCGACGAGTACGATCCCACTTTAAGCCTCACAAAATCGTAGCTCCGGGCGCACCCTGTACCTCCCCGCAGTTCAATCCGCGCGGGGCGCGCCCTTTCCGAACGCTCACGGCTGCACTATAATCAACTCCGTCACCGAAAGAGGAAAGGAGTTGACCCATGGATCTTGGCGAGAGCCTTACGCCCGAGCGGATTCAGATCGGGACGAGCGCCACCGACAAGTTCGACGTTCTTCACGATATCGCCCGGCTAGCAAAGACAAGCGCCGCTTTGGAGGAGTACGCCGAAGAGGTGATCTACGAGGCTCTTGACAGCAGGGAGCGGATCGGGTCGACGGGGTTTGGCCGCCGCATCGCGATCCCTCACTGCAGCTTTGACGAGGTCGACGGCTTCGTCGTCGGAGTTCTCATCGCCCCCAATGGGATCGATTTCGATTCTCTCGACGGCGAGAAGACCAAGGTTTTCTTCTTCATAATCGGGCCGCAGCCGCAACGCAACAAGCACATCCAGATTCTCTCGACCGTCTCGAAGCTCCTCGAGTCCGAGGAGCTCGTCGAACGCCTCATTGCCGCCGACACAGCGGATACCGTCTTGAAGATTCTCGCCGGACGGCTCTCGGTTCTCGACGTCGAGAAGTCGCCCGCGCAGAAGAGCATGTTCCACGTCTGCGTGCAACGCGAGGAGCTCTTCTCCGACGTTCTGCAGCTCTTCGCCTCCGTCAACGAGAGCTCGCTCGCGGTGATCGAGACTCGCAACGCCAGCACCTACCTCCACAGCCTTCCGCTCTTCTCGGCTTTCTGGAGCGAGTCCGGCGAGCGCCCAGGTCGCATCATCATCGCCTACGTCGACAAGGCCATGGCGAACGACATCATCCGCAGGCTCCATCTGATCGCCGGCGACATCGAGGAAGAGTCGGGCCTGATGGTTGCCGTCCAGGATCTAACCTACTTCGCGGGGTCGCTCGACTTCTAACTATCGCGCCTTCGATGCCGCGCCCAGGCGCCGCCTCCGTGCCCGGCGCGGCGGCCGCGGCTCCCGGCGGCTACTCCTGCTCGGCGAGCCAGTGCTCGGCTTCGATGGCGGCCATGCAGCCCGAGCCTGCCGCGGTGATGGCCTGGCGGTAGACCTTGTCCTTCACGTCGCCGCAGGCGAAGACACCCGGAACCGAGGTGGCGGTGGAGTCAGGCTTGGTCACGAGATAGCCCGTGGCGTCGGTCGGAAGCTGCCCCGCGAGAAACTCGGTGTTCGGGGTGTGCCCGATGGCGTAGAACAGGCCGTGGGCCTCGACGAGGCGCTCCTCGCCGGTCTTCACGTTTTTCACGCGCACGCCGGAGAGGACCTTGTCGCCGACCGCTTCGGTGGGCACGCTGCTCCAGAGAATCCTGATCTTGGGATTTGCCTTGACGCGGGTCTGCATCGCCTTCGAGGCGCGCAGCTCGTCGCGCCGGTGGAGCATGATCACCTCGCTCCCGAACTTGGTGAGGAAGCTCGCCTCCTCGCAGGCGGTGTCGCCGCCGCCGACCACGACAAGGGGCTGATTACGGAAGATGGGAAGGGCGCCGTCGCACACCGCGCAGGCGGAGATCCCCCGCTGCCAGAGCTGCTCCTCGCCGGGAAGGGAGAGGCGCTTGGCGGTGGCGCCGGTGGCGATGATGAGGGCGTGGGTGAGGTACTCGTTGCCGCCGGCAAGCACCTTGAAGGGCCTGCTCGAGAGGTCGACGGCGGTCACGGTCTCGGTGACGACGCGGGTGCCGTACTTCACCGACTGGGCGCGCATGCGGTCCATCAGATCGGGACCGTTCACCCCTTCCGGGAAGCCGGGGTAGTTCTCCACTTCGGTGGTCGTAGTGAGCTGGCCGCCTGCCGCCACCCCGCCCGCCATGAAGCCCTCGAAGAGCAGGGGCTTCAGCTCGGCCCTCGCGGTGTAAACAGCCGCCGTGTGGGCCGCCGGTCCCGACCCTATGATGATGACGCGCTCGACGTTCCGTTCGTTTGCCATGACCCTCTCCTTTCCCTTCCGAAGTCCGCCGCGTGTGCGGCCGGCGGGCGGTCGGTCGACCGCGTGCCCGGCGCTGTGCGCAGCGACGAACTATATATAACTTTCTATATGTAACAATATACGCGATCCGGCGCGTTTCGGCAACCGGAGAGTGCAGGCCGCCCCTCCACCGGGCGACCTCCCGCAGCGCCTGGGCGCCGTCGGACCGGCCGCGCCGCCGCAGGCGACCCGCTCCTCCGCGAAGCGCGCGCTGTGCCCGCATCCGCCCCCTCGCGCGTCCGCGGCACGCCGACGAGCTCTACAGGTCCGAGAGGGTCTGAATCTTCACCACTCCGTAGGCGGGCTCCTCGTAGGGGTGGGCCTCGATGAGCGCCTCGACCACCCCGCGCAGGTCCCCGTCCGCGACCACCATCTCGACCCGGAGCTCCTCCACCCGCTCGAGCTTTCCGTGCGACCCCAGAAAGGGGGCGCTCCCGGCGAGGGGACGGTATTGCCCGCTTCCAAGCGTCTGCCACGAGCACTGATCGTAGGCGCCGATGCGCCCGGCTCCCTTGGCAAAGAGGGCCTGCTTCACCTGCTCGCAGTGGCTCGCGGGGACGTAGAAGTAGAGCAGGTACATTCGCACCCTCCCGGCTGCACGCTACCCGCGTCCGCGCTCGAGCGGCACCCCCGCGATCGAAGCGCGCTGCCCCGGCCGCGCTTCCGCGCACGGGGCGCGCCCTGTGCCGCCTGCAGGCCAGAGCGCCGCGAGGGCAGGGTAGACCTCGTCGAGGGAGACGAGCACCCGGTCGGCCGGAGAGAAATCTCCGCTTCTTGCCGCCTCGCTCGGAACCGCGAAACAGATCATCCCGGCGCTCTTTGCCGCGCGTACGCCGCTCGGCGCATCCTCGAGGACAAGGCACTCCGCAGGCTGCGCTCCCACCTGTGAGGCGGCATGGAGGAAGAGATCCGGGGCGGGCTTTCCACGCGCAACCTGCTCGGCCGAGAAGCAGCCGCGAAAGCGCTCCTTCACCCCGAGGCGGCCGAGGATCAGCTCGATCTCGACCATCGGCGAGCTGGAAGCGACGGCGAGGACGTACTCGTCGGCCGCGAGGCGATCGAGAAGCGGGTAGAGGCCCGGCTGGGCGGCGACTCGCCCGCCGATGAGCTCGAGGTAGGTCGCCCGTTTCTCCGCGACGAGGGTTGCCGATGAGACCGGCAGGCCGTAGCGCTCGACAAGATCGGCGAAGGTGTCGACGTCGGGAACCCCGACGTAGCGGGCGTTCTCGACGCGCGAAAGCTCGACCCCATAGCGCGCAAGCACCCGATTGACCGCTTCGTAGTGCATCGGCTCGCTGTCCACCATGAGTCCGTCCATGTCGAAGATCATCGCTACAATCATCATGCTTCCTAAGTGGCGAATCGTGAGATTACCGCGCGCGGGTGAGCACCCGCACCGTCCGCGCCGCCCCCGAGTGCAGCAGGCCGAGCGTGCAGACGCTTCCGGGCGCCGACCGCGAGAGAATCCGATGGAGATCGTCCATCGTCGTCACCCCCTCGCCGTTGGCCGAGTAGACAAGGTCGCCCGGAAGAATCCCGGCAACCGCGGCGGGCTCGTTCGGCTCGACCGCATTGACCTCGACCACCGAGGGCGCATCCAGCTTGAGGATGCGCTGCAGGCGCCGATCGATCGGCCGAACCTGGGCGATCAGCCCGAGGTAGGCGCGCGAGACCCGACCCTTGCTCACGAGCTCGCTCACCACGTAGCGCGCGGTGTTGATCGGGACCGCGAAGCTCAAGCCCTGCGCGTTGGAGATCATCGCCGTGTTGATCCCGATGACGCTTCCTCGGCTGTCGACGAGCGGTCCCCCCGAGTTGCCGGGATTCAAGGATACATCGGTTTGGATCACGTGCTCAATAAGCCGCCCCTGCGGGCTGCGGAGGCTCCGCCCGAGGGCGGAGATCACCCCGCTCGAGACCGTGTTCTGGAATCCGAGGGGATTGCCGATCGCGATCACGAGCTGGCCCGCCTTCAGATGAGCGGAGTCGCCGAAGGGGGCGGCCGGCAGTCCGTTGCCGGGAACCCGGATGACTGCGAGGTCGGTATCCGGATCGGTGCCGATCACGTCGGCCGCGAAGCTCTGGCCGTCGGTGAGCGAGACCGAGATCTTCTCGGCGCCATCGACGACGTGATTGTTCGTGAGGATGAACCCGTCGGGAGCGAAAATGACCCCCGAGCCCGCCCCCTCGCCTCCGAAGGGGCCGCGGTTCGCCCGAACCCCGATCGAAACGACGGTCGGGCCGACTTGCTCGACGACGTGCACCACCGCCTGCGAGTAGGCGTCGAGAAGCTCGGCGTCCGAGGGCGTCGAAGGCTCCTCATACCCGTTTGAGCCGCGAATCGTGCGCCGGTCACCCTCCGCGCCCAGCGAAGTCAGCATACCCCGTGCCATGCCTCTGCTCCTATGCTGATCAATATACGAAGGAAAGCCGCTGCCGGACAAACCGGCCGTCCGGGTGGGGCTACCTCACGAGCGAGTAGAGGGTCTTGATCTCCTCGGCCCAGAGGCTCTCGTCGATGGTCTCGAGGATGAGGGGGATGTCGTCGAGGCGCTTGTCGTTCATGAGGAGCTCGAAGGTCGGGATCCCCAGGGTCCCCTTGCCGATGCTGTCGTGGCGGTCCTTCTTGCTGCCGAGCTCGACCTTCGCGTCGTTCAGGTGCATCCCCCGCAGGTATTTGAAGCCGACGACCTTCGCGAACTCCTTCATGGTCTTCTCGTAGACCTCCGGGGTGCGGATGTCGTAGCCGGCGGCGAAGATGTGGCAGGTGTCGATGCACACCCCGACGCGCTTCTTGTCCTCGGTCTGCTCGATGAGGGAGGCGAGGTGCTCGAAGCGATAGCCGACGTTCGAGCCTTGGCCCGCGGTCCCCTCGATGACGAGGGTGACGCCTACAGTCTGCGCGAGGATCTCGTTCATCGCCTCGGCGATGAGCGTGAGGCACTCCTCCTCGCTCACCTCGCGCATGTGGCTTCCCGGGTGGAAGTTGATGAGGGGAATGCCGAGCTGCTCGCAGCGCCTCGTCTCGTCGAGGAGCGCGGCGATCGACTTCGTGCGGATCTCCTTGCCGGGATTGCCGACGTTGATGAGGTAGCTGTCGTGC
>DAHUYW010000139.1:320-577 GCA_027306915.1 Spirochaetales bacterium | reverse complement strand
ATGTGCCGCGCACCCAGGCCCGCGACTTACGCTACGGAATGTCAGACCCCCGGCCTACAGTTGAATCCTCGGGGATCTAGGAGGTCAGGCTCGTGCGTCCGGTTACCGATTTGCAGCGCAAGGTCGCGCCATTCCAGGTCATCACGGACATGGTGCCGGCCGGCGATCAGCCGACGGCGATCGCCGCGATCGAGAAGCGGATCCAGGCCGGGGACGCGCACACCGTGCTGCTCGGCGCGACCGGTACGGGCAAGACC
>DAHUYW010000139.1:0-310 GCA_027306915.1 Spirochaetales bacterium | reverse complement strand
CCGCCCCGAAGGCGACCAGCCCGCCGCCATCGAGCAGCTCGTCGCGGGGGTGCGCGACGGCCAGGCCGCCCAGGTCCTCCTCGGCGTCACCGGCTCGGGCAAGACCTTCACGGTGGCCAACGTCATCGCGGCCGCGAAGAGGCCCACCCTGATCATTGCCCACAACAAGACGCTCGCCGCCCAGTTCGCCAACGAGCTGCGCGAGATGCTGCCCAACAACGCGGTCGAGTACTTCGTCTCCTACTACGACTACTACCAGCCCGAGGCGTACGTCCCGCAGACCGACACCTACATCGAGAAGGACTCCTCG
>DAHUYW010000138.1 GCA_027306915.1 Spirochaetales bacterium | reverse complement strand
CTGGTGCCTGGGGGCCGGGAGGTCCACGTCGATCACGCGCAGCACGCGCGTCGGCGGGCGCGAGAGCACCACGACGCGGTCGCCGATGTAGAGCGCCTCGTCGATATCGTGCGTCACGAACACGATCGTCACGCCGAATTCTTGGCGGATCGGCAGGACCAGATCTTCGAGGTCCATGCGCGTCTGGGCATCGACCGATGCAAACGGCTCGTCCATCAGCAGCACTTCCGGACGGTAGGCGAGCGCCCGCGCGATGGCGACCCGCTGCTGCATGCCTCCGGACAGCTGCCACGGATAACGGTCCATCGCGTGATCGAGGCCGACGGAGTGCAGCGTCTCGCGCGCCCGGGCACGCATCGCCTGCCGGGAAAGCCCCTTGCCGCGCAGCGGCAGGATCACGTTCGCCTCGACCGTGAACCAAGGCATGAGCGAGCGGCTGTAATCCTGGAACACCACCGCCAGCCGTTCGGGCGGCCCGTTCACGGGCTCGCCGTCGAGCGCGATGGATCCCCCGCTCGGCTTCATGAGCCCGGCGATGCACTTGAGCAGCGTCGTCTTGCCGGCGCCGGAGGGCCCGACGACGCACACGATC
>DAHUYW010000137.1 GCA_027306915.1 Spirochaetales bacterium | reverse complement strand
TCTTCACCCTCGACGAGCACGGGCAGCCCAGCAGCGTAGCCGGTGTACCGCCCGACTACTTCAGCGTCACTGGCCAGCGCTGGGGCAACCCGCTCTACCGTTGGGATGTCCTGCGCGAGACGGGCTACCGCTGGTGGGTGGACCGTGTGCGGCAGGCGTTGCGCGTGTACGACATCATCCGGCTCGATCACTTCCGCGGCTTCGAGGCGTACTGGGAGGTGCCAGCCAGCGAGCCAACGGCGGCGCACGGAACCTGGCAGCTCGGCCCCGGCGAGGCGTTGTTCGCGGCGATTCGTGCGGAGCTGGGCGAGGCGCCATTCATCGCCGAAGACCTCGGCGTCATCACGCCTGAGGTGCGGGCGCTGCAGGAGACGCTTGGGCTTCCAGGGATGCGCGTGCTCCAGTTCGCCTTCAGCGACGAAGCGGACAACCGCGACCTGCCGCACAATTACACGCCCGACGCCGTCGTCTACACTGGCACGCACGACAACGACACCACGCGCGGATGGTTTGCCGCGCGGGCTGGCAACGAGCGCGCCTACGCGCTCGACTACCTGCAATGCGAGCCAGAGGGCGTCACTTCGGCGATGATTCGCCT
>DAHUYW010000136.1:382-612 GCA_027306915.1 Spirochaetales bacterium | reverse complement strand
CGGCCGATCCAGTTGCGCTGAAGCTGCTTGATGGACTCCGGCCACTGGAGGTCGTCCAGGTCGGCGATCAGCCGGTCGGCGAACGCCGTGATCCGCAGCATCCACTGCCGCAGCGGCCGGCGGTAGACCGGGTAGTTGCCGATGTCGCTGCGCCCGTCCGGCGTGACCTCCTCGTTGGCCAGCACCGTGCCGAGGCCGGGACACCAGTTGACCAGCTCCTCGGAGCTGTA
>DAHUYW010000136.1:0-372 GCA_027306915.1 Spirochaetales bacterium | reverse complement strand
CCCACGGCACACCGCCCGGGGCAGGCCGGGAACCGGACTCGAACTCGGCGATCAGGCCGGCGATCGGCCGGGCCTTCCCGGTCCGCTCGTCCACCCAGCTGTTGAAGATCTGCAGGAAGATCCACTGGGTCCACCGGTAGAACGATTCGTCGGTGGTGGCGATCTCGCGCCGGGCGTCGTGCCCCAGCCCCAGCCGGCGGAGCTGCCGCCGCATGGTGGCCACGTTCGCCGCCGTGGTCACCTGGGGGTGCTGGCCGGAATCGATCGCGTACTGCTCCGCGGGCAGGCCGAACGCGTCGTACCCGAGGGCGTGCATCACGTGCCGGCCGTTCATCCGCTGGTAGCGCGCCAGCACGTCGGTGCCGATGTAAC
>DAHUYW010000135.1 GCA_027306915.1 Spirochaetales bacterium | reverse complement strand
TCGAGATCTGCTCGGAGACATCGCTCGCGGGGATGAGCCGCTCGGCCATGCTGACGTTGTACTCCGGCAGGAACAGCACGTTGAGCCGGCCGCGCACCACCGGATCGCCGTTGATCGTGGCGGCGACGTTGTTGATGAGCTTGATGATCAATTTGGCCAGGTGATACGCCGGCGCCGCCTTGCCCGCGAAGAAGAACGTGCGCGGCGTCATCTCCTGGTCGGGGTCCTGCCGCAGCCGGTCGTACAGCATGATGATGTGCAGCACGTTGAGCAGCTGGCGCTTGTACTCGTGGATGCGCTTGATCTGGCTGTCGAAGATCGTGTCGGGATCCACGCGCTGTCCCGTGGTGGACTGCAGCCAGTTGGCGAATGCGGCCTTGGCTTCGCGCTTGGCGGCGCGGAACTGCTCGCGGAAGCCCGCGTCGTCCGCCAGCGGCAGCAGCCGGCGAAGCTGCGCCAGGTCGGTGACCCAGCCGTCGCCGATCGCCTTGGTGATGAGGCGTGACAGATACGGATTGGCCTGCTGCAGCCATCGCCGCGGCGTCACGCCGTTGGTCTTGTTGTTGAATCGATCCGGAAACAGCTCGGCGAAGTCGCGCAGCACGCGGGTGCGCAGCAGCTCCGAATG
>DAHUYW010000134.1 GCA_027306915.1 Spirochaetales bacterium | reverse complement strand
GCTCGAGATGGTGGTCGTTAAGCTCTTTCCATAACGGTTCGATCAGACGGAGGTCACCCGGGTCGAGTGCTTGTATGACAATCTGGTGGCGACCCTCGGCTTGAGGACTATCGTCAGAGTTTACTACCATTTTCTTTTCCAAGAGTACAGTTCCGGCCAGTACCCGAAGCTTCAGGCAGAAATCGAGTGTGCAAACTCGCGTCAGTTCTCGCGCGTTAGCGCGAAAAGCGATCGGGAGCGTTCGCCACCTCCGCTGAACTGACGCCGTCGGACCCGCCCGTGGCATCCACTTTGCGACGACCTCATGCGTCCTGCGCCAGCTCGAAAGTCTTGAAGGAACCTAACGGTTGAGTTCAGCTGCTTTGGGCGCTGCAACTCATGACCCCGCTGGAGGCGGGGACGTTGTCAAGGACCGTGGAACCATGCTAGCCGAGTTTTACTAGAAAGGTGTATGCCCAAAGTCAGCTGCAACGAAATGTTAGGCGCATATTGCTCTTCTATTGCCTTCCGACAAGTGTCATTTCCAATTGTTGTTCAATTACCCTTGCGTCCTTAATCTGGACTTGATAGGCGGAAGCCGATTCTCTTGTCCGCACGGCCCGTTTCAGATCTCCGTCTACAAAATGAAGAGCTACCTCATTGTCAGCTGCATACC
>DAHUYW010000133.1 GCA_027306915.1 Spirochaetales bacterium | reverse complement strand
ATGCACTTCGCGCGCCTCGCCGGTCTCGAGAACGATGCTGACGCGTGTGCGCAGTCCTTCGCGGATGAGGTAGTGGTGCAGCGCGCTCACCGCGAGCAGCGCCGGCACCGCCGCGAACTCGCGGCTGATGCCGCGGTCGCTCAGGATGAGGATGTTGACTTCCTCGTCCTCGATGAGGCGCCGGGCCGCCAGGCAGAGCTCCTCCACCGACTTCGTGAGTCCCTTCTCCCCGCGGGTCGCGCGGAAGAGGATCGAGAGCGTGCCGACCTTCAGGCCCGGCAGCGAGAGCCGCCGCACCTTGGCGAACTCCTCGTTGGTGAGGATCGGGCCGTTGAGCTCGAGCCGGCGGCAGTCCGCGGGCTGGGGCCGCAGCAGGTTGCCCTCCGAGCCGAGCCACACCTCGGAGGCGGTGATGAGCTCCTCGCGGATGCAGTCGATCGGCGGGTTGGTCACCTGCGCGAAGAGCTGCTTGAAGTAGTCGTAGAGGAGGCGCGGCTTGGCCGACAGCGCCGCGAGCGGCGTGTCGTTGCCCATGGAGCCCACCGCCTCGACGCCGCTCTTCGCCATCGGCGCGAGCAGCGTGCGCTCGTCCTCGAAGGTGTAGCCGAAGGCGGTCTGGCGGGCGCGCCGCGTCTGCGGATCCGGGGTCGGCACCTCGGCCGCGGGCGGCAGGTCCTT
>DAHUYW010000132.1 GCA_027306915.1 Spirochaetales bacterium | reverse complement strand
CTGGTCTTCTAACCCCAGCCGCGCTAGTTCCGGCAGCGCATACTCGCCTTCAACCGCAATCCCCTTCGCCGGGATGCGCACCCTTTCAATGACTAACGGATAACCCTGCGCTATCCGCAGCAAATCCTGCCAATCCGACCCGACTTTGGAGAGTGTTTCCATTCTTGAAATCTTATGCTTCACAAGCAATAGCAACACGCTAATTAATTTTCTTAAAACTGTCAATAGTATTTATGTAATTTATTAATTTCCTATCGATACGAATACAGAACCCGGACAAGGACGCCAATTACCACTCAATACCGCATTTGTATCCCGCCTGGAGCGCTATTCTCCGCTGTGTTAGTTTTGAGGAAGCGGCATTGAACGAGCTCGTAGCTCAGTAGGTAGAGCAACGCCCTTTTAAGGCGTGGGTCCTGGGTTCGAATCCCAGCGAGCTCACCACTCATAATAAATGACTTACTCAAATATGAGTGGACATCCAAAAAGGCTGCTGTGATACGAAAGTGATACACAGGCATCCTCCGTAGGGATGCAGTTGACTCGAAGTGTGGGTCGGTGTGTTGCACTGAATTGCACGCGCTCGCATTGAATCGCACATCGCTTTCATTCCGCTCCGGGTTGTGCGGAGAGTTCGTTGGCGGGGGATCAGACTTTGCCACACTGGCCTGGGGAGTTT
>DAHUYW010000131.1 GCA_027306915.1 Spirochaetales bacterium | reverse complement strand
ACAGAAATTGATCGGGCACAAGGCGATTTTCATGACCGCCCGATACACCCACTCGCTAGTCCCACAAGCAAGGCACTGGGGTGTGCGTGTGGCTGGGTTCGATTTCGGTGCCGACTGACCGCAAAATGGCTGCTAAAGCCAAACCACCGCTCGCGGTCCAAAAACTGAATAGCGTTCAGCTTATTGAATCTAAATAAGTTGAAATTGGTGAGAGCTCGTAGCTCAGTAGGTAGAGCAACGCCCTTTTAAGGCGTGGGTCCTGGGTTCGAATCCCAGCGAGCTCACCATTCAAACTATCGAATCGATCCCTTCATCAAACCGCGAAAAATCCGTTGCAATGCGACAGTAATGCCTATTTCAAAGCCTCGCCTTGCGCGTTCTGCGGATCGCTCTCGATGAGCGGCACCCAACACCGAAAGCACGTTCCCTGTCCAGGCTCGCTCGTGGCTTCAATCGATCCGCCTTGCGCGGCCAGGATTGCGCGCGCGATGGCGAGCCCCATGCCGGAACCATTCCGTGCTCCGGCGCTGCGTTTGCCGCGGTAGAACTTATCGAAGATGAGAGGCAGATCGATCGAATCGATTCCGGGCCCATCGTCTTCGACTCTGAGTTCCAGGCGGCCTTCGATCCGCCGGCTCGCGAGTTGGATGCGGCTACCCGCCGGAGTATAGCTGGCGGCATTCTCCAGCAGATGCCGCAACACGCGTTCGAGTAA
>DAHUYW010000130.1 GCA_027306915.1 Spirochaetales bacterium | reverse complement strand
GAGCGAAATGGCGCTGCGCAACGGCGAGCACGACGTTCGACTCGAAGCCTTCATCGTCTCGGCGACCGAGTACGAGAAAATCCGCTGGAACCTCGGCGAGGACGGACAGCCAACGGCCTCAAAGATGGAGTTCGAGAGACGGCATGTGCTTTTCCAGTCGGATAGGGACGGCTACATAAGAAAGCTGATGGGGATCGCGAACCCATGACCAGAGTACGTCTTTCAGGACGCGTCAGGTGCACGCGGCAAACCTTTTCCGAGCTCGCGCGAATCTCGGGCCAAATGGGGACCGAATTGGACGAGATACTTCTGGATCTATCTACGTTGCAGTGGTTCGATGCCGAGCTAAGCGCGGTCCTCGGAGGCCTTGTCTCGGCGGCGCGTCATCGTGGGTGCACGGTCGAGATTGAGCCGCCTCCTGAAAACGTACGCGATGCTCTGCGACGTAACGGCCTTCTCGCCGAATTTGGGCTACCTCCGCTTGCGGATCGCTACGGTTCCACGATTCGCTATCGGAATTTGGGATTGTCCGACAAGGATTTATTTGCAACCATCGTGAGGTGCGAATTCCTGGGAAAATCGGCATTCCCGAACGTCAGCGACGCTGTTGCTAGGAAACTCGCCGAATCGGTTGCCGAGCTGTTCGAAAACTCCCGCATGCACAGCCAGAGCAGAGTCGGCGTCTACCTGAGCGGGCAGTACTTTCCTTCATACGAGGAAATT
>DAHUYW010000012.1 GCA_027306915.1 Spirochaetales bacterium | reverse complement strand
CAAGATGAGACATCCCTGGCACGTAAGTGCCCTGAAGGTACCAGAGAGAATATCTGGTTGATAGGCTGGCGGTGTACGTGCGGTAACGCATTCAGCCGACCAGTACTAATCTACCGTGCGGCTTGACCATATTATTTTTTAGCCCTTCTTTTGACCGCATGCCCGAAGTGCGCCGCCTGCCTTGAAAGCGGGCGCAGGCAGGCGCGCGGCTCACAGGCGGGTCCGTCGGCCGGGGAGCACTCCCCGCGACTGCGGACCAACCCAACCACAAGGCATCATGTATGTGCCTGGTGACCATAGCGGAGGGGTCCCACCCGTTCCCATCCCGAACACGGAAGTTAAGCCCTCCAGCGCCGATGGTACTGCCTTGTAATGAGGTGGGAGAGTAGGACGTTGCCAGGCATTTTCTTTGCCCGAACGGCAAAAAAAGACCCGCAAGCCACGTCGCGTTCTTGCGAGGTAGGATGCCTGCCCGGAGGCTTTTTCCATTTTCAGGAGCTCTGCCTCAGGCAGAAACCCACCTGGCGTTTCGGGTTGCTGGTTACCGAGCCGCGGCGCGGCATACGCTTTGAAGGCCCCTAGCCCACGAGAGATCAGCGTTGACAGAGCATTTGGCTCACCCTTACACTGCCTCGCAGCTGACCGTAGTCTGGAGGCACCTTTCGATGGTAATCAATTTCCTAGAACGGCTCTATATCAACAGCCCGGCGCACACCGTTGATCAGCGGCGCGTGGTGAAATTCCTCCGAGCAATCAAACCGCTGCCGAACAAGAGTCAGGTTGTAGAGATCGGATGCGGCAGAGGGGTTGGGATGCAGCTTATCCTCGAGGCCTTTTCCCCGGAGCGAGCGGAGGCGCTCGACGTCGATCCGCGGATGATCAGGTTGGCGGAACGAAGGCTGGGTGCCCGAGCGGCTGGGCGGGTGACTTGCAGGCTATCGGATGCGCAGAACCTACCGCATGCGGACCGGTCGGTGGACGCGGTGTTCGACTTCGGCGTCTTGCATCATCTCGAAGATTGGCGGCGCGGGCTCTCGGAGGTCGCACGAATCCTAAAGGGAGGGGGACTGTTCTACATCGAGGAATACTTCCCGCACCTCTACGCCAACGCACTCTTTGGTCGGCTGCTTGTGCATCCGCGAGAAGATCGCTTCGAAAACGCCGAGTTCCACACAGCCCTCACATCTGCAGGATTCCGCATGCTATCGGGTGCCCGAGAGTCGGCGTCCCGCCTTCTCGGGGTGGCAGTGAAGGAAGGATAGACGAGTCACAAAGAGGAGACGCCGTCCGCGAGAGGCTTCTTGCGCTTCGATCTGATATCACCTATCGTTTCATGCATGCGTAATCCAACAGGCGAGTTGTTCGGGTCCGCGCCATCCGTCGAGGAGACCAAGAGCTTCGCGAAGGCGGGCGTAACGGGCGACGAGCTTCAATTCGAAATCGATCCAGAGACCCGACTTCCCGTCGGTGTAAGTCGCTATTACGCGGCTCTGGCCCAAACGACAGATCCTGATCACGACCCGATCGCAGCTCAGTTTGTTCCACGCGCCGGCGAGCTGGTGACCCTCCCCTACGAGTCAAGCGACCCCATAGGGGACCAGCGCTACCAGGTCACCGAGCGTCTCGTGCATCACTACCGCGATCGCGCCCTGCTGCTTGTAAACGATCGGTGCGCGACCTACTGCCGTCACTGCTTTCGCCGGCACTTTACCGGTCACGGGGGCGGACGCCTTACGGAGGGGCAGTTGGACGAAGCGTGCCTCTATCTGCAGCGCACTCCGGCGGTAAAGGAGATCCTCCTCTCGGGGGGGGATCCCCTCATGCTCTCCGACGAAGAGATCATGCACGTGCTTCGGGCGCTCAAAGCGGTCAATCCCGACTACATCATCCGGTTGTGCACGCGTATGCCGGTGGTTCTCCCCGCCAGGATAACCGAGGCCCTCGCGACTCTGTTGAGCGACATCGATTCCGTGTGGGCCGTCATCCATACCAATCATCCGAGGGAGATCACCCCTGAGTTTCGGATTGCCGTGCGGCGGCTCCTCGGTGCCGGCGTGCCGGTGCTGAATCAGGCGGTCCTGCTTCGCGGCGTCAATGACGATGTGCGCACTCTCGAGGAGCTGTTCCGCGGCCTTGTGCGGGCGGGGGTCAAGCCCTACTACCTCTTCCAGGGTGACCTCGCGGCGGGAACGGGACACTTTCGGGTTTCCATCGAGCGAGGCGTCGAAATCATGCGCGAGCTCCGGGGGCGCCTTTCGGGAATTGCCCTTCCGACCTATGCGGTCGATCTTCCCGGCGGGGCGGGAAAGATCCCCATCGAAACCGCGCTGCTGCGCATCGATGCGGAATCCTACGTCTTTCGAGGGTCCGACGGCGGCGAATATCGGTATCCCCGAGAAGTCGACCGGCGCTGCGACTAGGCACCGATCGGGAGGGAGCTATACCCGGTCCGGCACGTTGTCCTTGAGCTCGTTGATCCACGCCCGCGCCTCCGAATCGCTCGGAGCCCGCCAGTCACCACGGGGGGAGAGCGATCCTCCGGAGCCCACCTTGGGTGCGTTCGGAATGCAGGTGCGCTTGAACTGGCTGGTCTGGAAGAAGCGGCCGAGAAAGAGCTCGAGCCAGCGGGCGATCGTCGTGAGATCATACTGGTGACGGCGCTCCTCGGGCATCGGTTCGGGCCATACTCCGGCAGTCCGGTCGCGCCAGGCGTTGAACGCAAGGTAGGCCACCTTGCTCGGGCGGAAACCGAAGCGGGAAATATAGTAGAGACTGAAGTCCTGTAGCTCGTAAGGCCCGATCTTCGCTTCGGTGCTCTGGGCGGGGTGCGTCTTCGCCGCCGCATCGGAGCTTCCGGCGTGCGCCGGGATCAGCTCCGGCGAGATCTCCGTTTCGAGGATGGACGCGAGCACCCTCGAAGCGGCCTCGTCGAACTGATGGCTGTCGATGACCCAGCGGATGATATATTGAATGAGGGTCTTCGGAACCGAGGCATTGACGTTGTAGTGCGACATGTGGTCGCCGACGCCATACGTGGCCCAGCCGAGAGCCAACTCGCTCAAGTCGCCGGTCCCCACGACGAGAGCGCCCTTCTGGTTGGCGAGCCGGAAAAGGTGCGACGTCCGCTCGCCCGCCTGAACGTTTTCGAAGGTAATGTCGTAGACGGGTTTCCCTTCCGCGAACGGATGCCCGAGATCACGAAACATTTGCATGCAGGCCGGGCGAATATCGATTTCTTCGCCGCTCACGCCGAGCGCCTTCATAAGGGCGAGGGCGTTCGCGCGTGTCGACGCGCTGGTGGCAAAGCCGGGCATTGTGTAAGCAAGCACATTCGCGCGAGGCAACTTAAGGCGGTCCGTAGTCCGCGCCGCGACGATGAGCGCATGGGTAGAGTCGAGCCCTCCCGACACTCCGACGACCACCTTTTCGATGCCTGTGTGGCGGAGGCGTTTGGAGAGGCCCTGCACCTGGATGTTGTAGGCCTCGTAGCAGCGCTCATCACGCTTGTGACGATCGTGCGGGACGTAGGGAAAGCGCTGTACGGTGCGCCTGAGATCGATGGTTCCGGCCGGCACCTCGAAAGGAAAACGCACGATTCTCATTCGATCGATTCGCTCGCGATGCTCTTCCACGCTGTCGGCGAAGCTGGTGAGCCGCATCCGGTCTTGGACCAGAAGCTCAAGATCTACATCCGAGGTGAGGACCTGCTCGCCGACGGCGAAGCGCTCGGATTCGGCCAGAAGCTCGCCGTTCTCGTAGATAAGGGCATGGCCGTCCCACGCGAGATCGGTTGTCGACTCTCCGAAGCCCGCTGCCGAGTAGAGGTACGCGGCGACACAGCGCCCCGACTGGGCTGCGGCGAGGAGCTTCCTGTAGTCGGCCTTCCCGATGGTGATATTGCTGGCCGAGAGGTTTGCGAGAACTGTCGCCCCTGCAAGGGCAGCGAAGGAGCTGGGAGGGATGGGCGTCCACAGATCTTCGCAAATCTCGATGTGGAAGGTGAACGCGGGGAGCAACTCAGCCTGGAACAGGAGCTCCGCCCCAAAGGGTACAGGGGTGCCGAACAGCTCCGCCTCCCGAGCAAGTGCGGCCCGGGCGGGGGCGAATTGCCGCTTCTCGTAAAACTCGCGGTAGCTGGGGAGATAGCTCTTGGGGGCGATTCCGAGGATCTTCCCCTGGTGAACGACAACCCCACAGTTGAACAGCTTCTGCTCGATCCGCAGGGGAGCGCCGACGATCAGCACCGGTGCGAGGCTCCTGCTCGCCTCTACCAGCCGTTCGAGCGCCTTGAGCGTCGCCTCGATGAGAACGTCTTGTTGAAAGAGATCGTCGTTGCTGTAGGCTGAAAGCCCCATTTCTGGGAACAGGGCAAGGGCAGCCCGATCGGCCGAGGCGATCTCGGCGAGCGCGATGGTCCGCTCGACATTGAAGGAAGGATCCGCCACCCGCACCTCTGGCGTGCAGACCGCGACGCGGAGAAACCCGTGCGTGTAGGGCGACAGAAACTCCCTCTTCTGTTTCATTGCAGAATGCTACCGACGCGCCATCCAGCTGTCAAGGAGAGCCCCTTTTCCGCTCGTCGCACGCATGGCCGCACAATCCGCTTGACAAATCGGGCGGTCCAGGGCATTATCACTACTAAAATGATGGGGCAGGTAGTGTATCGTGAACGTGATATTGGGCGGGATTCGGCGGGGAGGAGGGGAGTCACGTGAAGCTCTCGACCCGCAGCACCTACGGCGTGCGCATGATGGCCCTCCTCGCTACGAGCCACGGCGGGGGGCCGGTGCTGCTCAAGGAGGTTGCAGGACGGGAGAAGATCTCGGAGAAGTACCTGAGCCAGATCGTGATTCCCCTGCGAAGCGCGGGCCTACTCCGCTCGGTGCGAGGGGCACACGGCGGCTACGCCCTGGCGCGAGAGCCCGGAGAGATAACCGTGCGGGAGATCGTCGAGGTCCTCGAGGGGGGGCTCGATCTGGTTGATCCGCAGGAGGAGCGAAGAGAGCCGCCGCAGGCCACGGACCGGGCAATCGCGGGAATGTGGAAGAGGCTTACCGAGGTAATGGTGCAGACGCTCGACCACGTCACCCTCAGCGATATCGTAGCGCTGGCGAACGAGGAGGCGAACGCCCATGGCACATACAGCATTTGACTACCGGAGGGGGCGATCGCCTGAAAAGGCAGTCCTCCGGGGGAGGAGATGAAATGAAGGTTGCAGCGAATATCACCGCGCTGGTCGGAAACACGCCGCTCGTCAGGATCACCAAGCTCCCGGGCGCGGAAAAGGCGACGGTGCTCGCGAAGCTCGAGTACTACAACCCGTGCTCGAGCGTGAAGGATCGCATCGCCCTTGCGATGGTCGAGGACGGAGAGCGGCGCGGGCTGATCACCAAGGACACGGTCATTATCGAGCCCACGAGCGGAAACACCGGCATAGGGCTCGCGTTCGTCTGCGCACAGCGCGGCTACAGGCTGATTCTGACCATGCCGGACAGCATGTCCGTCGAGCGGCGAAAGCTTTTGACCCGGCTGGGAGCGCAGATCGAGCTAACGCCTGCCGAAAAGGGGATGACCGGCTCGATAGCCCGGGCCGAGGAGCTCCTCACGCAGCACCCGAAGAGCTACATGCCGCAGCAGTTCAAGAATCCGGCGAACCCCGAGATCCACCGCAAGACCACGGCAGAAGAGATCTGGCGCGATACCGACGGAACCGTGGATGTCTTCGTTTCGGGAGTCGGGACGGGAGGCACCCTAACCGGCGTCGGCGAGGTGTTGAAGAAGCGAAAGGCGCAGGTGCGCGTGGTGGCGGTCGAGCCCGCCGGCTCGCCGGTGCTCTCGGGCGAAAAGCCAGGCCCTCACCGCATTCAGGGAATTGGCGCCGGCTTCGTTCCCGACATTCTCAACCGTGGGATCATCGACGAGATCGTCAAGGTCACCAATGAGGGCGCCTTCGAGATGAGTGAGCGCCTCGCGCGAGAAGAGGGGATTCTTGCCGGAATATCGAGCGGCGCGGCGGTTCAGGCGGCGCTTGAGATTGCTCGGCGCCAGGAAAACGCGGGAAAGACCATCGTGGTGGTTTTACCGGACACGGGCGAGCGCTATCTCTCGCTCTTCTAGATTACCAAAAGGGGGAAGATCATGGCTACCGAAAACAAATATCGTTTCGAGACCGTTGCGATTCACGGAGGACACAAGCCGGATCCGGCGACAACCTCGCTCGCTACACCGATCTATCGGACGACCGCCTATCAGTTTCATGATACGACGCACGCGGCGAACCTCTTTGCGCTGAAGGAGCTCGGGAACATCTATACGCGCATCATGAACCCTACGCAGGACGAGCTTGAGAGGCGGATGGCCGAGCTTGATGGCGGCGCTGCCGCCCTCGCACTCGCCTCCGGGACATCGGCGGTCTTCTACAGCATCATCAACATCCTGCGGCAGGGCGACGAGTTCGTATCGGCGAACAACCTCTACGGCGGAACCTACACGATGTTCCACGACATCCTGCCGCAGTTTGGAATCGCCGCGCGTTTCGTCGAGCCTCTCAACCCCGACAACTTCAAGAAGGCCATCAACGAAAAGACGAAGGCCGTTTTTGTCGAGACGATCGGAAATCCGCTCTTGGAGGTGGTCGATCTCGAGGCAATTTCGAGGATTGCGAAGGAAGCGGGGATTCCCCTCATCGTCGATTCCACCTTCACGCCCCCCTACCTGCTGCGGCCCATCGAGCACGGCGCCGACGTTGTCATTCACTCGCTTACCAAGTGGATCGGAGGTCACGGCACGGGGATCGGCGGCATCATCATCGACGCCGGCAGGTTCAACTGGAACCAGAAGAGGTTCCCGCTCTACAGCGAGCCCGACGAGAGCTATCACGGACTGACCTGGGGGAAGGACCTCGGTCCCCTTCAGCCGATTGCATTCACCCTGCGCGCCCGTACCGTCCCGCTGCGGAACCTCGGCGCAGCAATCTCGCCCGACAACGCGTGGATCTTTCTCCAGGGAGTCGAGACGCTTGCGCTTCGCATGGAGCGCCACTGCGCAAACGCCTTCGCAACTGCAAAGTGGCTTGCAAAGAATCCGAACGTGGAATGGGTGCGCTATCCCGGGCTCGAGGGCGATCCCGCTCATGCGAACGCCGTCAAATACCTGAAGAAGGGCTTCGGCGGCATGGTGGTCTTCGGGATCAAGGGGGGCCGGGAAGCAGGCGCGAGGTTCATCGAGTCGCTCAAGCTCTTTGCCCACGTCGCGAACGTCGGCGACGCCAAGAGCCTTGCTATCCACTCAGCAAGCACGACCCACTCGCAGCTCTCCCCCGAGCAGCAGCGGGCGGTAGGGATCGGACCCGAGCTGGTTCGGCTCTCCATCGGAATCGAGCACAGCGACGATATCAGCGCCGATCTCGATCAAGCCTTCCGCGCGTAGTCCGGGCCCGGGCACGACGTTGGTCGTGCCCGGGCCGAGCGCTCCTTACCCGCCCGAACGGTTAGCCGTCCTGGCGAATCAACACGACCTGGATATCGCAGACGTTGGTGTTGGTAGGCCCGGTGAGCAGGAGCCCATCAACTGCAGCGAAGAATGAATGCGAGTCGTTGGTGCGGAGATGATCGGAAATCGAAAGCATCCTCGCTCGGGCGCTGTCGACGAGGCCGGCATCCGCAAAGGCCCCCGCCGCCTCGGTAGGTCCGTCCTCGCCGTCGGTTGAAAAAGAGAGAAAGGAGGTTCGCCCGAGCCCTTCCGGATCGCGCGCCATCTCAAGAAGGTAGGCGAGGGCCATCTCCTGGTTGCGCCCGCCCGTTCCTCTTCCACGGATCGTCACCGTTGTCTCTCCGCCTGCAAGGATGCAGGCAGGCTTCTTACCGGCAAGATCGAATGCCGCGACGTCCTTTGCGATTGCCGCGAGCACCTTGGCAACCTCGCGCGCTTCGCCCACAAGCCGGGAGGTGAGGATGGTCGTATGATAACCGAGGCCTTCCGCCGAGCGCTTGGCCGCCTCGAGGGCAAAGAGGTTAGTACCCACCAGAACATTTGTAACGCGTGCGAAGGGAGCCGAGGCCGGTTTCGGGGTCTCGGGGATTTCGCCGCGCCGGCCCGCCTGGAGGAGGCCGACGACCGAGGCTGGGAGCTCGCTTTCGATGCCAAGGCTCTCAACTACCGCGCACGCCTGGGCGTAGGTCGAAGCATCGGGAGCGGTGGGTCCCGAGGCGATGATCTGGATATCGTCGCCGACTACGTCGGAAAGGATAAGGCTCAAGACGGTGGCGGGGAAAAGGCGCTCGGCAAGCCTTCCTCCCGCAAGCGAGAGGAGGTGCTTGCGGAGGCAGTTGATCTCGTGGATAGTCGCGCCGCAGGCGAGGAGGACCCGAGTCGTCGCTTGAATCTCGGCCAGGGTTACAGGATGGGCGGGATCGTCAATCGGGGAGGAGAGCAGCGCGGAGCCCCCGCCGGACACGAGATTGATCACCAAGGTAGTCTCATCCGCCTCGTCCGCAAGTGCGGCAAGCTCGGCGGCGGCCTCGACGCTTTTCTCGTCGGGTACCGGATGGCCGCCCTCGACTGCGCGGATCCGGCGAAGAGCAAGCCCGTGCCCCGGTTTGATGACGATGAGTCCCTTGTCGATCCGTTCTTCGAGAAGCGCCTCGACCGCCTGCGCCATGGGGGCCGCAGCCTTACCGACGCCAAGCACGAATAGCCGCGAGAAACCCGCAAGCGGTATCAGGTGATCGGAGCGCTCGGTGGCAACCCGCAGCTTGCCATCCTCGATCCGGAGGCATCGTTGCACCATCAGGAAGGGATCAACCCGGTCCAGGGCCGCGGCCGCGATCTTACGGAGATGGATTCTCCCGTCCACGATACAATCCCTCACACCTTGGCACATTTCGCGTTGTCGCGGGGCGACACATGCGCCCACGCAAAAGTATAGGTGACATACAGTCCGGGTCAACGCCCACGGCGAAGGGGGCGAAAAGCAGTGACGGTCTTGTTTGCTTCCTTTACTACGGTGGTCTCATGGTGTATGGTGAGGCGGCGGGAGGTAGCACGATGCAGGACATCCGCGTCGCCTTCTTCGACAGCAAGCCTTACGACATCAAATCCTTCGAATCCCTGAGGCCTACGGATTTTATCTTCAAGTACTATCGCGAGCATCTTGTTCCCGACACAGTTGGGCTCGCCGAAGGACACAATGTCGTGTGCGTTTTCGTGAACGACCAGCTCACTGCCTTCGTCATTGAAAGGCTTTTGTCCATAGGAGTCAAGCTCATCGCCCTCCGCTGCTCCGGATACAATAACGTCGATCTGCAAGCAGCCTACGGGCGCATCCACACCCTTCGTGTGCCCGCCTATTCTCCCCATGCAGTCGCGGAGCACGCAGTTGCCTTGATGTTGACGCTCAACCGAAAGACCCACAAGGCCTACAATCGTGTCCGCGACAACAACTTTAACATCAACGGCCTGCTCGGCTTTGACCTCTATGGGCGGACAGCCGGGATCATCGGCACCGGGCGGATCGGCAAGGCCCTCATCGCCATCCTCCAGGGCTTTGGCATGAAGATCCTCGCCTTCGATGCCTACCCGGATCTCTCCTTTGCACGCGAGCGCTCGGTCCAGTATGTCGAGCTGCCGCAGCTCTATCGCGACTCGGACATCATCTCGCTGCATTGCCCGCTCACACCCGAAAGCTATCACATGATAAACGATGAGAGCCTCGCGATGATGAAGCGCGAGGTGATGCTCATCAACACCAGCCGCGGGCAACTCATCGATACCCAGGCGCTCATCAGGGCTCTCAAGGCAGATCGAATCGGGTATGCCGGGCTCGACGTCTACGAAGAGGAGTCGGACTACTTCTTTGAGGATCTTTCAGGGTCGAACATCGCCGACGATGTCCTTGCACGGCTGATGACCTTCAACAACGTGCTCATTACCTCGCATCAAGCGTTCTTCACGCATGAGGCCCTTCTCAACATTGCGCACACGACGATCGACAACATCTCCGCGTATTTTGCCGGCCAGCCGCTCGTGAACGAGATTTGCTACCGATGCGGAGAGGAGAAGAGCGCGCTCTCCCGCCCGGCCGAAGGCGAGCAGTCGTTTCCGCCCGAAAGCGAGCAGGCCCACGCGACCGGGCAGGCCGCGCGGCTGCGGACGGAAACCGCCCAAGCCCGGACGAGCGGATGCACAAAGGATCGGACCGGGAGGTGCTTCTGAGGGGCCGGAAGGAGCCTGCATCTTTGCAGGCGGTACCTCACCGGCACCCACGATATGGCGTCATTGACGTTTTGCCTTCAATTGGCTACACTGGCGAACATCAACTCCAGCACAACAAGTATTCATCGTCTTTCGGACCCTTACTCCCAAAAAGGGCGGTATGTCGTATACGGGCGATGATCGCTGCACCGCTCGAGCGGTCTGCAGTAGACAAGCTATTCGAAAAGGAGACGAAAATGAAGAAAGGCATCGGCATCTTCGCAGGCGTTCTAGGCGTCGCGATGATTTTCCTTGCAGGATGCTCGTCAAGCGCACCCAAGACAGTTAACATTGGCTTCATCGGTCCTCTCACCGGAGACTACGCCAACTATGGCAAGCTCATGACTCAGGCGATCGAGATGGCGGTCGACGAGCGGAATGCGGCCGGCGGCATCGGAGGGCACAAGGTGGACCTCATCGCCGAGGATGACGAGGGCAAGGTGGATAAGGCCAACGCAGCGATCGAGAAGCTCGCGAGTGTCAATCACATTCTCGGTCTCGTCGGAGCGGTTTTCTCTTCGAGCTCGATCGCCATTGCTCCCAAGGCACAGGCCGAGAAGATCGTTATGATCTCTCCTTCCTCGACGCAGAAGGATCTCACCTCGCTCGGCAACTACATTTTCCGCGACGTCGCAAGCGACGGCCTTCAGTCGGAGGTTTTCGGGCGCTATGTCGCGCAGGTCATGAAGCTCAAGAGGGTCGCGATTCTCTATATCAAGAACGACTACAGCCAGGGGCTCGCCGAGAGCTTCAAGGCCGTGTACGAGGCGAACGGGGGCAAGGTGGTCGACATGGAGACGGGTCTCCAGGGCGACAAGGACTTCAAGACCCAGCTTACCAAGATAAAGGCGACGAATCCCGATGCGATCTACCTTCCTGATTATGTCGCGGAGATCGCGCAGATCCTCGCCCAGGCGAAGAGCCTCGGCATCAAGGCGAAGATGCTCTCTTCGGACGGTTTCTCCAATCCCGAGATCCTCACCCTCGCAGGCACCAATTCGAACGGGGTCGTCTTCTCTGGACCGGAGCGGGTCGCGAAGAGCGCCAAGACTACCGCCTTCGAGCAGAAGTACAAGGAAAAATGGAACGAGGGGCCCGATGAGTTCAGCCTCAACTCCTACGATGCAGCTAACCTGATCATGGATGGCATCCAAACCGCATACGACCAGGCAAGCCCCGCGGACAAGAAGTCGCTCAACCTCAATCGTGATGCGATCCGCGACAGCGTTGCGAAGACCAAGGACTATCAGGGTGTGTCGGGGACCATTACCTTCTCCTCGACGAACGGAGACGTGATAAAGAATATCGGCATCTCCACGGTAGTAAACCAGCAATACAAACAGCTCGAGGTCTACACCGTGAAAGACGGCAACCTGGTGAAGGTCGACTAAGCTTGACCAGATTGGCTCGAGGGCTCCCGCCGCCTGTATGGCGAGGGAGCCCCTCTTTGGGAGACAGCACTATTGCGCCGGATGGTTCCCGCCGCTTGCGGCGGGCCTGCCGGAGCGCAGGGTAGGACAGGTTCCGTTCCTCATGCACATTCCGCTCACCGAGCTGATTCAGCAGCTCCTAAACGGCCTCACCCTGGGGAGCATCTACGCCCTCATCGCACTTGGGTATACGATGGTCTACGGGATTCTCAAGTTCATCAACTTCGCCCACGGCGATATTCTCACGATGGGCACCTACGTGGGGCTCATCGCCTACACGGGGCTGCTCGGCGAAAGCACGAATCCGGTGTGGATCATGCTTTCGTTTGTAGTCGCCCTGGTCGTCGCGATGCTCGCCAGCGGAATCCTCGGGGTAGTCGTGGAGCGGGTCGCCTACCGACCGCTGCGCAAGGCTCCCCGCCTCGCTCCCCTCATAAGCGCGATCGGAGTCTCGATCATCCTCATGAACCTTGCGGCCTTCATCTTCGGGACGCGATCGCGCAACTTTCCTTATCCCTTCAATAACGCGACAATGAATTGGGGCGGGGTTGCCATCACACCGCACGAGATCCTCATAATCGCGGTCTCCCTTGGCCTCATGATCGTGCTCAAGCTGTTCGTGGACTTCTCGCGCATGGGCAAAGCGATGCGGGCGACGAGCCTCGATCAGGAGGTTGCGAGCCTCATGGGGATCAACGTCAACTTCATTATCTCGCTCACCTTCTTCATTGGAAGCGCCCTCGCCGCCGTCGCCGGCGTCCTGGTGGCGATGAGCTACAAGGTCTATCCGACGATGGGCGGGCTTGCGGGCCTCAAGGCCTTCATCGCAGCGGTGGTCGGCGGGATCGGCAACATCACCGGGGCAATGATCGGCGGGCTCCTCCTTGGGGTGCTCGAGACCTTCGGGGTCGTCGTGCTTGGAATACCGGAGGGCTTCAAGGATACGATCGCGTTCGGGATGCTCATCCTTGTTCTTCTCGTGAAACCGTCGGGGATCATGGGCAAATCGACGCGGGAGAAGGTGTAGCATGATCGACTTTATGTCGCTCCTCGTGATCTACATCGGGATCTACGCCATTCTCTCGATGAGCCTCAACCTCATCGTCGGCTACACCGGACTGCTTTCCCTTTGTCACGCCGCTTTTCTCGCCGTTGGAGCTTACACGACCGCTATTCTCATGGTCAGCTACCACATGAGCTTCTGGTGGTCGATACTTCTCTCGGGCATCGTCGCCGGACTCTTCGGCCTCCTCATTGGACTGCCGACGTTGCGCCTATCCGGCGACTATCTCGCCATCGCCACGCTTGGATTCGGGCAGATCGTGCAGAACGTCATCATCAACTGGGACTCGCTCACACGCGGGCCGATGGGAATCCCCAACGTGCCGATGGCGACCTTCTTCGGCCTTACCATCAATCCCTTCATCAAGTGGGAATTCCTCGTTCTCGTGGGAGCTTTCGTCGCACTCACCTATCTCATCTTCCGCCATCTGACACGAACGCGTCTCGGGCGCGCGCTCGAGGCGATCCGCGAGGACGAGATCGCCGCAGCCACCATGGGAATCAACACTTTCAAGTACAAGAGCGTAGCATTCGCGCTCGGTTCATTCTTCGCGGGGATCGCGGGGAGCCTGTGGGCGGCCTACAACCAATCGGTGTTTCCGGGAACCTTTGATTTCAACCTCTCGGTGCTCATTCTTTGCATGGTAGTTCTGGGCGGGCTTGGGACGCACTGGGGTTCAGTTCTCGGCGCGGTCATCATCGTGCTTGCCTCGGAGCTTCCGCGTCTCGTGGGAATAAGCGACATCATTTCGCCGCAGTTCAAGCAGATCCTCTTCGGATTGATCCTCGTAGTGATGATGATCTTCCGTCCGTCGGGCCTCCTCACGAGGCGAAAGCCGGACTTTGACCGCTATGCGAGGCTGGCGCCGGCGAGGAGGGGCCCCGGGGGACCGGAATCGGGGTCTGGGGCGGTGCAGCCGTGGATCTCCTAAAGGTCGAGGGGCTGGTGAAGGTGTACGGCGGAGTGCGCGCCGTCGACGACGTCGATTTCATGGCCGAGGCTGGAAGAATATCCGGGATTATCGGACCGAATGGGGCAGGCAAGACAACGCTCTTCAACGTGATCACCGGGCTCGACGAGCCGACGCGGGGGCGGGTGTTCTTCAAGGGGCGCGACGTCACGGGGCTTGCCGCCCACCGGGTGACGAGGCTTGGGATCGCCCGCACCTTTCAGAATATCCGGCTGTTCAAGGAGCTCACCGTCATCGAGAACATCATGATCGGACGGCATGCGCGGGCCGGCCATCCAACGCTCGGCCGCCTGCGGACGATGAATGCTCTCCACACGCTCTGGAGCCGGGACAAGGTCGAGGGATCGATCTATCAGAGCGCCCGGTACTGGCTGGAGTTCTTCGGTCTTGAGGAGTCCGCCGGAGAGCTTGCGCGGAATCTCCCCTACGGCAAGCAGCGAGCTCTCGAGATCGCGCGCGCCCTTGCCACCGATCCGACGCTTCTCTTTCTCGACGAGCCGGCCGCTGGGATGAATCCTGCGGAGACGCGGGAGCTTCTCGGCACTATCAAGCGGGTAAACGACCTCGGCATCACGATCGTCCTCATCGAGCACGACATGAGGCTGGTCATGAATGTCTGTGAGCGAATAACCGTGCTCAACTACGGAAAGAAGCTCGCCGAAGGAACGCCGGAGGAGATCAAGAACGATCCCGCCGTCATCGAGGCCTATCTCGGGAGGGAGGAATGAGCCCGCTTCTTGCGGCCGACGGCATCGGGGTAAGCTATGGAAGCATCCGGGCCCTCAAGGAGGTGACGATACAGGTCGATTCCGGCGAAATCGTCTGCCTCATCGGCGCGAACGGCGCAGGGAAGTCGACGCTGCTCAAGGCGATCATGGGGTTGGTGCCGATCACGCGCGGCCGGATCCTTTTTGACAGCCGAGTGGTGGCCATGCCGGAGCGCGGCGGGGGTCAGGGGCTTGGCGGGCTCATTGGGTGGCGAGCCTCATGGTCGACTGACCGGATTGTCTCGCTCGGCGTCTCGCTGGTTCCCGAGGGAAGACGGGTCTTTTCCGACATGTCCGTTCAGGAGAATCTCGATATGGGCGCCTTCCTGGTCCGCGACGAAGCCAAGATCCGATCGAAGGCGGAGGAGATGTTCGCGCTCTTCCCGATCTTGAAGGAGCGTCGGCGGCAGAAGGCAGGCTCGCTTTCGGGAGGCGAGCAGCAGATGCTGGCTATCGCGAGGGCGCTCATGAGCTCGCCACGCCTCCTCCTGCTCGACGAGCCGGGGCTCGGGCTCGCCCCCCTCATCATCCGCGACATTTTCGAGATCATTCTCCGGATAAATCGGGAGGAAGGAGTGACCGTCTTTTTCGTCGAGCAAAACGCGCGGATGGCGCTCTCGGTCTCCCAGAAGGGCTACGTTCTCGAGACGGGCGTCGTGGTCCTCGAAGACCGTTCGCCAGACCTGCTCGCAAACGAGAGAGTGAAGGCGGCCTATCTCGGCGAATAGCGCCCCGCAGCGTCCCGCGACCCGGCGCACGCCTCCGGCCGGCGGAGACAAGGAAGAAAGACATGGAGATTCGAGAGGAAGCCCTTCGCCTCCATCGCGAATGGCACGGGAAGATCGAGATTGCGAGCACCGTGAGCGTCGCGAACGAGCAGGACCTCGCCATGGCCTACACCCCCGGCGTGGCGGAGCCTTGTAAGGAGATTCACGAGACGCCGAGACTCGTCTACGAATACACCCGGAAGTGGAACATGGTCGCGATAGTCACCGACGGAAGCGCGGTGCTCGGTCTCGGCGACATCGGACCGGAAGCCGGGCTCCCCGTCATGGAAGGCAAGGCGGTCCTCTTCAAGCGCTTCGGCGCGGTAGACGCCTTCCCCATCTGCCTGGCCTCCAAGGATGTCGAGGAAATCATCCGCACGGTCAGGATGATTGCTCCCGGCTTCGGCGGAGTGAACCTCGAGGATATATCGGCGCCGCGGTGCTTCGAGATCGAGCGACGGCTGCAGGATTCCCTCGACATCCCCGTCTTCCATGACGACCAGCACGGGACCGCGATCGTAACGCTGGCGGCCATGATGAACGCCCTGAAGGTCGTGAACAAGGAGCTGCGGCGAGTCTCGGTCGTGGTAAACGGCTCGGGAGCGGCGGGGATCGCCATCACGAAGCTCCTCATGAGCCTTGGACTCTCGGACGTTGTGCTGTGCGACCGGCAGGGAGCCATCTATCGCGGGCGCGACCATCTGAACCCCGCGAAGGATGAGATAGCCCGCCTTACCAATCGCTACATGCGGACGGGAAGCCTCGAGGAGGCGGTTGCGGCGACCGACGTCTTCATCGGTGTTTCGGGACCGAATCTCCTCACACCGGAGATGGTACGCTCGATGAACCGTGAGCCGGTCGTCTTTGCGCTTGCGAACCCCACCCCCGAGATCCCGCCCGAAGCGGCCAAGGCGGCGGGCGCCCGCATCGTCGGAACGGGCCGCTCTGATTTCCCGAACCAGATCAATAACGTCCTCGCCTTCCCCGGACTCTTCCGGGGAGCCCTCGACGTGCGCGCGCGCCTGGTGAACGACCACATGAAGGTGGCTGCCGCCGAGGCGATTGCCGGCCTCGTGAGCCGGGAGGAGCTGCGCGACGACTATATCCTTCCGAAGCCTTTCGATCCGAGGGTGGGCCGTGCGGTCTCCGAGGCCGTGAAAAATGCGGCGCGCGAGAGCGGAGTAGCGCGCCTGTAACGGCAAGGGTATCGAGGTGGTGGGCGCGGGTGATCGCCCCTGCCTTGCCAGGCGGCGCGGATTTCACTATATAGAGGCATGATGAAAGATCCTCGAACGCAGCCGCGTGAAGGCGCAGGCGCGTCGCCGCAAGACGAAGTGCGATCGGTGCAAGGGGGGCACGAGGGGAGGCGGCGCTTCGAAGTCATCCTCTTCGACGCGGACGGCACGCTCTTCGACTTCGAGCGTGCGGAGGGGCACGCCCTTGCTGCCGCCTTCGCCGACCTGGGCGAGCCCTGGAGCGACCGACTCCTTCCGGCCTATCAACGGATAAACGCCAACCTCTGGCGCGAGCTCGAGAAAGGGAATATCACCACAC
The DNA here is from genome assembly GCA_027306915.1 of Spirochaetales bacterium. The sequence continues at coordinate 91,748 of DAHUYW010000012.1, read as the reverse complement.
GCTACCTTCGCACCGAGCGCTTCGCCCGCTTCTGCCGGGAGGTGGGCTCCAAGGCCGATGCGACGGAGCTCGCAGGCCGCTACCTCGCGCGGCTCGGAGAGGCGTCGTTTCTGCTGGACGGAGCGGAGGGAGTCATCAGGCACCTCTCCGGACGCCATCGGCTCGCCATCATCACCAACGGCCTCTCCGAGGTCCAGCACGCGCGTATCTCGCGCTCGCCCCTCTGCGATCTCTTCGAGGCGGTGATTGTCTCGGAGGAGGTCGGGGTTCAGAAGCCCGAGGCCGGGATCTTCCAAGCTGCTTTCGATGTGCTGCGGGTCACCGATCGATCGCGAGCGATCATGGTCGGGGACAGCCTTTCTTCGGATATCCAGGGTGGCGCGAACTTCGGGATAGCGACCTGTTGGCTCAATCGTCGTCCGGAGGCGCCCTCCGTTCGATCGGGCTCGGGTGGTCCGGCGGGGACGCACCCCGCTCCGTCCTCGCTCGGATCTTCCGGCCCGCGGCCGGACTGGGAGATCTCCGATCTGCGCGAGCTACTCGCAATCGTTGAAGATTCCGCGCTGGACGGGTACAATAGGACATGATCTCGATCAACAATCAGACATCCATCGGTTTCGTTGGAATAGGGGTTATGGGACGGAGCATGGCAGGCCACTTGTTGGCGGCGGGCCATCCCGTCACGGTGTACACCCGAACGAAGGGCAAGGCCGAGGAGCTCGTGGCGCGCGGAGCGCGCTGGGCCGCCACACCCGCCGAGGTTGCCGCCTCGAGCGAGGCAGTGATCACCATGGTGGGTTTCCCGGCCGACGTCGAGCAGGTCTATTTTGGCCCCGGCGGGATCCTTGAGGCCGCCAAGCGCGGATCGATCCTCGTGGATATGACTACCTCGAGCCCGGCTCTCGCGGTGAGGATCTTCGAGGCGGCCGCAGCGCGCGGCTGCTCAAGCCTAGATGCCCCGGTTTCGGGGGGAGACGTCGGCGCTCGCGAGGCGCGCCTGTCAATCATGGTAGGCGGAGAGCGCGACGCCTTTGACGCGGCTGCGCCTCTCTTCGCGCGGATGGGGCAGGCATCCTACCTTGGACGGGCGGGCTCGGGCCAGCACACCAAGATGGCGAATCAGATCGCGATAGCCTCGGGGATGATCGGAGTCTGCGAAGCGCTCGCGTACGCGAAGCGCGCCGGGCTCGATCCGGCAGCCGCCCTCGCGAGCATCGAGCGCGGCGCCGCCGGGAGCTGGTCCCTTTCGAAGCTCGGGCCCCGGATGCTATCCGGCGACTTCGCTCCCGGCTTCTACGTGAAGCATTTCATAAAGGATATGCGCATCGCCCTCGATTCCGCCCGCACGCTTGGTCTCGATACCCCCGGCCTCAGGCTCGCCGAATCGCTCTACGAGCGGCTCGCGCAGGAATGGGGCGAAGACCTCGGAACCCAGGCGCTGTACAAGCTGTTCGTGGATGAGTAGGATTTGCTGGAGCTGAAAAAGGTATGGCTGCGTCGGACCTAGTTCTCGCAATGATGCGCGGGTATGCTTCGAGGACGAAGCAGGTCGCGCTCAAATTCCCGCAATTCATCCAGTTCGTGCAGAGATACGCCGCGAGCCACCAGGGACAGCACCCTGCGCTCGAGGCTTTTGTGAGCGCTCCCGCGCAGGCCCTGCGTCCGGTTCTTGAAGCGCTTGCGAAGGAGCACGAGTGTGAGCTCACCTTCGGGGGTGACGAGCTGCAGACGATCACCATTGCCAAATACCTCCTGGACAAGATCGCTGCGGCCTACAAGGAGATCGACGAGAACCCCGAAATCCCCTTTCCGACCGAGGAGACTCTCGGGCTGGGCCTGCCGCCGGACGGGATCACGGTCAACATCAAGACGGAGTTCATCAAGTGGATCGGCGCCAAACCGAGGGAGCCAAAGGCGCTGCGCCTGAGCTTTCCGGAGGATGTTCCGAGCATCCTCGTTTCAAGCGACCTCCTCGAGCGCAAGCTTCTGGAGCTCTCGGTGATGAAGATTCATGCCTACCTGGCGATCGGACGCAATGGCAGCTACGCGATACAGAAGCTCGCCGAGGTTTTCAAGCTCAAGGACCAGATCATCCAGTCGATGATTCACGAGATCGTCACCCGACCAAACTCGGTCGTCGACGGATTCAAGAACCCAACCGAGTTCAACTTTGCGTTTTGGGCCCACCTCGTCAGCATCGTCCTGAAAGAGTTCAAGGCAAAGTCGGAAAAGCTCCCGCAGGAGCACGGTTACTGCCAGGCCTCCTACCTCATCGGGCTGTACAACGTCTACTACAAGGGGCTCGTGCAACGCGATCAGGAGATCGAGGCCGCCCTGAAGGGTGTCGAGAGTCGTATTGCCTCGGAGCCCTTCTATTGCACGGTCAGCGACATCTATGCATTTACGGACGATAAGGGAGTCGCGCTCACCAAGCGCTGTCCGCGCGAGCGGATCGACGCTTTTCTGGAGGAAAAGAGCGCACGCTCCAAGGACGAGCTTCTCCCGGAGATCATCCGGCTGCGAACCGCCAACGGCCGGGAGTATTTCGTCCATCGGTCTGTGATCGCCCGGCTCACCTTGAGCAAGATGTTCGCCGCAGCGCGCACCTATCGAGAGGCCTATACCCAGGAATGGTTCGAGCAGCTCGGCGCCTTCAAGAAAACCCCGGTCATGGTTCAGGATGACGCTTTTCTGGACGACCTGGAGAGGCGAGTCAACGAGGACGATCCTCTTCTCGGTGCGCTCTTGAGCTTCAATCTCCTCTATCTGGCCCGTCAGGGGATGGTGATCCAAGACGAGGTGACAGTTCGCCTAGACAAGATCCTCGATCTGAAACGGCAGGCGCTTTTCCCCCTCGACGAGATCTTCGGCCTCCACCGGCGCGAGATACTCGCGGAGGCGCGCCTGAAGCTGCCGGTATGGAAGACAATCCCCATCCTCCGGCAGCTGCTCCGGCTGCTCGACCGCATGTTCACCGGCAGGCCGGAACGGCAGGCGCAAGCCCGAGGCACGCGGAAAAGAGCGCAGGCAGAAGGCGACGACGATGTGATGATCAATCTCGCTGGGATGGAGGAGTTCTCGGAGGCCGAAGAGGAGGAAGGCGCCTCCACAAAGATGCTTCCTCTCGTGGATGAAGAAGACAGCAGGGGGCGACAGGGCGGAAGGGCCGCCGTCAGGGGAAGATCCGGCGCCGGCCTGCGCTCGCTCATCGAGGCCGGCCGTTCGACCGCGGGCTCGACGAGCAAGCAGCGGATGGCGGCCTATCGCAAAGCGATCGAAGTTCTCAAAGAGCGGCTCCTCGGCAAGGAGGTCACTATCGACGTGCGGCTGAAGGAGCTCTCGGACAGGTGGAACCCGCTGCTGGTCGGCAACGCGAAGCAGAATTTAATCGAAGACGTCAATTCCTTCATTCGTGACCAGGTGCGCCAGATCCGGCGCTCGCTCCTCATCAAGCCGCCGGACCTCGCGCGCGTCAAGAATCTGTCCCAACAGATCTCTCAAAGCAGCGTCTTTGAGGAGATCAAGCGCAAGGACGAGTTCCGCGAGTACATTCAGCTCTATCTCATCAAGATCCTGGGCAAGGTGTAACGGCGCCGATTCGGCGGCGGCTCAAGTACCCTGTCAGTCCCCTGCTAGATCGTGCCCAGCTCGGGGTAGTCGACCCGGGCCTGCACCTGTGGGACGTTCTTGTCGACGCCGCGCGCGAAGACCATTCGCGACACCGGATGGGCGGCGAGCCCAGGAATGTCGCGCGGCTCGAGCAGCTCCCCGGCCGAAGCAGGCGAGAGCCTCGGGTCGATCCAACGAACGGCGCGCTCTTCGGATTCGAAGATCACTGGCATGCGCTTTTTCTCATTGTGAACGCGGCTCATGAGGTCGTTGGCGGCGGTGGTCACGATGGAGAAAGTGAGCCGGCCGGCGCCTCCCTCGCCATAGGGGCTCGAACCCGCGCCGCGCCCCGCGACTGTCGACCTTCCAGCCTCCTTTTCCGGCACGCCGGCCGAGGGCCCGCCGAGGTTGCTCCGTGCGAGGATTCCCGCCAGCATGAAGGGGCGATACCCTTCGAGGTAACAATAGAAAGGATAGGCACGCCCCCCATGCTTGTGGGACTCATAGAAGCCACTCACGAGAACCATGCAGCGACCGGTCCTGGCCGCATCCCTGAATGCCGGCTTCGCGTACAGCGTCTCCGCGCGGGCATTCAGCGTCTTATCGCGCATGGCGGCGGCATCCGCTTCGCTGTGAACCCAGTGCGGTACGAGTCCCCATGAGGCGAGGACGACTTCGCCGGGATTGTCCATGCCGACGACCGGCCAAATGGGATGGTCGAAGCCGGAGGCAAGATAATAGGTCGGAAGAGGCTCAGTCATGCGAAAGGAGGTCCAGATGGTCGGGGCGCTTGGCCCGTGAAGGGACATCAGAAGACACACGCCACACTATGAACAGGGAACTTGCGGCTGTCAATTCAGAACCGACCGTTGAGGGATCGGGTCCTACCGTGTACAATTCGATGTGATGAAGGGGTGGGGGTTGCTCGCGGGAATGACGGCGCTCGGCGCGCTGGCCCTTGGAGCATGGTTCTTCTCGCTGCAGACCGCGCGGACAGGTATCGTCATAACCGTGCGCGACGCGCTGTCGGGGGCCCCCGTGTGGAACTCGACCGTCCGCCTTGAGCGCTGGGAGGTCAAGAGCTTTGCCGCGCGCAGCTTGAGACTCACCCCGATGCTCCCGGGAAGGCACCTCCTCCTCGCAAAAGCACCCGGCTACCTCCCCGCCTCGGAGCGCGTAGCGGTCAAGCTCGGCAGGGTTACGAGCGCCGCCCCGCTCTCTCTGGTCGGTTATGAGATTCCCGGGCTCCGTGGCTTTTCAATCGCCGCCGAGCGCGACGCCCGGGGGCTGCTCGTCCGGCTCGCCCCCATAGGCGATGCCGGCAGGCTCATTCGAGAGTTCCCCTGCGTTGACCTGCGGATCATCCTCCGCGTCTTCATTCAGGTGGAGAACGGAACGGTGGCGACCGCGCCGACGGGAGCCCTTCCCGATCGGGGGGCGCCGCTCTTTGATGGCATGGCGGGCTGGCGGTGGGACTCCTCCCCCGGTTCCGTTTTCCGCTATCGGGCCCTCGTGCGCTCGGATCGCCTGTCCTCGCTGCCGGCCCCGTTCGCAGTCGTGGAGGCCCTGGTGCTGGTGCCCGATCCGCGAAAGATCGGAGACAGTGAGCTTGACCGGGCGGCGAGCGAGCTCCAGGCGATCGACGACCGCTCCGAGATTTCTGCGATCGAGCGGCGCTACGACGGGCGGATCAAGATCTACCGAGCGGTCGAATGGAATGTAGCAAACTCCTAGGTCGGCAATGCAGGGGGACAGGACGATGAGGGATCGGTATGGCGGCGCGCTTCGGCGAGTCGCTCTTGCGGCAGCGACACTTGCCGTCAGCATCGCGCTTGGGGGCTGCTCGCTTTTCGGATTGTCGAGGTTCGATGTTCTTCGAGCCTACACGACCGTTACGAACGGGATCACTGCGGCTCTCAACGGGAATCCGTCAGCCAACAATCCCGGGACCAGCCCCAATTCCGGAATAGCGGGAACCTACGTGTACACCACCTCCGACGGGACGGCCGTGTTCTCGATCACAATGGTCACGAACAGCGCCGGCATCACCTCGCCTACTGGCGGCTCGGTCACCTTCGCAGGCTACACCGATTCCAGCCAGGTCTATTCGACCAGCGGCACGCTGAGCTTCACCGTAGTTCCCACATCGGGAAGCGCGACTAACACATCGCCGGTTGATCTCGATGGCAACCTCAGCCTCTCCGGCGGCGCCATATCGACGCTTGACTGCACCCTGAATGCCATCGGCGGCCCTTCCCAATCGACGGTCAGCCAGGTGACGATATTCGACTTTTCCGGGACGCTCGTCGCCAACGGCGAATCCTACAACATCGCAGATCTCTTCGAGTAGGGACGATGAAGCCTCCGGCGATTCGTGCGGTCCTGTTCGACTTCGACGGCACCCTCACCATCCCAGGCGCCATTGACTTCGAGGCGATGCGCTCGGCGGTCGGCTGTCCGCCAGGCCGCTCGATCCTCGCTTACGTCGAGTCGATCGCCGATCCTTCCCGACGACGTGAGGCCGAGTCGGCGATCGAAGCAATCGAGCTTTCCGCCGCCGACCGCGCCGGCGAGCAGCCCGGGGCGGCCGAGCTTCTCGCGTATCTCCGCCGCACCGCGATCAAGATCGGAATTCTCACCCGCAACAGCCGGGCGAGCATCGAGCGCTCCCTGGCATGCATGTCCGGCTTCTCGGCAGCGGACTTCGACCTAATCATCACGCGCGATGACGATCCGGCGGTGAAGCCGAGCCCCGAGGGCGTCCTCGCAGCCTGCGCCCGCTTCGACCTCTCTCCCTCGGAGGTGATGGTCGTCGGCGACTACCTTTACGACGTCGAGGCCGGGCAGGCGGCGGGCGCCCCAACCGTCTTCTTCGACAGCGCGCCGGAACGGGACTTCGTGCGGCCCACCGCAGACTACCAGATTCGCTCGCTGCCCGAACTCATCGATCTCGTCGACCGCCTCCGTCCCCTGCCCATCGGGAAGCTTCCCAACGATCTCTTGGGCCGCCTCCTCAAGAAAACGGGCGAGCGATTGGGAAAGGATCCCTCGCTCCTTCTTTCCCCAGGGGTGGGCGTCGATGTCGCGGTCGTCGGCGCCGAGGGGCTCGTCGCGATGAAGAGCGACCCCATCACCTTTCCGGTGGACCATCCTGCCGATTCCCTGCTCGTTGTGAACGCAAACGATATCGCCGCCGCGGGCGGGGTCCCCCGCTGGCTTCTCGTTACCGCGCTGCTTCCGCCCGGCTCGACGCGCGGGTTGGTGGAGGAGCTTTTCGACGAGCTTACCGCGGCGTGCGAGCGATTGGGTGTCGCGCTCGCCGGCGGCCACACCGAGATCACCCCCGCTGCGGCGCAGCCCATTCTCTCGGGGACCCTCATCGGCACGTTGGAAAGGGAAATGCTCGAACGAAGAAGGGGGGCTCGGGCCGGCGACGCCGTCATCATGACGAAATGGGCCGCGATCGAAGGGAGCGCGATACTCGCAGCGCGGCACGGCGAGAGGCTGCGAGCCTCGGGTCTGTCCGCCGAGGAGATCGGGGCCTGTGCGAGTCTCGGAGGCTCCTTGAGCATCGTCGCGGAGGCGCGGATCGCCGCAGCCAACCCTGAGGTGCGCCTCATGCATGACGTAACCGAAGGCGGCGTGGCGACAGCTTTGCGAGAGCTGTCGACGGTGTGCGGCCATCGCCTGCGAGTCGACCTCGACGCGATCCCCGTGCTCCCGCAATCCGAGCGCCTGTGCGCCGCCCTCGGCCTGGATCCCCTCGGCTTGATCGGATCGGGGAGCCTCCTCGTGTGCTGCGGCGCCCAAGGAAGCGCAGGGCTCGTGGAAGCGCTCGCGCAGGAGGGGATTCCCGCTTCGGTCGTGGGAGCGCTCGGCTCTCCCGGCGACGGCATCGACGCCCAACGTTCGGGCCGGCCTGCTCCCTTTCCGGAGGAGGGGCCGGACGAGCTCACCCGGCTCCCGGTCTTCGAGAGCGCTCCCTGAGGGCGGAATGGTGTCGTACGGTATATCGAGATGCGGCGCCTTGGGCGGCGCGTCAGCACCAGCCGCGGGAACCGGAGCCGCCCTCTCCTGCCGACCCACGGACAGCCACTCTCGTTTCACGGGCCGGGTCTCCGACGAAGCGCCGGAAGTGTGGCTCAGGTAAGCTTGGCGAGGGAGCCTTCGATTCCGAGGAAATCGCGGATCACCCAGCGGGTTCGCTCATAGGTCTTGCGCCGCGCCGCCTCGAAGTCGGCGCCCGAGCGGCGGGCCTGCTCGTAGGCCTGGCGGATTTCGGTGCCGATGTTGATCTTGGCGATGCCGAGCTTAACCGCCTCGCGAACCGAGGCGGGCTCGATGCCGGAGCCGCCGTGGAGCACGAGAGGTAGCCCGGTCGACTCGGAAAGCCTGGCGAGATGGGAAAGGTCGAGTCGCGCAGTCGCCTTCTTCGCGTCCCGAAGAGCCCGCGAGACCGCGCCGTGGATGCTGCCGATGGCCACCGACAGCCAGCTGCAGCCGGACTCCTGCGCGAACTGCCGCGCCTCTTCGACCTCGGTGAACCCTCGCTTGCTTGCAAAAATCTCCTCGTACGAAAGGGGAGGGCCCTCCTCGTGGCCGAGGACCGCCCCGAGCTCGGCCTCGACGGGAAGCCCTGCGGCTGCCTCCACCACCCGGCGGGTTGCCGCCAGGTTTTCCGCAAGGGGCAAGCGGGAGCCGTCGACCATGACGGAGTCGTACCCGAGGGCAATCGCGCGCTCGATGATCGGAAGGTAGTCGACCCGAAGGTTGTCCTCGTCGATCACCGGAACGTGATCGAGATGAAGCCTCACATAGCGGAGGTCTTTCCAGCGCTCGTACTCTTCCCGGATGGCCTCGACCCCTCCTGCCTCGAACTTGGTCCATTCGAGTCGGGCTACGGCGACGAATCCGAAGCAGGAGGCATCGCGGAGGGCCTCGATCACAGGCTTCATCATAGGCAGATAGGGGATGTTGAAAGCGGGGATGACCAGCTTGGCCTGCCGGGCTCGCTCGACGATCGCGCCGCTCGGGAGCTCCTTCAAATTCTTATCTGTGCTCATGTTGTTGGGGGGCGGGCGGCTTGGCCGCACGCTTTGACCCAAAGCATAGCCAGAGACCCCCCTCGACGTCAAGGCGACTGCCTGCCGTGGAGGTCCTTCCTCGTTCGATCTCGCCGCGTTTGCAGGGATCGAATCTTACAGAATTTCTCAGAGATCTTGACAGGAGGGGAGCACGCTCATATCCTTAAACCATGGAAAGGAGTGTTGCCCGAGGTCCGAGCGAGCCAATTCGGTTGTTCAAATCTGATATTCTTGAGTTCTTCTCCCACATGAGCCCAGCCACGGTGCTGGCGATCTGGATCCCGGTCATCCTCGTCTTTCTGGCGCTCACCGTCGTCCAGATCCCGCGTGCCCGGTTTCCCTACCACGTGGTTGGCGGGCTCCTCATCGGCTGGTTCGTGTGGACCTTTACCGAGTACGTGATGCACCGCTTCATTTTCCATTTTCATCCCAAGACCGAACGGCTCAAGCGGGTGTTCTTCGTGGTTCACGGGGTTCATCACGCCCAACCCCTCTGCCGCACTCGACTCGTCATGCCGCCCGCTATGAGCATTCCCCTCGGCGTGATTTTCTACGGCTTGTTCTATCTGGTGATCGATGTGATTCTCGGAGCGCCTTTGTGGCTCTACCCATCCTACGCGGGGATCCTCATCGGCTACGTGATCTACGACATGACTCACTATGCCCTCCATCATGCCAAGCTGAACGGGGGATACCTGGCGAACTGCCGCTACCAGCACATGCAGCATCACGGCTCGTGCCCGAATATGCGCTTCGGAGTCACCTCCCCGGTTTGGGACTACGTGTTCGGCACTATGCCGGACGCCCCTCGCAAGTTCGCGCCGAAGAGATCGGTAAAAACCTAGCGCGTCGCGCTGGACCGTCGTCAAGTATTTCTCTATGCTCTTGCCGAGGCAGGGGTTTCATGCGTCGAGCGGTTGCGCGTGCGTCGATTGTTCTTCTCGTGCTTGCGGTGACGATAGGGTGTGATCAGATCACGAAGCTCGATGCCCGCCGCTACCTTCCCGGAGCCGGCGTGCGGTCGATAATCGGGAGCTACCTCGTCCTGGTCTACACCGAGAACAGCGGCGCCTTCTTGAGCCTCGGCGCGCGGTGGCCCGTGGCCGTGCGACAGGCCCTCTTCATCTTTATCAGCCTCGCGGTCCTCGCCGTCCTGATTGGGCTGGTCCTGCGCTCGCCGCAGATGCGTCTCTCCACGATCATCGCCCTTGCCCTGGTTGCCGGCGGGGGAGTCAGCAATGTGATCGACCGGATTCTTCGCGGCGGCCGCGTCGTCGACTTTCTGAATGTCGGCATAGGATCCGTACGCACCGGGATCTTCAACCTCGCAGATGTTGCGATTCTTGCGGGGGTGATCCTGTTGGTGGCTTTGCAGCTCGGCCCCCATCGTCAGCGGAACTGAGGGGGCGGCCGCCGGCGTCAGGGAACGTAGACGACGCCCGGCGTGAGGGCGGCCGCAGCCGCGGCCACTCCGATCACGATGACGGTCCCGATGCCGGCGGCGAGCGCGGTCCGTTGATTGCCAGCATCGATCTGGTGCTTGAGCGCCATTCCCTCATCGTAGATCATCTTGGCATTGAAGGGCGGCGGCTGTCCCTTGATCTGCTCGTTGGCCAGGAGTATCTGACCGCGGAAGCCGGGTTCGGAAATCCGATAGTACTGGGGCGGATTGTAGACGGTGACCGCATGCTCGTAGACGCGGGTGTTCAAGAAACCGACTCCCCCGATCCCGTAGTACTCGGGCACCACGTCCCGATACAGGTAGGTCCTGGTCGATCCGGGAGTCACGTAGGTGCGAGTCACCGAGGAGTTTTGAAGCTTGAACACGTAGAACCCGCTGTAGCCCTTCTCGATGGCTATTTGGGCGGCCCGCGTAAGGAAGAACTTATAGGCTGTGTCCTGCGAAGTGTTGGCGTTGGCGACGAAGTAAACGTAATACTGAGTCGGCGACAGCCGATAGTCGCTATAGCCTCCTCCGTTGCCAAGGGGTTGATAGGTCGTTGCACAGGAAACGAGGAGCACGACGGTGCCGGCCGCGGCAACACAGCCGCCTATCAAGAGCTTCCAGAACTGCCTTCGTGTTCTGTGCATATGTCACCCACCCCGCATAGGAAACCACAGTTTGGTACAATCGTTACTTTACCACATTCCGTTGCACGATGCCAGTTCGCCCACGCCCGCTACGCCTGACTGCGCACAACGAGCCCTCGCACGGGCAGAGCATCGCGATGAGAAAGGCGCCCCTCATCAGGCAGGTGAGCGATGGCCGTCTTGAGCGCTATTTCCCAGAAGGTCGCTCGAATCGCATTCATGGTGCCCCTCTCGGCCGGTCCGTGCCAGGGACCGTTCTTGACTTGACCCCGATTGGGGTTACGAAGGACAATGGCTGCAAGCGGGTACCCCAGAACCCGACAAGAAGGGTCGACTGTGAGCTACACTTGTTCGGATATTGCGAAGATGATCGATCACTCTCTCCTACGGCCGGAGCTTACGGAGAGCGACATTCTGGACGGATGCGAGATTGCACGGCGCTACGAGGTCGCGGCGGTCTGCTGCGTGCGAAGCGATGTGAAGGCGCCGCCCGGGATCAGCGGGGAAACAACGGAGGCAAGGGATGGAGCCCGGATTCGTGAGCGCGTCGCTTCCTCCTGGGCTGAAGCGTTAGAGCGATGAACAGAATCGAAGCGGCCGAGCGTACGGTCGACGACTTTCTCCGGAGTCTGGGGATGGATGTCGAAGCGCTCGATATGGAGACGAACACCCGCGAGTTCCTCCTGGAGATGGAGCGAGGGCTGGCCGGCGAGCCGAGCAGCCTGCGAATGATTCCCACCTACGTCGAGGTCGACGGCGCGGCGCCGGCCGATCGTCCAGTGGTCGTCATCGACGCCGGAGGCACCAACTTTCGGGTCGCGACCTTGCGCTTCAGCGCCGCAGGTGTTCCGATCCTGGAGCGAGTTGCCCGCTTCGAGATGCCGGGTGTGCGGGAGCCGATCGGAGCGACCGCCTTCTTCGAGAGGATCGCGCAGTACGTCGAGAAGAACATCGACGACAGCGACCGGATCGGCTTCTGCTTCTCCTACCCGAGCGAGATCTTTCCGAGCCACGACGGAAGGCTCCTCCGATTCTGCAAGGAGGTCAGGGCAAGAGAGGTCGAGGGACAAATCATCGGGGAGCGTTTCAACGCCGCCATCGCAGGGGCTGGCCACGATCGCAAGCACATCGTGCTGCTCAACGATACGGTGGCAACCCTCCTCGCCGGGAAGTCCCTCTCGGACCGCGGCTACGGCGGGTACGTCGGCTTCATCCTCGGTACCGGGACGAATTGCAGCTACATCGAGGTAAATCGGAGGATCGGCAAGATCGGAGGCGGTGATCCCGAACGCCAGCAGATCATCAACGTCGAGTCGGGATCGTTTGCAGGGATCCGCAGGGGCACGGTGGATCTTCGCCTCGACGCGCAAACGACCGACCCGGGAGAATACACCTTCGAAAAGATGGTTTCGGGCGGCTACCTGGGGGAGCTTGTGCGCGAGCTGCTCATTGCCGCGGCGCAGGCAGCTCTGTTCTCGGAGGGCTTCGCAAACTGGCTCCGCGGCCTTGCGCGCCTCGAGACCAGGGAGGCGGGGGCCTTCCTCGCAGCCCCCGCCGGTGGGACCTTCGCTCAGTCCGCGAGCGAGGATGACCTGCTGACCGCGTACCTGTTGGTCGATCGGCTCGTCGAGCGGGCTGCAAAGCTCAGCGCTATCAATCTTTCATCCGTCATCCTGAGGTCCGGCTGTGGGGCAGATCCCACGCGGCCGGTCTGTATAACCGCCGAGGGGAGCACCTTCTACGGGCTACCGACCCTGCGCGAGCGGATTGACTATTACCTCCGCGACTACCTCGTACGCGAGAAACGGCGCCACTACGAGTTCGTCCAGATCGAGAACGCCACCCTTATCGGAGCGGCAATTGCCGGCCTGACCAACTGACGGCGTCGAGGCGAAGCAGCAGGCAAGCGCCCCCAAACCCTTCGACCCTTGCAGCGGTAACCGGCCGGAAGGGCCGCTTACGGCCCGTGCCGCCGCGGAACCCTTTGTGCTACACTCCTCGAACATGAGCATACTCGGCATCGATGTTGGAACAACCGGCTGCAAGGCGGTGGTCTTTTCGGAAGCGGGCGCTATCCTCTCTTCGGCCTACGTGGAGTACGACATCAAGCGGCGAAGCGCGGGATGGGCGGAGCTCGACGCCGAGGAGGTCTGGGGGCTGGTGAAGGTCGCGGTACGCAGCGCCTGCGAGCCGGTCGCATCGACCGACCCCATCCGGGCGCTCTCCACCTCTTCCATGGGGGAAGCCGCCGTCGCTGTCTCCGAAGATCGGCGCATCCTTGCGCCCTCGATCCTTATCAACGACATCCGGGGCGCCGAGTACGTGGAGCCCCTCCGTCGACGGATGAGCGATGAGGAGTGCTACCGAATCAGCGGGAACCCTATCGGGAACCAGTACGGCCTCACCAAGCTCATGTGGCTTGCCGAGCACGAGCCCGACCTCTACGCGCGCGCCTCCAAGTTTCTCAACTGGGGAAGCCTTGTCGGCTTCATGCTCGGTGCCGAGCCCAAGGTAGACTACTGTCTGGCAAACCGCGACCTGCTCTTCGACCTGCGCGCCGAGGACTGGTCGCCCCGCCTCCTCGCGGCTTCTGGAATCGAAAGGGCCAAGCTTCCCGACTGCGTCGCCCCGGGGACCGTAATCGGCGAGGTCGACCGTGCCCTCGCCGCCGAGCTCTCGATCGCGCCCGGGGCCCGCATCGTTGCAGGGGCCCACGACCAGTGCGCCAATGCGCTCGGCTGCGGAGTCATCGAGCCGGGAAGGGCCATGTACGGGATGGGAACCTTTCCCACCATCGTGCCGGTCTATGCGCGCCCTCCCGAGGCCGGGTCGATGGTTCGTTTCGGTCTGAACACCGAGCACCACGCCGTGCCAGGCCGGTATGTGAGCTTCATCTATCACATGGGCGGCTCCGTCGTGAAGTGGTACCGCGACACCTTTGCCGCGGCGGAGCATCGAGTCGCTCGCGAGCAGGGTGGCGATGTCTACGCAGCTCTTTTTGCCGAGCTTCCCGACGAGCCGGGGCCGCTTCTCATTCTGCCGCACTTTGCTCCCATGGGGCCGCCCGATTTCGTCGACGACTCCAGCGCGGTCATTCTAGGGCTCACCAACCACACCGCGCGGGGAGAGATCCTCAAATCTATCCTCGAAGCGAACGTCTTCGCGCACGCTGTGTCGGTCGAGAATTTGAAGAGCCTGGGGATCGGGATCATCGGCTACACCGCGGTAGGCGGGGGAAGCCGCTCGGACGCAGCCGTTCAGCTGTGCGCCGACATCATGGGAGCGCCCTTCGTGCGGCCCAAGATCACCGAGGCAGGAGCCTTCGGGGCAGCGCTCCTGGCGGGGGTCGCGACCGGCATCTACCGCTCGCCCGAGGAGGCGGTTCGCGAGCTCGTCAGGGTAGAGCGGACCTTCGAGCCCGATCGGAAGAAGAGCGCCCGATACGGCGAGCTGTTCGGGCAATACCTGCGCCTGCGCGACGCGGTCGGCGGGCTCGCGCGCGACTGGGTCCGCTTCCGTGCGAAGGGAAGAGGCTGACGGATCGGGCACATCCCGCCGCGTGTGGGATGGAGCCGGCCGGCCGCTTGTCGAGCGGGGGCCGGCCGCGCCCGCTACCCCTGCGCGGCGAGGAACTCCTCGACTGCAGCGCGAGTGGGGAGGGAGGGCTGCGCCCCCGAAACGAGGCAGGCGAGGGCGCCCGCGGCGTTTGCGAAGCGGACCGCGGCGCGGAGATCGCCGCCTTCCAGATAGCGCACGAGGAAGGCGGCCGTAAAAGCGTCGCCGGCTGCGGTGGGATCGACGGCGCGGATCGGAAAGGCGGGCACAAGCTCGCAGAGGGCGTCGCCAAAGAGAAGGGAGCCGCGGGCGCCGAGCTTGAGCAGCACGATCGCGGCTCCCGTGGCGGCGCGGATCCGCCCGGCCGCCTCGACGGCTTGGGCCTCGGTGGCGCAGCCGACACCTGCGATGAAGGAGGCCTCGCTCTCGTTGGGAGAGATCACGGTGAGCCCGCGGAGCGGCGCAAAGTCGAAAGCTCTCGTCGGCCCTGCATCCACGATCAGCGGGACGCCCTGGGCCGCGCACCGTCGACCGAGGGCGTAGATGGCATCATCGGAGACTTCGAGATTCGCGATGACGCCGTCGAAGTGGCGTTCGAACGCCTTCTCGATATCGGCTGCGGGGAGGTGATTGTTGGCACCCGGGTACACGATCATGCGGTTGGTGCCTCCCTCTTCCACGATGATCGCGGCGAGCCCGGTGGGGTGATCGTGATCCTCGGAGAGGAGCGAAAGGTCGACCCTTTCGGGAGCGAGACTCGCGCGAAGGAGCCTTCCGTTGGCATCGGCGCCGGTTCGCCCGACGAAGGTCACCTCGGCGCCGGCGCGGGCCGCGGCGACTGCCTGATTTGCTCCCTTGCCACCGGGGATATACTCGTAGCGATCCCCGATCAAGGCCTCGCCCTCGAGCGGAAGGCGGTTGCACCGAAGGATGATATCGAGATTGATGCTTCCGACGACCAGGATCGCGTGGGTCATGCGCTGCCAGCCTTCTTGCCCGCATCATACCGGGGGAGGCTCGGGGTGAAAAGGCTTGCGACCGCAGGGGATGGGGTGGACGGCCGGATGCGCCGGCCTTAATGGCGTCGCGACGGAGGGTCGATGGGGTATCCCCCTGAAAGGCTTTCCACGGGTAGGCTTGTCCTCTTTGCCCTCGGCCAGATGGGGTGGTCGCTCGCTTCCTTTGGAGTCGGAAGCCTCGTCGTCTACTTCTACATGCCCCCCGACGGCGGCAGCTCTGCCCTATTCCCGCCCTTCATCTTTCAGGGGATCGTCTTTGGCGCGCTCACGATAGTCGGGATCATCAGCTTCGCTGCCCGCGCCGTCGACGCCATTGCGAACCCGCTCATCGCCTCTTGGTCAGATCGCTCACGGGCGCGGCTCGGGCGCCGGCGGGTCTTCATGGCTGCTGCCGCCGTGCCGTTCTCGCTCTTTTCCGTGCTGGTGTTTCTTCCCCTCGAGCGATTCCGCGCCGCGCCCTCGCCATCCGAGTCCTGGCTGAACGTGGCGTGGCTGTCAGCGTCCATCCTCGCTTTCTATTTCTTCTTCGTGCTGTACTGTGCTCCCTATTCCGCCCTCTTGAGCGAGTTCGGTCACACCCCAACGGAGCGCCTTCGCATCAGCACTGCGATCTCGTTCACCTGGGCCCTCGGCTTTGCCGCCGGCAACATGGTCTATGCCCTGCAAGGGTTGATCGAGGAGCGCTTCGGGCTCGAGCCCGTCACCGCCTTTCAAGCGGTTCAGTGCGGCTTCGCTGCCCTTTCGTGCGTTCTCATGCTTCTTCCCGTGCTCTTTGTCGATGAGAGGCGCTACGCCGAGCGACACGTTTCCTCCGCAGGCACCCTCCAGGCTGCAAAGAGCTCGCTCGCGGACGGAAGCTTTTCGCGCTTCATAACCGCAGAGCTCATGTACACGATATGTAAGACGATCCTACAGCTCGGCGTCGTCTACTACATCACGACCCTTCTGCGACTCCCGAAAGAGGTCGTCTCGTTCTTGGTAATGGTGATGTTCGCCGTGAGCTTTGCGCTCTATCCGGTTGTCAATCTCGCGGCGGCGCGCTTCGGAAAGAAGCGGATTCTCCTCATCGGTTTTGCGCTCCTTTCTCTTCCCGCTCCTCGCCGTTCTGGGGATCGTCGAGGTCCCGGCCCTTGCCTTTGCGTACGGGGCTACCGCGCTTGGAGCGATTCCCCTCGCCATCTTCGGCATTCTTCCGAACGCGATCCTCGCTGATATTGCAGCCGCCCACGGGGTAAAGACCGGAAGCCATCAGGCAGGGATGTTCTTCGGCATGCGCTCCCTCGAAGTCAATTTTGGTGTGTCCATCGCAAACATCGTCTTTCCCTCCCTTCTCACGCTCGGTATGTCGAGCGATCATCCCCTCGGAATCCAGGCGAGTGCGTTCGTCGCGTCGGCGATCTGCCTCCTGGGCCTCATCGTCTTCCTCGGATACAATGAGCGGGCGATTCTCAGGATCCTCGCGAGGAGGGAGCACCTCACTGCGACCGAGCTGCGGGAGACACGCGGGTCCGATGTCGATGGGAGCTCGCAACCGGGGTAGGAGTCAGCATGGATCAGCCTGATGGCGGTCTGGACTTTCCAAAGGGGTTTGTCTTCGGCGCGGCGACCGCCGCTTACCAGATCGAGGGTGCTGCAGCCGAAGACGGCAAGGGGCCCTCGATCTGGGACACCTTCACCCACCGGCCGGGCGGGGTGCGGACGGGGGAGACCGGCGACGTCGCCTGCGATCACTACCATCGCTTTCGCGAAGACATCCGGCTCATGTCGGAGCTCGGGCTCGATGCCTACCGCGGCTCGATATCCTGGCCGCGCATCTATCCCGAGGGGAGCGGCAGGGTCAACCAGGCTGGCCTCGACTTTTACTCCCGGCTGACCGACGCGCTCCTCGCCGCAGGAATCGTGCCCTTCTTCACCCTCTTTCATTGGGATCTCCCCGATCGACTGCAGCGCGAGCGGAGAGGCTTCCGCAGCCGTGAGACCGCGTCGCTGTTCGCCGACTACGTGGAGACCGTCGTTCGGTCGCTCGGCGATCGCGTGCGCCATTGGATTACCGTGAACGAGCCCTGGGAGTTCGCCTTCTTCGGCCACGTCCTGGGCGAGCATGCCCCCGGCGTGAGGAGCCCTCTCGCTTACCTGCCGGTGATGCACAATCTCCTGCTTGCCCACGGGCTCGCCCTCGAGCGCATTCGCGCGATAAGCCCCGCAAGCAAGGTGGGGATCGCTCTAAGCTACACGCCGATCTTCCCCGCAACCGAGAGTGGCCGCGACGCATGGTCGGCCGGGGTCGCAAACGCTTTCATGAATCACATCACCCTTGCGCCGATCCTAAAAGGGCGCTACCCCGAGATCATCATGAAGCGGATGCGCCTTCTCCTTCCGCGGATCATGCGCGGCGATCTCGATGCCATATCGCGGTCCGTCGACTTCGTGGGAATCAACTACTATAGCCGCGAGCGTGCTTCCTACCGATGGTATGTCCCTTTTCTGAAGACTTGGGTTACGCGAGGGACGGAGGCCGCGAGAGAGCCCGCTGCCGCGGGGCCGCTAGCGGAGGGCGTGGAGCGAACCGCGATGGGCTGGGAGGTGTGGCCGGAGGGCTTCAGCCACATCCTCAGGGTTCTCCGCGAGGACTACGGCAATCCGCCGGTCTACATCACCGAGAACGGAGCAGCCTTCGAGGATCGGCTGGTGGAGGGGAGCGTTCACGACGGTCGGCGGGTGAGCTTTCTCGCGGGCTATCTTGCCGCGCTTGCAGGCTCCCTCGCGGAAGGCTCCGACGTGCGCGGCTATTTTGTCTGGAGCCTCTTGGACAACTTCGAGTGGTCCTACGGCACCGGAAAGCGCTTTGGAATCGTCTACGTGGACTTTGACGGCCAGCGGCGCATCATCAAGGACTCAGGGCTGTGGTATCGTGATCTCATTCGCCGTAGCAAAAGAGGAGGTGTTCATGCCGAAAGGTGACGTCGATCGTTCGACGACCAGTCTCGATCGCGAGACCCTCTCGATCGTCTACCGCGCTCGCTCCGCTGCCGGAGAGCCCGATCGCTCCTCCCGTGTCATCGACGATCTGTCGGTCGAGGAGCTTCTCGATCTTCTTGGGATTGTCGGAGAGGAGCGCGAGCGCTTCCGCGATCCCCGGAGGCTCTTCTGGTTTGCAAACGGCTACCAGTCCTGGTCGCCCGGTTGGGAGCTCCGTGGCTTCGAGAACAACCCTCGCCTGCGCATTGTGATGATTCTCAAGCGCTACACCCACCGGGACCGACAGCTGATTCGAAGGGGAGAGCTTGCGGCGCATGGCTTTGCCTATCTCCGCTCGGGCGAGCGCTACCTCGCGCTCCTCTCCCGGAACCGCGGAGGGGCGCCGGTCACCCTTCGTATCGACCGGCGGCGAATGCGCATCGCGGTCGAGCTGCACTCCGACGGCGCCCGTTTTGCGGAGGGCGAGCAGCTCGCGGAGATCCTGCTGCTTCGCCGTGACGGATACTTTGAGCTCTCCGATGCAGTGGGGGCGCTCTTTGCCGATCTCGCCGTGATGAGGCGAGCCGACTTCCTCAAAGGGCCGGCCGACGACCCGCTCGTCGTAGGCGGGTGGTGCTCCTGGTACAACCACTACACTGCGATCGACGAGTCGACGATCCTCGCCGACCTCGACGGGCTTGCCGATAGCCCCAACCTCATTCGGGAGCTCTTCACTGCGAAGGGTCGGCCGGCGGTCTTTCAGATTGACGACGGATGGCAGCGCGCCGTCGGCGACTGGGATCCCCATCCCGACCGCTTCCCCGGCGGGTTGCGGCGCGTGGCACGGGCTATCGCTTCGAAGGGATTTATTCCCGGCCTGTGGGTCGCCCCCTTCCTCGCGGCACCCAGTGCTCGGGTCTACCGCGAGCGCCCCGACTGGCTCCTGCATAGGGAGGACGGACGGCTCGTTCGGGCCGGCTACAACCCGAACTGGGAGCGCCTCTTTTATTGCCTGGACCTCTCGCAGGGGGAGGTGCGCGCCTATCTCCGGGAGCTGTTTGCAAGGATTATCGACGAATGGGGTTTCCGCTATCTGAAGCTCGATTTCCTCTACGCGGGGATGTTGAACGGCCGCCAATCGGATGCAAGCGGTGCCTACCGCTGGTACCGCGAGACTCTCGAGCCGATCGTCTCGGTCGAGCGCAACGGGGCGGGGGAGCCGGTCGTCTTCCTCGGTTGCGGGGCTCCCCTGGAAAGCTCGGTCTCTCTCTTCGGGTTGATGCGGATCGGCGCGGATACCAAGGAGGTGTGGGATCAGCCTGATCTCAAGGCGATAGCGCACATGGGAAGGCCCGCAGCCCACATCAATCTCCGCGACACCATCGGGCGCGCCTTCATGAACCGGGCGCTCTACTACGCCGACCCGGATGTCCTCTTTCTGCGTTCGACGCGCTGCTCGCTCGCGCGCAAGGAAAAAGAGCTCATCATTGCGATCGCACTCATGTTCGGCTCGCAGATTATGACCTCCGACGATTATCGGGCGTCCTTGAGTGCCGAGGAGGCCGAGCTTACGCGTTGGGCGATCTCGCTTTCCGGCCGGCTCGCCGGCCGGGACTATGGCGCGATCATGATCGCTCGAGATCTGTGGCGCTGTTTCTCCCGCGACGGAGAGCTGCACGGCATCATCAACCTGCGCGCGCGGTCCGCGCGAATCCCGAGCGCCGATGCCGAGCGCTGGGGGCTCTGGGGCGAGCCGGTAATTCCAACAGGCGAGGCGCGAGCGCGAGCCGCCGGTGCGCGCGCGGGCCGCACCGGAGAGGGCGACGGCGCGGATCCGATGAGCGGCAGAATCGTCGCGCCCCGCAGCATCGCCCTGTGGCGGACCGTGAGCCCGCCGAACGCGCGCCGATGACCGGGACGTTCCTCCCGGCCCCTGCTCTCCGTCGCGGGAGGGCGCTCCCTACGATCAGCGGTCCGCCCTTTCCAGCGGGAAAGGCACCCGAGGTCCTCGCCGTCGATCCCACAAGGAAACCGCATCGCGCCCTTGAGACACAGACGCCCAGAATGTCGAAGGGTCTTGGAACTCCTCACCCTTGACACGGCAATCAAGTGTGATATCGTAACCTAAACAACACAAGATCTGCTCGATAGTGCCGTTTGTCGATTTTCAGCAATTAAGGAGGTGGCTGAAATGAGAAAACTGGTTGTAGGGGCGATCTCTGTTTTCTTGGGGGTCTTCCTTTCATTTGCCGTGTACGCCGGCGGCTCCAAAGAGGGGACGGCGGCTGCAGGCGCGGCCCAGCAGACAAAGCTCGAGATTTTCTCGTGGTGGACGGCCGGCGGAGAGGCCGAGGGGCTAAACGCCCTGTACGACGTCTACCACAAGCAGTACCCGAACGTTGAGATCATCAATGCGACGGTTGCGGGCGGCGCAGGGACCAATGCGAAGGCGGTCCTTTCCACAAGGTTGACCGGCGGCGATCCGCCCGATGCGTTCCAGCTGCATGCGGGTCTGGAGGTCGAGAAATACGATCCCGCGAAGTATCTTGAGCCGCTCGACTCCCTGTACGCGTCCGAAGGGCTCGACAAGGCGTTCCCCACGGATCTTTTGACGCTGCTGAAGTACAAGGGCCATTATTGGGGCGTTCCCGCCAACATTCATCGTGCCAACGTGATGTGGTACAACAAGCAGCTATTCGCGGACAATAACCTGAAGCCGCCCAAGACGTGGGACGAGTTTTTCAAGGTGGCCGACGTCTTCAAGGCGAAGGGGATCATCCCCCTCGTGGTGGGGACGAAGGAGGGCTGGGAGGCCGGACACACCTTCGAGACGATTCTAATCTCCACGCTCGGGGCGGACGGCTACCGCGGGCTCTGGAACGGCCGCACGAAGTGGTCGGATCCGCGGGTCACGCAGGCCCTCGAAACCTTCAAGAAGTTGGTGCCCTACGTCAATACCGACTATTCCGCGCTCACCTGGGACCAGGCCGCCCAGTATCTGATCGACAACAAGGGCGCTATGCACATCATGGGCGACTGGACCAACGGTTGGTTCAGCTCCAAGAACTACACGGGCTACGGCTGGCAACCGGTGCCGGGAACGGCCGGAATCTACGACGCGCTGTCAGACAGCTTTGCGGTCCCCAAGGGTGCCAGAGACGGGGTCAACGCGATGAACTGGCTCAAGATCGTCGGATCAAAGGCGGGCCAGGAGGCCTTCAACCCGAAGAAGGGCTCGATACCGGCGCGCACCGACTGCAGCCCGGCGCTCTTCAACGAGTATCTCCAGTCGGCAATGAAGGACTGGAGCTCCGACGCCATTGTCCCGAGCGTCGTGCACGGAGCGGCAGCTGTCGAGAAGTGGGCTACCGTCTACAAAGACATCATGAATACCTTCGTGACGAAGGGCGATGTTGCAGCGACTCAGATGGCGCTCGATCAGGCCGCGAGCGAAAACAGCGGCATATAGGGCTATTCGTCACATTTCCCTCGCTGCCGGGCTGTATGCAAGCCCGGCAGCTTCCTCGCGGGAGCCCCCATGAAGGCAGTCACACGAGACCGCGCCATTTCCCTTGCGCTTCTTGCACCGTCGGTTGTCCTCATCGCGGTCTTCGTCTATGGCTTCATCGGCTTCACGGGCTTCTCCTCGCTCACCAAGTGGGACTCCTTCCAGCCTGACTTCTCCTTTGTCGGGCTGCGCAATTTCGCGCGGCTCTTCAGCACCATGCCGACGGACCGCTTTCTCTGCGACCTTCGCAACACCGTCACCTTCACGGTTCTCTTCCTCGCCGCTTCGATTGCCATCGGACTTTTTCTCGCCATGCTGCTCGACAGGCATGTCAGGGGAGAGGGGGTGTTTCGCAACATCTTCCTTTTCCCGATGGCGGTCTCCTACATCGTCACAGGCGTGGCATGGCGGTGGATCCTGAGTCCAGGGAACGCACAGACCGGGGCGACCGGGATCAACCAGCTCTTCGACAAGGTCGGTCTGGGCTTTCTAAAGTGGGGATGGTTCACCGATCCAACAATCCTGCACATCCACGCCGATTCCGGGATGGGGAGCTTCTTGAGCCATGTTGGTCTTGGTGGTCTTGCAAGCCCCTACATCGGGGTCTCCCTCGCGATGATCTCGGTCGTCATCGCCGCCACCTGGCAGATGTCGGGTTACGTGATGGCCATGTACCTCGCTGCCCTGCGGTCGATCCCGAGCGACCTGAGAGAGGCGGCGCGAATCGATGGGGCAAGCGAGCTGCAGATCTACCGCCACATCATCCTGCCGATGATCCGGCCGGTCACCTTGAGCGCGATTATCGTTCTCGGCCACATATCGCTGAAGATCTTCGATCTCGTCGTCTCCATGACGGGACCGGGGCCCGCGTTTGCCACCGACGTGCCCGCCTTCTTCATGTGGGATACGACCTTTCGGGGCAACAACTTCGCGCAGGGAGCCGCCATTGCGACTATCCTGCTCCTCTTGGTCGCCCTTCTCATCGTGCCCTACCTCGTGTCGTCGAATCGAAAAGAGGGCCGACGATGAGCGCCCGGCCGTATCGGGCCCTCTCCATCGGAAGGCTCTTGGTCTACTCCCTGCTCGTGCTCGCGGCGGCTTTCTACCTGATGCCGATCTACGTGCAGCTCATCACCGGTATGAAGAGCTTCCAGGAGGTGAGCCTCGCCCGCATGTGGAATCTGCCGCACGGCCTCAACTTCGCAAGCTTCATCGAAGCGTGGATGGGCGAACCCTCCCAGGGCATCCGGGGACTTTCCGAGAACTTCATGAACAGCGTGTACCTCACGGTTCCTGCAACCTTAATCTCGGCCTTCCTTGGCTCGATGAACGGGTACGTGCTTTCGAAGTGGAAGTTCCGCGGAGCGAACGTCCTTTTCCCGCTCCTGCTGTTCGGAATGTTCATTCCCTACCAGAGCATCCTGATCCCCCTCGTGCGCGTCCTGCAGCAGATTCACCTGTACGGGAGCCGCGCCGGGCTGATCTTTGTCCACGTGGTGTACGGAATACCTATCACCACCCTCATCTTTCGAAATTACTACGCGGCTATACCGGATGAGCTCGTGGAGGCAAGCAAGATCGACGGCGCAGGGATCCTGCAGATATACGCGCAGGTGCTGTTCCCGCTGTCGATGCCAGGATTCGTCGTGGTGATGATCTGGCAGTTCACGTCGATCTGGAATGACTTCCTCTTCGGCGTCATTGTCACGAGCCGCCCCTCCATTCAACCAATCACTGTGGCGCTCAACAACATGGCGGGGAGCTACGCGGTGCAATGGAATGTGCAGATGGCAGGGGCGCTCCTAGCGGCCATACCGACTCTTCTCGTCTACGTATTCCTGAGCCGGTATTTCATGAGCGGTCTCCTTGCCGGGTCGCTCAAAGAGTAGCCTTGGCTGCCGGTCTTCAAGCGTACATCAAGGAATAATCGTGCTCGAGTAGCCGCCCCGCGGAGGGAGAGCTCGCGCCGTGCTTTGGGCCGCAGCTCCGGCGGTGCGGACGTCGGCGGCGCTCGCTTCGGTCCGGCTCCACGGAGAGGCGGGATGCAGCTGCGAGAAGCGCGCCGTGACTGCGGAGTAATCCTTGTCGAACGTTACGCTTCCCGTGGCCATGGCCGACGTGCTCGACAGATCGTAGACGAAATTCCATCCTATCACGCCGAGATTCACCACACGGTTTGGCGTCACCTCGAACGACGGCGACTTCGTGTAGGAAGTGGTGAGAGTCACCACGGAGTTGCCCGTCCTCACCTGGCCCCACAGGCGGACAATCTCATAGCGGCCCGCCTTGACGTTGGGCAGGACGAAGAGGTCCTCGGGGCCGTAGGTGCTCAGCTTGTAGGTGCTGCCATCGGAAAGGCTCTTGATCTTCAGGGCGGCCCGCGAGAACTGCGTCGTGTTGACCGTGCCAAGCGCTCCAAGCGGACTGGTGCCGGAGCCGCTTGCGCGCAAGTTGAGCCGCGCAAGGATCAGCGAGCTGTCCCTGCTCGGAGCCGGAATGGTCGCGCAGGCCGAAAGAAGCGCCGCCGCAAGCGCGAGGGCGATCCCTAGTGAAATCCCTCTCGAGAGGGTTATGCAACGTTTCATCTTGGTTTCCTTAACGGTTTCCCGACAAACTCAATCCTACCCGCCGAAGCAGTTTCTTCACGCGCGAATCTCCACCAGGAGTCTCAACCGAAAGCACCTTCTCGGCGGCGGGTCAGCTCCATTGGCAGCCACCTGCCAACAATGATCGTCGCGGCTACGACTTGCTGTCAAGGTCTCCTGAAGGACGGGATCGCAGCCCGAGTATTGGACGGACGACGGACTCCCGGAAGTTCCCCTACGCAGCGGGGAGTTTGTCGTGATGTCCTACGGCAGACTAGTCCCACCAGCTGTCTTCCATGCTTTCGACCATGACGGCGAAACGTTCAGGAATCAGGATGCGATCGATCGCGATCTCCTTCTCAAGCATTGCCTGCTTTTCGGCCTCGTTGAAGTAGGCCATGACCGGTGAAAAGAACTGCCGATCTTCCTTTTCCATATGGTGCGAATAGAAGTCGATAAAGGTTTTCATGGCTTCAATCATCGCCGGGACCGTAGCCTTGTTGCCGCGTGCGAACTCCGCGTTGGCATCCGCAAGCTCCTGCACCACCGCCCTCTGCCGCCTGTGATCCTGCGTCAATTCTTGGACGACCCGCGCGAGCTCTTCCGGAAGCGGCTTCTTTTGCGCCTCGCCGAAGAGGATGTCCTCTTCCTTGACGTGGTGGTAGCGGTCCGCGAACACCCTTACAAAGTCCACCACGTTGTCGATAAAAAGCGGATTCGGCGGTCCGCCCGACTCGACCCGTTTCGCTTCCTTCGCTAGCAAGGAAATGACTCGTCCGATCAGCCTGTGCTCGACCAAAAGGGGCGCGATAGGCGTCATTGCTTTCATAGCTTCCCTCACCGTCAAGTATGACGCCGTTGAAGCCGTTGTCAATCGACTTTTCCCTTGTGGGGAGATGGCAGTAACGATTGGGAGCTCCGCACCGTCTAACATAATGACGACTGTGCCCGCCGGAATGCCGCTCGATTGACGGATCGAATGCGGCGCGGCGCGACGAGGGGTGAGGTATGAAAAGGTGCGCCTTTTCGGTCCTATTCGCGATTCTCTTCGGCGCGGCAGCCCTGCCGCTGTTCGCTCACAGCTTCGCGGGCTACCTGCGAGAGGGTACGGTGAATGAGCAGCTTGCGGGCCACAGCTACTACGTGGCGATGGGGGAGGTCAGCCTCTATCGAGTGGGATTTCTCGGGAGCCAAGCGGCGACCGGCCAAACCGTGGAGAGCGCCGTAGCGGTGCGGGTCGACAAGACGACCGGGAGGGTCGAAAGGATCGTGACGCTTCAGCCGAACACCTACGGTACAACCGTTTCCGGCGCTTCGGCCCCGGAAAACACCGCGACGGTCGCCGGCACTCCCCAGTACGTGATCGGCGATCTCATTGGAGGAATCACCGTTGCCGACATCGAGCCGTACGGAACCTGGTTGGACGCCCTCAGGGCCATGAAACAGGCGATTACGGAGCTGCGGGCAGTCGGACAATTCCCGGCGCCGGGTCAACAGGACCTCACTGGCTCGCAGGTTCCGCCCGTCGTAGTGGGACAGCCGCAGGTCGTGGTTCAGCAACCGGTGATCGTACCGCCGCCGATCTACGAGCAGCCCCCGGAGTTCTATCAGCCGCCTCCGATCTTCCCGCCGCCGGCATATGTTCAACAGCCGCCCTTCGTGGCCCCGCCGCCGGTATATGTTCAACAGCAGCCGCCCGTTATAGTGCGCCCACCCCTACAAATTCCACCGCCCTTCCAAGGCGGCCCGCCTGCCGTCATGCGACCGCCGTTTGACGGTGGCGGCCTGCCGGCCGTTCGCGAGCCGCCCTTCGGCGGTGGCGGCTCATCAGCTGCTCGACAGCCGTGGATACCCGAGCGGGTCGCGCCACCCAACGATTTCGGCAGGCGATAACGCCGGGGGCACTGTAGCGCCGGCGGTCGAACCCTCCAGCCTTGATCCTTCGACCTGCAGCTTGATTCTCATGGGCATGTCCATTATCCTCTATGCGGAGAACAGAGGCCGCACCCTTGAAGGGCGCAGCATTTTCATACGCAGAACCTGTGGTCGCATGCGGTTACAGCCGCCGACGGATCGGTGAAGCGCAGTTCATGACGACGAGAATTCCATCACAAAACGTCACAAATTGATTGAAAGGTCGGAGCACGGGTGCGGGTTGCGGAGGCGAACGAGATGGAATTGAGCAGAGAGGCGCTTAGGGAGACCCTCGCAAAGGGCAATTTCTCTTCGGTTGTAGCCCTGTTTCAGTCACTTTCCGAGGAGTTGACCGCAAAGAGCGCGCTGCTCCGGGTGAGGACTGCAGAATTGAACAACGTGCGGCAGGCGTACAAGAAGGTTGAAGACGAGCGCGACATCCTTAAGAGAGAATGCGCCTTCTTTCGAAGATGGTTTGAAGCTCACGGGCTCTCCGAGAAGCTCGTGGAGATCGAGAAGAGGTATGGAAGTGCCGCCGGGGAGAGGGAGGCGCAGGCTACGTGAGGGTGAGGGCTGCGGCAACTCGGCGGGGCCTTCGCGGGAATTGGCTCGACAGCGACTGCGAGACATCGCAATAGGACATGAGTTTCGGGCTACTTCGGCTCCGCCAATTCGGGCGTGATGAGCTTGTTCATTTCCTCGACTGCATTGCCTACGATGGCAAGCACGTCATGGTCGATATGATCCCATATTCGATCGGTCTCGTCCTTGATGCCCGGCGCGGTGGCATTTTCGCCGAGAGTAACCGCGACCCTGAGCGCGAGAAGACGCCTCATTTCGTTGGTAATCCCGACGAAGACCTCTCTAACCTCTTGCCGTGTGTCCATACTGTTTTCGCCCCCCATGACGGTAGTATAGCCGCATAAGACGGAGATTCCCATAGATGAGGCACGGCCACCCTGGGCCACGCTGTCCGAGGCGTTGTACGTCGCCTTCAAGCGGACACTCGAGGCACGTACCATCCAATCGACAACACCGGCGGCTTGTGATTGAAGCTCAAATCGGTTTTCGGCTTCAGTGCGAACGCATCATCCACTGGCGTATCGATTCTTCGACCGCCGCGACCGTACGCGCCTGGTCTCGAGCTTTGAGCCCCTCCAGGACCTTCTGATGAAATCGCACCGCGTTCGAGCCCTTATCAGCCTGTCTATGAGTCGCTTCTATTGAAGGAGTGAAAAGATCGAGCGTGAAGCCATAGATTCGCTCAATCAGTTGGTTCCTGGATGCCCTGCCGATAGCAGTGTGAAACGCCAGATCGAGCTGAGTAAGCACCTTCGGGTCGGATACGTGGTCCTTCACTCTATCAGCCATCGCAAGGTGGCGTTTTTCTATTTCGCTCAGATCATCGTCGGTCGCATTGGCGATGACAATCTTGACGAGGCCTATCTCAAGAAGCGCTCGGAGCTCCATGAGCTGATTCTTGTCCGTTTCACTGAGAATCATCTGGAATACGAGATTATCGAAAAGATGCCGGCTCATTGAGCGGGAAATGTATGTTCCGTCCCCCGGCTTGATCTCGACCACTCCAAAGGAAGCGAGAATCTTCATCGCCTCCCGAACCGGACCCCTGCTGGTATTGAGGCTCTTCGTCAGCTCAAACTCGTTCGGGATTCTGTCACCGGGTTTGAGCTGCTTTGTGAGCAGGAGCGTTTTGAAGGTATCAATTACGACCTCAACTCGTGACTTGCGTTCTGTCGCCTTGAACAACTCTGCGTCAACGATTTCTGGCACTTACGATACTCCTTTGCAGTATAGCCCTCAACCAGTACGAAACATATGAGGTTAGACATCGTACTAAATCAATCATTCTTCCAATACGGATGGGTTGTCAAGCGTCGTAGAACCCATCAATTCCACTATCAGAATGTTATCACAGATGGTCCTTTTCGGCGCGGCCCTATGCGAGTGCGCGGAAAGCGCGCAGCGAAAGACGTTGACTGCGGCGCAGGTATATGGTACAGAGACATATGACATATGATGAATGCCGGAAGGGCGGTTGACGATGGCGACTCGGTGTGCGTGCGCCCATCGGAGGGGGGAGGCACCAAACGAGTGCTGGAGCGGCCTATCGCGCAGCCCGAGAAACAGGAGTCTCGCCCGCGCGGTGCATCCATCATGCAAAAGGGCGTCATCCTGCCGCATCTTCTACCGGTCGGTTGAATTGCGGGGGCACGAGCAGAGTAAGGTGGTGAACATGAATCTTGGCTTGGACGGAAAGAGAGTCCTTATCACAGGTTCCACCCGCGGCATCGGTTTGGCTGCGGCACGGGCGTTCCTTGCGGAAGGAGCAAGGGTATTTCTCAATGGCACGAATAAGGAACGCCTGGACGAGGCCGTGGACGAACTCGGGAAACATGGCCCCGACATCCGGGGCGGCGTGGCCGACGTGTCAAAGGAGTCCGAGGTAGAGGGGCTGTTTGCCCAAATGGATCGTGAGTTCGGCGGACTAGATGTCCTTGTCAACAATGCAGCCGTTCATCATCGAGCCACGTTCATGGAGCTATCGGAGGAAACCTGGGACCGGGAGCTGGACGTCAATCTCAAGAGCGTGTTCCTATGCAGTAGGAAAGCGGTGCGGAGGATGATGAAGCAAGAGGGAGGTGTGATTCTCAACGCCTCCTCGTTTGCAGCGATAATCCCGGGGTTCGCCACTGGAGTCTATGCAGCGTCAAAGGCGGCGATTGTGAACATCACCAGGTCAATGGCCGCAGAGTTTGCGCCCTACCGCATTCGCGTCAATGCCTACATTCCGGGGTTGATCGACACCGACATGAATAGGGAGCAGTTGCGCCGGAACGGCGACGCTGTCCGTGCAGCCATCTCTCTGAACCGCGAGGGACAGCCGGAAGAAATCGCTGCGCCCTTGGTGTTCTTGGCCTCGGGTAAGGCGGCCTACATTACGGGAGCCTTCTTGGAGATATCTGGCGGCAAGTTTGCCGTTCAGAATCCCGCAGACGCCTGGCGCCATTAGGAGAAAGGCTGGAAGCATCCATTCCGGCGGAATCCTCCCCACTGGCGGAGGTACTTTCGCTTCGAGCCGCCTTCACCTCGCTCAACTCTCTCGTTCAGGTCGTGATACATAACTCTTTCCGTCAAATTTCTGTTGACAACTGCCTGATGTGTGGTAGCATAGGAATTCGCTCGAACACCATAGGTCTGATGTTTGAGGTCATCTTTTCATGACCGGCGATGGTGTCACACTAAAGCTGAGAAGGGAGGTGAGAAATTTCGGACTCGCACTCGGCAAGGTCCGCAAAGTCCTTGGGTCGCGACTGGCGGAATACCAAGGATGTTTCGAAGACTCGAGCGTATGTAGAGCGCGCATTGGTTTCATGACCAAGACCATTAAAGAATACGGGGGAGAGGATATGGTTCAGAAGAAAGTGAGAAACGTCATCGGACGAAGTCTTTTTGTGCTTCTGTTTCCGCTATTGGTCTTATTCGCCGGCGGTTCCGTTTTCGCGAATGGTTCCCAAGAGCACAGCAAAGGCTTCGTGATCGCATTGTCAAATGCTTACAACGGTAATGCGTGGCGACACCAGATGGAAAGGGACTTCATCGCTTCCGCCAAGCAGGCCGAGGCGAAGGGTCTGGTATCGAAGTACGTCATTGACAATTCTACGAACGGCTTGCCTGGGCAGCTTCAGCAGATGGATGATCTCATCCTGCAGCATGTGAGCGCGATCGTCGTCGATGCGGCTTCCTCTACGGGCTTGAACGGCGTCATCGCCAAAGCCACGAAGGCAGGAATACCGGTCATCTCATTCGATACGGGGGTCACGAGCCCTGCGGCCTACAGAATACACACGAGCTTCTTTGACTGGGCGAAGGGAAGCATGCAGTGGGTCGCCGATCATTTTCACGGAAATGCCAACGTGGTGATCGTAAGAACTCAACGCGGTACCCACTCGGATGCACAACTCATGGCGGGGTACATGAGCGTCGTCAACGAGCATCCGGGGATGAAGGTCGTGGCAACGATCTACGGGAACGCAGACGTCACCACCACGGAGTCAAAGCTCTCCGCGCTCATTCCTAGCCTCCCGAAGGTTGACGCCGTTATGTGCGCGGCCGGAGGTTACGGCGCCGTGCAGGCATTCCAGGCGGCGGGTCGTCCAATTCCCGTCGTGACGAGCGGTCTGTCATCGCAGTTTATTCATTGGTGGATCAACGAGCACGAGAAGAACGGCTACACGACCATCGGACGCGTTGCGCGACCGAGCGAAAGCAGCGCGGCCTTCTGGGTGGCTGTGGATCTTGTGCACGGGCAATCGATTCCGAAGAACATGTTGATGCCGACGGCTTCGGTAACCCAGAGCAACCTCATGCAATTCAAGGATCTGCCGCCCAATTCGTTCGCGGACACGCCGCCGTCGAACGCGTGGGTAAAGAAGACCTTGCTGACGCAATAACCGGAGTGAAAGGGCCGCAGGGGTAATCCCCTTGCGGCCGTTTATCGAGAATAGGTGCAACTGCATGGAATCCACTTCGTTTGGCGCGCAGACCCACAAGTCCCACGAGATGTCTTCACGGCCCGAGGCGAATACCGTGGTCGAGGCGAGGAACCTGACCAAGGCGTTTGGGGCCACGAAGGCAGTGCGGGGGGTATCGTTTACCATTCCCTCCCAGAAAGTTCTAGGGGTGATAGGCGGCAACGGTGCCGGCAAAAGCACCTTAATGAACCTCTTATCCGGTGTCCTAAGCGCCGATTCAGGGGAGCTGTCCATCATGGGCACCCCGATCACTCTGAACGATTACAATCCGAACATCGCCGCCCGGCTTGGCGTGCGCTTCGTGCATCAGGAGCTCTCACTATGCACGAACTTGACCGTGTATGAAAACTTCTTCATTGAGCGCTCTGCCGAGTTCAAGGGAGTCAGATGGCGAGCGTATCTGAAGGGACTCGTCAAGAAGTCATTGAATGACGTATTCCCGGGTTGCCGGATCGATGCGATGTCGATCGTTGGCGAGTTAAGCATAGCCGAGCGCCAGATGGTCGAGATCGTGAGAGCGATCACCGATCCGAACCTGAAGCTGCTTATACTGGATGAACCCACCTCGTCGCTGAACACCGAGCAGGTGGCTCACTTGGCTTCCTACATCCAGAAGATCATGAGCGGGGGGAAGTCCTTCGTCTTCATCTCACATCGCCTGCGAGAAATTCTCAAATTCTGCGACGAAGTGCTCGTGATGCGGGACGGCCAGCTCATCTGGAGGGGCGTGTCACAAAGCACGAGCGAGCAGGAACTGATACACGTGATGGGCGGGGTCGAAAAGAAGGTCGAAGAGCAGCGCAAAGAGCAGGTTGACCGATCGGACAGACGGGAATTGGTGAGATTTCGCAGCTATCGTGCAGACAGGCTCGCGATAGATGAGCTCAGTCTGCATTCGGGCGAAATCGTTGGTGTGGCGGGACTTGAGGGCTCGGGACAGGAGGACCTCCTGCATGCAGTCTTCTCGGCATCCAAACGGAATGCATCGCTTCAGCGGCACGGGAAGACGGCATTCGTTTCCGGGGATCGAGCCAGAGAAGGGGTCTTTCGATACTGGTCCATCGCGAATAACATATCGATCACGAAATTGGCAAGCGCCGCAATCTACAGAGTAGTGGACCGGTCGACGGAAAACGCTCTCACGGGCAAATGGTTCGAGCGGCTGGGTATTGTTGCGCCCGACCAGCATGTGCGTCTGACGCAACTGAGCGGCGGCAATCAACAGAAGGCGCTCATCGCGAGGGCACTGGCTTCGGACGCCGATATCATTCTCCTGGACGATCCCACGCGTGGCGTTGATATCGAAACCAAGACGGCGCTCTATCGACTGTTTCGCGACTCGGCAGCCGAGGGGAAACTGTTGATTTGGTACAGCTCCGAAGATGATGAGTTCCTGGAGGTCGATAGAACCGTAATATTGAGCAACGGAAGGCTCGTGGGGGATCTCGAGAGGACCGAGTTCAGCCAGAACAAGATTCTCGAGTTGTCATTTTCGAATATCGGCAAGGACGATCAAAATCAAGGACCATCCGCCAGCCAGCGGTGGCGCGAGCGACGTGGCCTGTGGAAGCGGCTAGGTTTTGCGCAAAGGACAATGATGGCGCTGCTGGCGTTGATCATCACGATCGCGGCGCTTGGGATCGCAAATACCAACACCGTTTCGGAAGCCGGCTTGAGTCTGCTTCTCGGTTCGGCGATTCCCTTGGTCTTCGCGGGGATAGCTCAGATGTTCGTCATAGCCGGAAGCGATATCGACCTGGGACTGGGGACGTTCGTCGCCCTAACCAATGTGGTTACAGGCTTTATCTTGTCTCGGAGCCCGGTTCTGGGGCTCGCTATTTTCGCCGTCGGGCTTCTAGCCTACGGAAGCATGGGTTTCCTGATTCACTCACGTAGAATACCAGCCATTGTGGTAACGCTCGGAGCATCTTTCGTTTGGTATGGTTTGGCGTTGACAATCTCAAAGATACCGGGAGGTTCGTCACCGGATTGGCTGACTTCGGCGTTCGATGTGACGCCTCCCGGGATCCCTGAACCAATCTTCATGTCGTTGCTCGCGGGGCTCGTCGCCTATCTGATTCTTCAGAAGTGGCGGTATGGGATCATACTAAGGGCCTTCGGAAACAATCCGCAATCGATTCGTAACGCAGGCTGGTCCACGGCAAAGGCGCGGGTAGCCCTCTACGTTCTGTCCGGCGTGTTTGGGATATGTGCTGGTCTGGCATTCACGGCTGTCACGACCGCGGCGGATCCGAATGCTACCGGGAACACCTACACATTGCTCAGCGTCGCAGC
Source organism: Spirochaetales bacterium (assembly GCA_027306915.1). The sequence continues at coordinate 58,577 of DAHUYW010000012.1, read as the reverse complement.
CGTTGTTATCGGCGGGGGCTCTCTGCTCGGCGGAATTGTAGGACCGTTTGGGGCAGTCTTCGGAGCCCTTACCCTCGCGCTCATCGGCTCGTTGTTGGGCCTGTTGGGAATTGGCTCGGACTATCAGTCGGGAGTCCAGGGGATTCTACTCGTCCTCATCCTTGCGATGAGACTGCTGCGGAGAAGACAGCTGACATGGTAGCGAGAGCTTTCGAACGGGTCGTAAGGCAGCCTTGGATTTGGTCAGCGGCAGGGAGTGTTGTTCTCTGGCTGCTAACTGCGGGCATATCGGGTCGCGGGTTGTTCGGAAGCTTGATCGCGAACGCCGGCATAGCTTCGTTTCTGGTGGTGGTGAGCCTCGGTCAGATGTTCACGGTCACCACGGGGGAAGGCGGTATCGATTTGTCGATACCCTATGTCATGACGTTGTCCGCATTCATTTCCGTTGCGGCGATGGACGGAAGCAACTCCCATTTCCTGTATGCGCTTGTGCTTGCGATCTGTCTTGGGGCGGTGGTAGGACTCGTGAACGCGCTTCTCATACTCGGACTTCGGATCCCCCCGATAATAGCCACGATGTCCATGGGATTTGTCATGAACTCCGCGGCGATCCTATACTCGAACAAGCTCACAAGCTTTAGCCCCAGTCCGCTCCTGACAACGCTCACGCAAGGGCGTCTCGCCGGCATTCCGCTCATTGTGTTTTGCGTAGTCTGCATATCGATCCTGGTTGCGTCAGTCCTGCGCAGGACGGTGTTTGGGCGCTCTATCTTTGCGGTCGGGCAGAATCGCGTTGCGGCGCGGATGGCAGGGGTTCGGACAACGAGGATTGTTGCCGTCGCCTATTTAATCAGCGGCTCTATGGCGGGCCTCGGTGGCTTTCTCCTCGCCGGACGAGACGGCGGGGCGTTCATGCAGATGGGTAATCCTTATCTCCTGGAATCGGTTGGGGCCGTGGTGATTGGAGGTACCCTTATTTCAGGCGGTAAGTCGACGGTTGTGGGCACGCTTTTCGGGGCGTTGTTTCTCGTTCTTGTAGTGACCCTCATGGAGATAACGAGGTTGCCCACCGGTATCCAAGAGGTAATCCAAGGAATCGTGATCTTGGGAGTCCTCACGATGGCAAACCAGGATTCGAGAATCGCCGCCTGAGCTCCCGCATTTGGCGGTCGCGGAGAACATCACACAATGGAGGAAAGCTGATGGAACCGACACGAGGGGTGCTCGCGGAGGCACCGATATCACTGAACAAATTGAAGGATGCGCTGAAGTTGATCACGGCAGGAAAGGTCTACAGCCTGGACTCCAGAAGATGGAACCTGATGCCTGTGCCCGATCCTCATCCCCCGTTTCAGGTACTGACCTATCGCACCTATCGGGGAATCCAGAATCAAGGGGATCAGACGTGGTTGGGCACCAACACGGTCAATATGGCATTCAATAGCGACCTGGTGATGGGGACCGTTCATTCGGGTACGCATCTGGATGCGCTCAGCCATGTTACCTGTGGCGAGGACAATCACTGGTACGGCGGAAAGTCGGCGGATCGATACCTTGGCGATTTTGGAGCTCTGGAGTCCGACGGTGCTGCCATACCCCCGATCATCACGCGCGGTATTCTCATCGACGCTGCGGCAGCGCTCGAGCGCCCCGTGCTGCCGGCGGGCTATCCGATCACGATGGTCGACATGGAGAAGACCTTGCAGCGGCAGGGAACCTCAATTAGGCGAGGCGATGCGGTCTTGTTTAGAACAGGCTACATGAGTCTCTGGCCGGACAGGCAGAAGATGGCCGAGCACTTCGGCAGCGGGATCACCCTCGAAGTGGCCAGGCACCTGTCGGACCTCGGAGTGCAGCTGGTCGGCGCCGACAGTGTGGGGCTCGAGGTGCTCCCGTCGCAGGATCCTCAGAACCCGCACCCCGTGCATATCGAGCTGCTTATCAAGCGCGGGATCTACATCATGGAATACGCGAACCTGGAGCAGCTTTCGAGAGATAGGATTTACGAGTTCTTCTTTGTCTGCCTGCCGCTTAAGATCGAGGGAACGACCGGCTCGATGGTCAACCCGGTGGCCATTGTATAGAGTCCCCACTAACGCGCCGTCGAACGTCCGACCTCGATGTTTGTTGTCGGGCGGGCTGCAGTATGATTCGAGGTGCGGAAGCCCGGATCGCGTCGAGTATCGCACCGGGCATCGCGAATGCACATCCTGGGCAAACGGAAAGGAGTAGAGTAAGAAAATGACTTACGATGAATTGATCCCGAAAGGACGAATAGTAGACTTGACCCACACGCTGACGCCCGGCAAGGAGCAGTACATGCTCGATATCGGGCGTCGAAACGAACGAGAGGGTGGGGAAGGCGACATCATGAGCACGGTCTACATGTGGTCGCACGTAGGAACGCATGTCGAGGCCCCACTGCACTACCTCGCTTCCGGCAGTGACACGGCGGGGCTTTCGATCGAGCAGCTTTTCGGGCCGGCAATCGTGCTGGATTTCCGACACAAGTCGGTCAACGAAGAGATCAGCCTCAAAGATCTCAAAGAAGCCGGTGAAATCCAACGAGGCGATCGGGTGATGACAATGACCGGTCGCCATACCCAGTACCGTACGCCGCAGTCCCATGATCGTCCCTATCTTTCGGAAGAGGCCGTTCGTTGGCTGGTCGAGGATCGAAAGATCAGCTGTCTGGGTACCGACAGCTCCGGGTACGAGGTTAGGTTTGTGAACAATCACCCGGATCATCGCCTTCTAACAGGAGCCGGGATTCCGGTGCTCGAATGTCTCACGAATCTCGTTGAGCTCAAGGCTGCGCGCTTTTTCCTCATTGCGTTACCGATTCCGGTCGTCGGCCTGGACGCCTGTCCCGTCCGGGCAATCGGTATAGTCCCGGAAACGTAGAATGACGGTGCAGCCGTCAAAGGGCGACAAGGGTATGCAATTGGGAGAGATGACCGTCGAAACGACAATCGAAAAGCTGTTTTCCCTTCGTGAAAAGAAGGCATTGATAACAGGGGCCGGAGGCGGAATCGGACGCGTGCTTGCAAGCGGGTTGGCTGGGGCCGGCGCGGCAGTTGCAGCCCACGCAAGAACCCTCAAGAAGGCACAGGACCTTAGTAGCGAGATCAACGACAGCGGAGGGCGTGCTATCGCGCTGGCCGCCGAGCTGGGCGATCCAGACGCCTCCCGCAGGCTCGTGACGGATGCGCGTGAGGCGCTCGGGGGGCTCGACATTCTGATCAACTGCGCGGCAACAAATATCCGCGAGCCCATCGACACGGTGACCGAAGAACACTGGGACAGGATCATGGACGTCGATCTGAAGAGCCTGTACTTCATGAGCCAGACGGCGTACCGGTACATGAAACCACGCCGGAGTGGCAAGATCATCCACATAGGCTCGATCAATCCCTTTTTTGCGCTGGGTGGGGTTTCGGTCTATGGCGCCGCGAAGGGCGGTGTCACCCAGCTGACAAAGGCGATGGCGGTCGAATGGGCGAAGGACAATATACAGGTCAATTGCGTTGTCCCCGGCTACATCCTTACTCCCCTCTCGAAACCGATATGGGAAGATGCCTACAAGGTGCAGTGGCTGCGCAGTCGTATTCCGGTTCGGAGGCCTGCGGAGCCCGAAGAGCTTCTTGGAGCGGTAATGCTGCTGGCAGGGCCTGGGTCAAGCTACATCACCGGCACTACGATTGTTGTCGACGGCGGGGCGTTGGCTGGGGGATGGTGGGAGCCGGATGAAGCACTCGAGCGCAAGGAGCGCATCGGAGAGGGGTCGGAGCGGTGAGATCAATCATCTTTGAGGCCCCGAGGACGATCCGTGCGGGAAAGTGGAAGGCCCCTAGGCCGGGGCATGGGGAGGAGCTGGTCTCGACTCGCGCGGCCGGCGCGTGTGCCGGCGATGCTGCGGTGGTGGAACCGTTCGTTGGATGTGGCACCTGCTATCCCTGCCGGGCGGGCAGACCCAACTGCTGCGCCAACCTGAAGATCATCGGCGCTCACTTCCCCGACGGCAGGATCATCATCGTGTGACTGCTGAAGGCCGGCTCCATGATTGCGCTTCCCGGCCTCGACCTCACGTGCAAAGAGATGACCATCGTTGGCTCTCGAGCCTCAACCGGATGCTTCCCCAAACCGCTCGAGTTACTCGCCTCGGGCGTTATCAAGTATCCGGGAATTGAAACGATAGTGGATTTCTGGGAAGGGCCGCGGGTGATCCGCGAGATGGATGAAGAGCCCGGGAAGTACCACAAGGTGGTTCTTCAACGATGAGCGAAATTAGGTGCATGGAAGGAATCGATCCCGTGCCAATGGATCTGGACCGATGAAGCAGCGCGAGCTGGATGTTGTTGTAGTCGGCGGCGGTTCGGCGGGACTTGCCGCCGCGGCCGAAATCGGGCGCAGAGGCCACCACACTGCGGTCGTCGAGCGTGAAATGTCCCTCGGCGGAATCCTTAACCAGTGCATACACGACGGATTTGGGATTCACTACTTCAATGAAGAGCTCACGGGACCCGAATATGCGCAGCGATTCACCGAGATCATCTCGGGGATTTCCGACGTAGAGCTCTATTGCGGCTCCACGGCGGTCAACGCCGAGGAGACGCCGGAGGGGAAGGTCATCACGGCGATTTCGAAGAGAGACGGTGTAACGAAGCTTATCTGCCGTGCCATGGTGCTCGCGGTAGGTTGCTGGGAACGGAGTCGTGGGATCACAGGAATCCCAGGCACCCGTCCGTCGGGGGTCATTACCGCCGGTTTGGCTCAACGCCTCGTAAACTTCGATGGCCGCATTCCCGGTAAAAACGTGGTGATCCTCGGATCAGGCGATGTCGGACTGATTATGGCGCGCCGCATGACCTGGGTCGGCGCCAAGGTGCTCGGGGTCATCGAACGACGCCCCTACCCGGCAGGCCTGTCACGCAACGTTGCACAGTGCCTCGACGATTACCACATTCCCCTCTACCTTTCGCACGCTGTCACCGAAATCCACGGGAAGAACCGGCTGGAGGCAGTGAGCGTCACGCCTGTTGAAGGTGCCTCTCTCGACCGACGAAGGACCTTCCGAATCCCCTGCGACACGCTATTGCTGTCCGCGGGTCTGGTTCCCGACATCGAGCTGGCGCATAAGCTCAACATTGACATCAACCCTGACACAAACGGTCCCGTGGTAGATGCCCGATTGATGACCAGCCGCGCAGGGGTGTTTGCCTGCGGGAACGCCCTCTATGTGCACGACCTAGCCGATATCGTCTCGCAAGAGGCTACGAGGTGCGGCGAGTTCGTATCCGCATACCTTGGTGGAACCGCTGGCGATGATCGCCAATATCGCGTGAGCCCAGGAGCGAACGTCAGATATGTGGTCCCCAATTCCTACGCTCCGGACCGGGAGAATACGCTCAGCTTCCGGCCGCTTATCGTGAAGAGCCCTGCGGAGCTGATTGTGACTTTGGACGGAGGCCAAGTCATGAAGATACGGCTTCAGCATGTTCAGCCCTCCGAGATGATCAACGTAACGTTGGGGCCGGTACACCTGAGAGACGTTCGTTCAAATCATCCGAATGAGCTCGAGGTGAGCTTGAGGTAGGCTGCCTGACATGACGGATACCGATCGAAGGTCCAAAGTCAATGCCGTCGTATCCAACCGGAGGCTTCAACACCCGGCGGGAAGCTGCTCAGGGTCAATCTTGCTCCCGTCAGGTGAGTGCGGCCGCCGAAGTCGCGTTGACAGGTCAAGGTGGTCGTGGTAGCATGAAGATTACATAGGATGTCTAATGTTTGATAAGGAAGGCAGAGAATCGCGTGAGCTGGTAGCTGGCCCCATGACGGTAGTCTTCGCGGACGGCGATGTACGGGCGGTTCGTCTAGGTCGCCACGAGGTCGTCAATCGGATCTACTTCGCGTTGCGAGACCGCAACTGGGGAACCGTTCCCGGGACGATCAGCCGGCTTAAGGTCGATCGAGGGGAGGATCGCTTCCTCATCACCTATCGATCGGAGCACCACGACGGAGGAATCCGTTTCCTCTGGGACGCTACGATCGCCGGGGAGTCGAACGGCACGGTGCGGTTTGAGTTCGAAGGCGAGGCGCTTTCCGCCTTCCTTCGCAATCGAATCGGGTTGTGCGTGCTTCATCCCATGAGCGCTGCCGGGGACCGCGTCGTAGTGGCTCATCCCGATGGGTCAACGACCGAAGGAATGTTCCCGAAGCTCATCTCGCCGCAGCAGCCCTTCACGGAAATGTCGGCAATTCGCCACTATCTTCCCGATGGCGGAGTGGTCGAGACTCGTCTTGAAGGCGAGATCTTCGAGATGGAGGATCAGCGCAACTGGACCGACGCGACCTTCAAGACCTACTGCACCCCCCTGCGGCTGCAGTTTCCGGTGGAAGTGCGCGCAGGCGAACGGATCCGGCAGTCGGTGACGATCTCGCTCCTGTCGACGGCCGAAGCCGTGGGCGGAGACAGCCGCGACGAAGGGGTCGGGGCGCGAAGATTCGCCCGGGGCGGAGCAGCGAAGCCGCGGACCGCGCGAGTCACACTGAATTCTCCGGCCGGCGCGAAAATGATTCCGCTGGGCCTCACCTGGAACCGTGCGGCTGAGGAGCTGACCGGCGAGGAGCGAGCTCGCTTCGCGGCGTTGCATCTTTCGCACCTGCACCTCGAGCTGGTGCTCAGTGATGAGCGATGCGGCGATGAGCTTGCCGCCGCCTCGGAGTGCAGCCGACAAATCGGGGCCCCGCTCAGCATCGCTCTCCGGACGGGAGCCGAAGCTCGTTCCGAGATCGAGCGGCTTCTCCGGGCGGCGGAGAGCGCTCGGCCGCAGGTCGAGTCGTGGACTGTTTTGAGCGAAGGTCGCCCGACCACCTCGGCGGAGCATCTCGCGATTGCCAGGGAGCGACTCGCCTATTGGGGGTACCGTGAGCCCGTCGGCGCGGGGACGCGCGCCTTTTTTGCCGAGCTCAATCGAAACCATCTGCCGATTGAGCTGCTCGATTTTGTCACCTACACCGTAAACCCCCAGGTCCATGCTTCCGACGAGCTTTCGATCGTGGAGACCTTAGGCGGACAGCGGGCTACCGTGGAAAGCGCGCGGGCTATTGCGCAGGGTAAACCCGTGCATGTCGGCCCGGTGACCCTGAAGATGCAATGGAACCCCAACGCCACTTCTCCTCCCGCGCCTGCCACCTCGGGTGAGCTTCCCTCCGAGGTCGATGTGCGGCAGAGGCTGCCGTTTGCGGCGGCCTGGACACTCGGGAGCGTGAAGGCCTTGTCGGAAGCGGGAGCGGCCGGGGCCACCTTCTACGAGATGGTCGGTTGGAAAGGGGTCACCGAGCGGGCTGCCGGATCGCTTCTGCCCTCTCTTTTTCCCTCGCGACCGGGAGAGCTGTTCCCGCTCTACCACCTCTACGCGGCGCTCGGCGAGGTGGCTGGAGGCGAGCTCATCACGACAACCTCCAGCGATTCCCTCTCCTTCGACGGCCTTGCCGTTCGCAAAGGCTCGCTGCTTCGATGCTTCATCGCGAGCTACGCAGCGACCGAGCAGCGCCTGCGGATTGAGGGTGTGACCGGGGCGTTCGAGCTCCGGGTGCTGGGTGCGAAGGGGCCCGAGACGGCGACCGCCGAGCGTCTCTCCGTTTCGGGCAAAGACATGGAGCTGGTTCTGGGACCACACGAGGTAGTATGGCTCGACCAACAGGTGCGAGGCTAACCCTCGCTGCGGCCGACGAGGCTAGATCGCGACAAGGATAAGGAGCAAAGCATGAAGAAGATCGCGCTCATGGGAGCCGGGGGAAAGATGGGGTGCCGGATAACCGACAACCTCAAGGGGAACAGGGAATATCAGGTGGCACATGTCGAGGTCGGCGCCGGGGGAGTTACGCGTCTCGCAGAGCGAGGGATCACCCCCGTCGCTCAGGAGGAAGCTCTTGCCGGAGCGCAGATTGTCATCCTAGCAGTTCCCGACGTCGTCATCGGCAGAGTGACGCATGAGATTGTCCCGAAGCTGAATCCGGGAACGATGGTCGTCGGTCTCGATCCGGCGGCTGCCTACGCTGGCGTGATGCCGGACCGCAAGGATATCACCTATTTCATCTGCCATCCGACCCACCCTCCGCTCTTCAACGACGAAACCAATCCCAAGGCGCAGACCGATTGGTTCGGGGGAACGGCAAAGCAGGATGTGGTGTGCGCACTTCACCAGGGTCCCGAAGAGCATTACGCGATCGGCGAAAGGCTCGTGCGGGAGCTCTTCCAGCCAGTGAAAGAGACTCACCGAATAACCGTCGAGCAGATGGCGATTCTTGAGCCCGCGCTTGTCGAAACCTTCAGCTCCACCCTGATCGATGCGATCCGGGAAGCATTTGAAGAAGCCGTCAAGATGGGGGTTCCGGAGCGGGCAGCCCGTGCCTTCCTCATGGGACACGTTCGGATCCAGTTCGCCGTGCTTTTCGGTTACGCTGATTTCCCCTTTTCCGACGGCGCAAAATACGCAATGTCCCAGGCACGCGAGCTCATCTTTAAGCCCGATTGGAAGCAAAACATCATGAACCTGCAGAGCATCAGGAAGAGCGTCGGGGAAATAACGCACGCGACACAGCGATAGAACGGTTGACTGAGACATGAAACTGGGTATCAGCACCTATGCCTTCGCCTGGTCGATCGGGGTAGCAGGATATCCGTCGAGCGGCGGGCTCGACGCGGTCGGCTTTGTGCGACGCGCAGCGGAGCTCGGGGTGCATATCGTGCAGATCGCCGACAACCTGCCTCTTGATCGCCTGACCGAGAGCCAGCGCGCCGAGCTTCGCCGCATTTCCTCCGATCTGGGAATTGAGATAGAGGTGGGAACCCGAGGTTTGCTTGAAGAAAATCTCACCTCCTACCTTGACATTGCACGAGAAATGGGGTCGCCGATCCTACGCGTGGTGCCTGATTTGGGAGATTTCCGTCCGACGGCTGAGGAGATGACGGCAATCCTCCGCCGCATCGTGCCGCTCCTCGATGAGTCGGACGTCATCCTCGCGGTCGAGAATCACGACCGACTCTCCTCCTCTGCGCTTGCCTCAGTGATCCGCGCGGTCGCAAGCCCCCGAGTCGGGATTTGCCTCGATACCGTCAACTCGTTTGGTGCACTCGACGGGCCCGCGGTCGTCGTGGAAACTTTGGGGCCACTTGCGGTCAACCTCCATCTCAAGGATTTCTCCGTTGAGCGTGTTTCCCACAAAATGGGCTTTGTCGTCGAGGGTGTACCCGCCGGCGAGGGTCGTCTTGACATCCCCTGGCTGCTCGAGAGGCTGCGCTCCATGGGCCGTGAGATGAATGCAATCCTGGAGGTCTGGGTTCCGCCCGAGCAGTCAATCGAGGCAACCATCACCAAGGAGCAGGCATGGGCGAAGCGGAGCGTCCACTACCTTCGCACGCTTATAGCTCAGTAGATTCCTGATCGCTCGGAGGATTTTCCGAAGGTGAGGCAGATAGAACCAGCCACTGATCGATAGATTCGCGCACTGCGTCGCTGGCCCTCTCATTGCTGCGTGCCTTCAGGCCGTCAAGGATCTTTCGGTGATACTGCAGTGCGTTGCTGCTGTTGTTTTCCCGCTTGTGAGTTTCCTCGATCGAAGGGGCGAAGAGCTCAAGGACGAAGTTGTAGATCTTTCTGATTAGCTCGTTCTTTGTTGATCGTCCGATGGCGTGATGAAAGGCTATATCCAATTCGGTCAGTCCCTTCGCGTCGTTCTCGCGCTCTTTGACCCGCTCGGCCATCCGCTCGTACTCATGTTCGACCTGCTGCAGGTCCTCGTCGGTGGCGTTTGAGAGGATGATCTCTACGATTCCAACCTCGATCAATTCGCGCAGCTCCATGAGCTTCTTCTTGTCGGTGTTGCTCAGGATCATCTGAAAGATGAGATGGTCAAAAAGTCGGTCTCCCATTGAGCGGGACACGTAGGTTCCGTCGCCCGGCCTGATCTCAAGGACTCCGTAGGAGGCCAGTATCTTCAGTGCCTCTCGGACGGTTCCCCGACTCGTGCGCAGGCTTTGGGTGAGATCGAACTCGTTCGGGATCCGGTCGCCCGGCTTGAGTTGCTTCTGGAGGAGCAAGCGCTCAAAGGTGTGAATGACGAACTCGACTCTAGATTCCCTCGGTGCGGAGTCGAAAAGCCGTGTATCGATGTTGTCGGACATGTCTCCCTCTGAAAAAGCGGCCGAATACCGATCTTCTGGTGAATTGGATGTAGGTAAATCGACCCCCGTAGCATGCCGTGAGGCTTGAGGCTCGTCAAGTCAGCGGATTCACGAGGCTCCTCGCCGCGGAGAGACGGTCGATGTCCTGCCGCGCTCCTCGGCATCTCAACGTATCGCGAAATTCGTTGACAACCACCAGGACCCATGGTACCGTTACATTCAATATTTGATGTCTGATGTTAGGGGTCTTTGACATCGGCGGTGTTCGGAAGTAGGCGCGGCCGCAGAGTTGCGCTCGATGCCGCAGTGTCAGTCCCCACACACAACTAGGAGGGACCGTATGAGAAGACGTTGGGCCTTTCTCTTTCTTGCAGCTCTGTTGGTCGTCCCGGTGCTTGCGGTGAGCGCCACAGGCCAGAAGGAGGCCGCATCGGCGTCGGCCAAGAAGGGGGGATACGTTATCGCCCTGTCCAATTCGTTCTACGGCAACACGTGGCGGAAGCAGATGGTCGATCTCATGCAGGAGGCCGCGAAGCAGGCCGAAGCCCAGGGGCTGGTGAAACAGTTCATCGTCGACAACGGCGACGGTACGGTGAACACGCAGCTTGCACAGCTCAACAGCCTGATCCTGAGCCATCCTGATGCGATCCTCATCGATGCGGCTTCGGCGACGGGGCTGAACGGCGCAATTGCGAAAGCAGTGCAACAGGGAATCAAAGTCGTGGTTTTCGACTCCCTCACGACCAGCACGGACGCCTACCAGATCACCTACGACATGTCAAGCTGGGGCAGGATCGCGGCGGATTATGTCGTGAAGCGCCTCGACGGCAAGGGGAATGTGCTCATAACCCGCGGGGTGGTGGGCTCCCTGCCTGAGAAGCAAATCTATGACGCGGTCATGCAGGTTCTCAAGCAGAACCCCGGCATTCGCATTCTCGGCGAAGTGGACACCGAGGCCGATAACGCTAAGGCGGAGGCCGCTGTCGCAAACCTGCTTCCCAGCATGCCCAAGATCGATGCGGTCCTTACGGAGGGCTCGTACGGCGTCGTCCAGGCCTTCGAAGCGGCAGGCAGACCCGTTCCCCTCGTCATCGGCAACAACCGCGCTGAGTTCATCCGCTGGTGGGTTCAGGAAAAGGCGAAAGACGGCTACCAAACCATCAGCCTCGGCTCCGAACCTAGTGTCGGAGACATAGCCTTCTGGCTTTCCATCGACATCCTCCAGGGCGACAAGGTCCCCGAGATGAAGGCGCAGCCCTACCTCCTGCCGCTGGTTGCGGTGACCAACGACACGGTGGACAATTTCAAGGATATCCAGCCCGGAACGGTCATCGCGCATTCCTACGACGCACAGTGGGTCAAGGACAACATCCTCAATAAGCAATAGTCAATCGTCGTGGCGGAGAGTCATGGATGATTGCTGCGTGGCCCGGGCGAGAGCCTGGGCCCGATTGTCAATCCGGAGTCAGGAACACCTCAACCCCGGCGTGAACGGCTGCACGGCCCTCCCACGCCGGGATCCCGTGTGCAGGGCTGAGTAATGGAAAAGAAACGGCTGTTTGAGCTGAAGTCGATTACCAAAACCTATGGAGCCACCGTTGCGCTCAAAGATCTTTCGATCACGATCGGCGAGGCAGAGGTCGTTGGACTGATCGGCGCCAATGGTGCCGGCAAGAGCACGCTCACAAGGATTGTCTCTGGCGTCACGGTCCCCGATGCGGGCCAGCTTTTTCATGAGGGTCGCCCGGTCAATCAGGCCGCCTACACGCCCGCCGCAGCGAGCCAACTTGGCATCCGAGTCGTCTATCAAGAGCTCTCCCTGTGCACGAACCTTTCCATCTTTGAGAACTTCTACATCGAGCAGCACGCCACCATCGCCAAAGGCCTTGGATGGCGGAAGCACGTTCTTGCGAACACCGAACGCGCGCTCGATGAGCTGTTCCCCGGACACGGTATCGATCCGCGAACACGGCTTGGCAATCTATCGATTTCGCAGCGCCAGATGGTCGAAATCGCGCGCGCCGTCACGATGAACGGCTTGCGCCTCTTGATCCTCGACGAGCCGACCTCATCGCTTGGATCAACCCAAACGGCGCAGCTGATGGGTCATATCGCAACCCTCAAGGAGCGGGGAGTCTCTGTCCTGTTCATCTCCCACCGGCTGAGCGAGGTTATCGATATCGCCGATCGGATTATTGTCATGCAGAACGGAATGAAGGTGTGGGAAGGTCCCAACGTTGGGATCGAACACGCGGATCTTGTCGATAAGATGATAGGGAAACGAGCCGATGCAGTCGAACCTCTTTACCTGGCTGCAGGTGGGAGAGAGGCCGTCGGGAAGAGTGGAGAAGCGCGCATTCGAACCGAGCGACTTGCAGGCAACGGATTTGCCGACGTCAGCGTGGACTTCCATGGCGGCGAGCTTGTAGGGATTGCAGGACTTGAAGGCAACGGGCAACGGGAGTTTCTGAAAGCCCTTTTCTTCTCGAAGGGGAAAGGCAAGGGCATGATCCACAGGGCGGGACGGCTTGCCTACGTAACGGGGGATCGCAAGAAAGAGGGCGTTTTTCCGATATGGCCGATCTCGGATAACATGAGCATCGTCGAGATGGGAAAAGCCCCGCTCTTTGGAAGGCTTGATCTTCGGGGCCTTGCGGTAAAGGTGACGCAGTGGTTCACGACTCTGTCGATCAAGGCGGTAGATCCGCGGACAGCGGTTTTATCGTTGTCAGGCGGAAATCAACAGAAGGTGCTCGTCGCCCGAGCTCTTCTCGCTGATGCCGATGTGATCCTCCTCGACGACCCGACCAAGGGAGTAGACGTCGGAACTAAACTGCAGATGCACCAGCTGTTTAGCGAAGCTGCCAAGGGCGGCAAGCTGGTTATTTGGTACAGCACGGAAGACGAAGAGCTTGAGTATTGTTCACGGGTGCTTGTGTTCAGGTACGGTCGCGTCATCGAGGAGCTGCGGGACGGATCGATAAGCAAGGACAAGATCATCGAGGCAAGCTTTCACGGAGAGCACCTTCTCGATCGTTCGAAGGAGGAAGGGAACAAGGCGAAGCGGAGGGTGAACGAAATCCTGATCCCGCTGGGAGCCATGATTGCGGTCTTCGCCGTGAGCGGAGCTTTGCAACCCGCAGTCTTTTCCCGATTTGGGATTGACCTTCTTGTCACCGGTTCGATTCCCCTCGTCTTCGCGGCGCTCGCGCAGATGTATATCATTGGCCTCAGCCACATTGACCTGGGAGTCGGAGCCTACATGGGCCTGGTCGGCGTGCTCTGCGCCACCATCCTTCGACAGCATTTTGACTTGGGGCTCCTGCTCATCGCGGCCACGATTGTCGGCTACGGTTTGATCGGCGCGTTGATCTATCTGCGGAACATTCCCGCGGTCATCGTCACCCTCGGGATGTCGTTCGTGTGGTTCGGAATTGGGCACATCCTTCAGCCCGCTCCGGGTGGTCAGCCGCCCGATTGGCTAGTGAAGGCCTTCAGCGTGCATCTCGTTGTGCCCGAAAGCGTACTCATCGCACTTGGCGCGGGCCTCGTGTCGTTTCTCTTCTACCGTTCGCGCTACGGTACCGTGCTGCGCGGGTTTGGCAACAACCCCGTCGCCGTTGAGCGAAGCGGTTGGTCTGTCCTGAGGGCATACGTCATCGGATACGTCATCGCGAGCCTGTTTTCGATCGTGGGCGCGATGGCGTTGACTGCCTCGACGGGAGGCTCCGACATCAACGGAACCGCCTCCTACACCCTCCTGACAGTGGCTGCGGTGGTTATGGGCGGAAGCGAGCTGTTTGGCGGCGTTGTGTCCTCGTTTGGATCGGTAATAGGCGCGATCACCTTGTCCTTGATCGCCTCCCTGGTTGGGTTTCTCAGGCTGAACTCAAGCTTCGTAACGGCGGTACAGGGAGGGCTCTTGATCGCGATACTGGCGTCCCGCCTTCTTCGCAGGGTAAGACTATGATGCTCCGGTCCAGGGTTGTGACGATCGGTCTAAGGTCGGTAAGGGATATTCCGTGGATTTGGGCGGCCGGCGGGGCGCTCGTGATGTGGGTCGCGCTGGGCATCGTCGGGCGCACCTTGAATATAGGAAGCCTGATCGCGACGAGCACGAACGCCTCCTTTCTTGCGATCGTAGCGTTCGGGCAAATGCTCGTCATCACAACCGGGGGAGGTGCGATTGATCTTTCTATTCCGAGCGTGATCACGCTATCGGCGTTTCTCTCCGCCGGATTGGCCGCAGGAAGCAACATAAACGTCATCTACGCCGTGCCCCTCGTCCTCGCAATCGGCGCGTTCATTGGCCTTCTCAATTCGCTTACGGTGCTGTTTCTCCGCATCCCGCCGATCATTGCGACCCTCGGGATGGGCTACATCGTGACCACCGCGATCCTTGTCTATAGTCCCTACTTCACGACGTCGTATATCGCACCGATCCTGCTTTCCCTTGCGCGCGACCGCCTTTTCGGCGTCTTCCCGGTCATCTTGCTCATCACCATCGCATTAGTAATTCTGCTGAATCTGATGTTCAGTCGAACCCGATACGGGAAATCCTTGACCGCGGTGGGTCAGAACCTCGAGGCCGCAAGATTATCGGGAATCCCGGTCAACCTCGTGCAAGGCGTCGCCTACGTCCTCAGCGGATTTCTGGCCGCGTTCGGCGGGATCATGATCTCGGCGCAAGTGAACGGTGCCTTTCTCGGACTTGGTGATCCCTACCTGCTTCAGACGGTTGGAAGCGTTGTGGTGGGTGGAACGCTCATTTTCGGTGGGAGAGCGGTCCCTGTAGGGACACTCCTCGGGAGCCTTTTCTTGGTGTTGTTGGTGACGGCGGTCCAGGTGGCAGGAATGAGCATCGGCGGTCAGTTCGTCGCAGAGGGCTTCTTCATAATTCTTGTCCTTTTCCTTGCGGCGAGAAGGGCTCGGCAGTAGGGTGGAAAACATGGGAGAAACTGAGATCGTTGCCTCGGCTCCGGCGAAGGTGATCCTCGCCGGCGGCAAGGCGGTCAACTACGGATTTCCAGCTCTCGTTGCGGCGGTCGGACTGCGCACGTACTGCGCCGCTCGACCTTTGCCTGACGGCCATTATGGCTTTGTCTCCGGCGATCGGACGGAAAGCGGAGGGAAAGATCGACTGGCGGATTTCCGTAGATTGGTCGATGAGCTGCGAGCACAGAAGAACTATGATGCGATATCGGAAATCGCGCGCGAAGACTTCTTTGCACCTGTGCGATATGTGCTCTCCTTTGTCTACGAACGCATCCACCGGCTTGGATATCAGTTCTCGTGGCGCTCCGAGATACCGGTGGGGTCTGGGTTGGGATCGGGCGCTGCAGCATCGACCTCTATGGCTTTGGCTGCATTCCAAGCCGCAGGGCTCAACCGTACTCCCGACGACATAGCCTGGCTCGCCTGGCAGGGAGACGTTATCGCCCACGGTGGAATGGGCTCGGGTCTCGACAGTGGTGCGAGTGCGCTCGGCGGGATCGTGCGCTATTCATTGCAGACAGGCCCAAAACGGATCGACATAGGATCGCCGCTGCGTCTCGTCATCGGCGACACTCTGTTACGAGCAAGCACGGCCGCGAGCAACACGAGCTCACGCAACTGGATCGCTGAGCGTCCGGTGCGAGTTCACCTCATGGCGGAGATGGGGATGCTCGTCGAGCAGGCTCAAGAGGCTCTGAGTCGAGGGGACTTCAGCGCACTTGGCCACTGCATGAACATGTGCCACCTCATCAAGGAAAAGATCGGGATGTCACTTCCCAAGATCGAGGCGATGATCGAAGCGTCACTTGAGGCGGGCGCATTTGGCGCGAAGATTTCCGGCAAAGGCGGCGGCGGGATCATCATTGCGCTCGCGGCGCCGGGTGGCGAAGAGAAGATCGTCGCTGCGATCGATGCTGTAGGCGGCAAGGGAATCTATCCAGAGGTCGGCGTGGAGGGCGCAAGGATCGAAGACGCGAAGTCACTCGACGGGATGGAAAAGAAGGCAGTCCGGAGAGGAGGTGCGTAAGATGAAGGTTCAAGGGCTTCTGCCGAAGGGAAGGATCGTCGATCTGACCCACACCATGATGCCGGGAAAGGAGCAATACATGCTCGACGTGTCGCGGCACAACGAGCGCTTCGGCGACGAGGGCGACATCATGAGCAGCGTCTATTTGTGGTCGCACGTCGGCACGCATGTCGAGGCGCCGCTGCACTTCATGGCCTCGGGAAGCGACACCGCCGGGCTTTCGATCGAGCAGCTCTTCGGGCCGGCGATCGTGCTCGATTTTCGCCGAAAGGGGGTCAACGAGCCCATCTCGCTTGCGGAAGTGGAGGCGGAAGGCCCGATCGAGGTTGGCGATCGCGTTATGATCATGACGGGACGCCATACCCAATACCGGACGCCTCAATCACACGACCGTCCTTATCTGACGGAGGAAGCTGCGCATTGGCTGGTCAAGGATCGCAAAATACACTGTCTCGGCACGGACGCCTCCGGGTACGAGGTGCGCGGCGTGGAACATCACCCCGATCACCGGCTTTTCACCGGCGCAGGCATTCCCGTGCTCGAATGCCTCACAAACCTTGTGGAGCTGCGCCGAAAGCGCTTCTTTCTTGTCGCACTCCCCATCCCCGTCCAGGGGCTTGACGCCTTTCCGGTGCGCGCAATCGCAATCGAACCGGAGGAGGAGGCGTGACCTCGACCGAGAGCGAAGGCGGGAGGCCGCTGCCCGCCCATGGAGTGCGGCTCGGTGCGGCACTCTTCAACGGCGACCACGGACGGCTGGCGGAGGAGGTCGTCCGGCTTGAGGCGGCGGGGCTCGACTTCGTTCATCTCGATGTCTTCGACGGCTATTTTGTGCCCGACGTCGGCTTTCCACCGCGGACAATCGCGACATTACGTTCGCTGACGAGACTGCCCTTCGAGGCGCACGTAGGAGTCGAGGAGCCGCTTCGCTTCGCTCCGGCTCTTGTCGAGGCGGGGGTGGACCTCATCCTTGTTCACCTTGAAAGCACGCGGACAATCCACGAGGTCCTTTTTGCCATTCGAGCGCTCGGAGTTCGAGTCGGAATCGCGGTGACGCTCGGGACCCCTATCTCTGCGGTCGAACCGCTGATCGGCACGGCAGATGCGATACTCCTCCTTTCCCGCGTGACGGGCGAGGGGGCAAAGGGGGCGAGCTTTGATCGGCGGGCGCTTCCGCGCCTGCGTGCGTTGAGCGCGCTCGTGGGCGAGGCCGGCGCGGCGCTTGACCTCCAGATTGCCGGCGGCGTGAATCGGGACAACGTGTCCGATCTGGCGCGCGGCGGTGCAACGAGCGTCGCCCTTGGGGCGGGCATCTATCACGCAGCCGACATGAAGGCAGAGGTCGCGGCGGTCCGCGCGCTCGTCACAGGCGGCGGGCGACAGGAAGCGCTGTAGGATTACGCGGAAGGAGTTGGGACATGAATGTGTGGCGGGTATTGATTGGCTCGAAGTCCTTCGGGAAGGCCTTCCCTGAGCATCTCAGACGACTTGAGGAGGCCGGGTGCGAGGTCATCCTCAATCAGGTCGGACGAGCCTATCGCGCCGCGGAGCTACGAAGCGCGCTGGCCGGGGTAGATGCGATCGTCACAGGCACCGACGAGCTGACCTTCGAAGTTATAGCGGCTGCGGATCGCTTGAAGCTGATCGCCAAGCACGGGGTTGGACTCGATACGATTGATCTAAACGCTGCGCGTACAAAGGGAGTAATCGTGGCCGCGACCCTCGGCGCGGTCCACGATTCGGTCGCCGATCTCGCCATGGCGCTCCTACTGGGGGTCGCGCGCGGCATTGTACCCGCCCATCTGGCAACCTCCGCCGGCCAGTGGAAAGGGATCCTGGGGATGGAGCTGCGCGGCAAGGTGCTCGGGATCGTCGGGCTGGGGCGGATCGGGAAGGAAGTCTCCCTGCGCGCCCGGGCTTTTGGCATGGAGGTTATCGCGCACGATCCCTACCCCGACGCTACCTTCGCGGCCGCGCAGCAGATAACCTTCGTGTCCCTCTCCGAGCTTCTGGCCCGCGCGGATGTGGTTTCTCTTCATGCAGGACTCGCGAGCGCGGGCAAACCCCTCCTGGGGGCCGCCGAGCTTCGCGGAATGAAACCCGGCGCAATCCTCGTCAATACCGGGCGAGGCCATCTGGTCGACGAGCTGGCGCTTGCCGATGCGCTGCGCGACGGCAAGCTTGGAGGAGCGGGCTTGGACGTCTTCGCCCACGAGCCGCCTGCCGGGAGCCCCCTCCTTGGACTCAAGAACGTCATCCTGACTCCTCACATGGCAGGGGACACCCTCGACGCGCGACGGCGACTCGGGGAGATGACGGTTGAGAACGTAGTGCGGGTCAAGCGAGGCGAGCCTCCGCTGTGTCCGGTCGACTAGGAGGGCAAAGCATGGCAATGACCGCTGGGATTGTGCAGAAGCTCTTTGCGCTGGAAGGAAAGGTCGCGCTTATCACGGGGGCAGCAGGAGGAATCGGCCGCGAATTGGCGCGCGGCCTTGCGGATGCGGGGGCCTCCGTAGCGATTCATGCCCGATCCCTTGAGCGACTCGAGCCCATTGCGAAAGAGATCGAGCAAGCAGGGGGGCGGGCTGTCGCGCTCACTGCGGAGTTGGGCTCCGTAGAACAGGCGCGAAGGCTTGTTGACGAGGCGAGCGGAGCTTTCGGCAGGCTTGACATCCTCATCAACTGCGCGGCAACGAACATAAGGGAGCCGATCGACGAGGTAAGTGAGCGCGATTGGGACTCCATCATGAACGTGAACCTCAAGAGCCTCTACTTCATGAGCCAGGAGGCGCGCAGGCTCATGAAGGGACGGAAGGCGGGAAAGATCATTCATATCGGCTCCATCAATTCCTCGTTCGCGCTTGGGGGGGTCTCGGTGTATGGCGCTGCAAAGGGCGCGATAGTCCAGCTGACGAAGGTCATGGCGGTGGAATGGGCCAAGGATAATATCCAGGTAAACTGCGTCATCCCCGGCTTTATCCTCACGCCTCTTTCGAAGCCCATCTGGGACGACTCGTACAAGGCACAATGGCTTCGTAGCCGGATTCCCGTGCGGAGACCGGCGGAGCCTGGAGAGCTCATCGGCGCCGTGCTCCTTCTTGCCTCTGCGGCTTCCTCCTACATAACCGGGACGACGATCACCGTAGACGGAGGCGTTCTTGCCGGGGGATGGTGGGAGCCCGACGAGGTGATTGAGCGGATGTAGACGGATGGCGAAGGAGAAAGTCACATGAAAGCGATAATCATAGATGAGCCGCGGCGGATTCGCGTTGGCGAATGGAAAGCACCTCACATCGCGCCAGACGAAGTGCTAGTCGAAACCCGCGCGACCGGGGTGTGCGCGGGCGATCTCTATATCTATCAAGGCAAGAACCCCTATGCCACGTATCCGCTCGTGGCCGGCCACGAAGTCTCCGGCGTCATCGTGGAGGTTGGGACCGAGGTCAAAGCACTCGCTTCCGGTACGTCGGTCGTGGTCGAGCCGTTCATAGGATGCGGGAGGTGCTATCCGTGTCGTGTCGGCAAGTCGAACTGCTGCGCGAATCTGCGCATCATCGGCGTGCACTCTCCGGGAGGATTCGGCGAGCTTGTGGTTGCGCCGGCTCGGAACATCCACCGCATACCGCCAGGGCTCTCGTTCACCGAGGCGTCGTTCGCGGAGCCTGTCGCCATCGGAGTGCAGGCGTGCCGCCGGGGAGACATCAAGAGGGACGAATACGTCTTAGTGCTCGGGTGCGGACCGATCGGGCTCGCGATCATCGAGGTGGCGAGGGCGAGAGGAGCGCGGGTCGTTGCTACCGACGTGCGCGAGGCGCGGATGCAGACAGCCGCGAGCCTCGGTGCGGAGGTGCTGCCCGCCGGAGAGGCGCTTCTTCAGGCGGTCATGAAACAGACGGACGGCGAGGGTGCCGCAGTCGTGGTGGAGGCGACTGGGAATGAGGCGGTGATGGAGCGGACGGTCGACCTTGTTGCGGCCGGCGGGAGGATCGTCATCGTCGGGCTGGTGAAGGAAGGGACGCCGGTGCGATTTCCCGGCCTTGACTTCACGCGCAAGGAAATGACCATAGTAGGCTCGAGGGCGTCGGTCCGTTGCTTCCCGGAGTCCCTCGAGCTGCTTGCCGCAGGGGCCATCAAGTACCCGAAGATCGCCACGACGGTCGATCTGTGGGAAGGGCCCCGTGTCATTTCTGAGCTCGTGGACGAGCCGGGGAAATACCACAAGCTCGTGCTGGTGCACCCGGAGGCGTAGGATGAGCGACGGAACCGGGAAGAAGGGGTACGTTCCATTCCTGAAGAAGGGGATCGCTCAGGTGGCGCTGGTGGTCGAGGACCTCGACGCGACTGTCGAAAACTACTGGCGGATGTTCGGAGTCGGCCCGTGGCACTTCTATACCTACGAAGCCCCTCTTCTCAAGCGAATGACCTACATGGGCGCGCCTGCTGACTATTCGATTCGGATCGCGCTGTCCTATGTGGGCGAGCTTCGTATCGAGCTCATTCAGCACCGCAAGGGGCCGACGGTTCACCGCGACTTCGTAGAGAAAAAGGGCTATGGAGTGCACCACTTCGGTTTGCTCGTCGACAACATGGGGGAAGCAATCAGGGAGGCGGAGGCGGCAGGCTATCACGTCATTCAGGACGGCGCCGGGTTCGGCCTCGATGGCGACGGGCATTTCGCCTACCTTGACACCGAAGTGGAGCTCGGCGTTACCCTTGAGCTCATCGAACGCCCCAGGGGTCGGGTCCAGCCGGAAAGGGTCTACCCTCCGTCCGCAGGATAGCGAAGCGGCCGCCTCACCGGCCTGGCGGCCCACGGGGACCGCACGGGAGGGAGGCCCACGATGAAGAGATTCAGATTCGCAGTACTGGGTACCGGCTTCTGGAGCCGCTACCAAATTCCCGCCTGGCTGGAGACCGGGAAGGTCCAGCTCGTCGCCCTCTATAATCGCACTCGGCGCAGGGCCGAGGAGGTAGGGGCGACCTTCGGAGTCGAGCGAATTTATGATGATCCCGAAGAGCTGTTTCGCAACGAGAAGCTCGATTTCGTGGATATCATCACCGAGGTGCCTGCCCATGCCCCGCTGGTCCTCATGGCGGCGCGCCACCGGGTTCCCGTGATCTGCCAGAAGCCCATGGCCGGCGACTACGCAACTGCGGTCACGATGGTCGAAACCTGCGAAGCAGTCGGGGTGCCGTTCTTCGTGCACGAAAACTATCGATGGCAGCATCCCATTCGTGCGATCAAGCAAGCGATCGAGGAGGGGCAGATCGGAAGCCTTTTCCGGCTTCGTCTGGAGTTCGTGCACGCTCTCACCGACGCCGCATGGCAGAACCAGCCGCTCTTGAAGGGGCTGGAGCATCTGATCCTCGCCGATCAGGGCAGCCACCAGCTTGACCTTGCGCGCTTTCTCTACGGAGAGCCGACAAGCCTCTACTGCAGCTCGCTCCGAGTGCGGGACGATATCGCCGGGGAGGATGTTGCGTCAATCCAGCTGCGCCGTCCCGACGCCCTCTGCGAGGTGGCGCTGAGCTTCGTCAGCAACAACAAGCGCGACCACTTTCCCGAGGTCATCATTCGCGCCGAAGGAACGAGAGGGACGATCGAGCTGGAAGAAGACTTCTGGATGCGGACGACGACGCCGGAAGGGACCTGGAGTAGGCGTGTTGGCCCGCCGCGATACCCGTGGGCGCATCCGGACTACGCCGTCAATCACGCGAGCATGGTGCCGATTCACGAGGATTTCCTGCGGTACTTCGAGTCCGGGAGCCTTCCCGAGACGACCGGTCGTGACAACCTGAAGACCATGAGACTCGTCTTCGCCGCCTACGAATCCGCCGCCGCAAACAAGGTAATCGACTTGGAAACGGCTCCTGAAGGGGCTCGCCGGCCATAGGGAGGCCGTCCTCCTTTCGGTGCAAATTGCCCCTCCGACACATCGCCTCATTTTCCCTATCGAGCATTTTGGCTCTGTTTTTCAAAATGGATTGGGAAATATGAAAAGGCTATTTACAAAACGCAGGCGCTTGGCTATGATGGAGCAATGAAGAAGGCCGACGTATGGGAGACCGCCTGCAGGGTTTGGGGAATCGAGGGGGGGGCGCTTACCGACCTCAAGGGCATCGTCGATCGGGCGGCTTTTCATCGGTGCGTCGAGGTGATTGCGCGTTGCAGGGGGCGCATCCTCACGGCAGGAGTTGGCACCTCGGCCGCGGCTGCCCGCAAGATAGCGCACTCTCTCTCCTGCGTGGAACGGCCGGCCTTCTATCTTTCGCCGGGCGACGCAGTGCACGGAGGACTTGGCTCGGCCCAGCGCGGAGACGTCGCAATCCTCATCTCCAAGGGCGGAAGCACCCGAGAAGTCGTGAACATCATCCCGGCACTGAAGGCAAAGGGAGTCTATCTGATCTCGGTTACCGAAAACGAGAGGTCGGCAGTCGCAAAGGAAGGCGATCTGCTGGTCAAGATTCGCGTGAAGCGGGAGGCGGATGAGTTCAACATGCTGGCGACAGCGAGCACGCTAGCCGTCATTGCGGTATTCGACGCCGTGTGCGTAGCGCTTATGAAGGCGACCGACTACAGGAAAGAGCAATTCGCCCTCATACACCCCGGGGGAGCCGTGGGCGAGCGACTGAAGCACGTCTCGAAAGGAATGCGAAAGGGAGCGCCGCGTGAAGGCAGCCGTCTTTGAAAGGATAGAGGAGCTACGGGTAAGAGAGGTCGAGCGTCCCAGCTGCGACTCGGGCGGGATCCTGGTTCGGGTGAGGGCGTGCGGGATCTGCGGCTCGGATGTGCGCAACTTCCATACAGGACTGAAAGGAGATGCGACGAGCCGGATTCTCGGCCACGAAATCGCCGGGGTAGTTGAAGAGGTCGGCCCCGAGGTGAGCCGCTTCGCCGTTGGAGATCGAGTTGCCGTCGCGCCCGACGTCTCGTGCGGCGAGTGCTATTATTGCAGGCGAAATCTCGTGAATCTCTGCCTACACCACCGGATGATAGGGAGGGAATGGCCGGGCGGATTCGCCGAATACCTGCATCTTCCACGGGAGGTGCTCCTGCACGGCATGGTGCACCACATGCCGGCGGTTCTTTCCTTCGAGGCGGCAGCCCTCTCGGAGCCGGCCTCCTCCGTGATTGCGGCCCAACAAAACGCCGAGGTAGGACTCGACAATACCGTCCTGATAATCGGAGACGGCCCGATTGGATGTCTCCATCTCGAAGTTGCACGGGCTCGGGGGGCTTCTCGGGTTTTCCTGGTGGGTCGCAAGCGGCTTCGAGCCGTCTCCGCCTTCGAGCCGGATGCGCTCATCGACGCCCGGAGTCAAGATGCGGTTTCCGAGGTGCTTCGCCTTACCGACGGGCTCGGAGCCGACGTCGCGATCTGCGCCAATTCGGTAGCCTCCAGTCACGAGCAGGCTGTGGAGGCGGTACGAAAGAGGGGACGGGTGATCATCTTCGGCGGAGTCCCTAAAACGAATCCTTTGACTACCTTGAATAGCAATTTGATCCATTACAACGAGCTGCGAATCCTCGGCGCCTTCTCATATCCGGCCTATGTTCATCAGACGGCGCTCAAGCTCATCGCCGACGGCAGGATCGCAGCTAAAAAGTACGTGGATCGCATTCTCCCGCTTGATGAAATCCTCGAGGGATTTCGGTTAGCGGAAGCGGGAGAGGCCCTGAAGGTGATTATCAGACCCTAGCTGCTGCAGAAAGAACGACTCGTGATTTGAGGTGAGGGTATGTTTGAGATACAGACGAAGCTTGAGGAGCGAGCACGGGAAGGACGACCCATCCGCGTTGGCCTCGTGGGGGCGGGGCAGATGGGCACCGAGATAGTCACGCAAATCGGCGAGATGGTCGGGATGGAAGTGGTCGTCATCGTCGATCTCACGGCGGAGCGTGCGGCGAAGGGCTACGAGCACTCCAAGAAGAAGCGGCCAGTCGCGTTCGAGGACAACGTGACTGGCGCCGAGAAGGCCGTTGCCGCGGGAAAGGTCGTGGCAACGACGATCTTCACGATTGCCACGTCGCTCCCGTCAGTGGACGTGGTCGTGGACGCGACCGGATCGGTGGAAATGGGGGCGATGGTTACCCTCGATGCGATTAACCACAAAAAGCACGTGGTGATGATGAGCGTCGAATGCGACGTCACGATCGGTCCGGTGCTGCGTCAGATGGCGGACAATGCAGGCGTCGTGTATTCTCTTGCCTCGGGGGACGAGCCCGCAGCCATTCTTGAGCTGTATCGCTTCGCCCGACCGCTCGGGTTCGAGATCATCGCGGCAGGCAAGGGTAAGAACAACCCGCTCGACATCTACGCCGTGCCGAGTCAGCTCGCCGACAAAGCGAAGGCGCGCGACATGAGCGCAAAGATGCTGTGCGAGTTTGTGGACGGTTCGAAAACGGCAATCGAGATGGCGGCGGTCTCCAATGCGACTGGGCTCCTCCCTGACAAAAGAGGGATGCACGGAGCGCACGCGACGGTAGACACCCTCAACAAGGTGTTTGTCGTGAAGAGGGACGGCGGCGTGCTCGAGCGATCGGGTGTTGTCGATTTCGCGATCGGCGTGCACCCGGGAGTCTTCCTCATCGTAAAAACCGACAACAAGCGCATCATGGAGGGAATGGCGCAACGGGACATGGGACCGGGCCCCTACTACACCCTTTTTCGCCCATTCCATCTCTGCAGCGTCGAGGTGCCGCTTACCGTGGCCAAGGCGGTCTTCTACCGTGAGTCCTCTGGTCATCCTGACAGACGACTGCACTCGGAGTGCATTGCCGTCGCAAAGAGGGACCTCAAGGCAGGCGAGCTCCTGGACGGAATCGGTGAGAACTGCTATCGGGGCAGCGTGGAGGTCGCGGAGGTCGCACGCAGCGAGCGTCTGGTCCCACTCGGAATTGCGAAGGGATGCCGGCTGCTTCGTGATGTCGGGCGCGATACGGTGATCACGTACGACATGGTGGAGACGGGGCCGGAAACGGTGTTGCTGCAATTGAGGAGAATCCAGGATCAGCTCTACAGGTAGCAGGGGAGCGAGAATGCATCTCATCGGGCTCGACGTTGGGACCACCGGCTGCAAGGCTGCGGTTTTCGACCCCGCAGGCCGGATGCTGGGCTATGGGTTCGCGGAGTACGGGATGGTCTGCGATGAGCCTGCGAAGGCGGAGCAGGACGCCGAGGAGGTGTGGCAGGCAACGCGCAGGGTGCTGGCGAAGGCAGTCGCCGAAAGCGGCGTCAAGGACATCCGCGCGATCTGTGTCTCGGTCCAAGGGGATGCGGTCATCCCGGTTACGCCCGACTGGAAGCCCCTCCATCCGGCCCTCCTCGGCATGGACTATCGTTCGGAGCCGCAGGCACGGGCGTGCTCCGAGCGGCTGGGAGCTCGCCTGATCTTCAACCGGACAGGTATGCGGCCTCATGCCCTGACCTCGCTTGCGAAGATGCTTTGGCTCAGGGAAAACCGGCCGGAGGTTTTCGCGAGAGCCTGGAAAATCGTCACCTACGCGGATTTCATCCTTGGGAAGCTTGGTGCTCCTCCCGTCATCGACTGGACCATGGCGTCCCGCACCATGGCTCTTGACCTTCGGAGCGGCGCATGGTCGACGGAGATTCTACAAGCCTTCGACCTGAGTTCCGAGCTTCTGTCGCGGCCGGCCCCTAGCGGCACCGTGGTCGGCGTCGTAGCCGCGCGGGTGGCTGAGGCGGCCGGATTGCCTCGCGATGTGCAGCTCGTTGCGGGCGGGCACGACCAGACCTGTGCAGCCTTGGGGGCGGGAATTGTCCACAGCGGGACCGCCGTCATCTCGACCGGAACGGCCGAAGTCCTCTCGGCGGCGCTGGAGAGGCCGGCTCTCAACGACGCGATGTTCGACCACTTCTATCCCTGCTACCGCTACGTGAAGCCGGAGATGTACTTCACGTTTTCGCTCAATCACGTCGGGGGACTGCTGCTGCGATGGTGTCGCGACAATTTTGCGGCGGAGGAGGTTCGCGAGGCGGCGCGCGACGGTCGCGACCCCTACGACGTCATGATCAGGAAGATCCCGCCGCGTCCCACGAGCGTCATGGTTCTGCCTCATTTCGTGGGAAGCGGCAACCCGTGGTTCGACAAGGATTCGAAGGGGGCGATCCTCGGGCTTACTGTGGGAGCAACTCGTCATGATATCGTGCGGGCGGTGCTGGAATCACAGACCTATGAGCTGGCGGTAAACATGGAGGCGTTGAACCGGGCCGGTATTGAAATTTCCGAGCTGAGAGCTGTCGGTGGCGGGGCGAAGTCGTCGGCGTGGCTGCAGATCAAGGCCGATATTCTCGGTCGACCGGTGTGTACCCTGGAAGCTCGAGAGGGTGCCTGCCTTGGGGCGGCGATTCTTGCAGGCGTCGCCACCGGCGCCTATCGGTCGGTCGACGAAGGAGTTGAGTCCGCCGTTCACACCACGGAAATCTTCGAGCCTTCGCCGGCGCTACGCAGCGCTTATCGCGACAGGTTCGAGCTCTATCGGGACATCTATCCGACCTTGAAAAACCTCAACGGTAGACTATGATTGAGCGGTCTTTGAATGAGGGGCGCCACATGAACGAAGCAAATCTTCTGAAGATACCGCACCGTTGCAGGCTCCAGATGCAGGCGGTTTACGACAATCTGAAATCGGCCGAGCGGAAGGCGGCCGACTTCATCGTCGACCACCACACCGAGATCGGTGGTCTCACAATCGTCGAGTTCGCGACGCGAGCCGGCTGCAGCGAGGCTACTATCGTACGCCTTTCGAAGCGTCTAGGCTACGAAGGTTACCCCGAGCTCAAGGCGGATTTTGTGACCGATGGCGACCATGGCGGCGCAAGCTTTCTCGAGTATCAGGAGATCAAGAGGGGTGACGATCCCTTCGAGGTTGTGGGGAAAGTGTTCGAAGCCTCCGTTGCGGCGATGCGCGACACGCTCAATGTGCTCGATCGTGATGCGTACCTTGCCGCCTTCGAAGCGATTTGCAGCGCCGAGGCGATCATGTTCTGCGGCGTCGGCGATGCGGGGCTCGTCGCCTTGGAGGCGAATCAGCGCTTCCTGCGTCTCGGACAGCGCAGCGAGGCCTCGGTCGACTACGACATCCAGCTCATCATGGCATCCCACCTAAGAAAGAAGGACGTGCTGGTGGCGATATCACATTCCGGCAAGACGAAGAATGTCCTCCAGACGGTGAAGACTGCGCGAAAGGCCGGAGCGACCGTCGTGGCGATCACCAACTATCCGGTCTCGCCGCTGACTAAGAACTCCGATATCGTCCTGCTGACTGCGGTGTTCTCAACCTCGCCCACGGGCGAGGTGATCTCCAAGCGCATCACCGAGCTGTGCATCATCGAGAGCCTCTACATCAACTACCTTATCCGCAAGGGAAGGCCGACCATCGAGAAGCTGCGAAAAGCAGATGCCGCCGTGAGCGTCAACAAGAGCTAGAGTATCGAGAAATCCGCTCGTGGCGCGATGGCCTCATGCGGTGGTAGGGGGTGCAATGGCCGATCATCTTCTTGGGATTGACTTCGGCACAGGCGGCGCAAAGGCTTGTGTCATCGATGCGAAGGGCCGGGTGCGCGGCTATTCCTACGTAGAGCTTGCGCTCATTCACGAGCGCCCCGGCTGGTCGGAGCACGACGCCCACAAGTATTGGACGAGTGCCTGCGAGCTGATCAGGCGAACGCTGACTGAGGCCAAAGTCGATTCGGCCTCGATCCGCGGCATAGCGGTCTCGTCGGCGCTGCCCTCCATGGTCATGGTCGATGCGCGGAGAGCCGCTTCATCGCGGCTACAACCTTATGGACCGACGGGCAACCCGAGAAGTAGAGACGCTCAAAGAGACGATCGGAGAAGACGCGATCTTCGAGCTCACCGGCAACAGACTGGAGGATCACCCCGCGATCGTGAACCTCCTGTGGGAACGGCACAACCGCCCCGACTCGTTCCGTGACGTCGCGAAGGTTCTCACGATTGACGGATTCATCACCTTGAAATTGACGGGTGTTGCGTCGCTGCACTATTCAGCGGCGCCCTTCTACGGCGTAGCCTATGACTTGCGCCGGCGGCGCTTCGATACCGGCCTTCTACAGCGCCTTGGGCTCGATCCGTCAGTCATCCCGTCACTGTATCGGTGTGAGGAGATCGTGGGGAGGATTTCCGAGTCCGCGGCGTACGAGACGGGGCTTTCGGCCGGAACGCCCGTGGCTGCGGGGCAGGTCGACTGCAACGCGGGGTGGCTGGGCGCCGGGGCCGTCGAGGAGGGGGATATCCAGTGCAACCTCGGAACGGTCGGCAATTTCGGGGTCGTCCATAAGAGCCTTGACTTCATCTTTTCGCCGATTGGTCGGCGCATGATCAACTTCCCCTACACGGTGAACAGCGAAGATACCTACGTCACCGTCCCCACGACAACCACCGGCGGGCAGACCCTGCGATACGTTCGGGATACCTTCGCGCAGGCCGAGCTCGAGGCGGAGAGGAATCTCGGGCTGTCCGCATACGATCTGCTGAACCTCCAGGCCGCGAAGGTCCCACCGGGAAGCGAAGGGCTCATCGTTCTTCCTTTCCTGATGGGCGAGCGCACCCCCATCTGGGATCCCCTTGCGAGGGGGGTAGTCTTCGGCCTTTCGCTCAACCATACGAAAGGTCATCTCATCCGCGCGATGATGGAGGCCGTAGCCTATGCGATGTATGACTCCTACAGACTCATCAAAGAGGCAGAGCTCACCATGCGACTGCCCATGATCCTCAACGAAGGAGGGGCCGTCAGCCCACTCGGGCGGCGCATCATCGCGGACACCTTCGATGTCCCGATCATGCTCGTGAAGCGAAGAGAGGGCGCACCCTTTGGAGACGCTGTGCTCGCCGGGGTAGCGACCGGTGTTTTCCCGGATTTCTCGGTTGCCAAATCCTGGGCGGAGTACATCGATCCGATGGAGCCCGATCCACTAGATCACGAGATATACATGCGGCATTTCAAGCTCTACAAGCAGCTCTACGAGCATCTCAAGACCGACTTTCGCGAACTCGCGGCGCTTCGCGAGGAATCGCGGCCGGCAAGCGCCGACGGCGAGCGGGAGTAGTCTGGTTCAGGAAGGGAGGAAGGATATGGCGCAGGGACAGCAGAGCCAGAAGATAGAAAGATGGGGTCTCTTCGAGATAGCATACCAAGGACCTTCGGGAGGGAATCCGTTCGTTGAGGTGACGCTTTCGGCCGTCTTCCGACACGCCTCAAAGAGCGTCCGCGTCGACGGTTTTTTCGACGGCGTTGAAAGCGCGAGCGGTGCGGGCAGGGGGGTATTTCGGCTTCGCTTCATGCCCAATGAGCTCGGGAGGTGGGACTTCACGACGGAGAGCAACGCGGCGGAGCTCGACCGCGTGAGTGGAAGCTTCGAATGCGCCGAGCCCACCGGCGGCAATCACGGCCCGGTCAGCGTATCGCGGGGGGTGCATTTCTCCTACGCTGACGGCACCCCTTTCTTCGTGATGGGTACCACCGCATACGCCTGGACCTACCGCCCGGAAGAGGTGCGCCGGCAGTCTCTCGAGTCGTTTTCTCGGTACGATTTCAACAAGATTCGGATGCTTGTATTCCCCAAGCATTACGGCGACGGGGCGCACGTCGACATTTCCTATGAGCCGCCGACGCTCCCCTTCGAAGGGAGCTCAGGCCATTTCGATTTTGCGCGGCCGAATCCGGCCTACTTCCGCAATCTCGAAGAGAGGGTACTGGAGCTTCAATCCCGCGGAATCGAAGCCGATGTCATTCTCTTTCATACCTATGACTCCGGTCAGTGGGGTATCGATACCGGAATGGCTCCCGAGGACGACTTCCGCTATCTTCGGTATGTCATCGCCCGACTGTCTGCCTACCGCAACGTCTGGTGGTCTCTGGGGAATGAGTACGACCTCTTCGTGGAGCCGGAACAGAAGGGCCGCGCATTCGCATCCCTTCACGGGAAGGACTGGGACCGAATCGGCGGATTCGTCCGTGATCTCGACCCCTATCATCACCTGATCTCGGCTCACAATCTCCCCTTTGGCTACGTCTTCCCCGACGCGCCTTGGCTGACGCACGTGTCGTACCAGCATCCGAACACCTACTCCTTGTTGATCGAGCTGCGACGAGAATACGCTAAGCCGGTTATCGACGATGAGTATCAGTACGAAGGGAATGTGCCTCACGACTGGGGCAACTGCAGCCCGGAGACGGAGGTGTATCGTCATTGGCTGACCGCGATGGCCGGCGGCTACGGAACACACGGCGAGGCGTACGTTCGCGACGGGAGAATCCGAGACATCTTCTGGTCCTACGGTGGCGAAATGACCGGGGGAAGCCCATCGCGCCTTCGCTACATGAAGTCAATCATGGAGAGCTTGCCGTTCCAGGAGATGCTCCCCGACCTCCGCCGCGGCGACGGCCGCGACCTGTTCTGTCTGCGCAAGGGAGAGGACACCTATGTGTTCTTCATTACCAAGGACCGTAAGGACCGCGGGATGCTCTTCATCGGACCGCCGGACGGATTGCTGGACAGCTATGAGGTGGTGATTCACGACGCCTGGAATGCAGAGGTTCATTCCACGCTCACCGTGCGGGGCGGAATAAACCGATTCGATCTTCCCGAGCTTGCTGCGATCGTGGTTCGCCGCCTGCCATAGCCCGAGCGGCCGCATGGATGGAAGCATCGTATGACGACGGATCTATTTCATATTTCACTTTTCGATAATGAAAAATGCTTTACTTCCTAAGTCATCTATGTTAAAATCTGCCCGGATTCGGTCTTGGTCTTGGAACGAGGCGAATCAGGAGGGAATGGAAAGATGAAAAGTCCAATTGCAGTTGCCTTCTCTCTGGTGGCCGCTTTGATGTTATTCAGTGGTCTCCAGTTGGTCTCGGCGGCGGGACAGAAGGAGGGGGCAAGCTCCGGGGTAGTCAAGATCCGCTTTGCTGATATGTGGCCGTCGGGTGCAACAACGGGAGAGGCTCCGATCGCTCTGCCGATTCTTGAGAAATGGGAGAAAGAGCATCCGAATGTGAAGCTCATAACCGAGACCATCGTCGGTGACGAGATGCGTGACGCGATTCGCACGGATGTTGCGGCGAACAACACCCCCGATATCTGGCAGTTCTGGGTCGGAGGCATTCTCGACGACTATGCAAAGGAAGGGGTTCTCTTGGACATGAGCAAGTATCTGGAAAAGAGCAAGCTCCTTAAGAAAACCGATATCCCCGAATTTGCCTGGAAGACCGCGACCGTCGACGGCGTTGTTCGGGCTTTGCCGAGGAACATTGCCCTCGGCGTATTCATGGCCAATCGTGATCTCTTTCAGAAGTATGGACTGCAGTACCCAAAGACTTGGAGTGAGTTTCTCGCAGACGGGAAGGTGTTTCGCGAGCATGGCGTCATCCCGACAAACATCGGTTCGAAGGGCGGGAACCCATCTCACTTCTGGTACAACGAGCTGGTCTGTCAGTACCATTCGGGCGTCAGCGCTACGGAAGATCTCGGTACCTCTTTGAGCTTTCAGGACCCGGCCTTTCTCAAGGCCGCCGAATATATCGATCAAATGCGGAAGGATCACATGTTTCCGGACGATGTAGTCGCGAACGGAGACTGGGGTCCGAGCATCGCGCTGTATGATCAGGGCAATGTCGCGATGGGCTACACCTTCCCGTGGGAGTTCTCCGCAATGCCCGCTGACATCATCGCAAAATCCGTCATCATTCCCGTCCCGAAGCTTCCGGATGGACAGCGTAATCCGGAGAAATTCATTCAAGGCACCGTAAACGACGCCTTCTGCGTGTACTCAAAGTCCTTCGATAGCCCGGCAAAGCAGGCTGCCCTGGTCAGTCTCCTAGACACCATCGACAAGAAAATCGGATTCGCGCTGGCCCAAGCCGGATTAATCGTGTCACCCGATACCGAGGTGATGAGCCGCGTGGACTTGGGCAAGATAACGAACGCGATGATGGTCAAGGCTCTTCAGTATCAGCAGAAGACGCATGAAAGCGGCTCTCCCATGATCTGGCAGCACATGCCGAGCAACAAGACGCAATTCGACTACCAGGCCGGGCTGGACGAGTTGTGGACTGGATCGGTGACACCGCAGCAGTTCATTAGCGGGGTCCAACGGTCGCTCGACAGCTACAAGGCTTCTCGCTAGGTCTTGTCTTGCGGAAGCATTCGGGCAGGTCTTGAAAGCTACGGGATTTCGTCCAGAGAGAGGAGCATCCCGCGTTCCTCTCTCTGTGATCGAAACGCGAAGCGAATCCGTTTGCTTCCAAGGGGATCTCGATGCAAGTATATCGGAAATACCGATGGGCCCCGTTCGTTCTGGCTGGGCCTTCGTTCATCGTTTACACGTACTTCGTAATCGTCTCGATCGCTTTCTCCGTGTACTACTCTCTCACACGATGGAACGCCATCTCGAAACCGCTGTTCATTGGTGTGAAGAACTATGTGACGATGATGACGAGTCCCAGTTTTGGGATAGTCATGCAGAACACGGTGATAGCCCTCGTTGCCGCGCTTGTCATTCAAGTGGGCGCCGGGTTGATCTTCGCTTACCTCATCTACCGAACGGCCAGAGGATTTCGAACCTTTCGCGCCCTTGTGTTCCTGCCTGTCGTGCTGGCTCCGGCCGCCGTCTCTCTTATGTTCACCCTGATCTTCAACAGCGACATTAGCCCCATCAATCGTCTTCTCCAGGACGTGGGGCTCGGAATGTTGAAGCGAAACTGGCTTTCCGACAAGAACGTCGTTCTGTATTCCGTGCTGACGCCGATGATCTACCAGTATATCGGGCTGTACGTCATCATCTTGCTGGCCGGCATCCAGTCGATTCCCGAGGAGATAATCGAAAGCAGTTTTGTTGACGGCGCGAGCTCGTTTCGAACCTTCTGGAGCATCGTCATCCCCACGCAGTGGGACATCATCTTCATCTGCATGATCCTTATCACGACGGGGACTTTCAAATCTTTCGAACAGTCTTACATCATGACATGGGGAGGACCCGGGGTACGCTCGATGTTCATTGCGGTCTATATGTACTTTCGGACATTCGTCGATGCGAACTACGGATATGGAAGCGCCGTGGCAATCGTAATACTTTTTGGCTCTCTGTTTTTCACTCTCGTGCTGCGTGCGGTTATCCGACGCTTCGACTATTAGGGATTGGCGATGAGCACATCTTCACAAAGAGCTTTCATCGACAGGGCGGCCTTGGCGCGGCGGAGGATCGGTATACTCGTGAAGTATCTTGCCCTCGTTGTTGCCTGCGTAACGACGCTCTTCCCGCTAGTCTGGGTAGCGATGAACGCCTTTCGCGACAATAACCAGATCTACGGAAATCCCTTTGGGCTTCCTCACCCGGTTATCCTGGAAAACTTTCCGCGGGCCTTCGCCGGGATCCGTCTCGTCGTGACGCTCTCGAACAGCCTGATCTACGCTGCGGTGACCGTCGCGATCACGGTGCTGCTCGCCTCGATGACGGCGTTCTACCTTACGAAGCTTACAAAGGGTAGTTTTCTGTATACCTACTTCATTCTCGGAATCATGATTCCAGTGCAGGCAATCCTAATTCCAATCTTCGTCACGATACGCGATCTTCATCTCATCGACACCCGGCCCGGCATCACGATTGTTTACGTGGTCACCAATCTCTCGATCGCGATATTCATTCTCACGGGTTTCATGCGAAAGGGAGTGCCTGACGAGCTCCTTGAAGCCGCAATCCTTGATGGCTGCGGCCCGCTTCGGGCCTTCTTTAGGCTCGTTCTTCCAATCTCGGTTCCCGGGGTCGTGACGGTGATCATGTTGGTTTTTTTGGGCGTCTGGAATGACTTTCTGTTCGCCCTGGTCATGCTGACGGATCCCCTGCTCAAGACGCTGAACCTGGCCGTTTATTCCTTGCGCGGCGAATACATAAGCGATCAGGGGCTCCTCGCGGCCGGCTCCGTGATTCTCGTTGCACCTGCTATCCTTGTCTATGTTCTTCTTCAGGAGCAGGTCGTAAAAGGGCTCACCGCGGGCGCCGTCAAGGGGTAGGGTGGATCGCATTCCACGAAAGGATCTGTCGCAGGATGAAAGTGCTTATGATTGGCGGAACCGGCAACATCAGCGGTCCGATGACGCGGTTGCTCGTCGAGGCCGGTCACGAGGTGACGCTCTTCAATCGCGGGAAGAGTGGGTCGGAGCTTCCGGCGGGCGTTCACCGCATCCTGGGCGACCGCAGCGACCCGCGCTCGTTCGAACTTCTGGGCGCGAAGGCAGGAAGGTTCGACTGCGTCATCGACATGATTGCTTTCAGGCCGTCCGACATTGAGAGTGATGTGAGGGTCTTTCGGAGCAGAATCGACCAGCTCATTTTCTGCAGCACGGTCGACGTATACAGCAAGCGTGGAGCGAGCTATCCGATCCGCGAGGATGCGCAACGCCTTCCGTCGGAATCCTTTCAGTACGCCTATGACAAAGCAGCGTGCGAAGAGCTGCTTTTCGCAAGTCACGCGCGGGGGGACTTCAAAGTCACGATCCTTCGGCCGGCAGCGACCTACAGGGAGGGGTGGCCGCCGGTTCATTCGTTTCGAGGCGGAAGCTACCACCTCGATCGAATCCGCAAGGGAAAACCAATCATCATCCACGGAGACGGAACGTCCATCTGGTCTGCCTGTCACGCGGCAGACGTCGCGAAGGCCTTCGCAAATGCGGTGGGAAATCCCGTGTCGTTTGGCAAGTCCTACAACGTGACAGGCGAGGAGTGGATGACCTGGGATTATTACTGGCAATGCGCTGCCGACGCCATCGGGGTACCCATTCCGGAGATCGTTCATATCCCCACTGACCTCCTTGCGCGGGTTGCTCCGGAGCTGGCCGGCTGGTGCAAGGAGAACTTTCAGTACGACAATATCTTTGACAATAGCGCGTCTCATGACGATCTCGGCTTCCGCTACACCATTCGGTGGCGTGAAGGAATCAAACGGTCGGTCGATTGGATTCTCACACACGGAGGTTTTGAGGATTCCGACAACTACCCCTTCTATGATCGGATCGTCGAGGCCTGGCGACGGGCCAGCGGCGTGCTACAAAATGAGCTTGCAGGAGTTGTGCGATGAGCCGAATAAGTGTCTCTGGGTCGGGTGATCATTTCTCTCGCGACGGCCGGCCCTTTTTCTATCTGGCGGACACGGTATGGAGCGCTTTCTCCAACGCGCGGACCGAGGAGTGGATCGAATACCTCGACTATCGAAAAGCACAGGGCTTCAACGCCCTGCAGATCAGCGTACTGCCCGTTCTTCACGACGCGAGCGACACCTACGTCGGGCTCTTCCCATTCGAGGTGCGGGCTGGTGGGATTTGGGACTTTTCGAAGCCGAACGCAGCCTTCTTCGAGAAATCGGTCGCGATGGTGAAAGCGGCGGTGGAGCGAGGGTTCATTCCGGCGCTCACGGTACTCTGGGGCAACTACGTCAAGGATACCCGCTTCTCCCGTCGAGATCCTTCGCATGTCATGCCTCTACAATCCGTGCGACCCTATGCTGAGCTCGTGGCGAAGAGCTTCGCACCCTATGGGCCGATCTACCTCATCAGCGGCGATACGGACTTCTTAAGTGATGCGACGAGCGAGTACTATCGCGTGGCGCTCGAGGCAATAAAGTCGATCGATCCCATGGCGCTCACGACCTTTCACCTTCAGCCGGGGGTTACCCTGCCCGAGCAGCTCGCGAGGTCGGAGAGGCTCGATTTCTACATGTATCAGGCCGGCCATCGACTCGAGGAGCACCACTTCAACTACACGCTCGCTGAGGATTATCTGAGATATCCGGTGAAGAGGCCGATCGTAAACGGGGAGCCGTCCTACGAAGGGCACGGTCACGGCATGAAGTACGGCCGGTTCGACGAGTTTCACGTGCGCAAGGCATTCTGGCAGAGCGTGCTCTCCGGAGCCAAGGCCGGGTTCACCTACGGGGCGCACGGGGTCTGGTCCTGGCACAAGCGGGGCTCCGCCTTCACGAGTGAGGAATGGTCGAAGATCCCCTTCGACTGGAGAACGGCGCTGCGGTTCAAGGGAGGCTGGGATGTGGGCCATTCGAAGTGGCTCTTCGAGCAGCACGCAATGCACGAATACGTTCCCCGCAACGACCTCCTCGTGAATGCCTATCCGGACATACGGATTGCCGCCTCGCCGAATGGAGAGCACATTGCCGTCTACGTTCCCTACAGCAATGATGTTCGGATTCGCGTCGACTTGTCAGGCTACTCGGTCACGGGGTTCAATCTCAAGGACGGATCGAGCGTCGCCCCCTCGTTTCGGCGTGAAGGCGAGGTTTCTGTCATCGAGATGGTGCAGGCGAACGCCGATTGCCTCGTCGTTGCCAGTCGGAGATAGAATCGAAAGGGCGAGTCGGCCGCCGGGGGCTTCGAAGATCTCCCGCCGCTGGTGTGCGGGGGAGAATGCGCTAATGCTCGAGCGAAGCAAGAGGGTAGGGTAATGGCAAATGGGCATCGCGTGGAGATCGAGCGGAAGATCCGACGGGTGAGGGAGCTCCTCGAGCGAACTCAGCTCGACGGGTTTGTTATCGGCAGAAAGGACAACTTTGCGTGGCTAACGTGCGGAGGTGGCAGCGAGGTAGTAGTGCCATCCGAGATTGGCACGGGGTTGTTGTTGGTGAGTCAGGAAAGGGTCGTTCTGGTAGCACTCCCGATGGACGGGCCCCGGCTGATCGAAGAAGAGCTCTCTGGCATAGCGGTTGAGTACGTTAGGGTAGATTGGTACGAATCTACCCTTGAAGGCAAAGCGGCGGAGCTCATCGCAGGCAAGAGGTTTGCCAGCGATTTCCCGATGGATGGCGCCACCTTCCTACCGAAGGCCTTGATGGCGCTGCACTATCCGCTCACCGAGCTGGAGATGGACCGGCTCCGCTCGCTCGGAGCGGCAACGGAACGGATCCTGCGATCCACAGCCGATCGCGCATCGCCCGGAATGACGGAAAGAGAGATCGCGGGAATGCTTGAGTCCAGCTACGCGGCTCTCGGAATCCGGTGCGATGTGGTCCTGGTAGGAAGCGACGAGCGCATCGCGCGCTATCGCCACCCCGTTCCCACCGACAAACCTCTGGAGCGATTCTTGCTTCTTCACTCGGCGGTGCGGCAGTTCGGCCTCCATGCAAATGTGACTCGACTCGTCTCGTTTGGAGCGGTTCCGAAAGGAACGCAGACGGCCTACGAAGCCGCCTCATCCGCGGAAGCTGCCGCGATATCGCTTTGCGTTCCGGGCGCCAGATTCACGGACATCCTGATTGCAGAAAAGCGCATACTTTCGAATCACGGCTACCCGGACGACTGGCGTCAACACTATCTTGGAGGCGTGACCGGGTACATCGTTGCCGAGCCGAGCCTGTGTTTGGACAACGAGGCAACGGTCTCGGCGGATCAGGCATATGACTGGTTCATTACGGTCACCGGCGTCAAGGTCGAGGAGCTCAGCGTGAACCGAGACGGAAACCCAGCCGTGTACTCGGTGACGGGGCAGTGGCCGACGAAGACCTACGCCGTGGAAGGACGTTCCTTTGAGCTGCCGGAGATTTTGGT
This sequence comes from Spirochaetales bacterium, assembly GCA_027306915.1. Next base: position 20,770 of record DAHUYW010000012.1, on the reverse strand, counting down.
GAAATAGGGGCGATCCCGGTTAGAGTTGGACCCTCTGGAGGCGACCTCCGGAATTGCGCAAGATGTTCCCCCTATCTCACGAAGGTCGGCAGGATCTTTCCGACCAATCGCTTTGCAACGGCAGGATTCAACGTGAGAAGAGATCCCAGACCTCCACGGGCTGATCCTGCAGGGTCGTGCAGGCCCGCTCGTTTTTTTGGGGTCGAAGCCGATGCGCCTTTTCGGTACCCACTGGCAGGACGAGGGTCCCGAAGCACATGGTTCAAGCTGGCAATAATTTCATTTTTCAGAATGCACTCAACAAATCGAAAAATTTCGTTGACACTTCCCTCTTTCATGGCTTATCGTGGATTGGACGGTTTGCAGACAACTGCTTTCGTACTAGTCATGGAGGGAATCCAAATGAGGAGTTTGAAGGGCTTCGTGCTGTGTCTTGCCGCAAGTTGCATGATTGTATTCGGCGGGGCGACGGTGCTCGCCGGTGGACAGTCAGAAGCGGCACAAGGCACGTCCAAGCGCATTACGGTTGGCTTCGCGTCGCCTTCGTTGATCGGAGGACAGCTGGACATTCAGAATAGCCTCGTTCAGCCTGCGGAGAAGATGGGCTGGCAGGTAGTAACAACCAACGCCAACGGCGATGCTGCCAAGCAGCTCAGCGATATTCAATACTTCATTTCGCTCGGCGTGAACGCCATCGTCGCGACGCCGCAAGACAGCGCTGGAATCTGCACGGCGGTCGCGAAAGCGAACCAGGCGCATATCCCGTTCTTTACCATCGACCGGGGGACAACCGGATGCAAGGTTGCCATGACGGTCGAGTCGAACAACGTTCAGGGAGGAGAGCAGGCGGCAGAGTCTGCGGTTAAGTACCTGAAGCAGAAGTACAACGGCGAGGTCAAGGGCAAGATTCTGGAGATCACCGGTGATCTAGGTCAGAACGTGGGGGTTCAGCGTCGGGACGGCTTTGACAATGTCATCAAGCAATATCCGAACGTGCAGCTCATCGAAAAGGTCGGAAACTGGGATGCGGCAAAAGCAGAGCAGGCGGCTCTCGACGTAGCCTCGGCCAACAGTGATCTGGACGCAATCTATCTTGCTTCGGACTATGTGTACATCTCCGGTACACTGTCAGCGTTGAAGCAAGCGGGTATGCTTCACAAGCGGGGAGAAGCGGGGCATGTCTTCATTTGCTCGGTGGATGGGAGCCCAATCGGCCTTCAGGCGATCCGTGAGGGTTGGTCGGACGAGGCTTCAGGACAGCCAGTCAACGACTTCGGGTCGCTCGTTCTCAGGTACATTCCACAAGTTCTGAAAGGCCAGCCGGTTGAGCCCGGCCCAGTTACGGAAGAAGGCGCGCTCTGGTCTCCTTCGAAGGTCGTGATCAACAAAGACGGGACTCCTGTTCTTGAGCTCTCGACGGTGCGAGTGACTTCCGAGAACGTGGACAATCCTCATCTGTGGGGGAATGTGTCGGTCAACAAGTAGCGGAGAATTGACCCGTATCGGCAATGTGGCATCGACGAGACCGGTGGGACCGGCAGAAGCACAGGGAAGGCGCACAACAACGCCGGTCTCGCGACCACATTTCCCCTCTGGTTGGACGGCAGTCAGGATGAACGGGAGTGTTCTGCATGGGAGAAGATTCGATCGTTCTGGAGATGCGTGGAGTCTCGAAGACGTTTCCCGGGGTGCGGGCTTTGAATTCAGTGGATCTTCGACTACGGAAAGGGGAGATCCGGGGCCTGGTGGGTAAGAACGGGGCTGGAAAATCAACATTGATGAATGTCCTCACCGGAATGTATGCCGCGGATCGCGGAGAGATCTCCGTCTCCGGCGGGTTGGTTTCAAACATGACGACATCGAAGGCTCGCGAAGTAGGCATAGGATATGTTCATCAACACTCTCAGCTGGTTCCCTCACTTACCGTCGCCGAAAACGTATTCTGTGGAAATCTGCCGACCCGAGCACTCGGCTTGGTGGACTGGAAAACCCTCTCGCGCGAGGCCGAGCGACGTCTGTCCGCTTTTGGTCTCGAAGTCGACATCCGTCGGAAAGTCGAGGGTCTGAGCGTCGCCGAGCGACAAATGATCGAGATTGCTAAGGCACTTTTTGCAAATGCGCGAATAATCGTCCTCGATGAAGCGACCGCCTCGTTGCCCAAGAACGAAGTTCAGGTGCTCTTCAGCTTCGTCAGACGATTAGCTGCACAGGGTGTGTCGTTCGTATACATCTCGCATTTCCTGGAGGAGGTGTTCGAGCTGTGTGACAGTGTCACCGTGCTCCGGGACGGTGGAGTGGTGGGCGAATTCCAGGTCTCAGACCTCACCCAGGACATTCTGGTGCGTCTGATTAGCGGCTCTGAAGTCGAGGCATTTCATCGCAAGGTGGAAATCGTTTCTGCTCCGACCGTGCTTGATACCCACAATCTGACGCGAGCGCCATATTATACCGAGATTGATCTGAGAATTCGGGCCGGCGAGATCCTCGGACTTACCGGTCTTGACGGCTGTGGGAAAGAACAACTCGTGCAGGCTCTCGCGGGACTCGAGCCTTTGGGCGAGGGAGCTGTTACAGTCGCTGACTCTTCCTATCGCCCGGAATCACCGGAAGAGGCGATTCTAAGCGGTGTTTCGTACGTTCCTCGAGATAGACAAGGCTTGGGGATCTTCGGCATCCGTTCGGTAGGAGAGAACATTTCGTTATCGGTGTTGAGAAAGTTCAGCGGGGTCCTAGGATGGCTTGATGGACGCCGAGAAAGAGAGCACGTGCGGAAGTTTGTGAAGGCCCTTGGGGTCGTTACCCCTTCGATAAATCAAGAAGTGGCGTTCCTGAGCGGAGGGAATCAGCAGAAGGTCGTGTTCGCTCGTGTGGCAGGGATTGGACCGAAGCTGCTGTTGCTTCATGAGCCCACCCAGGGCGTCGACGTGCAGGCGAAGGTCGAGATCATGCGGATTGTCGATGATATGGCGCGATCCGGCGTCGCCGTTCTCATAGTCTCGGAGGAAATTCGAGAACTGCTGGAATCCTGCGACCGCTTGGTCGTAATGTACGGCGGCAGGATCAGTCGCGAATTCGTACCGGGAAGGCAGGATGCGACTGTTGAAAACGTGTTGCTCGCAATTGAAGGAGGGGTCGGGGCGAAATGAGTGGACGGAGGGCTGCCGCTTCTTTACTGCTCGACAACATGATCTGGATCCTCCTCATCGTAGTGCTTTCCGTTTTCTCGGTCCTAACGGACCGATATCTGACGGTGAATAATGTCGTCGGGAATATTCTGGTCGATGGGGCCGTCCTGGGAATCATGGTAATCGGACAGTCTTTTACGCTGCTCACAGGCAACTTTGATTTGTCGATGGAATCGACGGTCGGCATCGCAGCGTTTCTTGGAGCTTGGCTTGTCGCTCCGGCGGGAGCTACGACGCATGGGTCCGGCTTGTCTGTCAACATCGTGGTTGCAGTAGCGGCTATGCTTGCAGTAGGTCTTGCGATCGGTTGGATCAATGGGTTACTTATCACCCGTTTCCAGATGAACAATTTCATCGCGACGCTCGCCATGTTGATTGTGATCCGGGGCGTGGTTCTCGTAGCAAGCCAAGGACACACGGTCTCCAGCTTGCCGTCAGCCTACGTAGGAGTTGGTCAGGCGGAGGTTGGATTCTTGCCCGTATCCGTTATGGTCCTAGTCATTGCCTTCGTTGTCGCATATTTCATCTTGCGGTTTACCGTCTTCGGTCGTGACGTCTATGCGGTAGGAGGAAACCCGGCCGCGGCGCTCGCGGCTGGCATCGATCCACTGCGCAGGATCCGACAAGTCTACATGATTTCCGGCGTTTTGGCTGCGATGGCCGGCTGGATGCTCTCCGCGCGCCTGGGGGTTGCTGTCCCGCGACTTGGTCAAGGCATGATTCTCGAGGTGTTCGCGGCTGCCGTCATCGGGGGTATTAGTCTTAACGGAGGACGCGGAGCGATCTTCGGAGCACTAGGCGGGGTTCTGTTGATGTCATCGCTAGATTCCGGGCTGAATCTCATGAGAGTCTCCTCCTTTTGGATTCAGACCGTGAGGGGTGTGGTCATTCTGTTCGCAATGTTCTTCGACGCTCAGAAGTCTCGATTCGGGACATCGGGGGCTTCAATTGGAAGCATTGTGCTCAAGCATGAAGTGGTCGGGCAGTCAGAGCTCGAAGATGGAAAACCGGGAAGATGACTATGCAGACGCGCACCCTGGATATTAGGACCTACGTTCCCGGTTTGCTCAACAATCTCATCTGGGTCTTGATCGTGATAGTCGCAGTTGGGTTCTCGCTTGTCTCCAACAAGTTCCTGCGACTGGAAACCCTGAGCAACATTCTCTTGCATGCTTCCGTGCTCGGAATACTCGTCGTCGGTCAAACGCTCGTCTTCGTAACCGGGAATTTCGACCTTTCGGCGGAATCGACCGTCGGTCTGACCGCGTTCATTGGAGCGTGGCTCATTCTGCCGGCGCGGAGCCCGGCGAACGGAAGCGGGCTGATGCTGCCAGTATTCCTCTCTATTGTCATCATGCTGGCGGTTGGATCGCTTGTTGGATGGATAAACGGGAGCTTGATTACACGCCTGCGGATGAACAACTTTATCGTCACACTTGCCATGCAGATCGCTTTGCGGGGAATAGTGCTTGTCATCAACAACGGCTTCCCCGTTTTTGGAACCCCTTCCGCGTTCAACTGGCTTGGCAGCGGACGCATTGGGCCGATTCCCGTGGCGATTGTCGTCGTGATCCTCTTTTTTGTGATCGGCTATGCCGTGCTACACCGTTCTCGTTTCGGGCGGGAGCTCTATGCGATAGGCAGCAACTCGAGTGCGGCGCGAGTCGCCGGCGTCAATACCGACCGAAGAGTGCGCCAGGTGTACGTGATCAGTGGCGTCTTGGCGGCTGTAGCCGGGTTGATGCTTGCGGGACAGGTTTCGGCGGTCACAACTGACATGGGACAGAACATGACGTTCGACATCTTTGCCGCCGCAGTGATCGGCGGTGTCAGTCTCAATGGAGGTCGAGGCAGCATGCTGGGTGCGCTGGGAGGAGTCCTTCTCCTGTCAGCTATAGCAGCCGGCCTTAATCTGGTCAATATCTCGCCGTTCTGGTTGGATCCGGTACGAGGGCTCGTGATACTTCTTGCAATGCTGTTGGATGCGCAGAAAACGAGATTCAGACTGCCTGCTCCCGCGGCGTCGATCGGGTGATTGACTAATGCGAAAGCGAGGGCGGCGCTTAGTACTTCTCGGCGCGACCTGTCTGAGTCGGAAGCGGATATTCGCGTTGCGACCGGCACTCGAAGGTGGACGTCGGGCTTTGTGACCGAACCCGGAGCGGGTGGAACAGGAGGATCTTACGCAATGGTTGGAACGAACAGACTGACATTCGGCGTCATTGTCGGAACACGGGGCTTCTTCAACCCGGAGCTCGCTCGACAGGGCAGAAGGGATATACTTGCAAGGCTTGAAACGCTCGGCTACGACGCGGTGATCTTGCCGTCAGAATCGACGCCAACCGGTGTCGTCGAAACGATTGAAGACGCCCGGAAATGCGCGCGCTTGTTCGAGGAGAACCGACACCGCATTGACGGCATACTTGTTTCACTGCCGAATTTCGGCGATGAGCTCGGTATCGTGAATGCAATCGTCGAATCCAGCCTCAACGTGCCGATCCTTGTCCAAGCATGCGACGACGACATCGACAAAGTCGACATCAAGCACCGCAGAGACGCATTCTGCGGCAAGCTGTCGGTGTGCAACAATCTCTATGGGTACCGCATTCCGTTTACCAACACAAGCCTTCACACCTGCGCGATCGAAAGCGAGCATTTCGCGAAGGATCTCGAGTACTTCGCCGGAGTGTGCAGAGTAGTCCGGGGCCTCCGTGGGGCACGCATTGGGGCGATCGGAGCTCGTCCGGCAGCCTTTCAAACGATGCGGGTGAGCGAACGTCTCCTCCAGGCTTCGGGAATAACGGTTGTACCGATTGACCTGTCCGAAATCATATTCGCGGCGCAACGACTCGATGACGCATCGGAGGAGGTCAAGAAGACAGTAGCTGCCATTCGCTCGTACGGTCGGATTCCCGATCGAATCCCCGACGCGAACATCGTGAAAAACGCGAAACTCTCGGCAGTCGTGCGAAACTGGGTGCAGAAGAACGATATCGACGCCTATTGCATCCAGTGCTGGACGTCAGTCCAGCTGAACTACGGTTGCGCAACCTGCACCGTGATGAGCATGACCGGAGAAGAGCTCTGTCCGGGCGCGTGTGAGGTGGATGTGGCGGGAGCTATTTCCATGTACGCCCTCGCCCTCGCGGCCGGAAAGCCGTCTGCTCTCCTGGACTGGAACAACAACTACGGCGACGATCGCGATCAGTGCGTCTGTACTCATTGCGGGAACTTCCCCAAAGGGTTTGTCGGAGGCGAGGTAGAGATTTCGGAGCTCGACGTTCTGGGCGAGTCTCTCGGCCGGGAACGAAGCTTCGGCGCAATAAAGGGCCACGTGAAATCCGGACCGATGACTTTCTTCCGCATGTCGACGGATGATCTTCACGGCAGGATTCGCGGCTACGTCGGAGAGGGGGAGTTCACAGACCAACCCTTTAATATGGCGGGAGGGATCGCCGTGTGCCGGGTGCCAAAGCTCCAGTCTCTCATGGATCACCTATGCACCAACGGATTCGAGCACCACACAGCGATGGTCCGCGGTCATCATGCGCGGGCGGTACACGAGGCGGTCTCGAAATACCTGTCGTGGGAGATGTACATGCACGATTAGGAGAGCCCCAACTCCCTTCGTTTGTCTATCCGCGCCCGCGCCTTCGTGGTACGCTCTTTTCTATTATGTCAGAAAGTCTATATGGCCACTCGAGGACGGAAGACACCAATATCATAAGAAAGGTGCCGCAAGTGACGGTCCTTTTCTGGATCGTCAAATTGTTGTCGACCGCCATGGGCGAATCGACGTCGGATTTTCTGGTCTACCAGATTGACCCCTATGTTGCGGTGGTCCTTGGCTGCTTAGGATTGGTGATTGCTCTCACGCTGCAGCTTTTGGTGCGGCGATATATCGCGTGGATCTATTGGCTTGCCGTCGTCATGGTGGCTGTTTTCGGGACAATGGCTGCCGACGTTACCCACGTCGTACTGGGTGTTCCTTACCTCGTGTCGACCACGGTGTTCGCGGTTGTGCTTGCGATAGTATTCGTGGTTTGGCATCTGAGCGAAAAGACCCTCTCGATCCACAGCGTCCACGCTGGTCGTCGTGAATTGTTCTATTGGGCGACCGTTATGGCCACCTTCGCGCTGGGCACGGCCGCCGGGGACATGACTGCTGCAACCTTGCGGCTAGGATACTTTGATTCTCTCATACTTTTCGCGGTGCTGTTCGCCATTCCATTGCTTGCCCGCCGACTGTTTGGTCTGAACGAGATCTTCTCCTTCTGGTTTGCCTATGTGGTGACCCGACCTCTCGGGGCATCGTTCGCCGACTGGATGGGGAAGCCCTTTCTGGGAGGTCTCGGGCTGGGCGATGGCATCATCGCCTTGGTTCTGTCAATCGTAATCATCGGTTTCGTCGTATTCCTGTCCGCACGACGCGACAGGGCATGATCCGCCTTATGGGTCGGCCGCTCGAGCGGGGTGGCCTCGGTCGGCGAGAATGAGCCTATCAGAGATGGTTTTCAGATGGAACAACCAACTCGGTGGAGTCTCTTTTTGGACCCGTAGCCCCAGGCCGAGCCGCTCGAGTCTACCCCTGATATGTCCTACCTATACTCGGTGAGATGGAGCTTGGCGGCCGACACTGCGTTAGGAACCGAATCTGCCCTCCTTATCCAAGAAACGTCTATGACTTGCACGCCGTTTTTCCGCGTTGCCGAACCGATTCCAGTTATCCCTCACTGTTCTCGGTTCGGATGACCACTACGTTTACGACCTCGACGTCCTCAGGGTCATTTGGAAATGGCGGCTCCCTTCACCGCGTCAGCCACGATCGTGCCCGCACGGTGAAGAAGGCGTACGGCAGGATCCAAGACATCGCGAAGGTCGAGAAATAGGCCATGAGCACTCCGTACATCATGCTCCGAAGCGACGGCTCGCTCTTGAGAACGTAGGCCGTGCTGAGGACCGACATAAGGAGCATCATCAGGAGAAATCGAAGCAACAACACGGGGCGGGCGACCACCGTAATGATAAGCATTGCCGCAGCGACGTAGCCAATCGGTAACTGGAGGTTGGTTATTATCCGATCATAGAGCGTGATCAAACGCGCGACGGGCGGGCGCTTCCAGGCGATCTTCATAAGCCGAAGCTCCTCGCGAACGTAGCTTCGATCCCACCTCAGGAACATCTTTGACATCTTCGAGTATCTAGCCGGTACCACAGTGCGCACGACTGCGGAGCCCTGATAGACCGTGTCGAAACCTGCGGCGAGCAGGTAGTTCGTCATCGCGCGATCTTCGCCGAAGGTGCAGCGCACGCCGAGAAAGGTCTGGCTCATCCATTGGTCGAGCACTTTGCGAATGGCGCTCGCTCGATAGGCCGTGAGGGCGCCCGGACAGCAGTAGACGGTGCCGTAGGTGGACTCGACTGCGCGCAGGACGTCGAAGGTCACCAGGTAGCGGATGTGCAACATTCGAGGGATGAGCCCTTCATGTTGGTTGTAGACGGCCACCTTCCCCGCGACCGCGCCAACCTTCTGATTACGGAAGGGACCGGTGATCGCGAGGAGCGCGTCAGGTTCGATGACACTGTCGGAGTCTATCGTCACGATGATCTCCCCGCGCGCCCGCTTGAAGCCGGCGGCGAGGGCCGCCCGCTTGCCGCAATTCTGGGGAAACTTCACCGCCGTGACCATGAGAGGATGGAGCGCAGCCGCTTGTTGGATGTAGTCCCAGGTGTCGTCCCTGCTCCCATCATCCACCACGAGGATCTCGAGGCGCTCCTCGAGGTAGCGAGCAGAAACCACCGATTCGATGGACTTGAGCACCATCGCTCCCTCGTTGTAAGCCGGGATCACCACAGTCAGTCTCGGCGCCTCCCCAAGAGTCGTGGATCGTTGCGGGCGATAGAAGATCCACAGTGCGGTGCGAAAGGCGAGGAGGAGCATAACGAGACCAGCCCAGATGGCACTTCCGTGAAGCGCCACCCGCATCCATGCGCGGTCCTCGCTGTTTGCGACCATCGTGCGGATAAGATGAAGATTCGAAAAGAAATGAATGCCCAGGCCGCAGGCGATCAGCACGTAGAGGACGATGATCCAGGCGAGTCGGGACCGGTCCGTCGCAGTGCGTGCGGTGGCCTTCAGATCGATCGTGGCGGGCTGAGACTCTGGGCATACCTCGGGCTGCAGGAGAAGCTGGTTTTCGATTCTCACAGGGATTTCCTCCGTTCTTGCGACCCGCGAGGTGTTGCTCCGATTGAAGATCTGGTACCGGAGGCCTTCCCTTCGGGGGACCCATCAATGCGTATTGGACGGCGGATGGCGGAAGAAAGTTGCACTACGGCGGGGAAACGGGGGGGACTCCTCGGCCGTCAAATCGAGTTAAAGGAGGGAATACTATGAAAATAGCCATCGTGGGAATGGGGTATGTCGGGTTGCCCTTAGCGCTCCAGTTTGCACGCTCGGGCGTCGAGGTAGTGGGGCTGGATATCGATGCCGTGAAGGTGGACGCGCTGTGCGAGGGCCGAAGCTACATCCGCCACATCCCTTCGGAGGCGATCGCCGAGCTCCGCAGTGCGGGGGGCTTTTCCGCTTCGACCGATTTCAGCCGAGTGAGGGAGGTGAGCGCGGTCCTCATCTGCGTACCGACTCCGCTTAACGAGCACCGCGAACCCGACATCTCCTATGTCCTCGGCACCGGGCAAAGCATCGCGCCCTATCTCCCCAAGGGGGCTCTCGTGGTGCTCGAATCCACGAGCTATCCGGGAACTACGGACGAGGACCTTAAGGGGGTGCTCGAGGCCGGCTCGGGCATGATGGCCGGCCGCGACTTCCACCTCGCCTTCTCTCCCGAGCGCGAAGATCCGGGCAATCCGGGAAGCGAGGTCGCAGTAATCCCCAAGGTGGTGGGAGGTTACACCCCGGCCTGCCTGGATAGGGCGATGGCCCTCTACTCGACGTCCATCAAGAGGCTTGTGCCGGTCTCCTCCTGCCGGGTCGCAGAGGCCACCAAGCTCCTCGAGAACATCTTTCGCAGCGTGAACATCGCCCTGGTGAATGAACTCAAGATGATCTACGCCGCCATGGACATCGACATCTGGGAGGTCGTGGCGGCCGCGAAGACCAAGCCCTTCGGCTTCATGGCCTTCCAGCCCGGGCCGGGCCTCGGGGGCCACTGCATCCCCATCGACCCCTTCTATCTCACCTGGAAGGCGCGCGAGTATGGACAGCACACCCGCTTCATCGAGCTTGCAGGAGCGATCAATACGGCAATGCCGGCCTACGTCGTCGCGAAGGTCGGCGAAGCCCTCAACGAGGAGCGCAAATCGATCAAGGGCAGCAAGATCCTGGTCGTGGGGCTTGCCTACAAGGGAAACGTGGACGACGACCGCGAATCGCCGAGCTACGAGCTTATCGAGAGCCTAGCCGAGCGGGGGGCCGAGGTCTCCTACTACGACCCCTACATTCCCGTCATCCGGCCGACCCGACGGCATTCGCAATGGGAAGGCACGCGTTCGGTCTCCTGGGATCAGCAGACGATCGAGGGCTTCGATCTCGCTCTCATCGCCACCCGCCACGACTCAGTTCGCTACGACGAGCTTGCGAACTGGTCGCGCTGCATCGTGGATACGCGAAACGCGATGGCGGAAGTTGCGCCGGGCGCTGGCAAGGTGTGGAAGGCCTAACGGAAGCCCGCGGCATTCAGGATGATGTCGTCGCCGGTAGGGCGGCTGCCGATGGAGCAACAACGGGATAGTAAGCACGCCTCAGATTACAGGCGACCGAGACTGGCACGCTTTGACTGAATGTAGGTTTTGAAACACGTCCCGATTACCCGAGGCGAGACGCGACGCCGCCGCATGCTCGGGGGGGTACAAGTCGCCGAAGCTCCCTACTGCGCGCTCTGGTCGAACGAAGTCTACTCACGCAGCCGCTTTGATCTCCTCGGTTACTCGCGCGCGATCATCTCCGGGCTCGTCGACCTCCTCGCTCGAGGGCGATTGTCCGGTGGATCGAACGAGCATGCGCAGCGATGTGCGAACGGGGCAAGCTTTCCGGCGCGCTGCCCCCTGGTTCCTTCTCTACTTCCAGCCCGGCGATGCGGACTATCGTCCTCGCCATCGAGCTCTCAGTACGTAACGATGCCGACTTCGAATTGCCCTACGGGCTCGGCCTCCGCCCCTTCTTTCCAATGGCCGCGCAGATGGGTTAACAATCAGTTCGAAGGTTAAAGCGGAAGGGCTTGAATACGGTGGCCGGAAAACGGAAACGGACTGACGACTGTCAGTGATTCCGTCTTCAGGTGGTACCTCCTCTTCATTTCTTCGCCGGAGTCTGAGCCGGACTATCGGCACCAGTACTTCTGGTTTGAGCCGATGAGTCATCCATTGGACGCGCGGCTACGGGCGTGCGCCCCCGACCTCGAGCGGCGGCGCGCAGGCAGCGCGCTCTCCGTAATTTCGTCCATGCGCTGTGCATTTCGTCCATTCCATTCCGGAAGCGACGCCTCTATAGTTGACTTAAGATCAAAGGTTTCGGAGGTAGGAAAAGGTATGAGAAAATCGGTTTTGGTCGGCGTCCTTGCCGCGGGAGTAATCTTGCTCGGCGCGGGCGTCGCGTTCGCGGGTGGAAGCAAGGAGACCGCGTCATCAGGCAAGGTTACTCTCCATTTCGCGAATTGGGTGTCCGCCGAGGCGGCGACCCGGAAGAACATCGAGACGGTGATAGCTGCCTTTGAGAAGGACAATCCTGGGGTCACGGTCGACAATATCGCGATTCCGTTCGACGAGATGCATCAGCAACTCCTCATTCAGACCGCGGGCGGCGATCCCCCGGAGGTGATGCAGCTGAATGGTCCATGGCCGGCGGAGCTCGGCGGGGTTGGTGCTTTGGCCGATCTGGACAAGTACGCCTCGAAGGAGTTTCTCGCCGACAACTGGAAGGGCGGTCTCGAGGCCGGAATGTACAAGGGCGTGCTCTACGCCGTCCCCTTCGGTCTCACCCCTCATGGGTTCTGGTGGAACAAGAAGCTGTTCGCGCAGGCAGGGCTCAATCCGAATGACCCACCGAAGACGATGGATCAGCTCATCAGTGACATCAAGATCCTGAAAGAGAAGCTCCCTTCCGACATTTATCCGATCGGGCTGGACACGACGAAGATCTCCTACGCGCTCACCGAGTTCTGGCCGTGGATTCTCACCTACGGTGGACGTCCGCTTTACAACGACGACTACAATTTCGACACCCCGCCCGTGCGCAAAGCGTTTGATTTCCTTCAGGCTGCGGCTAAGGAGGGCTGGACCCCGGTCGGTCAGCAGATCAAGGACGAGCGCGAGCTCATGGCGAAGGGTAAGATCGTCATGAAGCTCGATGGCCCCTATCTCGTAGGCATTCTCCGTTCGCTCAACCCGGCCTTCGACGGACAAGCCTTCTATGACACATTCGGGGTATCGACCGTGCCGATTGGAGCGGGCGACACACCCGTTACTATCGCCGATATTCACCAACTGGGGATGTCAGCCCAGGCGAAACATCCGCACATTGCGTGGAAGTTCATGCAGTTCCTCATCAGCAATCCTCTTTCGGTGAAGGTGTACCAGGTTCCCTATGGTCTCATTCCCTCGTTGAAGAGCACCTTCGCGAAGTATCCCGAGCTGTACAACAACCCGGTCGCCCAAGAGTACGCAAAAGCCGTTATCCCATCGATGATCGGCGGCCCTTACAATCCCCAGTATGGGGCGGCGGGAAGCTTCATCATCCGGGGAATGCAGCAGGTCGCGTTGACCGGTGCCTCAGTCGACCAGACCCTCAAGGAAATCACGTCGAATCTCCAGACTCTCTACGGGAAGTAGGCCAGAGTCGGATGGTTGATCTATCCTACGGCCGCGGGCCCGGGTCCCTCCCGGCGCGCGGCCGTATTCACGGGACCTTCAGTCGGCGAAGGCGTTCGGACTATCTCTACGCATCCGCCTTTCTCGCTCCCTGCCTGATCATCCTTGTTGTGGTCGTGTTCTTTCCTCTCGCCAAGGTTCTTGTGCTGAGTCTGCACAACGCAAGTCTGCTTGGCGCCGGCCGTCAGCAGTTCGTCGGCCTGCAGAACTTCGTCGAGCTTTTCAGCAAGGATCCGGTCTTCCCGATCGCGGTTCTCAACACGATCGAGTTCACCGCCGCTTCAGTAATCTTGGCGTTCATGGTGGGGCTCGCGCTCGCTTTGGTCTTGAACGAGAAGATTCCGGTTCGGAACTTCTTCCGCGGAGTTGCGCTCATTCCGTGGGTCATCCCCGGGGTGATCGTCGCGCTTCTGACGCTCTACATGTTCAACGGCGAGGTGGGGATAGTGAATTACACCCTTCAAGCCGTTGGAGTCATTCGAAAGTTCATCCCCTGGTTTGCGAACGAGCGTGCCGCGATGTGGGCTCTCATTATCGTCAACGTATGGAACCAGGCTCCCTTCTACATGCTCATGTTGCTCGCCGGGCTTCAAACCCGTCCTGAGGAGCTTATCGAGGCGGCGAAAATGGACGGCGCGGGAACGCTCGGCCGTTTCTGGCACATCACGCTTCCCCACCTACGGGAGATCATCATGATCATAACGGCCCTCATGGTGATCTGGAACTTCAACAACTTCGATCTCATCTGGACGGCGACCGAAGGGGGACCGGTGGATGCGACGATGACTCTCTCGGTCTACACCTACCGCCAGGCCTTTCTCAGCTTCCGAATGGGATACTCGACTGCTATATCGGTGGTGTGGCTCCTTGGGCTGTTGGTGTTTTCGGTTTTCTACGTTCGGGTGATGGAGGGGAAACGTCGTGGCTAACTTCGAGCTGGACCGATACCCGAGGCTAAAGGGCGTCATCACCGGCGTCGTCCTCGCGATCTGCTTCCTGTTCATCTTCTTCCCGACATTTTGGATGGTTTCGAGCAGCCTCAAGCCGAACCGCGACGCGTTCTCCGTCCCTCCGCAGTGGGTTCCGAGACACTGGACCCTGGAGAACTATATCTCCCAGCTGGAGGATCGACGGGGCTTTCTGACCTACGCCCGTAACGGACTCGTGGTCTCGCTCGAGAACGCCCTCTTCACTATCCTGGTGTCCGTCCCGGCAGGCTACGCGCTTGCGCGGATCCGATTCCCCGGGAAACGTCCGCTCATGATGGCCATCCTCGCATCCCAGATGTTTCCCGGCGTCATTATCGTCATTTCGCTCTTTTCGACCTTCCGGGTCCTGCATCTCTTGAACACCTTTGCGGGCTTGGTGCTCGCCTTCACGAGCTTCAGCCTGCCGTTCGCGATATGGATGATTCGAGGCTTCTTCGAGACGATTCCGGAAGAGGTGGATGAGGCGGCTCAGGTCGACGGCTGCAACCGACTGCAGATTCTCGTGCGAATCGGTGTGCCGCTGGTTGTGCCGGGTCTGCTTGCGGTTGGGCTCTTTTCCTTTCTAAACTCCTGGAACAACCTCATTTTTGCGCTGAGCCTTACGACGCGACAAAGCATGCGAACCATTCCCCCGGGGTTCCTCCTGACCTACGTTGGCGAGTTCCAGTACAAGTGGTCGGACATGTTCGCCGGCTCGGTGCTGGTCACTCTTCCGACGGTTGTGATATTCATCGCGCTCCAGCGCTTCCTTGTGAAAGGGCTTGTCGCCGGAGCGACAAAGGCCTGAAGGGGGGAAGGCTCCTATCGTCTTTCTCCAGTCCGATAGCCCAAGGGGGAACATCCGACGGTCTTCTTGAAGAGTCGAGAAAAGTAGAAGGGGTCATCATAGCCCAGCTGCTCGGAAATCACGCTGATCGGAGCGTCGGTCGACTCGAGGTAACGGCAGGCTCGCTGGATCTTGAGCCGTGCGAAGTATTTCATCGGGGGATAGCCGGTCTCTTTGCGAAACAACCACGAGAGCTGCGAAACGGAAAGCCCCACCTTCGAGGCGAGGGCGCTCAGACGAAGAGGCTCCTGGAGGTGGTGACGCATATGGTCGATCACATGCTCGATCTTGATATGGGACCGGTCACTGATATGGATTTCGATATCCTGATTGTTGAAGATGAGAGTGCCCAGAATCGCAGCCATGAGCTGGGAACACGCTACGAGATTCTCGGTGGAGTAGCCTCGTCTCAGGAGCGTAAGAAGCTCTTCGAAGATCCCGCGGACGAATGGTATTCGGTCGGCCTCAACCGAGAAGGGGCGGTCGATGATCGGGAGGTGCGAGAAGTAGAAGTAGGAGGCATCCCCGACGAAGTGCCCCCAGTAGATTGTCCACGGTACCGTCGGATCGGCGCCATAGATGTGGGGGGTGAAAGCCGGGATGATCACGAAGGTCCGCGGGCGTATCTCGAAGGGTTCACTTCCGTTAATCGACGCAAAGCCGCGTCCGTTGTCGCAGTAGATGAGAATGTGCTGATCGCATCCGTACGTCCTGCGACGATAGTGGTAACGAGCGTTTGGGAAGTGACCCGCGTCGGTAACGCGCAGCTGCGCAAGGAGCGGGTGGCGACGGGCGCGCTCGAGGGTCTCCCGCTCAAGGACGAACATTCTTTCACCGGCGAAGCCGTCGCGTTTGTGCGTCGGCGTGATCATGTCAGTACACTAATCGACTTTTTACGATCGCGCAACTCCGACGCGATCCAGGACTGGAAGATTGTCCATGCCGCAGTGGCTCCGTCCATGGCTGCGGGTGTGAGCTGGTGGCTACTATTGCGCTGTCGCGAGGGAGGTTCTTAATGGAATCGGTGAAGGACGAGGTCGCAATGTGGGAGGAGGAAGTCGTCATTCCGACCTATCCGGTCGGCGAGCCGGACCACAATCCCATGTTTCTCGAGAGGCGGGTCTACCAAGGCTCGTCCGGAGCGGTCTATCCGTATCCCGTTATCGATAGCGTCTCAGACCATCGAGTTGACAAGAGCTACCGCGCCGTTTTTCTGGAGAACGAGTACCTGAAACTCATGATACTCCCCGAGCTCGGCGGCAGAATTCACATGGCCTACGCAAAGGCGCTCGACTATCACTTCGTCTACTACAATCGGGTTATCAAGCCTGCTCTCGTCGGACTCGCGGGCCCCTGGATCTGCGGCGGAATCGAGTTCAACTGGCCCCAGCACCATCGCCCTTCGACATTCTCACCGGTTGACTATCTTCTTGAGCCGGGGCCTGACGGCGGCGCCACGGTCTGGGTCGGCGAGATTGATCGTATGCGGCGCACGAAGGCGGCCGCGGGAATCAGCCTCCTTCCGGGGAGCGCGTACATCCGCATCGAGGGGCGGCTCTTTAACGGTACGGATTTTCCGGAAACCTTCCTCTGGTGGGCGAACCCCGCAGTTCCGGTCAATGAGAGCTACCAATCGATTTTCCCCGCCGACGTGCGTGCGGTCTTCGATCACGGCAAACGAGATGTCTCTCAGTTTCCGATCGCCACCGGCACCTACTACAAGGTCGACTATTCGGCCGGAGTGGACATCTCCTGGTGGAAAAACATCCCGGTGCCCACCTCCTACATGGCCTACCATTCGGACTTTGACTTCGTCGGTGGGTACGATCACTCGAAGAAGGCGGGCATTCTCCACGTCGCGGACCATCACATCTCTCCGGGCAAGAAGCTGTGGACTTGGGGCAACGGTGATTTTGGCAAGGCGTGGGAGCGCAACCTCACCGACGAAGACGGTCCCTACATCGAGCTGATGACCGGAGTCTTCACGGACAACCAGCCGGACTTCTCCTGGCTTGAACCGGGCGAGGAGAAGCGCTTTGAGCAGTATTTCTTTCCCTTCGCCGGAATCGGCGGGGTCAAGAATGCCTCTCCTGAGGTTGCGATCAATCTGGAGATCGACCAGGGTGTGGCTCGGGTCGGAGTCGCTTCGACACGCAAGCGAACCTACCGAGTGGAAATTGTCAGGGGGACCCCGGGAGTGGGCGGCCGGTCTCTCATGACGGAGACGGTGGATGTGGACCCCGGTAAACCGTATCTAGAGCAGGTTTCGATGCCTGCCGAAATCGTTCCTGAAGAGATCACGCTCACGGTCTGTTCGATCGACGGGGAGGTCCGACTTTCGTACCGTGAAGGAGAGCGCCCCGGTCGCCCGGTTCCCGAGCCCGCGAAGGCGGCCCCTCGTCCGCAAGAGGTCGGGACAAACGAAGAGCTCTACCTCATCGGGCTGCACCTCGAGCAATACCGCCATGCCACCCTCGACCCGGCCAGCTACTTTGCCGAGGCCCTTAAGAGGGACCCGTTCGACAGCCGCGCAAACGTGGCGATGGGGCTCTGCTTGCTCCGTCGCGGGCTATTTGCTGAAGCGGAGCCGCACTTTCGGCGCGCCATCGAGAGAGTCACGCAACGGAACCCGAATCCCGCAAACGGCGAGCCATTCTTCTTTCTCGGACGAGCCCTCGAGCTTCAGGGGCGATATGTCGAGTCGGCTGAAGCTTACTTCAAAGCCGCGTGGAACGGAGCGCTCAAAGGAGCTGCGTTCGGCTCGCTCGGGCGAATTGCGGCCCGCAGGGGGAGCTATGAGGAGGCCCTGTCTTATACGACGCGATCTCTCGCGGTGAATGGCCGCGACCAGCAGGTCCGAACGATGCACTCCGCCCTGCTTCGACGGCTCGGTCGGACGGAGGAGGCACGAATCGAAGCCGAAACCGTTCTTCGCGATGACCCCCTTGCCTGGTCGGCCCGTAACGAGCTCCGTCTCCTCGGTCAGCGGCAGGGGGGCCAGGCGAAAGGTGCGGAGCGAGAGCGCTTCGGAGTGGGGAATCCTCAAGCGACAAGTCTCGAGGCGGCGTTTGAATATGCGCGCTGGGGGCTGTTCGAGGAAGCGCTCGATCAAACGAAGCGTCTGATCGCGTCCGAAAGCGAGCACCCCGATGCTCGCGACCCCCTCGCCCACTACTGCCGAGCCTCACTCCTGGTCGAGCTGGGGAGGGATGCAGAGGCCCTTGCCGAGGTTCGACTCGCAGATTCGCTCCCTTCCGGCACCTGCTTTCCGAATCAGCTCGAAGCCATCGGAGTTCTCGAGCAGGCAGGTCGCCTCTTTCCCGGCGGCGCTAAATCATTCTACTATCTCGGCGATCTCTGGTATAACAATCGCTGCTATCCCAAAGCGATCGCCGCATGGGAGCGATCGATTGAGCTGGACCCGGGCTTGCCAACCGCGCACCGCAACCTGGCCCTCGCGGCTTTCAACAAGCTCCACGATCCGGCGCGGGCGCGTCGAGAGCTCGAGATCGCGTTCTCCCTCGACCAGTCTGACGCCCGCGTCTTTTTCGAGCTCGATCAGCTCTACAGGTCTATCTCGATGGATCCCGCTGAGCGCATCGCTCGTCTGGACGAGCACCCAGCTCTCATTGAGCGCAGGGACGATCTTTCAATTGAGCGGATCACCCTCCTCAACGTGCTTGGGCGCTACGCGGAAGCGCTCGGGGTGATTTCAAGACGCCGCTTCCATCCATGGGAGGGAGGAGAGGGAAAGGTCACTCGCCAATACGTCGTCTCGTTGCTCGGACTTGCGAAGGAGGCGCTTCTGGCAGGGAAACCCGAAAGCGCGGCCGAGCTTGCAAGGAGGGCGCTGCACTATCCCGAGAACCTCGGAGAGGGGAAGCTCGAAGGAACGCGCGACAACGACGTCCACTTCTACCTTGCTCGCGCCTGCCGTTTGGCCGGGAAGGAGAGCGAGGCGCGGGAGTCCCTGGCGCTCGCATGCGTCGGCGATCAGGAGCCTGCTTTCTCCATGTACTACAACGATCAGCCCGCCGATATGATCTTTTACCAGGGTCTGGCGCTCGCCTCCACGGGTAGAGTCGAGGAGGCTCGCGGAGCTTTTCGCCGCCTCATCGACCACGGAGAGCGCCACCGAAATGACGAGGTCAAGGACGACTATTTCGCTGTTTCCCTTCCGGACTTTCTGGTCTTCGAGGGCGACCTGAATCGGCGGAATAGAGTCTTCTGCGAGTATCTAGTTTCGCTCGGCAGCCTTGGTCTCGCGGCACTCGACGGCGGCCAAGCGGCCAAGGCGCGAGCCCTTCTTGAGGCGGTTGTTACCGAAGAGCCGTCTCACCTTGGCGCGCGCGAGCTCTTGCGGGATTTGGACCAGGGATTGCGCTTGCTGTAGCGCCCTCCTCGTTCTGCGGCTGGCCTAATTGTGGTTCTGATAAGCGAAGTTCCCCTGCCAAACGATGCACACGGCTCTGGGTCCCCACCATCGTCACGACGTCGGCGATCTTGAAGGGGAGTAGCGAGCAGATTGCATTGGCCCTTGTTGTGGGGCATCGAGAGCTCGGCCCGACCGCGCCTATTTCCCCACCCTTCACTGGGAACAGTCGGAAGGAGCTCGCATTCTCTTGGGACGGTCGCCTGAGGTGAACCGGAAAGGCGACGATAACCATACTGCTCTCATGAATGCTTCCCAAGGATTTCTTGGGACATCGAAGAAGCTGTGTTGTCATCGAAAGCCCAGGGTTCCGGCTTTTTGGTCGATGTCTCACCCGACTCCGTCTTCTTCCTCGAGAATCTGTGCCGTTGGTTTCTCATCAAGTGAGCCCGGCGAGAGGCAGAGGTAGTCGTCCATCAGTGTCAGTAACGCCCGCCTTCGGCGAAGGAGTCGCAGAGCCCATGGCAGTCGTCGTAACCGGGGCGGCAATCTGATGCCGGTACCGGCAACGCGGCCGCCAGTCCGGCCGGGCGATTACTGGGCACAGTTGTTGAGGCACACCGGTGGGAACGCGGAGGGGGCTTATGGTACGATTCGTCAGAAGCGGCTCGGCCACTATGTTAGTCCCATTTCGGGCTCGTTCACTTCGCATGGCAAGGCGCCGTAACCAGCGGTGCCCTGTCTGTCGGCGCAGATGTAGTGAGCATTGGGGACCGCATGGTCCGGGTTGATCACAACACGATTCTTGTCCTTCGTGGGCACGAGCCTTCCACGCTTGCTGTTCGAAAAGTAGTATACAGCCTTCCTTTTACCTCGAAACATAGCGCGATTGCCTTTTCAGTCCGCTCCATCAACTTGTCGAGGGACTTGGTGTGTGTGCACCTCTGTGGATGATGGGAACCGACGCAATGCAGCAGCCAGCTTGGCCCATTCAACGACAACGTCGAGTCTTCTGGCCAAGGCGCCATCTTGTACCTTCCGCCACTACACAGAAACACTCAGGGATCGAGTCGCGAGGTCTTGGACGTTGACGAAGACCTGTCTTGCCGACTATCTTGAAAGCGATGAAACAATACACGGCAAGTGACGGGAAGTTGGTCCTCACGCTTCAAGAAGCGGGAGAAGGCGGATACGCTGTAACCTCGCCCCCGGATCCCGAGCTTATTGCGGAGGCCGAGACGGTCAAAGAGGCCTTCGAGAATGCGCGGGATGCCTTGGCCTCGCTTTCCGCTTCCCGCCGAAATCTCTTCAAGAAACTTGACGGCGTGAAGTCATGAACCGGCGGGCGCTGGAGAAGCATCTTCGCGCTCATGGCTGCTGTCTTAACCATCACGCGAAACGTCACGATATTTAGGTGAATCCAAAGCCTCAGGCACACGCGTCTGCTCCACGGCATGCTACCATCAAGAGGGCGACCGCGAGAGGAATCTGTAGGATTCTCGGGGTTCCGTCC
>DAHUYW010000129.1 GCA_027306915.1 Spirochaetales bacterium | reverse complement strand
CGGCCGCGAGCCGCCTCGGCGCAGGGCGCATCCGCTCAGGCGCCAGTCCCGCGGCGCGGCGCGAGGGGCTCGCCGGTGCGGCCGTTGAGCAGCAGCGGCGCGGCCGGCTGACGCCGCCTGAAGTCGAACAGGTTCATGATGCTGCCGGCGGTCGCATCGAATGACCCGTCGCCGAGCCGCTCGCCGCCGAGCCAGTTGTCCTCGATGAAGCGCACCACGGAGGCCTGCGAGATGCGCGTGTGGCTCACGTAGTTGACCTTGGCATACGGGGAGATCACGAAGAACGGTATCCGGGTGCCCGGACCGCAGCGGCCATTGACGGGCTTGCCCCGCACCCCCGCGAGCGGGACGCCGTGGCCGCACACGCCCGGCCCGTCGAGCCGATCCGCGCTCTTGTCGTAGGAAGGGTTGGTGGGCGTGGCGAAGGCGTGATCGTACCAGCCGTCGGAATCGTCCCAGGTAATGATCACCGCGGTGCTGCGCCAGGCCGCGCTGCGCTCCAGGCGGTTCACCACCCGCACGATCCAGGCCTGCTCATCGAGCGGGTCGGAGTACCCGGCATGCCCATCTTCGTAGCCCGGCGCCTTCAGATAGGAGACTGCCGGGAGATTGCCGGCGTGCAGCGCGGCGAAGAAATCCCCCAGACCGTACTCGTGATTGGCCGGATCGCGCCGGCCATCGGCATCGTAGGTGTACCCGACTGCGCGGATCGAGGCGGGCAGCGCATGCGTC
>DAHUYW010000128.1 GCA_027306915.1 Spirochaetales bacterium | reverse complement strand
GAGCAGCCGGAAAACCTCCGCTACCACATCGGTCCCGGTCTCGAGGTCGGCAACGCCTACCCGATGCTGCACGCCCGTGGCTTCTACCAGGGCATGCAGGCCGAGGGCGAGCAGGAGATCGTGCTGCTGTGCCGGTCCGCCTGGGCGGGCAGCCAGCGCTATGGCGCGCTGGTGTGGTCCGGCGACATCGACTCCACCTTCGAGGACCTGCGCAGGCAGATCCCGGCCGGGCTGAACATCGGCCTGTCCGGCATCCCGTGGTGGACCACCGACATCGGCGGGTTCAAGAACGGCGACATCGGCTCGCCGTCGTTCCGCGAGCTCATCGTCCGCTGGTTCCAGTTCGGCGTGTTCTGCCCGGTCTTCCGGCTGCACGGGATCCGCCAGCCGGGCACCATGGTGGGCTCGGAGCAGACCGGCGCGGCCAACGAGGTGTGGTCGTTCGGCGAGACCGAGTACGAGATCATCCGCCACCTGCTGTTCCTGCGGGAGCGGCTGCGGCCGTACGTGATGGAGCAGATGAGGGTCGCGCACGAGACGGGCCTGCCGCCGATGCGCCCGCTGTTCCTCGACTTCCCCGCCGACCGGGCCTGCTGGGAGATCCAGGACCAGTTCCTGTTCGGCGGCGACATCCTCGTCGCCCCGGTGGTCACCGAGGGCGCCAGGGAGCGGGCGGTGTACCTGCCGGCCGGCGCCGACTGGCGGGACGCCTGGACCGGCGCGCCAGTGGCCGGCGGCCAGTGGGTGACCGCGGCGGCCCC
>DAHUYW010000127.1 GCA_027306915.1 Spirochaetales bacterium | reverse complement strand
AAGGCCGGTGGTCGGCTCGTCGAGGAACAGCACCTGCGGATCGTTCACCAGCGCGATCGCGAGCAGCAGCCGCTGCAGCTGCCCGCCGGAGAGTTTGCGGTTGTCGCGCTCGGCGAGCGCCTCGAGCGAGCAGAGCTTGAGCAGCTCCTCGATGTCGCGCCCGTGCGCGTACAGGCCGCGGAACATCGCGAGGCTCTGGCGCACGGTGAGGAAGTTCTGCAGCGCCGTGGCCTGGAAGAGGATGCCGGCCTCCTCGCGAAAGCGGCTGCCGAGCGGCTCGCCGCAGTAGCGCACCTCCCCGGCACTGGCGGTGAGGATCCCTTCCATGATCTCGATGGTGGTGGTCTTGCCGGCCCCGTTCGGTCCGAGCAGCCCGAAGCACACGCCCTGCGGGACGCTGAAGGAAATGCCATCGACCGCAGTGACCCCAGGGTACTGCTTGACCAGATCACGGACTTCGAGAATCGGTGGGCTCATTGGGGGTGTCGTTCGCGGTGCACCGGCATCGTAGCCGATCGGCGGCGGTGCGTCTGCCCGAGGCAGCGCGTGCGCGCGCTGGTAAACTGTGCGAGGTCAGCAGATGGCGCGATGCGCCCGGCGGGTTTTGGCGTGATGGGTGAAGTGGCGGCGCAATTGCCGCTGTGGTCCGAGCAGGACGCAGGATGGAGCGTGCGCGAGAGCAGGCGTGCGCGGCGCATGGTGGTGCGTGTGTTTCATTCCGGCCGGGTCGAAGTGGTCGTGCCGGTGAGGACACCGCCGGGG
>DAHUYW010000126.1 GCA_027306915.1 Spirochaetales bacterium | reverse complement strand
CATCGACTGAGGCGACGCCCTCAATGACTTCGCCGTCGCCGGGGATGTACTGACTGGCTTCGACGTGGATGATGTCGCCGGCGCGCAGCAGGCCGCTGCTCACGTCTTCGAGATCGCCTGCATCGGTGTAGCGCCGTGCGATGGTGTCACCCGTGGCTTTGCGCAGAGTGTCGGCCTGTGCCTTGCCGCGGCCTTCGGCCATGGCTTCGGCAAAGTTGGCGAAGAGCACGGTGAACCAGAGCCAGAGCGTGATCTGGAGATTGAAGCCAAACCCCGCACGGTGGTGGATGGAGTTGTCGGCGAGCAGCGCGGTAGTGAGCAGGCTGCCGATTTCGACGACGAACATGACTGGATTTCTGACCATCCAGCGCGGGTCAAGTTTGCGCACGGAATCGATGAGAGCCTGCGCGATGATTTTTGTGTTCCAGAGATTTTTCTTTGCGGCCATGTCGTTCTGTCCCCAGAGAAGAATGCGTGTTAGAAGAGCTGTCCTGCCTTGAGCAGCAACTGCTCGAGGATGGGGCCGAGGCTCAGGACCGGGAAGAAGGTGAGCGCGCCGAGAATCAGAATCACGCCCACCAGCAGCAAGGTGAACAGCGATGTGTTTACCGGGAATGTGCCGGGCGAGGGCGGAACACTCTTCTTCATGGCGAGGTTGCCCGCCAGAGCGAAGACGGGGATAGCCATCAGGAACCGTCCGCCGAGCATGGCCCAGCCCATAACCACGTCGTACCACCACAGGGTGGTTGGATTCACGGCCGCATTCAGTCCGGCAAAGGC
>DAHUYW010000125.1 GCA_027306915.1 Spirochaetales bacterium | reverse complement strand
GACGGGCGCCAGTCGCTTGCTCAGGCGCAGGACAATGCGCGTCTCGCCCTTCACTTCCTCCTCGTCGTAGGCGTCGCAGAGGAAGGCCAGCGCCGAGCGGTCGGCGCCTACGGATGTCTCGATGACGAAAGGCGTGTAGCGGCGCTTCTCGATGTCGTCGAAGTACGACATGTCTTTGCCGCTGAACTCCGTATGGCGGCGCAGGTCGTAGTCGGTGCGGTCGTGGATGCCCTCCATCTCCTTGCTGCCGAAGGGGAACTCGTAGTAGATGTCCACCGCCGCGCGGGCGTAGTGCGCAAGCTCATCCTTGCCGTGGTCATGCCAGGCGAGGCGCGCTGGATTCATGCCGAGGTCGAGATACCACTGGCGGCGCTGCTCTTTCCAGTAGTTGTACCAGCGCTCCTCCTCTTCGGGCGGGATGAAGAACTGCATCTCCATCTGCTCGAACTCGCGCATGCGGAAGGTGAAGTTGCCTGGGCTGATCTCGTTGCGGAAGGCCTTGCCGATCTGCGCGATGCCGAAGGGCAGCCGCTTGCGCATGCTGCTCTGCACATTGAGGAAGTTGACGTAGATGCCCTGCGCCGTCTCTGGCCGCAGATAGATCAGGCCCGCATCCTCCTCGACCGGCCCCATGAATGTCTTGAACATGAGGTTGAATCGGCGCGGCTCGGTCAGCGTGCCACGCGCGCCGCAGTTTGGGCAGACATCGAGGTTACCCTGCTCTTCGATGACGTGGTCAGCGCGGAAGCGCGCCTGGCAGTTGGTGCAGTCCACCAGCGGATCG
>DAHUYW010000124.1 GCA_027306915.1 Spirochaetales bacterium | reverse complement strand
GGGGGTCCGGGAGATGGGGTACACGACCCCGACGCCGATCCAGGAACGGACCATCCCGGAGGCGGTCGGCGGACGGGACCTCATCGGCACCGCCCAGACCGGCACCGGCAAGACCGCGGCGTTCCTGCTTCCGATCCTCGAGCGGCTTCTCGATCGGCAGACCGGTCGGACCCTCGCGCTCGTCCTCACGCCGACGCGCGAGCTCGCGCTACAGGCCGAAGGGTTCCTCAAGCGGCTCGGCCGGCACACCTCGCTCCGCGGCGCGGCCGTCTACGGGGGGGTCGGGATGGCCGACCAGGAGCACGCCCTCCGCGGCGGGGCCGAGGTCATCGTGGCGACACCGGGCCGGCTCCTCGACCACATGGGACGCGGCTACGTCGACTTCCGTTCGCTCGAGATCCTCGTCCTCGACGAGGCGGACCGGATGCTCGACATGGGCTTTTTGCCCGACGTCCGCCGCATTCTCGGAGAGCTCCCGAAGCGTCGCCAGACGATGCTGTTCAGCGCGACGATGCCGCCCGAGGTCGTCCGCCTCGCCCGGGACTTTCTCCACGACCCGAAGACGGTCCACGTCGGCGAGACCACGGCCGCGGCCGTCGGCGTCTCGCACCTCGCGCTCCCGGTCCCTCAGCATCTCAAGGCGTCCCTCCTCCGCGAGCTCCTCGCCGACGAGGCGATGAGCAGCGTCCTCGTCTTCACGAGGACCAAGCACCGGGCGGACCGCCTCGCGCGCCAGCTCGCGCAGTGGTCGCTCGACGCCGGGGTCATCCACGGGGACCGCAGTCAGGCC
>DAHUYW010000123.1 GCA_027306915.1 Spirochaetales bacterium | reverse complement strand
TAGTAGAGGTGGCGGTCGAGCTTGATCGCGTGCAGCTTCCCGAAGCTCTTGACCGCCTCCGGAAGCGTCCAGCCCTCTTCGACCAGCTCGCGGAGCTCTTCGGCGACGGTCAGATTGGACGCGGCCGCCGTCGCGTCCCGTGCCACGTAGAGCGAGACTTTTTCCTTGACTCCGAGATCCTCGTCCTCGAGCGCGCGATAGATGCGGTACTCTGTTTCGAACTCCGCGCGCTTCATCGCGGCGAACTGGTCGAGGTAGGCTGAAAGGGCTCCGGCCATGATCCGGTTCCAGGTCTCGATCGAGTCGGCATGAAGGAGCAAAAGGAGCTCGGGTTCGCACTCGATCGAGCACCAGGAAGGCGACTGCGGGTCGCAGGCGGCATCGACGAGCGCCACGACACTCTCGCGGGATACCTCGATATTGAAGAGGCGCTCCTCGTTCTTGTGGCGCACCAGCTCACGGTGAAGCTCGTCGAGGCGGAAGAAGGGTCGATGGCGCGGATCGAAGCGCTGTTGGGGCGGCGGTGCTGCGGCGACCCCATCCGGACCGGCAATCCCCGGGCTCGCAAGCGACTGAATCGCCGCGTGCCATGAAATCGCGACTCGGTAGTCCTCGGGGTTTTTGTCCGGGATCGCGAGGGCGATGCACGGAACACGGTTTCGGAACGCCCTCTTCGGATCGGGAGTTCGCGCCTCATCGGAGACTCCGATCAGCTTGAGCCGTCGGTAGGAGGCTTCGTTGAGCCTGCGGACCGGGATCTCGACGACGTCGTAGTCAGGCTGCTCTCCGATGCCCGCCGCCTTCA
>DAHUYW010000122.1:584-836 GCA_027306915.1 Spirochaetales bacterium | reverse complement strand
AACGTCTGTGGTTCAGTAATCTGTTTGGGCGGTATCTTGTCCAAATTAGCGGTTGCCTCTCTTCTTTGATGGATGTGGAACCACTATAAACGGTGGTTGATGGCATCTCTTCGGTCAAATCGAACCGTATGGCACGTTGAGTCGCGAAAAGGGCGATTGGGAGTTGCTGATTTTCCTTGCTGTTGGACGTGACAACGGATCTGGCCGCCGGTGGGTTACCATGTGAAGATAGCCTCCAACTTGACGGGCCGG
>DAHUYW010000122.1:0-574 GCA_027306915.1 Spirochaetales bacterium | reverse complement strand
GCGGTCGCGCCCCATCTGATATGCGCCTAACGATTGAGTTCAGCTGCTTTGGGCGCTGCAGTTTCCAGACCCCGCCGGAGGCGGGGACGCGTGCAATGGCCGTCTCATTATGCGGGGGGAATAGTGATAGAAAAACATATGCCCAAAGTCAGCTGCAACGAAATGTTAGGTTCCGGTTTCTTCTCGTCTATTGATCGCTGTGGTTGGAGATGTATTCCAGCGCAGCGTTCACGAGCATCCCGGACCGTGTCGCTCCGGTCTTTGTCGCGTAGGAGTCGATTTTTGAGAGCAAGTTCTCCGGTACGCTGATGTTGACGCGCGCCATTTTCTTCGACAGTTTGGAAAGGTCGACTTCCACGATCGCCCACAGGCTACCCTTGTCGCGATAGTGTCCTTTGAGGTCTTTGATCGACGTCGGTGCCGGGACGGGGTCATTGTCGATGAGCAGCCCTTCAACATGAGTGAGGATTGCTTCCTGTGCGTTGTCAATTGCCTCTTCCACCGTTTGGCCGGCAGAGAAGCATCCGACAAGATCGGGCACGATCACGCCGTAGTCTGACTGCGCATCCTTCTG
>DAHUYW010000121.1 GCA_027306915.1 Spirochaetales bacterium | reverse complement strand
ACCAGTGGATTCGCTCGGGAGCTGACATATGGCTCGATGAGCTGGGTCAGCGCATCGAGGCCGGTGTAGGCAGTGATCTCTGGCGGCAAGTCGTACGTCAGTTCAGGATCGACAACTGCCACCAGCGGGAGCAACAGTGGGCTGCGCAGACTCGCTTTGACGCCATGCTCGGGTGACCCAAGCACTGCGTTGCGCGTGACCTCGCTTCCCGTGCCCGCCGTTGTCGGAACAGCAATGAATGGCAAGGGCCGAGCTGTTATTGCCTGACCTTTTCCAACTACTTCGAGAAAGTCGAGCGGCTCGCCGCCATTCGTGGCGATGGCGGCGATCGCCTTGCCCGCATCGATGACGCTTCCGCCGCCAATTGCAATCAACATATCGCAGCTCGTCTCCTGCACGCGCCGCGCGCCCTCACGAACCATTTCAACCGTCGGCTCGCTCGGGACAGAAAAGCACTCCGCCGCGAGTGATGAAACAAGTGCACCTGTGCGCTCGGGCGAGGCGCCTGTCACGACCAGCGGCCGCGTTCCAAAACTACGGGCCAGTTCGGGAAGATCTCGAGCGGTCCCCTCGCCGAAGATGATGCGCGTTGCGGTCGCAAACTCGAATCGCATCGTCTACCAGTCCTGGGCTTCTGGGAACACTTCACCGTACTTCACGCTCTGGCGCGGTTCAGCCATCATGTTTGCCACGGCATCGCGCCACTTCGTATAGTGCGCGGTCTCTTTGTGGGCAGCGGCGGCTTCTGGGGTGCGATAGACCTCGATCAGGACAAATCGAGTCTCGTCGTCCTGCTGCTGAACCAGGTCGAAGCGCGCTATACCTGGCTCCTGAACACTCGACC
>DAHUYW010000120.1 GCA_027306915.1 Spirochaetales bacterium | reverse complement strand
AGTGGCACTATGCGTGATGGGGCAGCGAATTCCTCTGGCTGGGCAAAGCGAACTCGCAAAGTCTTGGCGCTCACGCGATGCCTCGTCGTCCTGAGCGATCGCCCATGCACTCATCACCGGGACCGATTACTCCTCGAAATCGGCTCGTGTTCTCCGATCTGCCGCGGCAAGATTGTCAGTGGACGCCTACGCCCAATGTGCTCATTGAGCGAGGACGCGAGACGATTGCCCGGCCAGAATCTTGACAGCAATTCACAGCGCTTCAGCACCCCGCCGGCACCCTCTTATTTCCAACCATCCTTGCAGGTCATTCGGGTTCTGCGATTTGCACACACAGTTGCACATTGACCTCTGCTGAGCCCCGAAGCGATGAGTATCGGTCAGGTTGCATGGTTGCTCGGGCACGCAAGTTGCCGTAGAACGGCCGACGCGCTCTATTGGTTCCAGATCGGCCGGCGGCTTCGGCACAAGGGCGCGTCGGCGACTTCCCGTCAAGGTGGATCGAGGAATCCTGACCCGTCTTTCGGGAGTAATGGCGCTTATCGCCGACAGGCGAGCGTATTAATCTTCTTCCTGTTGTCAGTCGCAATGAGCGCCTGAACACGCGATCTGGAATTCGAACCCGCTCAGGGCGGATGGTCCGAAGATCACAAGGTATTCGCCGTCGTCGAGAGGCCTCTCCGGTTGGATCGTGTAGACATTATCCGAGAGGATATGAAACTTAAGCGGAATCTCTTCGCGCGCGGTAAATCCCGCGCGAAAGCTGAAGGCAGACCACCCCGAGGTGATCTGAACCACCCTTGTGTTGTGCTTCGTATCGGCTCGCACCAGATGGACCCACCGGGCATCAG
>DAHUYW010000011.1:112280-112610 GCA_027306915.1 Spirochaetales bacterium | reverse complement strand
CGGCGACGATACTTTCCGCTTTCACATACGCGGCCGAGGCGGAGGGATGCGTCATTTGATCGATCCCGTCAATTGAGGGGCGAGGAACCTCTGCAGGGTGAGAAAAAGGATGAGCAGTGGCAGGGCGGTGAGGAAGGCGCCCATGACGGTCAGATTGTAGACGGGCCACCCAGAGGCGGAACTGATCGTCGTTATCCCCAGGATCAGGGGGAATGCCTGGTCGCGGTTCAACATGATGAGCGCAAGGAAATAGTTGTTCCAGATCGCCACGAATGAGATGAGAAGAACGGTTGTAGCGCCAGGCAGGATGGTGGGGAGACCGATCCGCAG
>DAHUYW010000011.1:0-112270 GCA_027306915.1 Spirochaetales bacterium | reverse complement strand
CGGTTCCCTCGCTCCGTCGATCATGGCGGCATCGAACAACTCCTCGGGCACCTGGTTCCAGTACACCACCATGAGGTAGACGCCGAATATGTTCAGCACGGACGGAACGATGATGGCCCAGCCCGTGTTCAGGAAATGGAAGACCTTGAATTCCATGAAAAGCGGGAGCGTCGTGGCGAATCCAGGGACGAGCGCGAACCCAAGGATGAGGATGAAGAGGAGCTTCCGGCCGACGAAACGGTATCTCCTAAACGCGAACCCGGCCATTGCGGAGAAGAAGGTGCCCGCGAGGGAACCGACGCCTGAATAGAGGAATGAGTTGGCCAGCCACTGGCCGAAGACTCCGTGACGATAGGCGAAAACGCCAATGAGATTGTCGATGAAGTGGCCAGGGATTACGGGCACGAATGTGCCCTCCATGAGCTGCCCGACGTCCTTCGTCGAGCTCTGCACGAGCCAATAGAAGGGGAGGAGAAAAAAGAGGGCGAGGAGTATCGCGATGACCTCGAACCCAACGCGATGTGATGATTTCATTGTCGCCACCCGTTGTCCCCGAGATATTGCATTTCACGCATGGACGTCTAGTTCCTTCATGGATTGTCTCATGAAGAAGAAGGAGACGACGAAAATGACCGCAGCCAAAACGAGCCCCATAGCTATCGAATAGGTGAAGGCGCCATAGGCAAACGCCTGATTATAAAGGTACATCGCCGGCGTGTAGTTCTGCGGAAGGGTCAAGAGTATATTTATCATCCTCGGCTCATTGAAAACCTGCATAGCGCCGATCGAATTGAAAATAATAAGGACGAAGACCGTGTTCTTGAGGAGCGGAACCTTGATATAGTACGCCACCTTGAGCCAGCCGGCTCCGTCCAGCTCCGCAGCCTCTGCGTACTCCTTGGGAATGGAGACCAGCGTGGAATAGATGATGAGTGAGGTATATCCCGTCCATTCCCAAAGGATGATGATGAGAAGAACCCAGCGTACGCTCGAGAGGGTGATGAAGTCGGGCTTGGCCGCGCCCAACAGCTTCCACAGTGGGACGAGAGGGGACATGGATTGAGAGAATATGTAAGACCAGAGGATCCCCGCAACGACTCCGGGTACGGCATAGGGAAGGTAGAAGATCAGTCGGTAGACCGCCGAGTGTTTGATCCTCTCGTAGAGGAGCCCGATGAAGATCGCGATCACGATCATGCCAGTGACCTGGACAAGGAGGAGGAAAACCGGGAATCCGAACCCTCGCCAGAACAGCGGGTCTGTGAACGTGGACTCAAAATTGCCCAATCCCACGAACCACATTCTCGCCCCGCGTTCTCCGAACAGGGAGAGGTAACCTCCGTAGATGACTGGATATACGGTTACGAGGATGAAAAATGTCAAAAAGGGAAGGAGAAACAGATAGGCCCTGATTGTCTGATGCCGCCTCATGTTTGCTTTTCCGCCGAGCCGCTCGGATACCTCCCCCCATTACACCGCCCACCGGATTGTTTGAAAGCGGACGTCCTCGGCAGCCACAGAAAGGGGCTGCCTCCAGGATGGAAGCCCCGAAGGCAGCCCGATGATGACGGTGAGGATTTGACCGTGCGCTTCAGCTCTGCTTCCTCACGGCAACGAACCCACCACGAGGTCGGTGAATCCCTGCTTCTTCATGAAGGCCACGACATTGGCCTGCCAGTTCTGCACGAAGGTGGTAATGTTCTCCGCACCACTTAAGAACTTCTGCATCTCGTCGTTGTAGCTTGACGACACATAATCCATGATCGGGACTGCCGTGAAGGCGGTTTTCACCTGGCCCATCGCCTCTACGCTGACGGGCGTGATTTTCTGCCCGCCGAAATACGGATACGGCTGGTCTGCCAGCTCAGGCGCCAATACATTCGTGAAGGTATTGGACCAGAGGATGGGAAGCTGGCTCTTATCGTGAAGCTGAACGAGCGAATCCTTCTCCGAGTTCAGCCAGAGAACGAAGAGCGCTGCAGCTTCCGGGTTCTTGCTCTGGCTGCTCACGTAGAAACCGGACCCGCCCATTTCGCCGTTCTCAGGGTTTGAGGCGTCCCACTGCGGGACCGTGGCCACGCGCCAGAGCCCATCAGGAACCTTGCAGTTCAACTGGAGCCACTCGGGGAACCATCCGCCGGACACGACCATGGCAGTCTTGCCGTCTGCCAGCTCCTTGTACCAGTCCGCGTTCCACCAGTTGTCGCCTTTGACCAAACCCTCCCGAATGAGCTTTCCCCAGAAGTCGAAGACCTTCATGGCGGTCGGGTTGGTGAAATCGATATACCATTTCCCGTTCGAATAATCGAACAGCTTTCCTCCCGCCTGCCATACCAATCCTAGAGGCCCAAGAACCCAGTTCGCAGGGAAGGAAAGCGCGGTGATGTTGGGATCCGCGGCGTGCAGCTTTTCGGCCACCTTCTCGAAGTCCGCCCACGTCTTGGGCACCGTCAGCCCGTACTTGTCAAAGACATCCTTGCGGTAGACCATAGTAGCGGCGCCGCTGTCCTGAGGCGTGCCATAGATCTTACCGCCCATCGAGGTCCATTTCAGGGTGACCGCCGGATAGTATTTCAGGTAGGTCGACTCGGGAACCCATTTGTTGATCGGCTGAAAGCTACCATACAGCATGAACTGAGGGGCGTACGTGTATTCGCTCATGACAACGTCCGGCAGACCGCTTCCGGCGGCAGTCGCCGTTAAAATCTGAGGATAGGGAACGCCGTTGTTCGTCCACTTGACCTTGATGTTCGGGTATGCCTTCATGAAAACATCGTTGGCGAAGTTCTCGTTGCTGGTCCAGGCCCACTCGCTCAATTCCACCGCTGGGCCGTTATACGCCGGGTAGCCCTCTGGTCCCGTTGCGGCGGTTGCCGCCGCGCCTCCTCCCGAGCTGGCAGCTTCCTGCTTTCCTCCCGCGAATAGCGGTATCGCGGCGACGACAAAGAGCGATACTAGTGCAAGAAACCACATGCATTTGCCTACTCGCTTCATTTGACTCCCCCCTCTGGAATTGATTTGGGATATTCCCACGACAAATCCCGTGGATCCAGCAACGCTGACACGACTTTATTGTATGGTAGGTTCAGCGACCTGTCAAACGATTTCTAATATATATCGTAATTTCTGATATTGTCACAGGTGACCTTCTGGGTCGGAGGCCAGATGAAATCTCAGCCCCCTTCCCATGTCACCCTATGGCGCTGCGAATCGCAAGTACAAACGATGCATCTTGAGCAACCGGCTTCAGGATTACTTCGTGATGTTGAAGGGGCTCACGTCTGAGCTCCGGCTGAGGGTCCTGCAGATTTTTCGCGAGGGGGACCCAAAAGGTCTGCGCCGTGCTCTACGACGAATTCGTCATCAAGTTTTCCGAGGCCGGCAGGGAGACTAGAGATGGCATTGAGGTTGAGATGCCCGTAGGGCTGTTCGTCCAGTACGCCGTTTCGCCTCCCTGCGAGATTTGCTCGGTGGAAAAGATCAGAGGAATCCGGTGAGGCGGCTTGAGGTTGCCGCGGAACTCTGCTCCGAGACCCCCGGGGAGCAATCTCCAGTCGAGATTCGACCGGGCCTTCGAAGGGCTGCCTCGCATCGTCCATGTCGGATGTTGGGCGTCTCGGGCAGTCCCGCGGGAACGGACGCCTCCTGCGCGATCTACTCGATCATCCAAACCGCAATGGCCGACAGACTGGACCCATACACCTACCTGCACTATCTGTTCGACAAGATTCCGACCATCACGAGCGAAACCGACTACGCGGCGCTTCTTCCTGAGAATCTCACCGCCGAGCGGACCACCAACGCCGTCCGCGCGAACATTCGATAGACTCCTTTACCCTCCCGAGGTGGGGAGAATGGTCGCTTACGTAGCGCTCCGCCGTCCGAGGTGATTGTTCCTCCATCGAAGTCAGTGACAACCTACCCGGACCTATCTCTTGAAAGCCGTCTGGCTTTGTACGACGGTCCGTTTTCATAGGGATCTACCTTTTGTTTGATGCGGTTTGCCTGCCAGCAACGCGGTACATCACAAAGGGGAAACCTTTTCAATTCACGCGGTGAGAAATGCAGGCTTACCGGTTTTTGCCTATTCCTTCGCGCGATAGTAGATCAAGTACCCCGCTACGTCGTGTTCGTTTTTCGTCGGATCGAGCGTTGAAGGGAATTTCCCGGGTCCAAATTCGCTTACGGTAACCCAATTCCATTCAAGCACCGTTCCGGACTTGCTTACCTTCTTAAGGCATTGGAATTTAGTCTGCTCCATAGTAGAGCCAAAGGTTAAGGTGTCGTAAGTATCGTAGTAGACGTTCCCCTCTGAATCCGTCCACTTCTTGAATATCTCCGTTTTCCCGCCCTGATAAGGTTTGCTATAAGATGCCGGAAAGTAATCCGCAAATGATCCGTCAGGATTAATCATCACTCTTGGGGGCATCATTTGTTCGTTTACCCACGTTCCGTAAAGCTCCTCATCCGGCTTTGGGCTGGACATCTCCTGACCAAACGCCAAAAGAGGAACTGCGGCAAGTAAGGCCGCCAGAACGATGGGAACTATCACCGGCTTCCTCATACCCTTCCTCCTGCAGGCTTCTCTTGTTGGTTTTGAGTGTACGACAAGATGCAGTGCAAACCAAGGTAGAGCAGCCGCCGATTTTCTCTCATCCTACAACCTCTGGTGCCAGCGTCAAGACTCGATTTCCGCAAACCGTCTAACTGGCGTCAATTACTCTTCCCTCCCGACGACGATTTTCGTAGCGATACAGCGTCCGCTCATCGATGAGCGAGATGCCCTTGATCTCCGTGTAGGTATATCCGCCGGCCATCAGCAGAACTGCCTTGATGCGATCGGCGGTTTTCCTGTCCTTGCAGGCTCGGTGAAACTCCTTGAGAACCTTCAGTTGGTCCGGTTCGAAATGAAACTCAGCTCGCTCCACAGCGGACTTCTATCACTCTCAAGTTCTCCCGGGAAGTGCCCTGACCCCGACACGATCGCGAATTCCGGGAATAACGAGGGGGTGCGCAGCCACGGTCCGACCCGGCAGCGACAGGAATCGTCGATGCGCCCGGCCTGACCCGCTGCGTTGCCCCTCGTATGCGTCCGGTTACCGCTTGCGGCGCAGCTGCTTGAGCCCCTCCTCGTAGCTCGCGCGGACGCGCCTGAGCGTCGCTTCGAGCCGCCCCATGAACTGCTCCGCGTCGACCCGGCGTCCCTCGATCCGACGGGCGAGGGCCGTGCGCTCGCGCTCTCCTTCGGGGATGGCGTGAATCTGTCGGTCGTCATAAAGCTGGAGAAAATGCTCGATCCGTCGCAGGAAGAGATAGTCGGAGAGGAGCTCTTCGGTGCTCGCGGCCGGCAGTAGCCCGGCCGCCGCGAGCGCGCGAAGGCCCTCGACCGTGTTTCCGGTGACGATCCCCGGATGGTCTTTCCCTTCGACGAGCTGGATTCCCTGGAGGAGAAACTCGATGTCCCGAATCCCGCCGGGTCCATTCTTCACGTCGACCGGGCCGGAGAACTCGATCGAGGCCTCGGAGCCGGAAGCTCCGGACCCGTTCGCTGCCGCCGCGCCGGCGCCACTGGCCGCCGCCGCGCGTTCGGCCGCGCCATTTACACCAGCCGCGGCGTTCTCCGCCGAGCGCCTGAGGCGCACTATCGAATCGGCAACCTCCCTTCCGCTCCAGTCTCTCAGAAGGAGAGGGCGCAGCTCCTCGAGGAGCCTTTCTCCGGTCTCGTGACTTCCGCCCACCGGGCGAAGCTTCAGGAGCGCTTGGAACTCCCACAGGGAGGCGTTCTCCCGGTAGTAGGTGAGAAGCGCGGGGAGCGTCTGCACGAGCGGCCCCGAGCGGCCGTAGGGGCGCAGGCGAAGATCGACGCGGTAGACGTAGCCCTCCGGGGTGTGGTCCGAAAGATCGGCGCGCAGCTGCTCCATGACCGAGCCGCACACCCTGGCTTCGCGCTCGCCGCCTGCGGAGTAGACCCCGAGGAGGTCGATGTCCGAGCTATAGTTCAGCTCCCTGCCTCCGAGCTTCCCGAACGCAAGGACGCAGAAGCCTGCGGCGGCGCAGACCTCGGTCAGCTCGCTGTCGGCTTCGATCCGCTCCACCGACCCCTGGATGATCGTCTCCGCGAGGTTGGACAGCTCAAGGACGATTTCCTGCATGGGGGTTCCGAGGCAAAGGTCGCGCGTTCCGATGCGCAGGATCTCCCGGCGCCGGAAGCTGCGCAGCGCGGCGCGCCAGGCCTGCCGGTCCGGGGAGGACGCGGCGAGCGACCGGAGGTCCGACAGCATAGCCTCGCGGGTGCGCAGCGCGCCGATCAGTGCCGGACTCGAGACCCAGGCAAAGGTTTCGGGGTTGCGAACCAGCTCGTCGGCGAGGAACTGGCTCCCCGAGAATACGGCGAGGAGCACCTCGAGGCGCTTGGGCTGGTCGAGAAGCCGGGAAAGGTGGGCCTCCGGATCCGGGATGGAGCCGACGTAGCGCTCCCAGTTGTTCAGAGCCATGTCGGGGTCGGGCGAGGCAACGAGGTATTCCCATGCGAGGACCGCAAGACGGGCGAAGAGCATTCGGCGCTTACCCTCGCCGGCTATGAACCGAAGGTTTGCATAGGCTCGCTCGGGGTCGGTGAAACCGCCTTCGGCAAGGATGCGGCCGCGAAGCGCCTGCGGCGGATCTTCGGCAAGGACCAGGTCGGCGACGTTTCCGACCGGCGGACCGGGAAGGGAGCCGCGCCCGAGATGGCGCTCAACGAAGCTGCGCACGGTCGCGGTGCGGGTCTCGAACTCGAGGTGCAGGAGCTGGGCAGGGGTAAGACCGAACTGTTTGGAGTAGCCCATGCGTCGAGCAAGGTGGACGTATTCATCGGAGTCCGGCGGCGGAAGAAAGAGATCCTTCGCGGAGCCCCGCAGGACACGAAGGCCGTTGATGAGCCGGCGCTGGAAATGGTAGGCCTCGACGAGGTCGCTCGCCTCTTCGTCGCTCAAGTGGCCCCGGCGTACGAGCTGGTCCAAGGCGGCATGGATCTGCGGGGTGCGAAGCTGCGGATCGTCCTTACCGAACATGCACTGGATGATCTGTACGCTGTATTCGAGGTCGACGAGGGCGCCCGGACTGAACTTGGCATTGAGCCGACCCGGGCTTGTCATGGCGGCAAGCTGCTTCTCGCGCAGCTCCCGGAGGTCAGCGAGATTGATGCTAGCGCTTTCATAAACCATGTCGTCGCGCAGCCGCTCTACAAGGTGCGCGAACTCCAGATCGCCGCCGATCGACCGCATCCGCACCAGGGCGAGCTTTTCGTAGCTCATCGCCTCGCCGCCGGGGCCGTAGTAGCGGCAGAAGGTGTCGAGGCTTACCGCGATGGGGGTGTTCCGGCCGTAGGGACGCAGCCGAAGGTCGACGTGAAAAATGCCCTCGCGCTTGGCCTCGATGAGGTTGACGGCCTCCTTGAAAAGATACTCGAAGAACTCACGGTTCGCGATCTTCTCGCCGCCGTCGGTTTCGCCGGAGTCGCTGTAGACGAAAAGAAGCTCGATATCCGAGGCGTAGCCGAGGGCTTGGCCGCCGAGCTTGCCGAGGCCGAGGATGGCGTACTGCGCGGGCAGACCGGCGAAGCTCCGCGGGGTCCCGTAGCGGGCGACGAGCCCGTTCCTGATTAGGCGCACCGCCGCGTTGACGACCGCCTCGGCGAGCGCAGTGAGCTTCCGGCTCAAGGTGAGAAAGTCGACCCCGGGGGTGATGAGATGGTCGAGGTCGATGAGGTAGCTCTCGTTGTCCTTGAAGCGGTTCAATATGCGGCGCTTCTCCTCGAGGGTCGAAGCAGCGGCGAGCTCCGCTTCGAGCAGGGAGGCGAGCTCTCCCTCGGGGTGGCTTAGATGTCCCTGGCGGACCGAAGGTGCGAGCATAGGAAGGAGGGTCTCGTATTGCCCGCGGATGAAGTCCTCCCACAAGAAGTCGCTCGTTCCCAGGAGCTTCGCGAGATCCTCGAGGATGCGCGGGTTCGACAGGAGACGCAGCCACGCCCCCTCTTCCGAGGCCGACAGGATCTCCTCGGTGATCGACTCGAAGCGCAGGAGCGCAGCGTAGGGATCCGGGGCCTTGCCGAGGAAATAGGTGAACTGCTTCGTAAAGAGGACCGAGAGCTTTATCTGATTCAGCGCGCCTGCGTCGGTCACCGCATTCCCGCGAGCATCCACAAAATCGATCTCGTCCTCAACCCGAGCTGCCGCGGTGCGAATTCGCACGTGCTCGATGGAAACGTCGTGGAGGGCGAGGGCATTGCTTAGGGAAAAGAGGAAGAAGGGGGTGTCCTCCGAGAAGACCTTGAGGCGGGTCGCTCCCTCCGGCGAGAGCTCGGTCTGGATTTCCACGGGGAAGAGGTAGGCGCCAGGCTCCGGCACATCGGTGAGGGTCTGAACCACTCCTTCATAGAGCCGCTGGCGCGACTGCGCGCGCGACTCGGCGTCTCCCCGCTCGAGAAGGGCGAGGAGCGAGGACAGGCGCTCTTCGATCGTCTCGTGCCAGCGCGCGAGGTCGCCTCCCCCCGCAAGAATCCCCGTGAACCGGTCGACGATGCGCCGCCGGCCGATCCCGTCGGTCCGCGTGGGTTCCCCGGCGCGCGAGGTGAAGACATCGCCCGAGCCAATATCGAAGCCGCTCGCGGCGAGGAGCCCCGTGATGACGGCGAACTCGCCGGTGTAGTTGAAGGCGACGACTGTGATCTCCGCCTGTTTCGTGGCATCGGAGCCCGATCCGCCAAGCTCGCGGAAGAGCAGGGTGCACAGGCGATTGGCGGAAAGCGATGCGAGGGCGCGCACGTGAGCGAGAAGGTCGGCCGGCTCGAAGCTCTCGAAGTAGCGCTCGCCAAATCCCTCGAGATACTCCTCGAGGAACCCAATCGGGATTTCGGGGCAGAGGTGCTTGAGCTCCGCCGCGGACGGCCTGCCCTCCATGTGCGCTTCAGTTCCGGTAGACCACCGTGTGCGGCGCCACCGACGAGGTGATCCAGGTGTTTCCGCCGATGATCGACCCCGCGCCGATCACGGTCTCCCCGCCAAGAATCGTCGCGTTCGCGTAGATGATCACATCGTCCTCGATGGTCGGATGACGTTTCTGCCCGCGGCGCACCGACCCGTCGGGCGCGTAGGGTGATTTCGCCCCGAGGGTCACTCCCTGATAGATCTTCACGTTTTCGCCGATCGAGGTAGTCTCGCCTATCACGACGCCCGTGCCGTGGTCGATGAAGAAGCGTGCGCCGATAACCGCACCCGGATGAATGTCGATTCCCGTACGCGAGTGGGCCCGCTCGGACATGATCCGCGGGATGATCGGGACCTTCAGCTCATAGAGCTCGTGCGCGAGCCGGTAGGTGGCGATAGCGTCGATGCAAGGGTAGGCGAGGACGATCTCGTCCAGGGAGGTCGCCGCAGGGTCGCCGTTGTACGCCGATTCGACGTCGAGGATGAGCGTGTTGCGGATGTCGGGCATCGCCTGCATGAGGTGAAAGAGGGCGTCGCGCGCTCGGGCTTCGCAGTCGCCGCAATCGCCGTTGGTCCATGCGTTTTCAAAGGCCCCTTTCATCAGCCGCAAGAGCTTGAAGCTCACATGCCGCAGGGTATCGTCGATAAAGAACGAAAGCTCGCCCTCCTCGACCTTTTCCTTGCTGTAGCTGCCCGGGAAGAGCACGGCGAGCAGGTCGTCGAGCACCTCGTAGATGTCGGTGCGTCCCGACAGGCCCATGTAGTCCCCGGCGCGCACGTGGTAGCGCTCGTCGATGCTTTTCTTCATCCGCTCGACGATATCGGGCAGAAAATCGTTCATCCAGGAGGTTGTGTCCATATTTGTGGGAACATTGTCGGAGGATGGAAAGGCGATGTCAAGGAGCGTAGGTGAGCTGCAATTGACGGGCCGTTCTCGATGGGCCACCATGAGCCATGCAACGCATAGTCATTACCGGATCGTCGCGCGGGCTTGGGCTGGCGCTTGCGCGGGAGTTTCTATCGCGCGGGTGCGCGGTCGTGGTCTCGGGGAGTACCCAAGAGTCCACCAAGGCCGCCGTAGCCATCCTTCGAAAAGAGCTCCCCTCGGCCGCCCTTCACGGGACCGCCTGCGACGTGACCGACTTCGATCAGGTCGAGGCACTCTGGAAGTTGGCGCATCAAGCCCTCGGGGGAGTCGACCACTGGATCAACAACGCCGGAATCGGCCAGCCCATGCGCTCGATCTGGACGATCGAGCCCAAAGTGATGGAAAGCGTCGTTCGCACCGACCTCCTCGGAATCCTCTACGGGGCGCGCGTCGCGATGCGGGGAATGATCGCGCAAGGCTCCGGCGCCATCTGGTTCATGGAAGGTCACGGCTCCGACGGGCGAATCATGGACGGGCTGTCCGTCTACGGCGCCACGAAGCGGGCCCTGCGCTACGTCGCGGTGGCCCTCGCCGTTGAGGCCAAAGCCACCGGCGTCGTCATCGGGACCTTGAGCCCCGGGATCATGATCACCGACTTCACCATGGGACAGATTGACCAGGCGAATCGCGCCGCCTGGGAGCGGACCAAGAGGGTGTTCAACATTCTTGCCGACAAACCAGAGACCGTCGCAGCCTTTCTGGCTCCGCGGATTCTCGCGCCGCACAAGAGCGGAGCTCACGTCGCCTGGCTCACTGGGCGCAAAATCCTTTTCCGTTTCTTGACCGCCCCGCTTCTAAAGCGGTCGGTGATTGAGGACTGACCGGCGCTGCGCGCGCGGTGCCGGTCGAGAGCGAGGGAGAAGAAGAACATCGACGGAGCGATGATCTTGCGCTTCCAGTAGCGCTCGGGGTAGCTCCGGTGCTCAAGCGCGCGGCTCTTGGCGGCATCGGGCGCGACCGTCGCAAGGCCTAACGAAGGAGAGTAACGAACGGGGCACGCGGGCGCTCGCGCACGGCAAAATGAAGCACGAGATAGGAACTGCACGATGCGACATACCCGTTTCACCGACAGCGCAGTAGGTTACGCGTTGGCATCGTGTGCGCTTCAGAGTTCTCGAATGGCGACGAGAGCACGTTTCAACCTCTTCATTGACGGTCTGACTTGGCGGTGATACAAATATGAGACAGGAAGTAGACCGATGACTCTCAGCAGTTTTTGCCAGGACACTCTTGGCGGAAGCTGTTCAAGATCCCCAAGGGTCGATCGAGACGGCGTATCACAGGGGCGGGTTGCACATTCAAACGAACAGGAAGGCATTCGACGCCGAAAACGCAAGGCACGGAGCGGAACTGGAAGAGGCGCTGTCATCTCTCGAATCCGAGGGATTGATAAGCAGAATCGGCGACAACGCCTTCAGGATAACGACCGAGGGATTTCGTATCGCCAAAGAAGAAAGTTCCTCAGAACGCTACGACGCAGCTACTATCGACAAGATCTTGGACTTGATCGAAGAGGTCGGACGTCAGGTCAAAGCTTCTAGCAGCGAGTCAGAATTGAGACTCATCGATGATATTCTCGAACGTCTCAAGGCTAGGGTGAACGACCTCAGAGGATTTCGAAGATCCGTGTTGAGTGGTTGAATACAGGTCGAGAGCATCAGGAATAGCCCGATCGCTGCGGCGGGAGCAGGGGCTCCGCGACTGCCTCTCCTCATCTGATGCGGTCTCGCGGCGGCGGCGGACTGTGCGGCGCCTGCTTTCGTAGCCTTCTGACGAGGGAGTAGATACCCTGTCCGATGAGAAGCGCGATCACGCCGAATGCCCACCAGGGAAGATTCCTGCCGAAAAACAGGACATAGACGAATGCCGCTGAGTTTGAAGCGAGGAAGACCGAGCTCCAAATCATGGCCTCCTTCCTCAGCTTCCGGGCGAGCGCCCGTACCGTGCGGAAGATCGAGTAGTAGAAGAAGGGCACCGACACGAAGTAGATGACGAGGAACACAACAGGATCGACGCCGTAGTTCGCGCGCGCCTCCCGCATCAGCTCCCGGATTCCTTCCAACACGACGCGATCGATCCAATCGATCATCCCGACCTCCCGATCGAGCGAACGGCAGCGGTCATGGCCGCAACCCCTGTCGCAGGTCCGGAGATACGTGAGTCCGACCTCGGGAAGGCGAACAGCGGCCCTTCGCCCAGCCTTGGCTCTGCATCGTGAGGGTTTCAGGAAGCTCGGCACGTTGCACGCGCCGGTGATGGCCTACGTCAGGGAGGCGGGCTGCGACAGGGTGTCCCACGAAACGCAGTCGACGCGCCAAAAGTTGTGGGCGAAACGACAGGGTCCTCGTTCTTCCACCTCGGTTGCGTGTCCGACCGCTATTCCGCAAAGTGCCGTCGAACTTTCGCCGCAATCTGGCGATCCGTCATTTTGTCGACTGTTTCAACACCCACAATGCGTCCGCCAAGGTTGATTCCTTCGAGACGTTTCTTCAGTTCGCCCTTTGCCTCACCGGGACCGAATATCAGGATGGATTCCGCATCACGAATGCTCGCAATGACCGCATCGTAGTAGATGTTGAGATGACCCGTAGAGGCTCTCTGTCGGCTATCGTCTGCCGGTACCTGCAGCGGTTCATAGGGACCGTTGGAGCGCGAACTTGGAGAACGACGGGGTTGCCTTTCAATCGCAGATATTACCAGTCCTATCACTTCTCCTGAGTCAGTAACAGCCACGACAATCGCCTTCCGATGGTCAATCCAAAGACCAGCTTTGGTTCTCATCGAGTTCTCCTTTGTCTACGAGCTCCCACTCGAGCCGTATAGAAGCGTGCCTGGCCGCTATTTCCAAACAGAAGCCATCCAGAGGGAAGTATAGCACTCGAGTCGTCGGTTTGGCTCAGCACAAACAATACATCGCCTGAGCTACACCAGCCAGCATCGCCTACGAGGAAGTCACTTATCCGGAACCTGCGAGAGCCGCAAGTGCAGAGACTACCACAGCGGTCTCACCTTCATAGCCGACCCGCGGTGGGCTTGGCGCCAAGGTCGACGCCGCAGAACCGGGAATCCAGTTGCCGTCAGAGCGGAGTTCTAGTTGTCGCCTATCAGTCGGCTCCTGGCGGTCGCGTGTCGAAATGCCAGTCTTTGCTTGGCTCACCATGGTAAAATTGTTCCATGAGAGGTGAAAGGAGGGTGCGAAGATGCCGGAATATCGAATGAAGGTTGCCCCTGACACGGTAGCGTATGCCGACGCGGACAACCGCAAGCTCATCATCGAGTTCGCCATACCAGGAGCGCCAGCGGATACCGTCGATGTGAAGATGCTGCAAGACAGCGTCCACCTGACGGCGCCAGCAAGGGAAATCGAGTATGTTGCATCACTAGCTTTGGG
Organism: Spirochaetales bacterium; assembly: GCA_027306915.1. Next base: position 98,985 of record DAHUYW010000011.1, on the reverse strand, counting down.
TTGGCCGGTGAAACCTGACAAAGCCGAGGCGACCTACGAGCACGGCCTGCTTCGAATCGAGGTACCCTTCAAAGATCCTATGGAAGATGCTGTGAAGGTCGTCATTCGACCGGGTGTTGCCGAAACTAAGACAAAAAGAATCGCACACTGAAGAATCTGCCGCAACCAGTTTCCGTCTTCTGTGACCTTTCGCCGAGTTGGGTCCCGCCCCGGCGGCGCGATTGCCGCCCTGGACCGCGGGCAGGTCGGATCAACCATCGACGTTCTGTGCGTCGGAGGACAAGAGGATCGTCAACCTGAATGCGCTCGTGTCCACCGCCTTCTACGTGGCGCAGCGCTCCCTCGAGCAAGCTCACCGTTCGCCGGTTGCCCGCCTATGCCGACAAGTCCCACGCGCTCCTGGCGGTCGCCGCTGGGCCCCATCCCGCAGGCGCACTCCTACCGCCCGGTCGACCGCTCCCAGCGAAAGACGCCGTGCGGGTCGTGCTCGAAGTGGTAGAGCTTCGCGACATCGACCTCGAGGGCCCGGAGCCAGGTTCTCCGATGGGCCGCCACTGCAATGAGGGCGCCGAGGGCAGGACCCAGCCAGTAAACCCACCAGGATTGCCAGTCCGAGGCGACCACGGCGGGGCCGAGGCTTCGCGCGGGATTGGTGCTCGTTCCGGAGAGCGGCGCCTCGAGAAAGACCATGAGCGCGTAGAGGAAGGGGAGGAGTAAGGGAGTGAAGCGGCGTATCTTGTTGTGGCCGAGGAAGACGAAGAGGAGGATGACGAGCGCGAAGGTCGTTGCGATCTCCCCGACGACCGCGAGCCAGACCGAGTAGGCTGGCCCCGGCACCGTCGAGCCGAAGGCGACGCTCTTGCCGATGGAGCCCCAGAGGAGAAGGGGCAAGCACCCGGCGACAGCGCCCGCGAGCTGGGCGATGACGTACCCCGCCGCGTGGTGGGAGCGGATCTTCCCCTCGATGAGGAAGGCGAGCGTGACGACGGGGTTGATGTGGGCTCCGCTGATCTTTCCCAAGGGCGAGACTGCGATGAGGGCGCCGGTCGAGCCGAAGAGAAATCCGGTGATCAGTCTCCGCAGGCCCTCGCTCGGAATGAGGCGCGCGATAGGGCTCCCGGCGCCGAAGTCGAGAATGACGACCGAGAGGCCGATCGTGAGAAGGAGCGCGGTACCGAAGAACTCCGCGACGAGGTGTGAAATGGGGTACTTTTGTCGGATCATGGCCCCCGATCATACACTCCGCGGCCCCATCCTGTCCCTCCCTGCCGGATGGCATTCCGCGCGGCCGAGAAACTGTTACCAATTAATGACCAACGAGGTTATCTTTATGAATTGTGAGGAACAAAAAGTAAATGAGTCCATCGTATGGTGAGAAACGGGCTGTGCCCGAGGTGGTGATGCCGACCCCTCCGGTCCACAAGGTTCTCTCGGGACAGAAGGCGCTCGTCACGGGCGCCAATTCCGGCATCGGAAAGGGAGTGGCGCTCGCGCTTGGACGGGCCGGAGCCGACGTCGTGGTCAACTACGTCGTGGGAGACGAGGCTGCCGAGGCGGTCGTCCAGGAGATCCGCGCCGGCGGAAGCAAGGCCTATGCGCACAAGGCGGATGTGTCGAACGAAAGCGAGGTCCAGGCCATGTTCAAGAGGATGCTCGGCGAGCTCGGCACGATCGACATCCTCGTGAACAACGCCGGGCTCCAGCGGGACGCCCCCTTCGAGCAGATGACCCTCGAGCAGTGGAACACGGTGATTGGGATCAACCTGACAGGGCAGTTCCTCTGCGCCCGCGAGGCGGTCCGGGAGTTCAAGCGGCGCGGGGTTGTCCAAGCGGTCTCCTGCGCAGCCGGCAAGATCATCTGCATGAGCTCGGTGCACGAGGTCATCCCGTGGGCGGGCCACGTGAACTACGCGGCGTCGAAGGGCGGCATCATGCTGATGATGAAGAGCATCGCGCAGGAGGTCGCACCCTACCGCATCCGCGTGAACAGCATCTCCCCCGGCGCGATTCGGACTCCGATCAACACCAAGGCGTGGAGCACCCCGGATGCCTACGAGAAGCTCATGACTCTGGTGCCCTACAACCGAATCGGAGAGCCCGAGGACATCGGGCGCGCCGCGGTGTGGCTCGCCTCGGACAACTCCGACTACGTGACCGGAACCAGTCTCTATGTCGACGGCGGCATGACGCTCTATCCCGGCTTTGCGACCGGTGGTTGATTTGAGTCTGCGAAAACCAACCGTGCCGGTAATCTGCCCTCTCGGCTCGGCCCCACCGGTGGCCGCATGATCCCGCTGCCGAATCCCTCGCGGAGCGTCCCGCTCCTCTGCGGTACCGAGGGGCCGCGGGCCGTCGACCTCGCCGCCGAATGGCTCGAAGCCGACGGGCTGGGCGGCTTCGCCTCCGGCACGGTCTGCGGGGTGCGCACCCGGCGCTACCACGCGGTGCTCCTCTCGGCAGCGCGCCCGCCGACCGGCCGCCTTGTCCTCGTAAACGGTTTCGACGCGAGCGTTCACACCCCGCGTGGCGAGTTCGCACTCTCCTCTCAGCACTACACCCCCGACATCGTCTCGCCCGATGGGGCGCAGCGGATCGAGGCCTTCGGCGTCGACCCCTGGCCGACCTGGGATTTCCGGCTCGAGGACGGGGTGCGCCTGCGCCAGGAGCTATTCGCCGTGCACGGGGTTGCCGCCACGGTGATTCGCTTCAGTCTCCTCGCGCCGTCCCCGGATGTCTGGATCGAGCTCCGCCCCTTCCTGTCGGGCCGGGACTACCACGCTATCCATCACGAGAACCCAGCCTTCCGATTCGACGCAAAGGTCGACCGCGAGCGGGTTCACTTCGCTCCCTACCCCGGAATCCCGGAGGTGCTCCTGCTTTCGAACGGGACCTATCGAAACGATCCCCACTGGTACCGCCACTTCCTCTACGACGAGGAGCGTGCTCGCGGGCTCGACTTCGTGGAGGATCTTGCCGCGCCGGGAGTCCTCGACTTCAACCTTCAAGCTGGACCTGCCGTCCTTATCCTCGCCTCCTCCCTGTCGGATCTTGCCGCGCTCAGGGGCCCCGCCGCCGTGTGCGCGCGGAGGCTCGCCGACCAGGAGCGTGCGCGCCGCGGCTCGTTCGCCTCCGATCTTCACCGGTCCGCCGACGCCTACCTCGTGCGGCGAGGCTTAGGGGACACGGTCGTCGCCGGCTATCCCTGGTTCACCGACTGGGGGCGAGACACCTTCATCTCCTTGCGCGGGCTCTGCCTCGCGAGCGGGAGGCTTGCCGAGGCGGAGAGCATCCTCCTGCAGTGGGCGGGGGCGGTCGAGCAGGGGATGCTTCCCAACTTCTTTCCCGACGCCGAGCAACAGCCTGAATACAACTCCGTCGACGCTTCCCTCTGGTTCATCGTCGCGTCGGATGAGCTCGCAAGCAGGCTCAAAAGCGACGGCAAGGCGCTCAGCCCTGAGAAGGAGGCGCTCCTGTGGGACGCCATCGAGCGGATCCTCTCCGGATATGCCGAGGGAACCCGCTACCGAATCCAGGCCGATCCTGCCGATGGCCTCCTGCGCGCCGGCGAGCCGGGGGTGCAGCTCACCTGGATGGACGCGAAGGTCGGGGACTGGGTGGTGACGCCGCGGATAGGCAAACCCGTCGAGGTGCAGGCCCTTTGGCTCAACGCCCTCGCGATCGGTGCCCGGCGCTCGGATCGCTGGAAGGCACTTCTTGCGAAGGGGAGCGCCGCATTTGCCGAGCGCTTCTGGAACGAGGAGAAGGGCTGTCTCTACGATGTAGTCGACGCCGACCACCTCTCCGGCGCGGTCGACGCCGCCGTGCGCCCGAACCAGATCTTCGCCGTCGGCGGGCTTCCCCTGCCGATTCTCAAAGGCGAGCGGGCCCGCAGGGTGGTCGAGACGTGCGAGCGGAGCCTCCTGACGCCGACCGGGCTGCGCTCGCTTGCCCCCGGGGAGGCGGGATACGCCGGCCGCTACGAGGGAGGCCCCCGCGAGCGGGACGGCGCCTACCATCAGGGTACGGTCTGGCCCTGGCTGCTCGGGCCCTTCGCGGAGGCCTGGATCCGCGTGCGCGGCGGGACCGCGGAGGCGAAGGCGGAGGCCCGCCGGCGCTTCGTGGCCCCCATCGTGGAGGCGATGTGGACAAGCGGGGGGATCGGCCACCTTTCGGAAATCACCGACGCCGAGGAGCCCTACACCCTCCGCGGCTGCCCCTTCCAGGCGTGGTCGCTCGGGGAGCTGCTTCGGCTCGAGCTCGCGGTCCTCGCCGAGCCCGAAGGGAATCTCGTCACTAGGAAGGATCGAGCATGAATGCCGAAAAGAGCCGCCTCGCGGAGGCTGCGAGCGGGGAAAAGCCGTGGCGGCTGTGGGGTCCCTACCTGAGCGACCGGCAGTGGGGCACGGTGCGCGAGGACTACAGCGCAAACGGCACGGCGTGGGAGTACCTTCCGCACGATGCGGCGCGCAGCCGCGCCTACCGATGGGGCGAAGACGGCATCGGCGGCATCTGCGACGAGCGGCAGAAGCTGTGCCTCGCAATCGCGCTCTGGAACGGGAAGGATCCTATTCTCAAAGAGCGCTACTTCGGCCTCACCGGCAACGAGGGAAATCACGGGGAAGACGTCAAAGAGTACTACTACTACCTCGACAACACCCCGACCCACTCCTACATGAAGATGCTCTACAAGTATCCGCAGGGCGCCTATCCCTACGCCCGGCTCGTCGAGGAGAACCGCCGCCGCACGAGAAACGACCCCGAGTTCGAGCTCATCGAGACCGGCCTCTTCGACGAGGACCGCTACTTCGACATTTTCGTCGAGTATGCGAAGGCCGGTCCGGACGACCTCCTCATCCAGATCACCGCGCACAACCGGGGTCCCGAAGCGCGTCCGCTCCACCTGCTTCCGCAGCTCTGGTTTCGCAACACCTGGTCGTGGGGACGGAAGACCGAGCGGCCGCTTCTTCGGGCCTTGGCCTCGGAGGGAGCCGGCGCGAGCGCGGTCGAAGCTCTTCACCAAGATCTCGGCCGCTACCTCCTCTATGCCGACGGGGACCCCGAGCTTCTGTTCTGCGAGAACCAGACCAACGGCCGGCGCCTTTTCGGCATCGATGGTACGGGCTACTTCAAGGACGGCATAAACGACTATCTCGTTGCGGGCGCGGTCGACGCGGTCAATCCGGCGAAAACCGGAACGAAGGCGGCGCTCCACTACAGTCTTTCGATTCCCTCCGGGAAGTCGGCCACGGTGCACCTCCGCCTTTCCGCTGCCGAGCTCGCCGATCCCTTCAACGGATTCGACGAGCTGCATGCCCAACGCCTCGCGGAGGCCGACGCCTTCTACGCAGAGCTCCAGGCATCGATCGCCGACAAGGAGGAGCGCAAGGTCCAGCGCCAGGCCTTCGCGGGACTCCTCTGGTCGAAGCAGTTCTATCGCTACGAGGTCGACAGGTGGCTCGAGGGGGATCCCGGCCAGCCCCCGCCGCCTCATGAGCGCCTCCAGGGGCGAAACCATGACTGGACTCACCTCAACAACGCCGACGTCATCTCCATGCCCGATACCTGGGAATATCCCTGGTACGCCGCATTGGATCTTGCCTTTCACGCCGTGTCCTTCGCGCTCAGCGATCCGGCCTTCGCGAAGCGGCAGCTTGTGATAATGACCCATGAATGGTACATGCACCCGAACGGCCAGCTACCGGCCTACGAGTGGTCCTTCGACGATGTCAACCCGCCGGTCCACGCATGGGCCGCGTGGCGCGTGTTTCAAATCGACCGCAAGGCCCGTGGCGATGCGGGGGACCTCTTCTTTCTCGAGCGGGTCTTTCATAAGCTGCTTCTCAACTTCACGTGGTGGGTCAACCGCAAGGACCCCGAGGATCGCAACATCTTCCAGGGCGGCTTTCTCGGTCTGGACAACATCGGGGTCTTCGACCGGAGCGCGCCCCTACCTACCGGGGGATTCATCAACCAGGCCGATGCGACGAGCTGGATGGCGATGTACTGCCTCAACCTCATGCGCATCGCCCTCGAGTTGGCGCAAACCAACAGCGTTTACGAGGACATCGCGACCAAGTTCTTCGAGCACTTCCTCTCTATCGCGAGGTCGATGTCCAACATTGGAAGCAGGGGCATATCGCTGTGGGACGAAGGGGACGGATTCTACTATGATGTGTTGAGCCTTCCCGGCAATCGGATCGTTCCGATGAGGCTGCGGTCGATGGTCGGGCTCATTCCCCTCTTCGCCGTCGAGACGCTCGACCCTGACTTGCTCGATCGAGTGCCCAATTTCAAGCGCAGGCTCAAGTGGCTGCTCGATTACCGGCCGGAGCTTGCCGATCTCGTTTCGCGATGGCACGTGCCCGGACGCGGCGAGAGGCGTCTCCTTTCGCTCCTGCGGGGCCACCGCATGAAGGCGATCCTGCGGCGGATGCTCGACGAGACTGAGTTTCTCTCCGACTACGGGGTACGGGCGCTTTCTCGTCGCTATGCCGAGCACCCCTACGAGTTCTCCGTCAACGGCGCGACGACCGCGGTTTCCTACGAGCCGGGGGAGTCGCAGAGCGGCACCTTCGGCGGCAACTCGAACTGGCGCGGCCCTATCTGGATGCCGGTCAACTACCTCATCATCGAGTCGCTCCAGAAGTTCCACCACTACTACGGCGACGACTTCAGGGTCGAGTGTCCCACCGGCTCCGGGAAGTATCTCACCATCCTGCAGGTGGCCGAAGAGCTCACCCGGCGGCTTGCGCGTCTCTTCTTACCCGACGCGCAAGGGAAACGGCCGATCTACGGACAGTATCCGAAGCTGCGCGACGATCCGCACTTCCGCGACCACCTCTCCTTCTACGAGTACTTCCACGGCGACAGCGGGCGGGGGGTGGGAGCCTCGCACCAGACCGGCTGGACCGCGCTCATCGCCAAGCTTCTCCAGCCCCGCAGCCAAGCATCGCGATAGTCTTGTCCCGGCGGGGCCGCTTACTTCGGGCTTGACGAGCGCAGCGCGGCCTTCCTCATCCTGACCGACTTCGGGGTGATCTCGACCAACTCGTCGTCTCGGATGAAGTTGATCGCCGCCTCGAGCATCATGATGCGCGGCGGGGTAAGGATGACGTTTTCGTCGCGGCCGGCGGCTCGCATGTTCGAGAGCTTCTTCGTCTTGCAGGGATTGACGGCCAGGTCCTGCTCGCGGTTGTGCTCGCCCACGACCATCCCCTCGTAGACCGGGTCGCCGGGGCTCAAGAACAGAGTACCCCGCGGCTCCAGATTGAAGAGGGCATAGGCCACGGCGCTGCCCTGCCGGTCGGAAACGATTGAACCCGTGAAACGGGTCGGGAAATCGCCCCGGTAGGGCTCATAGCCCTCGAGGTAGGCGTTCATGATGCCGGTGCCTTTGGTGTCGGTGAGAAACTCGTCGCGGAAGCCGATGAGGGCGCGCGATGGGACGGAGAACTCGAGCCGGCATCGTCCGCCGCCGTGATTCTCGAGGCCGTTGAGCCTTCCCTTGCGGATGGAGAGCTTCCCGGTCACGATGCCGGAGAACTCCTCCGCGCAGTCGACGAAGAGCCGCTCGATGGGCTCAAGAATCGCGCCGTTCTCGCTCTTCGTGATGACGCCGGGCCGTCCCACGCACATCTCGTAGCCTTCCCTCCGCATGGTCTCGATAAGGATGGCCATCTGGAACTCGCCCCTTCCCTTGACGAGAAATCCCTCTTTGTCATCGGTCTCTTCGACCTGCAGCGATACGTTGCGCAGGGTCTCCTTGTGGAGCCTCTCTCCCAGCTTGCTCGTCTGGACGTACTTGCCCTCCCGGCCGGCGAAGGGCGAGCTGTTCCTGAGGAAAAGCATGGAGACCGTCGGCTCGTCCACGGCAATTCTTCGCAACGCAAGGGGCGCCTCGCGCGTGCAGATGGTGTCGCCGATGTGCACCTCATCGATTCCGGAGAGAACGACGATATCCCCCGGCTCCGCACTCTCGGCCGCGACGATCGAGATTCCCTGGTAGACCTGCAGGTTGGACACCTTGAGGGGCTGCAGCCTGCCGTGATCATCTATTCTTACGAGGGCGTCGTTGGCTCGAACCACGCGATTTCGCGTCTTGCCGATCGCCAGCCTGCCCATGTAGTCAGAATAGCCGAGGTCGGAAACGAGCATCTGGAAGGGATGATCGGGATGCACGGCCGGCTGCGGGAGCTCCTCCACTATCGCGTCGAGGAGGGGATCGAGGTTCACGCCGGGCTTTTCGAGGGTAGGCGAAGCGACGCCGTCCCGGCCGACGGCGTACAGGAGCGGGAACTCGATCTGCTCCTCGGTCGCGCCGAGATCGATGAAGAGGCCGTAGATGTCGTTTCGCACAGTGGTCGGCCGCGCGTCTTTGCGGTCTATCTTGTTGATCACAACGATGACCTTGAGCCCGGCCTCAAGGGTCTTCCTGAGCACGAAGCGGGTTTGGGGCAGCGGCCCCTCCGCCGCGTCGACGAGGAGGAGGGCACCGTCGGCCATCGAAATGGCACGCTCCACCTCGCCGCCGAAGTCGGCGTGGCCGGGGGTGTCGATGATATTGATCTTGACGCCGCGCCAGGAGATGGCGCAGTTCTTGGCGGCGATGGTGATGCCGCGTTCTCGCTCCAGGTCGAGGCGATCCATGAGCCGGTCCTCGACGACTTGGTCGACCCGAAAGAGACCGCTCTGCCTGAACATGGCATCGACGAGAGTCGTCTTGCCGTGGTCGACGTGAGCGATGATGGCGAGGTTGCGAATACCGCCCGGGGGATTGGTGGGGTTCACGGTGTGTCCTTTGTTGGGAAGAAAAGGCTTCAGGCTGCCATGAAGACAGACGACTGCGCGCTCCGCCGATCACCCGACGGCGGCGCAGCTTCATGGCGTCCTGTTTAAGGTACACGGAAATCGCGCCGGTAGTCCAGCGGCCGGTCCCTCCGGGGCGACGGCAGCCGCTCGCGTGAACAAACGCTCCCGCGGGCAAAGGCTTCAACCCGAGCCGGCCGGACTACGCCTCGCCTTTGTGCTCCTCGAGGCTTGTGAGTGCTGGCATACCCTCCTCCTTGGCTGCCGTTGTAGACAATGCGATGTGAAGCCGCAAACCGCGCAGGCGCCCGGAGCACCGCGGCGGCGCTGTCGCGGCGGGCGGCAGCGTAAACGGCGCACCGGCGGATGGGGTCCGGCAAGAGGCAGTTGAGCCGGGTCCTCGTTGGGCCCACCCGCCGGGACTTTCTTTTGGTTGAGAGCTCCTGATACGAGGTGGTAGAATCGGCTCTGACGTCTGTGCGGCCATCCGGAAGGGGGTCCTTCGATGTCACCCGAAGCCTTCGGTTTCGTAGCTTCCTGCACAACCTCCGTGGAATTGGGGATTGCAGCAGCCTCCGTCGGTCAGCTTCTGTAGGCGCCTGCCGTCTCAGGTTTCCAGACTGCCCCGGCGGAGGAGGTACTCTCATGTCCTTTCGCGCATTCTCGCTTTCCACCATGTGCTTGACCTTTTTTGGTATGGGCTGGGCCAACGCCGCGATGGGTCCGCTTCTCTCCAGCTTTGCCGCGAACGTCGGTCTGCCCCTGTCCCAGGCGGGTCTGACCTTTACGGTGGCCTTCTTTGGGGGAGTGCTCGCTAATCTTGCAGGTGGTCCGACGAGCGATCGGCTCGGGAGAGGCAAGGTGCTTTTGTTCAGCCTGTTGGTCGGGACTGTCGCGACCTTCGGGCTGACCTTGTGCCGATCCCTCCCCGTGCTTCTGCTCTTCGCGTTCTTTTCCGGAGTCGGCGGCAGCGGCGTCATCCTGAGCGCGAGCGCTCTCGTCACCGACCTCTTTGCCGAACGTAGCGTCGCCGCGCTCAACCTCGCGACCCTTTTTTTCGGAATTGGCGCCTTTACAGGTCCGACCATGGTGAGCTTGAGCTTCGGGCTGTGGCAGACCGGCATGCCCGCGCTCTGGTTGGGCATCGCGGTGGGGCTCCTCTTCAACGTGCCCTTGGTCGCGGTCGTGATGCGACGAATAGCCGCAGCGGAGAAACAGAGCGCGGGTCTGCAGGTTTCCGCTGGTACTACCCCGGAAGCCTCGGGGGCGCCCGCTTTCGGCTCCATCCTTCGCGCACCCCTTCTGTGGGTATTCGGAGCGGTCCTCCTCTTCGATGTCGGAACTGAGCAGACTATCGGGGCCTGGACCACGGTCTACATGAATCAGTCGGCCGCGCTTGCCGTCGAGCAGGCTGCGCTCGTCGTTTCCGGATTCTGGGTCACCTTCACGCTCGGTAGATTGGGCGCCGCCGGATTCGGCTCTCGGTGGTCCTCCGGAGCGGTTCTTTTCGCTAGCCTTGCAACCGGGGCAGCGGGGATCCTTCTGATCAATCTAGGAACCGGCAGCGTGCTCCCTTCGGTACTGGGGTTTCTCCTCACGGGGCTCGGATTCGGGCCGCTCTTTCCGACCGTTGTCGCCCTTGTCGGTCGGACCTTCGGACGCAATGCCGGCGCGGCGATGGGGATCACGATGACGCTCGGGTCAGTCGGAGGAATGTTCATGGTCTGGTTCGAGGGAGCCCTCATCACGGGGATCGGACCGGCGGCCGGGGTCCGGCTCTTCGCCTTCACGTTCGTTGCTATCGCCGTGCTCGCCGGGGCCGCACGATTCTTGACTCGCTCGGCGCGCGCCGCTCGGCCGCGGGCGCGCTGACCGCGTCTCGGCGCCGTGGAGGGTCCTGCCCGGCCGGAGGGGAACCTGCTGCGAGCCCTAGGGCGCTCGCGGAGAGGCGGACCGGGCGCGTCGGTAGGGGCTCGCGCCGGTTTCGGATCCGACTCGTGATCCGTGCAAATCTCCGGTATGATAGCCCCAAGATGCTTAGACTGCAGGCTCGACCCGCGCCGTCGTGCTGCGGGAGGCTCCCGGCGTGAACCCGAGGCGCTACGTGGTGGTTGCGGGCAACATCGGCGTCGGGACGTCGACCCTCGTCGCGATGTTGTGCGAGAGGCAAGGCTGGACGCCCTATTATGAGCCGGTCGCCGAGAATCCCTACCTTGAGGACTTCTACCGCGACATGAGCCGCTGGGCCTTTCATTCGCAGATCTTCTTTCTGACCCACCGCACGCAGTCGCACCTGGCGCTTGCCGGCGATCCTCATACCGTGGTTCAGGACCGCTCCCTGTACGAGGACGCCGAGGTCTTCGCCCGCAACCTTTACCTGCGAGGAATGATGAGCCCTCGCGAGTGGGACACCTACCGCGACCTTTACCGGACGGTGGTGATGCTTTTGCCTGCGCCGGACCTCGTCGTCTACCTTCAGGCCTCGGTGGCAACGCTGAAGCGCCGGATCGCCGCCCGGGGCAGGGGCTTCGAGAGCAGCATCGACGACGAGTACCTCGCCCGCCTCAATGCCCTGTATGAGGAGTGGGCGGACGGCTTCGATCGCGCCCCGCTCCTGAAGGTTCCTTGTGACCGGCTCGATTTCGTTGAGGAGTCGCGCGACCTTCGCTCGATCGCCCGCACCGTGGAGGAGAGGCTGCGCGATCGGCAGGGGTCGCTCTTCCCCTACGAGATGTGATCATGGGCGGCAAGCTCCGCCGGGTGTATTCCCACGGGCGTCGTCGCCCGCCGACCATCCCATCTATCCCGCGCGGGGGAGTCCGCGAGGCGCGCGCTCTCTTTGCGCGCCGCATATTTCCGACTATATTTGTTTGCAATGGCAGGGGGTCAGGGACTGGGTGATCGCCGGCGTGTCGAGCCGCGGGCCGCGTCGCATGAGGCCGCCGGCGGAAAGGCGGCAAAGAGGGTCCTCCTCATCGAGGACGATCGCGATCTCTCGAACCTTGTTTCGATCAACCTTATCCAGGCCGGACTCGCCATCGAGACCGCCGCAGACGGGCGGACGGGGCTGAAAAGAGCGCTCGCGGGCGGCCACGCCCTCATCGTCCTCGATCTGATGCTGCCGGGGCTCGACGGGCTTGAGGTCTGTAAGGCCATCCGCCGGGCGAACGCCGTCGTGCCCATTCTCATGCTTACCGCCAAGTCAGAGGAGCTCGACAAGGTGCTCGGTCTGGAGCTCGGCGCGGACGACTACGTCACCAAGCCCTTCGGGGTGCGGGAGCTCGTCGCGCGGGTGAAAGCGCTTCTGCGGCGGTCCGAGGGCGAGGGGCCGCGGGAAGAGGGCGCGGCGGAGACTTTGACGATGGGCGGCATCACGATCGACTTCCCGAAGCGGCGCGTGACGGTCGCGGACGCCCCGGTCGATCTCACCGCCAAAGAGTTCGAGCTGCTCTCCCTCTTCGTGCGCAACCCCGGCAGGGCTTTCAGCCGCTCGCAGCTCCTCGACCTGGTGTGGGGCTACCAATTCGACGGCTACGACCACACCGTCAACTCCCATATCAACCGCCTGCGCAATAAGATCGAAAGCGATCCGGCCCACCCCGTCTACCTGCGGACCGTGTGGGGCATCGGCTACCGCTTCGCCGAGCCCGCGGAGCTCGGCGCCTGATGCGCCCTGCAAGCTCGTTCTACGCGAAGATTGCCGGGCTCTTTCTCGCACTGTTGCTTCTGCTCTCGCTTGCCTACGTCCTGTTAAGCTACCGGGCCGCGATCGACCTCATCGACGAGGTGGAGGTGAGGCTCAACTCCGGATATGCCGCGGGGATCGCCGGTGCGCTCGAGCCGCTCGTCGCCGGCGGAATCGACGATAAGCGGCTCAGCCAATCCATCCACTATATGATGGTGACAAATCCCCGGGTGGAGATCTACCTCCTCGACTCGCAGGGAAGGGTCCTCGCCTATTTTGCCGCCACCTCGGCACCCTTGAAGGAGAGCAGGGTCGACCTCGATCCCATTCGGGCCTTTCTCGCCGGAAGACGCGATCCCCTTCCGCTCGGAAGCGATCCGCGGTCGCCGGGGAGCCTGCGTCCCTTCTCGGCGGCGCCGTTCGCGCTTCCCGACGGGGAGCACGGCTACGTCTACGTCGTCCTCGGGGGAGAGCAGCTGCGGATGGCCATCGCCGTGCTGCGCGAGAGCTACTTCATGCGCGTCACGGGCTCGGCCCTCCTTCTCACGCTGGCGGTCACTGCGCTTGCCGGGCTCGCCCTCTTTGCCCTCCTCACGCGGCGTCTGCGGCGGCTTACCGAGACGGTCGAGGCCTTCGAGCGGGGCGACCTCTCGATGCGGGTCCCCACGAGGACCGCGGACGAGATCGACCGCCTGGGGCTCTCGTTCAACCGAATGGCGGACACTATCGCTGCGGACATCGAGCGGCTGAAGGAGGTCGATCGCCTGCGGCGGGAGCTCGTCGCGAACGTCTCCCACGACCTCCGCAGCCCGCTCGCCGCAATCCGAGGCTTCATCGAGACCATCCTGCTGCGCGACGAGTCGCTCTCCCGGGAGGAGCTGCGCGGCTACCTGGACGTGACCCTGCGCAGCGCCCGCTCCCTCGAGCGCCTGGTGGAGGAGCTCTTCGAGCTGTCGAAGCTCGAGACCGCAACCTACCGGCCGAGCTTCGAGGAGGTGCAGCTGGCAGAGCTTGTGCAGGATGTGGTCCTGAAGGTGGAGCCCCACGCCGCCGCCCAGCGGGTGGCCATCGTCACGGAGCTTCCGACCGACCTGCCGACCGTGTGGGCTGACATTGCCCTCATCGAGCGGGTCCTCACGAACCTGCTCGAAAATGCAATCCGTCACACCCCGCCCGAAGGCGTCATCGAGATCGGCCTCGCATGCGAGGCTGCCCGGGTCCTTGTGACGGTTGCCGACACCGGGAGCGGGATCAGCCGTGAAGACCTTCCTTTCATCTTCGAGCGCTTCTATCGCGGCGAGCGCAGCCGCCTTCGGGCGCAGGAGCCGCTCGGGACCGGCGCGGGGCTCGGGCTCGCGATCGTCAAGCGGATCGTCGAGCTGCACGGCGGCGAGATCAAGGTGACGAGCGACGGCAACACCGGCTCGCGCTTTTCCTTCGACCTCGCCTGCACTGCGCCTTCGTGACACGCGGTGCCCTTAGGCGGCCGCGCCTCGTTCAATCGGCGAGTCGAACGAGCGCCCAGCGGGCATGCTCCGCGATAACCGGATCGGAGTCGAGAGTCCGCTCGCGCAGACGCGGAAGCAGCTCGCGCGCGCCGAGATTGGCGGCGACGATGCAGGCGTTGCGCAGAAGCCCGCTGCGGCGAGCCCGCATGAGAGGCGAGCCTGCAAAGTGCCGGGTGAACTCGGCCTCAGCTGCGATGGCGAGGACGGCGGCAAGCTCCCGGCTGCTCCCTGCGCGCCAGGCGAGGAAGTCCTTTTCTCCGGTCGCCTTCGCCTGGAGATTGAGAGGGCAAACCTCCTGGCAGAGGTCGCACCCGAACAGCCAATCGCCCATGAGGGGGCGAAGGCTCTCCCGGATCGACCCCTTGTGCTCGATGGTGAGGTAGGAGATGCAGCGGCTTGCGTCAATCTCGCCGGATGCAACGAGGGCTCCGGTCGGACAGACGTCGAGGCAGCGCCGGCAGCCGCTCGGGCAGGCTCCGTGGCGTCCTTCGGGCGGCCCGCTTGCCGGGAGGGCCATCGTGCTGAGGATCTCACCGATCAGGAACCACGATCCGTATTGGCTTGAGATAAGCAGGGTGTTCCTCCCGGTGAAGCCCACGCCGGCGGCCTCGGCGTAGTGGCGCTCGGCAAGGGGGGTGGCGTCGGTGAAGGAACGGAAGCGCTCGCTCGGATAACGTGCCGAAAGCGCGGCCGCCACCCTCTTGAGCTTTCCTCCGAGAAGGCGGTGGTAGTCGCGGCCCCAGGCATAACGGGCGATCCGCCCGGCCGCAGGCTGCGCCCCTGTCGCCCCGTCGGTCGGCCCGCTCCCCTTCGTGCGGGCACCTGCCTGCGTATCGGCGCCGGGTGCAGTCGAGCCGTACGCATCGTGAGCTGTCGCGGTGCCGTCGAGCGGGGCCGCCTGCTGCGAAGTGAGCCGCCCTTCCGCCTCCTGGTAGTAGTTGACCCCCGCGACGAGCACCGAGCGCGTCCCGGGAAGGATCCGCTCGGGGTGGAACTTGAGCGGGGCGTGGTCGCGAAGATAGGCCATCGAGCCGGCGTAGCCCCGATCGAGCCAGCGGCGGTACAAGCCCTCCGAGCGCTCGTCGGGAAGCGCCTCGGCGACCCCGAGCAGCTCGAGCCCCTCGGCGCGAAAGAGCTTGGCGAGCTCCGCGGGCACGGACGGGAAGTAAGGTTTGCGGGCAATCACGTCGCATGATACCACGAGCGACCCGAGGTTTCCGTATCGACACGGCACCCCGTGCAACTCCGGGTAACCTCTGTACATGGCCGCCCCTCGCTGGTAGAATGCGATCATTCCTGAAAAAAAAACCAAGCTTTTGTTTAGGTGGTCGCAATGGAGTCTTACGATGTGGCCATTGTCGGCGCAGGTGTGACCGGCGCCGCAATTGCGCGCAGACTCTCCGCTTATGCCCTCGACGTCGCCCTTCTCGAGAAGGAGTGCGACGTGTCGTTCGGGGTGTCGAAAGCCAACTCCGGCATCATTCACGCGGGATTTCACCACAGCCCCTCCTCGCTCAAGGCGCGTCTTGAGGTGCTCGGAAACATCATGTACGACGCGCTGCAGCGTGAGCTGCACTTTCCCTTCAGGCGGTGCGGGATAGTGGTTGCCGCCTTCTCGATCGAGGAGATGAAGACGGTCGAGCGGCTCTACGCGCAGGGGGTCGAGAACAAGGTGATTGGGATAGAGCTCTGCAGCCGCGACAGGATCCTCTCCCTCGAGCCGAAGCTCAACCCCGACGTTGTCGGCGGTCTCCATGCCCCTTCGGGTGGGATAATCGAGCCCTATCGCTTCGTTTTCAGCCTCGTGGAGTCGGCCTGCAAGAACGGCGTAGTGCTGAAGCGGGAGTTCGAGGTAGTCGACGCGGAGGTTTCTCGCCTGCGCAGGCATCGTTTTGTCCTGCGCTCCCGGTCGGGCGAAACGATCAAAGCGCGCTGGGTGGTGAACGCCGCCGGTCTCTATGCCGACGAGGTGTCGCGGATCCTGGGGGCCGAGAAGCTCGCGATAGTTCCCCGCAAGGGCGAGGAGTTCCTCATGGACCGCAACGCCAAGGGCTATCCGAGCCGGGTCGTCTTCCCGGTGCCGAGCCCCGACTCGAAGGGAATGCTGGTGATCCCCACCGTCGAGGGCACGACGATGATAGGCCCCACCGCCATGGAGATCGAGGACAAAGAGGACCTCCGCACCACCCACGAGAACTTCGAGAGAGTGTGCGCCTCCGCGCGGAGGCTCGTCCCGTCGGTGTCCGAGCGCGACATCATCACCTCCTTTGCGGGACTGCGACCGACCCTTGCCGGCAACGACTTCTACATCGCTGTCTCGCAGGCGCAGCCGCATCTTGTTCAGGTGGCAGGCATCCAGTCGCCGGGTCTCACGGCGTCTCCTGCGATCGCCGAGTACGTGAAAGATCTCCTGAAGCAGGATGGGCTTCCGCTCGTGGAGCGGCCGGACTTCGACCCGACCATAGAGGAGGTCCCGCGCCTGCGCGAGCTGGATCCGGAGGCGGCCGACCTGCTGGTTCAGGCGAATCCCGACTACGGCGAGGTGGTCTGCCGCTGTGAGACGGTCTCGGAGGCGGAGGTCGTGGAGGCGATCCGGCGGGGGCACACGACCCTCGATGGCGTGAAGTTCTACACCCGCGCGGGGATGGGGCGCTGCCAGGGAGGTTTCTGCACCTACAAGACGCTCAAGATCATCGAGCGGGAGGCGAAGCTCTCGCTCGGCGAGATAACGAAGCGGGGCCACGGAAGCGTCGTTCTCGGTTCGACGGTGGGGGAGCTCCCCGTCGGCGGCGAGTCATGAAGAAGCGCATCTACGATTCCATCGTCATAGGGGGAGGCTCCGCCGGCCTGGCCGCAGCCGCCGAGATCGCCGCAAGGGGCTACCGGGTCGCGGTCATCGAGCGGGAGCTCAGCCTGGGAGGCATTCTCAATCAGTGCATCCACAACGGCTTCGGTCTTCACTATTTCAAGGAAGAGCTGACCGGACCGGAGTACGCCGAGCGCATGATCGAGATGGCCACCCGTCAATCGGGGATCGACTTCTTCTTCGACAGCGCGGTGCTCGACGTGAAGGGGCCGGCCGGAGGAGAGCCCCGAGGCGACGCCCAGAACGCCGCGGAGACGCAGCGCGACGGCAGCCTTGTCGTCTACGGCATCTCGAAGCGCGAGGGGATCACCGAGTTCAAGTCCGCCTCGATTGTCCTCGCGATGGGCTGCCGCGAGCGCAACCGCGGGAACATTGGCATCCCCGGCACCCGACCGGCTGGTGTATTCACTGCCGGCCTCGCGCAGCGGCTCGTCAACATCGACGGCTATGTCCCCGGCAGGGAGGTGGTGATCGTCGGCTCGGGCGACATCGGGCTCATCATGGCTCGCCGGATGACCTGGGTCGGGGCGCGGGTGCACGGCGTCGTCGAGATCCAACCCTATCCCTCGGGTCTCACGCGCAACATCGCCCAGTGCCTGAACGACTTCAACATCCCCCTCTACCTCTCTCACGTCGTGAGCGAGATCCACGGCAGCCGGCGGGTAGAGGGGGTGACCGTCACTCCGATCGAAGATCACAGCGAGCAGCCTGCAAAAAGCTTTCGCCTCGACTGCGACACTCTTCTTCTCTCCGTGGGACTAGTCCCCGACAACGAGCTCTCCAGGCGGCTCGGCGTCGTCCTCAATCCGGAGACCGGGGGTCCCTACGTCGACGCCTCCCTCCAGACGAGCGTACCCGGCGTGTTCGCCTGCGGCAACGTCCTTCACGTCCACGATCTCGTGGACTGGGTGACCGAGGAGTCTTCCCGCTGCGGGCGCAACGTCTGCGACTACCTGTCCGGAGGAAAGACCCCATGGCAGGGAGCCGTGGCCGCCGGGGCGAACGTCAAGTACGTGCTCCCGAATCGCTACGCCCCTTCCCGCAAGAACGTGTTCTACCTGCGCACCCTCGTCGTGAAGAACCGTGCGATACTCAGGGCTACCGTCGGCGGGAGGACTCTTCTCGAGCGAAGGCTTCCCCACGTTCAGCCCTCTGAAATGGTGACTTTCTCCCTCGGGCCCGACGCCTTTGCAGGCGCACAAGGGGCCGCCGGCAAGGGAGGTCTCGACGACGAGCGGCTCGAAGTGAGCATCGAGTAGGAGGAGCCATGGCGGAGAGGTCGCTTGTCTGCATATCCTGTCCCATCGGGTGCCGCCTCACGATAAGTGAGGATCCGCCGGGGACGATTGTGGTGACCGGCAACCAGTGCGCACGCGGCGAGGTATACGGCCGCGAGGAGATGCTTGCCCCGAAGCGCGTGGTGACCGCAACCGTGCTCACGGACTCAGGGTCTGTGCGCCGCCTTCCGGTGAAGACGACCGCACCCCTTCCGAAGGAGCTCATCACCGGGCTGCTGTCCACGCTGTACCGGATGCGCGTTGCCCTTCCGGTCCGCTGCGGTCAGGTGATCCTTCACGACGTCGCAGGAAGCGGGATCGATCTCGTCGCGACGCGCTCGGCGGAGTAGCGAGGCGACGCTTGCGCGGACGCGAAATATCGTTGAAAATAGCGGGCAAGGCATAGGAAGGGGCGCGCGCTTCAGCGCGGCCGTAGCCCGGCAGCGGGAGGGTGGGGCGTATGTCGGAGGTGCGGATACCGACAGTGGTGGTCCCCTACGGAGGGCCGACCCGTGAGGAAGGCCTCCAGGACCTCTTTGTCTACCTCCGGCCCGAAACCAACGGGGTGATGGTCGAGAGCGTCCTGCTCAAGGTGATTCGTTCCGATCAACGCTACCGCGAGCACATTTCACTCGTCTACCTCGCCAATCTCCCCGGCGACTTCATCGTGAGCAATCGCGTCATCGAGCAGCACTACGCCTCGCGCCTTCACTTCACCCGCAAGGGAAGAGCGGCCTTCACCCCCTCGATGAGGCGCCGCTTCAACGAGTACTTTCACGCCGACTGCGAGTCCGCAAATCTTCTTGGCGCCTTCGATGCCGTTGCAAGTGGTCGCTTTCGATGGGATGAGCTCTTCGAGGTCTGGGTAGAGCCGCACGACCTCTTCGAGATGAACGGCCAGACCATCAAGCGGATCGGCGACGTCTTCATCATCAACTACGACATGCCCGCACTGCTCCACAAGAACAATAGTCAGACCGACATTGCGGTGATGGTCTTCCGGTCGAGCCTCTCCTATCCCGACGTTCAGGAGCTCGTCCGGCTCATGGGAGCCGCGCTCATCGAGCACGGTATCCTCGATGCGCAGGTGCCGCTTGCCAGGGCCTTTCACTACTCGAAGGGGCCCTTCGAGCAGCTCCTCGACGCCCTCGGTTATCTTTATGATGAGCGCGGCGAGCGCATGCCGATAGCCCAAACGAGCTTCTGCGATTTCCTGATGCGCAAGGGGCTCGCCCTCGGTAGTATACTCAACGCGATTCGCTATCCGATCATGCAGTTCCAGACGCCCGGAGGCGAGCTTGTCGAAGAGGACCTTCTCGTCTATACCTTCGGCGAGAGCTATGAGGGCGCCTACGCCAAGCTCATGCGCGCGGTGGCCCAACCGCTCTTGTAGGTCTCGCGGCCGCCATCGGCTGCGCGGCACGAGGACAGGGACAATCGATAGATGATTCGAATCCTTCACTGCGCCGACCTTCATCTGTCGGCCGATGAGGCCGACTACTGCCTTGCGGTGCTCGACGAGATCACGGCGCTCGCCGAGTCCAACCGGTGCGCCTGGATCCTCTTTGCCGGGGATATCTTCGATACCTACCCCGATCTCGAGAGGCTCAAGGGCGACTTTCGCAAGCGAATGGCTTCCCTTCCGCAAGGGTGCCGCGCGCTTGTCATCGCCGGGAATCACGATCGCCTTCGCATGGGAGCTAATCGTCTGTCGGCAGTCGACCTCGGGCCCGCCGCTTTCGTCGCCGACAGCAGCTACGAGCTCTTTCCGGGCGATGATGTGGAGCTTCTCGCCGTCCCCTTCGCCTCCTCCCATGCCGATTACGTCGAGTGGAAGCTTCCTCCCCGAAAGGCGCCGCTTCGCATCGCAGTCGCCCACGGATCGATAGCCGGAATGCACTACGCCGGAGGGGACGAGGAGGAAGAGGCCGGGGTGATGGATCCCGATCTCTTCGTGCGGCACGGCGTCCAGCTCGCAGCCCTCGGCCACATCCATGCGGGCCGCACCGAGGTCATCGAAGGGGTCATTTTCAGCTACCCCGGCTCGGCGCGGGTTTGGCGTCGGGGCGAAACGGGACAACGCTTCGCCAACCTCATCGAGACCGGAAAGAGCCCGAGACTCCTGCAGGTGCCAATCGCGGCGGCAGGCCAGTACCGCCGCTATGAGTATCCCCTGAATCTCGACGGGAGCCTTCCTCCGTTGGGAGCTTTGGCAGAAGAGTGGGGCAGGACCGATTGGGTGGAAATCGCGGTGAGCGGTGTCATCGAGGACGAGCGGGTTCTCGCCGCGAGCGAGGCCGAGCTGAAACGGCGCCACGGCGGGCGCGTCCGGCGTCTTGAGGTGACCCGCGAGGGGGTGCTCACTCTCGAGGGGATCGCCACTCAGCCGGTAGCCAAGCGCTTTCTCGAGCTGTGGAAAGGGCGCGAGCCCTCAGGCTCCGAAGAGCGAAGCGTCTGGCTCAAGGCCCGGGAGCTCGCGCTCGTCAAGATCAAAGTGCTCCTCGAGGCGCGCCGGTGATCACAAAGCTCACCCTCAAGGATTTCGGGAAGTTCAAGGGGGTCTCCTTTCCCCTCAAGCCGGTGACCCTCTTCATCGGCGAAAACGAGAGCGGCAAGTCCACGCTCTTCGACGCCCTCTTCGAGCAGTTGTGCGCGCCCAAGGGGTCGAGCCTCCAGGGAAAGCGCCTGAAGGATCGCTATGGCGAGGGGCGCCTTGCGGCGATCGAGTTCGACGGCGCCCCTTTCGCGCTCGATCCGGAGGAGTTCCTCAATCTCTTTGCCATAAGCTCAAGCGATCTCTTCCTCGATCTCGCGCCGGGCAGTCCCTGGCTCGAGCGGGTGAAGAGCAGGCTCTTCTCCGGGGGGATCGACCCGTCGCATCTCGCGGACCTCCTCGACCGTGACGCGAAGACAAGCGGCAACTACGCACAGGTCAAAGAGGGGCGCAAGCTCGAGGCCCTGCGGGAGGCCGCAGCGAGCGAGCTCGAGGAGATGCGGCGCCGCCGGGAGGAGCTTCTCGCGCAGGAGAAGCAGGTGCACGCCTCAGGAGGCAGGCTTTCCGCGGCCGAGGCGGATATCACCGCAAAGGAGAGCGAGGTCGTCCGCCTCACGCGACTTGTCGACCAGCAGCGGGCCATCGCGGAGCGCGCAGGGCTTGCCGAGACCCTTGGGGCGCTCACGCGGATTGAGGAGGCCTCGCGGCGCGAGCGGGAGCTTTCCGCGTTCAGGGTCGACGGCAGCGGCGAGCTGCGGAGGCTCGAGAGCGCCGAGCGGGAGGCCCAGAACAGCCTCGCTGCGGCACAGGAGCGGAGGCGTACGGCGGAGGGCCGCCGCGCGCAGGGCGAGCGCAAGGAGCAGGAGCTGCGCGCGCGGAGGGAGGGCGCGCGCACGAGGGCCGAGGTGGCCACAGAGCTGCGTCGTTTGCTCGAGGGCCGGGGAGCGCGACGACTCGCCCCGCTCGTCATCGTGATCATGCTGGCGGCAGCCGGCGCGCTCGGCGCGGCGGCTGGGGCCGGGCTGGTTCCCCTGCTCCTCGCGGGGCTCGGCGCCGCGATCGGCGCGGCCTTCGGAGCTGCAGCTCTCCTCGTCGTTGCGCTCGTCGTCATGCTCCTCGTCCAAGCCGGCCCCGGGCCGGGGAGCGGGGGCGTGGTCTCTGCCCGGGACGAGTGGCACCGCCGGCTTCCCGACGCACCGCCTCTCGCAAGCGAAGGATACGGAGGGCTTATCGCTGAGCTCGCTTCGCGCGAGCGGGAGGCCGACGAGGCGGCGGAGCGCCTCACCGAGCTTGAGCGCGAGCGACAAACGGCGGAGGACGAGGCGCGGCAGGCGGCCGTCGACTGCGAGCGCGCGGAATCCGCTCTCCGCCAGGCCCGCGCGGAGATTGCATCCTGGCTGACCGGACGCGGCGTCGCCACCTCGCAGGCCTACCTCGAGCGCCTGCGCGACTATACCGGGCTTGCGAGGGTGCTCGAAAGCGAGCGGGCGAGGATCGCCGAGGCGATGAAGCGATTGAGGGTCGCCGACGAGGCGGCGCTCAAGGCGGAATGCCTCGTGCGCATTTCGAAGCTCGACGGCGTCATCGCAAGCGAGCCGGTCGGCGAGGGCGAGCTTCGCCGGGCCGAGGGCGATCTCGCCGTGATCCGGGAAGAGCTCATGCATCTGCGCGCAGAAAAGGAGAGGCTTCTCACCGCTCTATCCGGGGGGCTCGGAGAGGTGAGGGGATCGCTCGGCGACCTCCCCGCGCGAATCCTGGCGAAGGAGCGGGAGGTTGGCGAGCTCGCGGCGAAGCTCGAGGAGCTCACCCTGTCGCGGCGGGCGGCGGCCCTCGCACGAGACCTTTTTCAGGAGCTTGCTCGGGATTCGGACGTTCTCCTCGATCGCCTCGCCGCGGAGATCGGGCGCTCCTTCGGCGACCTCATCCGATCCGAGCGTCCGGTCTCCCTGGAAAGGCTCGAGCTCGGTGCGATCGCCGTGACCGATGCCGGGGGTATGGCGCGGCCCGTCGACCTGCTCTCGCACGGCACTCGCGATTCCTTTCTTTTCGCGGCCCGTCTGACCCTCGCGGCGCAATCGCGGGAGGGTGAGGGCATCCTCATCCTCGACGACCCCTTCCCCGCGCTTGACGAGCGGCGGGTGGAAAGCGCTCTCGCCTTTCTTGCCCGCTTCCGCGAGCGCAGCGGCTGGCAGCTCATTCTGTTCAGCAAGGAGCTGTCGCTGGAGAGGTCGGCTCGCGCCCTTTTCGGGGAGGTCGAGGTGGTGCGGTTGACCTAGCGGTGAAGGGATGGTCGAGCGCGCAAGGTCCGGCCGGTTCCTTGCGGCGGCTGCGCCTTGGGCTCGCGATGGGGCAGGCGCCTCATCCGGCAGGCCGCGACGCGCGCGCGACGCGCTAGCGCGAAGGCGCCTCCCGATTCTTGTCGTCTCCTCCGAGATAGCGGCGAATGGTGCTGTTGAGGTCCTCGGTGATCCGCTCCTTGAGCTCGAGCGAAAGATTCGTGAGAACTTTGTAGCGCTCGAATGCGGCCCAGTCCTCCTCCTCGAGGAAGAGCTGGAAGGGCCTGAGGCCCAGCGCATCGGCGATCTTCTGCAGCGTTGCAGCGGAGGGGAACTTCTTGCCAAGCTCGATTTCTCCGATGAAGCTGGTCGAGACGTCGCACAGCTCTGCGAGCTTCATTTGAGAAAACTGAAGCTCCTTGCGCGTCTTGCGGATGTTCTTCGTCAATATCTCTTGTAGCCTGGTCATCGTTCACCGGGGAGCCGAGGATGTTACCGAAGTATGCGCACGAAGGAACTTTGCTTGACAACTCGCTGTGGGAGGCAATAGAATACCTCCCCAAGCGGCACACAGGTGGATGAGACTCTTCTTGATCGCTATGTCAGGAACCTTCCCAAAGACTCGATCCTCATCTGTGTTGGGGTGAAGGATGGCGGATCGGTCGAACGCCTCGCCGCCCTCGGAGCAGGCCTGCGCATTTTCGCCCTAGAGCTGGACCCGGAGAGGTGCGAGCGTCTGCGGCGGAGATTCCGCCATCGGCCAGGCATCGAGGTTGAGAATCTGGCGCTCACGAATAAGAGCGGAGCGCTTCAGTTCTTCCGGCTCTCTGGCGCTCGGAGGGGAGAGCGAGCCAGCGGCCCGTTGGACGGTGCTCCAGGCGGCCGAGGCACCTCCGAGTTCCCCAGGCTGCCGGCGTTCACCGTTACCATCGCTCGCCTTGTGACCCTTGACGGATATTGCCGGGAGCGCAGACTCGGCGAGATAGCGCTTCTCAGGATCGATGCCTCCCGCTTCGCTTCAGGGATCCTCAAGGGCGCGGCGTCCCTGCTGGCGGAGCGCCGGATTCGGGCAATCTCACTCAAGGAGCTTCCGATCTATCCCCACGGCGACCCGGCGGCGCTCACGGAGCTCCACAGGTTGGTGGGAGCCGGCAGCTATCGGCTCGCCGCGATAGGTGACATCGCCTGGCGCCCTGATGCCGGCGTGGAATACCGAAACCCTCTCTATCTCCCCGTCGAAGGGGGATCGTCGGCGGCCGAGAAAGGCTGACGGCATCGGAACAGGAACCGAGGCCCGCGCAGGGCGCCGCAGCCGGAGTTGGGACTGGGGGCGGGCGCCGGCCTGGCAGCTGGGCGCAGCGGCCGCAGCCTCGGCCTCCTGCAAGGGTTCTACCGGGCGCTCCCTCCCTTTGCTATTCTCCAAAAAAAGAGATACTGTAGAGTCGCATGAAATTCAGCGAATTGAATCTGGTCGAAGGGCTGCGGCAAGGGATCGACGAGGCGGGCTTTGTCGAGTGCACCGCTGTGCAAGAGCTCACCTTCAAGGAAACCTTCCAGGGTCGTGACGTCCTCGTCCAATCCCAGACCGGGACCGGGAAAACCGCGGCCTTTCTGATCACCATCTTTCAGCTCTTCTCCACTCAACCTGAGCGCGCCCGCAAGGCGCTGGTCATCGTGCCTACCCGCGAGCTTGCCGTGCAGGTCGAAGACGAGGCGAATCTTCTCGGCAGTCATCTCTCTTTCAGGATCGGGAGCATCTACGGCGGGGTTGGGTACAACAAACAAGAACGCCTTATTGCCGACGGCGTCGATTTTCTCGTCGGCACTCCCGGACGGCTGCTCGACCTCGCGCAGTCCGGAAAGCTCAAGTTCGGCATCTTCGACACTCTGGTCATCGACGAAGCGGATCGCATGTTCGACATGGGCTTCTATCCTGATGTGCGCCAGATTCTCTCGGGCATGCCCGATCGGATGACCAGGCTTACGATGCTCTTCAGCGCCACCTTGAGCACCCGAGTTCGCAATCTTGCCTGGGAACACATGAACTCTCCGGCCGAGATTGAGATCGAGCCCGAGCACGTGACGGTGGAGGAGATCACCCAGGAGCTCTATCATGTGACGTCGGCGGACAAGGTCTCGCTTCTTCTCGGCGTCATGAAGAAGGAGCAGCCGCGAAACGCGCTCATCTTCGCAAATACGAAATACACGGTGGTCGAGCTTGCAAAGCGCCTCTCCTACAACGGCTATCCCACCGAGTTCATCATGGGTGATCTGCCCCAGCGGCAGCGCCTCTCCCTCATCAGCGGGATAAAATCGGGGTCGATCAAATTCCTCGTTGCGACCGACGTCGCGGCGCGGGGCCTCCATATCGAGGGCCTCGATCTTGTCGTCAACTACGATCTGCCGGAGGATTTCGAGGTCTATGTCCACCGCATCGGGCGGACAGCCCGGGCAGGCAAGACTGGCAAAGCGATCTCCTTCGCGTGCGAGCGCTACGTCTATGGGCTTCCGGCCATCGAGTCGTTTATCGGAATGAAGATCCCGGTCGTATGGGCGTCGGACGAGATGTACGAGGAGGACAAGAGCTCAAGCATAGACTTTCGTCGGGAGATTCGCATCCGTGAGGAGCGCGAGGGACGCGGCTCGCGGCGCTCGGGCGGGCGAGGTCGCGAGGAGGGCAGGGACCGCGAGCCCCGCCGTGGCAGGCAGGGGGCAGGTCCCGCCCGCTATCCGGCGCGCTCTCCGGAGGACCGCGCGCGACCTGCAGGGAACCGGCACCGTCCGGCCCGACCCGATGTCGCTGCTCCCGAGCGGCGGCCTCCCGCAGAGCGCGAGGCTCCGCAGGGCCGCCCGACGGAGGCGCGCTCGGCGCAGGGGCGTCCTCCGCAGGGACGACCGTCCCGCGACGGTGGCGGATCTGGAGGAAGAGCGTCCCGCGAGGGAGGCGCGCCTGCGGCAAGACCGCCAGCCGACGCTCCGCTCGAGGAGCGGCTGTCCTACTACCAGGCGAAGTACGGCGACGATTTTCGCGGGGGACGAAGCCGCTCCGGCGATTCGGGCGGCCGTCAGCGCCCTCCCGAGCGCGGCCAAGGCGACGACCGCGGGCGCGGAGGCAAGGGCCGCCGCGGACCGACGCAGGCCGGGGCTCGCCCGGAGGCCGGCTCGGGGGCCCAGGGAGGCCCACGCAACGGGCGGGGTCCCGCCGTCGGCTCGAAGGGCCCAAGCACGGGTCCTGCGGTTGGGCCGAAGGGGCAGGGGAAGCCGCCCACGCCGAGCTCGAAGAGCTATCCGAAGGCCTCTCCCAAAGGCGCTCCTTCCTCCCCGGCGAGCCAGCCGGGCGGCACTCTTTTCGACCGGATCAAAGGGCTCTTCCGCCGGAAGTAGCCGCCGCGCGCTCGGCCCGTAGTGCCGCACGGGGCGCGAGCCGGTTCCCGCCGCCGGACGCCCGGCGGGCGTGCGCCCGCGCGAGGACGAGACCCCACGTTCGCTTGATGCTTGACGCAGAGAGCTTGGCCTCTCGCCTGATGCGCAACGGCCGCCCTCTCTCCTCTTCCCACAAAAGCAGTTTTGTGCGATATAATAGATCCATCCAATCCCTTCAAAAGGAGCGCACCACGTCTATGAAGAAGCTCGTCCCCATTCTCTCCTCGCGGCTTCCCTTGCGCTCGCGCTCGTAGCGTGCAGCCAGTCGCACAGGGGATCGACGCTCGTCTACGGTACCACCGAGAAGGTGACAGACATGGATACCGCGAGCGCTTACGATTTCCACACATGGGAGATATTTCAAAACATCGATCAAGGCCTCCTCACCTACAAACCTGGAACGACGGAAATCGCGCCCGGCCTCGCCGAGAGCTACACCGTCAGCGACAAGGGTGATCAGTACACCTTCAACCTCCGCAAGGGTTTGAAATTCTCAAATGGCGACCCCTTCAACGCCCAGGCGGTCAAGTGGTCGATCGACCGGGTGATGGCGCTCAAGGGCGATCCCTCTTGGCTTGTGAGCAGCTTCGTGAAGTCGGTCGATGTCGTGAACGACTCCACGGTCCGCTTCAATCTCGTCGGGCCGGTCGCCCACTTCCCCGCGCTCGTTGCGACGCCGACCTATTTTCCGCTTGATCCGAAGAACTATCCCGCCAACAAGATAGTGAAGGACGTGAGCGAGCTCACCGGGGGCAAGATAGCGGGGCTTGGGCCCTACACCCTCTCTTCGTTCAAGCGTGACGAGGAGGCGGTCTTCCGTGCGAACCCCAACTATTGGGGCGCCAAGCCGAAGATCGACACCATCATCATCCGCTATTTCGCCGATGCGACCACGATGCGCCTCTCGCTCCAGTCGGGAGAGCTCGACCTCGCCTACAAGACCTTGAACCCCTCCGACATCGAGGATCTTTCGGCGGATCCGAAGTACACCACCTATGTGCTTCCCCGCCCCTTCATCCGTTTCCTGAACTTCGAGACCTCCGAGAGCGTCTTCAAGGACAAACGTCTGCGGGAGGCGGTCGCCGCGCTCATCAACCGGCCCGAGATCATCCAGAAAGTCTTCCTCGGGCAGAACGCGCCGCTCTACTCCATGATACCGAACGGGATGATCTATCATACCGATGACTTCAAGACGGCGCTCGGCAACGCGAACATCGAAAAGGCGACCGCGCTCCTCAAGTCGGCAGGCTACAGCAAGGCGAAGCCCCTCTCCTTTGAGCTGTGGTATACGCCCTCACATTACGGCGACACCGAGGTTTTCCCCGCACAGGTTTTGAAGAACGATCTGGACGCGAGCGGGATGGTCAAGGTGAACCTGAAGTCGGCCGAATGGGCGACCTACAAGGACCAATGGAACAAGAAGGAGATGCCGGCCTTCCTGCTTGGCTGGTACCCCGACTACGTGGATCCGGACGACTACACGGCGGCCTTCGCAAGCACCGAGGGGTCGAAGGGTGAGGGAATCTACTTCTCCAATCCGACCTGGGACGCGCTCTTCCAGCAGGTGCAGACGAACGCAGATCCGAAGGCGCGCAAGGAGATCCTCACGAAGGTCCAACAGATGTGGACCGATGAGGTCCCCACGGTCCCCATCTACCAGGGCAACCTCTACGTCTTCACGAAGCCGAGCGTGAAGGGCGTCACGATCGGACCGACGCTCATCTTTACCTATAACCAGCTGTACTTCGCAAAACAGTAGACCTGCGATCTATGAAGGGGCTGCTCCGCTACTTCATCACCCGGATACTTCTCACCGTTCCCATGGTCTTCATCCTTCTCACGATCGTCTTCGTGGTCCTTCGGGTCATGTCCGGAGATCCGGTCTCCGCGATGCTTGGAGCCCATGCCCCGCAGACGGTCATCGATCAGAAGCGGGCGGAGCTTGGCCTCGATAGGCCGATCTACCTCCAGTACCTGAGCTATCTCGGTCAGATCGCGCGGCTCGATCTCGGCAACTCAATGGTTCTCCAGCAGTCGGTCGCAAGCGCCATCGGCGACAAGCTCCCGGCGACCATCGAGCTCACGATCTTCGGGATGCTCTTCACCCTGCTCATCGGCGTTCCGCTCGGCGCTTACGCCGCGCGGAACCGCCGCACCGGGCGCGATTTCGCCATCCGCCTCTTCGGAAATGTCGCCTACTGCATTCCGGTCTACTGGATGGGGCTTATGCTCCAGCTCGTCTTCGGAGTCTGGCTCCATTGGCTGCCTGTCGCCGGGAGGACAAGCGCCCGGGTGATTCCCTCGCTCTTCGAGAAGACGGGCTTCTACGTTCTCGACACGATTCTCTCCGGCGACCTCGCCGCCCTTGGAGATGTGCTCCTTCACCTGTTTCTGCCGGCGCTCACCCTTGGGATCGTCCTCTCGGGCGTCTTTATCCGCCTGACCCGAGCGAACATGCTCGACACCCTGAAGAGCGACTTCATTCTCTCGGCGCGGGCCCGCGGGATTCCCGACCGTTGGGTCACCTACCGCCATGGTCTCAAGAACGCCTTCATTCCCATTCTTACGATGCTCGGCCTTGAGTTCGCAATGCTGCTCTCGGGGGCCATTCTCACCGAGACTTCCTTCTCGTGGCCGGGGATGGGGCGCCTCCTGCTCGAGCGGATCTACCTGCGCGACTATCCGGTCGTGCAGGGAGTCATTGTCGTTTTTGCGCTCATGGTGAGCGCGATCTCGCTCGTCGTCGACCTCCTTTATTCGTTGATCGACCCGCGAGTGAGGTACTAAAGCCTTGATGGAGGAGCGCATTGGTGCGGGAGAACGGGGCTGCAACCGGGGCAGGCGGTCCGTCGCCGCGCGCGCGCTTTTCTCCGGCAAACAGTCTTGGCGCGCTTTTTCGCCTGATCATGCGGGCCAACAAGCGGTACGGGATGGAGTGGTGGATAATGATCGTCGGGCTCGCCGTCATCCTCTTTATGATCTACCTCGCGCTCTTCCCGCAGACCATCGCGCTGTACCACCCGAATGCGCAGAATACCGGACCACAGCTCGCCGCCCGCGGGCCCGGACACCCCTTCGGGACCGACAACCTCGATCGCGACGTCTTTTCCCGCGTCGTGTGGGGATCGCGCAAGATTCTCGGCGTCGCGCTGTCGGCGGCGCTGCTCTCCTCGCTCATCGGCATCCCGCTCGGACTTCTCTCCGGCTATGTCGGCGGAATCCTCGATCGCGTCCTCTCGCTCGTCATGGATTCGGTCCACGCCTTTCCGGGGCTTATCCTTGCAATCGCCTTTGCAGCGATGCTCGGCCCGGGAGTGGTGAACATCACCCTGGCGGTCGCGGTGATCTACATCCCGACCTACTTCAGGCTCGTGCGCGGCCAGACCCTTCAGCTCAAGCAGCAGCTCTTTGTGGAGGCCGCCCGCCCGATCGGAGCTCGCCGCGGCACCATCCTCTTTCAGTACATCTTTCCGAACGTCATCGCAACGGTCGTCGTCATCTTCTCGCTGAACATCGCCGACGCAATCACGACCGAAGCCGCCCTCTCCTATATCGGGCTGGGTCTCCCGGCGGGCATCCCCGACTGGGGCATGGACCTCTCCATCGGCAAGACCTTTCTCCCCTCGGGCGTCTGGTGGATGATCACCTTCCCGGGCCTCGCCATCATCACCCTCGCTCTCGGCTTCACCATGCTGGGCGAGGGACTGGCGGAGTTCCTCAATCCGCGGCTGCTGGAAAAGTGAGGGATCCGGTGGCTGACGCGATTATCGAGGTGAAGGAGCTCTCCATCGACTATCCGATCGCGATCGGCACTGTGCGGGCGGTGCGCGGCGTGAGCTTCACGCTCTACGCCGGCGAGGTCCTGGGCCTGGTCGGCGAATCGGGATGCGGCAAGTCCACCCTCGGGCTCTCGATCCTGCGCCTCCTCAGAGCGCCGGGAAGGGTCGTCGGGGCAAGCTCCTCTACCGCGGTCGAGATATCCTCGAGATGACGAACGGCGAGCTCCGCCGGCTGCGGGGGGCAAACATCGCTATGGTGTTTCAAAATCCTCTCACGTCGCTCGATCCCCTCGAGCGCATCCGCGATCACTTCCTCGAGGCCCTTTCGGTCCACGAACCGTCGCTCTCGAGGCGGGAGGGCCTACGCCGCGCCGGAGAGATTCTCGAGCGGCTCGGGAAAGTCCACCACCGGGAGGCTTCTCCTGCGCCTCCTCGATCCGACATCAGGACAGATCTTCTTCGACGGCGAGGAGATCGCGCGGAAAGGCCAGGAGGAGCTTCGGCGCCTCCGCGCCCGGATGCAGGTAGTCTTTCAGGATCCCGACTCCTCCTTGAGCCCGCGGATGAGAGTGGGGGAGGCGATCGCCCATCCCTTGAGGATTCACGGCATGGCAGACGATCGCGCGGCGCGGGAGGCCGCCCTTTCCCTTATGGAGCGGGTGGGTCTGACCCCGGCCGAGTTCCTCTACCGGAAGTACCCCCATCAGCTTTCGGGAGGCCAGACCCAGCGGGTGGTCCTCGCTCGCGCGCTCATCACCAATCCGGAGTTCCTCGTCGCCGACGAGCCCATTGCGATGGCGGATGTCTCGGTCCGAGCGATGATCCTGGAGCTCATGCGAAAGCTGAAGGATGAGCTCAACCTCACCTATCTCTTCATCACCCACGACCTTGCCACGGCGAAGTATCTCTGCGACCGCGTCGCGATCATGTATCTCGGCCGTATCGTGGAGATCGGAAGCCGCGACCAGCTCTTCCGCCGGCCGCACCACACCTACACCAAGGCGCTCCTTCGGGCAGTTCCGGTCCCGGACCCCACCAAACGGCGCAGGGAGCCGGTAGCCAAGGGAGAGATTCCGAGCGCCGTCACTCCCCCGCCCGGCTGCCATTTTCACCCTCGCTGTCCCTACGCTACCATGCAGTGCCGACAGGCGCGGCCGCCGCTTGCGGAGATCGAATCCGGGCACCTCTCGGCCTGCATCCTCGACTGAGGGCTAAACATTACCAAAATTGTTGACCTTTAGGCTCCTATGCGGTAGCTTGTCTCCAGATCGCATTTTGCACCGCCCGGGGGCATGCCGTTTCGCATCGGTCGTCCGGCGGGCACAAGGCGTATCTGCCACCGTGGGCGACAGAGCCCAGCGGCGGAAGCTCCTGGCAATGAGGCTGATCCGACAAGGAGAGGAAGAGATGTCAGCGATCACAAAAAAAGCTCTTGTAGTGCTTGTTCTCTTTGGTGCGTTTTCGAGCCTGCTCTGGGCCCAGTCGCAGTACTCCGTCCAGGTCCAGACCGCGCCGAATGGGGTCACCTACCTGACCGACGGCAACGGAATGACGCTCTACTACTTCACCCATGACACGGACGGCAAGAGCGCCTGCTACGGCAAGTGCGCAGAGGCATGGCCGGTCTTCTACGCGCCAAACCTCACTGTCCCCTCGTCGTTGCAGGCGAGCGATTTCGGCACGATCACCCGCACGGACGGTACCATGCAGACCACCTATGAGGGATGGCCGCTGTACTACTGGTTCAAGGACAAAAAGGCGGGCGACATGACCGGCGAAGGGGTCGGCGGCGTATGGTACATCGTGAAGGTTCCCTTCTATACGGTCATGATCGGGACAAATCAGAAAGTCGGCAACTATTTGGTGGACTCCAGCGGCAGGACCCTGTACTACTTCACCAAGGATTCCGCTGGCGCGAGCGCCTGCACCGGCGAGTGCATCCAGATCTGGCCCGCTTTCAATGCAGGATCGATCGTTGTTCCCTCGGCGTTGAGCCCGACGGATTTTGGGACCATCACGCGGCCCGACGGGACCACCCAGACGACCTACAAGGGCTACCCTCTCTACTATTTCGCGAAGGACTCGAACCCCGGGGATATAAACGGCCAGGGAGTGCGAGGCATCTGGTTCGTCGTCAATCCTGAGAAGTTCAATCCAGGCCAATAGCCGCACCGAAAGCAGTCCGCCTCTTTCCATCGCGGGAAGGGGCGGGCCCTCCTTGAGCCTTTCGACTGTTCAATCACCGCAAGAAGCCCTATACTCGCGACTATCCGCCGCCCTTGAAGGGCGAAATCCAATACCCCGGGGCCAGCGTGAGCATCATCCATGTCTTCGACGTAGACCACACCATCACCCGGCACTCGACGGGAGTCCGATTCTTGTTCGAGGGCGTGCGGCTGGGGATCTTCCCGATCCGGCCCCTCCTCTCGGTTCCCGGCTTTTTCCTCAGGTATCGCTTCGGACGCATGAGCGTCCGGCACCTGCAAAACGAGATACCCATGCTCAAGGGCAAGAGCCGCTCGGAGATGGAGCGGATTGCGCGGAAGAGCTTCGAGCGTCGGATTCGGCACGATGTCTACGACGACGCCGAAACGCTCATTCGCGATCTCGTCGCAGAGGGCTCGGAGGTGGTCCTTGCCTCCCTCTCGCTCGACCTGGTGGTGCAGCCTCTCGCGGATCGCCTCGGAGTGAAGGAGATCGTCGCTACCTCACTCGAGTTTAGAGGAGGCGCGTGCACGGGGCGGTTCGCCGAAGGGCCGGTCTTTAACGAGGAGAAGTGCAGCCGCGTCCTGCGTCTCCTTTCGGACCGCGGCGTCGCGCCCGCCGACTGCTACTTCTACAGCGACAGCGTCAACGATCTGCCCCTCCTTCGTCGAGTCGGCCATCCGATCGCCGTGAATCCGGATCGGAGGCTCGCCAGGGAGGCGGCGAGGAGAGGCTGGAAGATCCTTCGCTTCAATTAGCGGCCAAGGGTGGGCTCTCCGGCGCCGGCGACTCGGCCGGCTCAAGAGAGGAGCGGCTCGATCGAGGCGGCCGCGAAGCCGCCGGCAGTCGCGCCGGGAGCGATCGTTCGAAGGCCGAGGCCGGGCAGGTTGAAGGCGTTCGTCGCAGCGCTCACCGGCTCGATGGCGATCGATCGCCGGTCGGGAGGCAAATAGAGCTGAAGGTATCGAAAGAGCGCCGGGTCATAGGCGAGCGCGAGGCGATAACCTCCCCCTGTGAGCTCGTAGTGCCCGTCGCTCGAGGCGGCGATGGCCGCGTCAAGCGAGCGGTGGTCGAGCGGCCGTCCGCCGTGGAAGTCGAACGGGGTCTCGGCCACCGGTGCGGTTTCTCCGGTCGGTATGAGGCGATCGTCGACAGGCACCCATTCCGCCGACTCCGCGCGCAGGCTCCACGCGTCGGCAAGGCCGCCGAGGCGAAAATAAGGGTGCCAGCCTAAGGCAAATGGGGCGGACGCGCGCCCGCGGTTTTTCACCAGATACTCTACGCGAAAGCCCTCCCGGGAGAGGATGAAGCGGATGCTCAAGGAGAGGGGAAAGGGGTAACCCGGGCATACGTAGCGTTCCGGCTCGATGTGCACGCGCGCTTCGGCCTGCGTACCAGTGCTTCGAAGGTCATCGAGCTCGAAGGGAGCCGAGTAAACGAGCCCGTGGAGGGCGACGGTCCCGCGGTTTTGCGGGAGCTGGTAGCTGCGGCCGGCGAAGGAATAGCGGCCGCCGGGAATCCGATCGTTGAAGGGGAAGAGCTGCCGCCCTCGGAAATCCGCGTTGGCGAGAAGGCTTGGCTCGTCGGGGTCCGCCGCGAGGATGGGCACGCATCCGCCGGCGCTCTGGGCTTGCGGAGGAGCGCCCGGCGGCCGCAGCGCGATCTGTCTCACCATAGCCCCGAGCGCGGGGATGATCTCCGCTTCCCCGGGTTCGCCGGAGAGGTGGACCACCTCGAGGCTCGCGTACCGGACGATCTCGGCGGCGTACACTCTTCTAGACGAAGAGCCCGGCGTAGATCGCCGGAGAGTAGAGCGCGAAGTCCGCTCGCCGGAAGTACTCCACCGGGCCGGCCTCCCGGAGCTTTTGGACCAAGAGATCGATCTGCTTCTGGGAGCGATAGGCTGCGACGGCCGCGAGCTTCCGCTCCAGGTGCATGAGCCCGCCCTCGATCTTGATTTCAGGCTCGCCAGGGAAAGCGCAGTAGATCGCCATCTCATAGACGGGCGGCAGCGACGCGAGGGGCGTTCCGAGCTCCGGCCATATCTCACCCTGGGCGTGGAAGGTGGAGATCAGCGCCTCCTGATAGACGGACTTGTGATCGGGGTGCAGGTCGCTTCCGGCGGCGAGGAAGAGCCGGGTGGGCCGCACCGACCGAAGAAGGTTGACGTAGGCATTCTGGAGGCCGGTGTACCCTGCTATGGCCCCAGGATCGCCCGGCGCAGCCCGTCTCCGCCCGAGGTAGCGGGCGAGGTCGCAGTCCGGAAAGCCGAGCCAGCGCACCTCCTCGACTCCGATCATCCGAAAGCTCTCGATGGTCTCCCGCTTTCGAATCTCCGCGATCGTGTCACGCTGGCTTACCTCGCAGTACCCCATGCGTCCGTCGGTTGTCACCGCCATCGTGAGCTCCACCCGCTCGGCAAGCGCCTTCTGAACGAGCAGGCCGGCCCCCATGACGATATCGTCGTCGTGAGGAGCTATGAATAGCCAGTGCTCTTCGCCCTCGCGCCAATCGTCGAAGGCGGTGGCAAGCCTCGCTGAGCTTTGGATCCCGGAGGGCCGTTCCCCCGCGATCCGCCGGTAGACCGCGAAGCGGTCGCTATCCCTTAAACTCATTGCCTACTTTCCTTGCCCGCTCGGCCCTATCCAAATCGATTCCCAGACGGACTCCGATCTCCACGAGAAGGTTCCACCCCGCCGCAAGCTGGAGGTAGGGGGAGAAGTCGTCGTAGGAAGGAATCCGCAGGGTGGCGAACCGGGTGTCCCGCGCGGCGATTGCGATAACCGGAAGACCGACCCCCTTTTCGAGAACCTCCTGAAACTTCTCCTCCTCCTGCGGGAAGGGATCGACGACGATAACCGCTTCGTCCGTTCGCATGATCTCCTCGATGCCGTGGACCGCGTAGGTGCCTTCGAGGAAATCCGACTTCTTGTGAGTGATCTCGTTGGTCTTGAGGGCAAGCTCTTCGGCGACCCCGTTGTTTCGGCCGGCCCAGTAGAGGACCTTGGCCTTCGTCAGGGCTGCCGCGATCGGCTCCGGTATCGCAGCCTCCATCACTTGAGCGAGGAGATCGGCCAGTCGCGCCAGGTCGGGCATGGGTCTGCGATGGCGCTTGCGAAGGAGGAGGTCGTAGAAGAGGGCCTGCTCGGCGACGCTCTTGGTGGCAGCCACCGCATTCTCCGGGCCGCAGGCGAGCAGATAGCAGCCATTCGCTTCGGTGTGGATGGGAGTACCGGGATTTGCCACGACCCCGCATACGCTCCGGTTTCCCTGCTCCGCGAGCTGCCGGATGAGGCGAACCCCCTCCTTCGTCTTGCCCGAGTTGGAAGCGACGAAGACGCTTGTGTCGCCCAGGGAGTACTCGAGTGCCTGGGTTGCCGCTTCGGTGAAGTAGTAGCCGTCGTAGGCGTAGCGCATGGCATTGTAGAGAGCGTTTTTTGCGGGGAACATGCGCGACGAGCCTTCTCCGGTAAGGAGCACCCGCCCTTTCTTCAGGAACTTCTCCTGTGCGAAGACTGTCTCGAGCTTGAGATTGCGCACGACGCTCGCCGTCTCCATCATTTCGCGCACCAGCGCGAACTTTGCATACTTCGGATCTGCTAGATTCATGTTCTCCTCTCTCTACGTGTGGCGAAGCACCGGATAGTCAGGGATCTCGCCTACGAGCGGCCGGGCATAGTCCAGAAACGCCTGGGTGACGAAGCTTCCCGACGCGGCAATGAAGGAATCCGGAAGCGGTTTCGCCCGCTCGGCGACTTCGTGGAGCGGAACGCTCCCATAGCTCACGGTATATGGGTCCGAATCGTCGCGGACAATTGTGACCATCAGTCCACTCTCGCCCCTTTCGGCGAGCTCGACCGCCCTGCGTCCACATACGTAGGCTTCCTCGAGGTCGCTTCCGCTCGCGCGATCGATGGCGCACATCGAGAGGGATTCGGTGATCTGAAACTCCCCGCGCAGCCCCGTCTCTTGCGCTAGGAGGTGATGCAGGGCGATCGCGGCGCTCGTGCCGCCCATGGCGCCGTACTCGACGTTGGCGAATCGGTCCTGGACCTTCGAGGCGGAGACTGGCGACCCATCATCCCACACGACGCCCTCTCCGCAGACGATGGATGCCCACCCGTAGGCGTCGACACAGGCGCGCACCTCTTCGAGCAGCCGAGCGCGCGAGAGCGGACGCTCGGGGACATAGATAAGGTGAGGGGCCTCCTCCTCCCGCCTCTTGGCGAGGGCGGCGGCCGCCGCAAGCCATCCCACGTTTCGACCCACGGTCTGATGGATGACGAATCGGTCTACCTTCTGCATGTCATCGGCCAGCCGGCCGGCCTGCTGGACCGAGAGGGCGACATAGCGGGCCGCCGAGCCGTAGCCGGGGGTGTGGTCGGTCCCGTGAAGGTCGTTGTCGACGGTCTTGGGAACGCCGATACCGACGAGGTCGTAGCCGTGGAGCCGGCAGAACTGCTCTACCTTATGGACGGTGTCCATCGTATCGTTTCCACCAATGAGGAAGAGGTAGTGGATGTCGTGCTTCGCGAGGAGGTCGAGGACTCGCGGCAGGTCGCTTTCCACGAGCTTGTAGCGGCAGGAGCCGAGGGCGGAGGAGGGGGTGCGGCGGAGGGCCTCGATGGTAGCGCGACTCTCCCTGCCCAGATCGATAATCTGATCCTGAAGAAAGCCCTCGATGCCCCATTGCATCCCGTAGATCCGATCGATCTGCGGGGAGGTGAGGGAGCCTTGGATGACTCCGCAGAGGCTCGAGTTTATGACCGAGGTCGGGCCGCCCGACTGGCCGACTATCGCATTTCCCTTCATCACTGACATCCTTCTTCCGGTCCTTTGCTAGTGTAGCACCCGTCGCAGGTGCACCCGAATTGCTTGGAGCGACGCTCCAAGGATCGGCGTCTCGG
Source organism: Spirochaetales bacterium (assembly GCA_027306915.1). The sequence goes on along the minus strand of DAHUYW010000011.1, from coordinate 61,760 downwards.
GGTCTTCGAGGAGCTCGATCACACAGGAGGTCGTCGGTGAGAGAGCCTCGATCATCGCTCGCACCCGCTGCACCGTTGTCGCATCGAACTCGCCCGTGATGAAGATCGCCTCCGTGTCGAGCAGGGTGGCGACGAAAAGAATCACCCTTTCGAGCATGGTCTCGACACGGCTCGCACGAGCCTCTTTGAGAATCTCCCCGGCGGCTCCGGTAGCCCCCCGGTACACCACGTTGTCGATGATGATCCCTGCGCCGATGGTCAAGGGATGCATCGGAACGTGAAGATGAACGAGGTTGCGAAAGCGAGGGCGGTGGAAGACGTGATCGTAGTAGGCCGCACAGTTTGCGTCATTTTCGACGATGAGGGCGAGCTCAGGATCCGCCGCCTGAAGCTGAGCCACAAATTGGGGAATCGCATGGTTGAAATAGGTCGACTTCATCACATCGCCTGAAAGGCCGACTACCGATGTCACCGCAACGCCGGTGCCGCGGTAGCTCGGGTAGCTCCCCCGGTTTGCCCTGATGGTGGCGATGATGCGCTCCAGGATCGCGCCGTCGCTAAGCCCCTGCGTGCCGATTTGCTCCCGGACAACGATCTTCCCGGTGAAGTCCGTGATGCAGGAGATAATCCCGTCGTTCTTCACCACGATTCCGCCGATGGTGCCGTAGTCGGGACGCAGCGAGAGGAGGTCGGCCTTCTTTCCGCCGGAGGGCCCGGAATCCCCCTTTCCCGTCGCGTACACGATGCCGAGCTCCTTCAGGGTTCGAACGATGTAGGAAACGGTCGACGTCTGCAGTCCTGTTCGTGCGGAGAGGTCCGCCTGCGAGATGGCCGTGTGCGACTGGAGCAGGTCGAGGATCGTCTCCTGGTTCTGTCGTTTTTGGTCTTTCTGATTCATTCCCGTTAGTTCGATCGGCGAGTGAACTAACTTGCATTGTAGGGCCGGTTCCGCTGCGCTGTCAAGATGGGAGCGGACGGAAGAGGGCGGCAGCCACAGCCACTGCGCGAGCCCGGAGAGCTTGGCATCCGAAACCGACCGGGGTATAACCTGAAGCGTGAGATCCCTCACCGTCCCCCGAATCCCCGGTGCCTACGGCGAACCGTGGTCCGCCCTCCGGCGCGCCTTCGACCGTTCTCACGCACGCGTTGTCGTAGGAGAAAGCCCGTGGAGCGACTTTCCCTACCGGCCGTCGGTGCGCTTCGCGGTCGCCCACGATGGGGAGGCCATCTACCTGCGCTTCTCGGTCCGCGAGCGCGCTGTTCTCGCCCGCTGGACTCAGCCGAACGAGGCCGTGAGTCAAGACAGCTGCGTCGAGTTCTTCGTCTCCCCCGCATCGGACGGGCTTTACTACAACTTCGAGTTCAACTGCATCGGGACCTGCCTCGCGGCGGTGGGGAGGGAGCGCAACGGCCGAGAGCCGCTTTCTCCGTCGGACATCGGCCGGATACGGCGACAGTCTACCCTCGGAAGCGATCCCATTCCAACCGAGCGCACGGGTGACATTCGCTGGGAGCTGTTTGCGGTCATTCCCATCTCGCTTTTCGCCCGCCATTCGCTGAAGACCTTGGGCGGCTGTCAGATGCGGGCGAACTTCTACAAGTGCGGAGACCTTTTGTCGGTGCCGCACTACCTCACGTGGAATCGAGTAGTGAGTCCGCGCCCCGACTACCACCGGCCGGAGTTCTTCGGTGAGCTTCACTTTGCCTAGTGTGTAAAATTGTCACACCAAGCGAGACATTAAGATCCGCTGTGCCAATATGGCCCAGTCCGCCAGTCGGTAGGGGAGCGACGGGCATGGGGTTTCGTTTTGTAATTGCTTCTATCGCAGATAGTTAACTCTTTCTTGCGAGTTGGCACGGTTCCTGCCATCTAATAGGTGTACAATGTAGGACGAACGGTACTAGGAGGCAATATCATGAAGAGTCTTGTAAAATACGATCCGAGTTACCTTGGGGTGTTTGACGACTTCGACCGGGTGTTCAATTCCTTCTTCGACCTGGAGCCGACATGGACGCGGACTCCGGCGGTCGACATTCGCGAAGAGGGCGACAAGTACGTGCTCGAGGCGGAGCTGACCGGACTGAGCGATAAGGACATCGATGTCAAGGTGCAGGACAACCTGCTCACCATCGCTTCGAAGAAGTCGGAGCAGACCGAACAGAAGAAGAACGGCTATCTCGTCAAGGAGCGCCGCAATTCCTCGTTCGCTCGGAGCTTCGTGCTTCCGAAGGACGCGGACCGCGACAAGATCGAGGCGAGCTTCAAGAACGGGCTGCTCGAGCTTTCCATCCCGAAGCTCCCCGAGGCGCAGCCGAAGTCTATCACCGTAAAGGTGAACTAAGCCCTCGCTGTCATCGCGCACTGAAGGCTCCCTCACTTGAGGGAGCCTTTTTTTACCCCTTGCGCACCTGTTCATGAGGCCGGTGCTCCGATTCGCAGCCCGGCAACGCGGCAGATTGACACAGCGCTCATCAACCCCTAAGATAATGTCATGCCGTCATTACATGAAAATGAACCGTCCACGGCTCGCATCCACTTTGCACGAGTCGAAGCCGATCGCTACGACGTACACCTCACGCGAAGCCTCTCGAGCATGCGGGGGCAGTTTGCCGACGAGGGTGCCTACGAGCGCCTGCTCTCCGCCGGAGACGCGGTTCTCTACGAGGTCTTCGAGTTCAAGCGCCCCGAGGTTTCGGGCGAGCTCCTGAGCGGTATCTCGATCGTTCACCCTGGGAGGGTAGGCGTCGAGTTCTACATGACGAAGGGGCACTTCCACCAGGTGCTTGAAACCGCGGAGGTCTACTACTGCCTCGCGGGTAGGGGAATGATGGTCATGGAAACCCCCGAGGGCGAATGGTCGGTGAAGGCCCTCGAGCCCGGCGGTATCCTCTACGTGCCTCCACGATGGGCTCACCGCTCCGTGAATATCGGCTCGAGCGAAGACCTCGTGACCCTCTTTGTCTACCCCGCCCAGGCCGGACACGACTATGGGACGATCGAGCGAAAGGGTTTCCGCAAGCTCGTCGTCGATCGCGGTAACGGGCCGGAGGTCGTCGACAACCCGCGATGGGTGGCATAGAATAGGTCAGCCACTCGAAAAGGAGCTCCTCGTGATCTACACACCCTCTCCGACTCGCTACAACGCGATCCAATACCGGCGATGCGGTCGCAGCGGACTCAAGCTACCTGCGATTTCGCTCGGACTCTGGCACAACTTCGGGAGTACCTCGCCGCTCGAGAACGCGCGGGCGATGGTTTTTCGTGCCTTCGACCTCGGCGTTACGCACTTCGATCTCGCCAACAACTATGGACCCGCGGCAGGATCGGCCGAGGAAAGCTTCGGCAAGATACTCGCGCAAGATCTCGTCGGCTACCGCGACGAGTTGATCATTTCCACCAAGGCCGGCTACTCGATGTGGCCCGGTCCCTACGGGGAGTGGGGCTCGCGCAAGTACCTTCTCGCAAGTCTCGACCAGAGCCTGAAGCGAATGGGGCTCGACTATGTCGACATCTTCTACTCCCACCGCTTCGATCCCGAGACGCCGCTCGAAGAGACACTCGGTGCCCTCGATACGGCCGTGCGACAGGGGAAGGCTCTCTATGTGGGAATCTCGTCCTACTCGGCGGCGAAGACCCGGGAGGCTGCGGCGATCCTCCGTTCGCTGGGTACGCCCTGCCTCATCCACCAGCCTTCCTACTCGATGCTGAACCGCTGGGTCGAAGGTGAGCTGCTTGACGTGCTTGGTGAGGAAGGGATCGGCTGTATCGCATTTTCGCCGCTCGCGCAGGGGATGCTTTCAGACAGATACCTCGCCGGGATCCCGTCCGGCTCCCGGGCGGGAACTCCGGGGACCTTCCTCGACAAGAAACTGCTGACGCAAGAGAACCTCGAGCACATCAGGGCCCTCAACGAGATTGCCCGCGAGCGGGGGCAGAGCCTTGCGCAGATGGCGCTCGCCTGGGTCCTGCGGGATCCCCGTGTGACGTCGGCCCTTGTCGGGGCAAGCAGCCCGGGTCAACTCGAGGAGAACGTCGCGGCACAGGAGAAGCTCGTTTTTACCAAAGAGGAGCTCGCTCGCATCGACAAGCATGCAGTCGAGGGTGGGATCAACCTGTGGGCGCAGTCGAGCGAGGCGGGTTAGGAACGCGCAGCCGCGAGGCAAGGCAGTCGATCGCGTTTGGGTCTCTATTGTCAGGGTGATGCGGCGAAGAGGACTTGAACCTCCACGGGGGAACCCCCACCAGCCCCTCAAGCTGGCGTGTCTACCAATTTCACCACCGCCGCAATTTGACGATGAGGATTTTACCCACGGTCACCCCTTGTGTCAAGCTTCGCCGCGGCTCCCGCGCGAGCCCGGGTGAAGGTTCGCGGCGCGAAGCCCTCACCAACCGGCGTCGGTTCGCGGTCGGCTACAGCAGTCCTTCGAGCCTTGCGACAAGCTCCCTGAAGGTGTCGAGCGCAGCCTGGACGGGCTGCGGGCTTGCCATGTCGACTCCCGCGAGGGCAAGGGACTCCAAGGGATAACGCGAGCCGCCCGACTTGAGAAAGGAGAGGTAAGCCTCTCGCTCGGCCGCACCGCCGGCAAGGACCCGCCGCGAGAGCGCGATCGATGCCGCCATTCCCGTCGCATACTTGTAGACGTAGAAGGCGCGGTAGAAGTGCGGAATGCGAAGGCCTTCGAGGTCGCTCGCCTCTTCGATTGCCACTGCGGGACCGAAGTACTTGCGAAGGAGCTTGCCGTATTCGCTGCGAAGCGAATCGACCGTGAGCGCCCCGCCGGACTCGACCATTGCATGGGTGACCTGCTCGAACTCCGCGAACATGGTTTGGCGGAAGATGGTTGCGATGATGTCGTCGACCTGCTTGCCGATGAGGTAGGCGCGCATCGCGTCGCTCTCGGCGTGCTGGTAGAGGTAGACGGCGAGGAGCTCCTCGTTAAAGGTCGAGGCGACCTCCGCTTCGAAGATAGTGTAGCTGTAGTGCTGGAAGGGGTTGTTGCGCACGCTGTACCAGGAGTGCATCGAGTGGCCTCCCTCGTGCGCCATGGTGAAGACGTCGCGGAGAACGTCCTCCTTGTAGTTGAGAAGGATGTAGGGATCTCCGGTGAAGGAGCCGGCCGAGAAGGCGCCGGAGCGCTTGCCTTTGTTCTCGTAGCGATCCACCCATCCTCCCGTAAGCCCGCTCCGAAGCGTCTCGCAGTACTCCCGGCCGAGGGGCGCAAGGGCCGGAATCACCAGGTCCACAGCCTCCTCGTAGGTGTGGGTCACCCTGATGTCCTTGACGAGAGGGACATAGACGTCAAAAAGGCGGAGGTTCTCGACTCCGAGTGCTCGGCGCCGGAGCTCATAGTTGGCGTGGAGCGCATCGAGGTTCGTGCCGTTCGTTGCGATGAGGTTGTCGTAGACCTCTTCCGGCACCTTGTCCGGAAAGAGAGCGGCGGCCCTCGCCGAAGGATAGCTGCGAATGCGGGCGCGGTAGATGTCGAGCTGGACGCTCCCTGCGTAGAGCGCGGCGAGGGTGTTTCGGTGGCGCTCGAAGGCGCCGTAGAAATGGAAGTAGGCCCGCTCGCGGACCGCCCGGTCGGGATTGATGAGGAACGAGCTGTAGGTCGACTGGCTCAACGGTCGCGGTCCTTCGGGGGTGTCGACCTGGCCGAAGTCCAGGTCGACGTCGGTCAACGCCGAGACGGCTTTCGAGGCGGTCTGATTTGTCTCCGTCTGCATCGCGAGCAGGCGCTCCTCGCGCTCGGAGAGGACGTGCGGCTTGAAGCGAAGAACCTTCCGCAAGGAAATGACGTGGTCGCTCAAGACCTCGTCGCGCAGAAACCCCTCGATGGCCTCCTCGGGGATGGCCTGGATCTCCGGAGCCTGATAGCTTGCAAGCGCTTCGACCCGAGCAGCAAGCGCCAGGTAGCGGGCAAAGCGCTCCTGATTCCGGCTGTCCCCGGCGTCCTCGCTCAAGCGCAGATGGGCGTAGGATCCGAGCCGTTCGCCGAGGATCCCAACCCGATTCATGTAATCGAGCGCCGTACGAAGGTCTCCCGCGGATCGCCCCAGCCTTCCCTTGAACGATTCGATGCCCGGGAGGAGGCCTTCGAGCTCGGTTCGGGCCTGCTCCCACTCGGCCTCGCTCGAGAAAAGCCCGGAAAGGTTCCACTTGAAGCGGTCGTCGACCTCGCCTCGCTGGGGTATTGCATTGGGTGTGGCGTTCATTCCCTCGAATCTCCTGAGATTGGTGAGCGGACGGCTCGCACCGTCGCCTGTCGCCTACCCTATGGGCGGGTGCGGCGATTGTCAAGGTGTGAGGCGAAGAGACAGCACTTGACTGAACGGGACATGCGTGGTATCCGTGTGATAGATATGAATCCTTGGCACGACATCTCGGCAGAACGTGTAACCTCCGATCGATTCGTGGCAGTCATTGAAATACCGAAGGGCAGCAAGAAGAAGTACGAGCTGGACAAACCGACGGGGTTGATACGGCTCGACCGTATTCTCTTCACATCAACCCACTATCCGTCCAACTACGGCTTCATCCCCAAGACCCTTGCAGAGGACAACGATCCCCTCGATGTCCTGGTTCTGTGCTCGGAGGCGCTCGATCCGCTCACCATCGTCGAATGCTATCCAATCGGCGTGGTGAAGATGGTCGACAACCAGGTGGTCGATGAAAAGATCATCGCGGTGCCGCTTCGCGATCCGGTCTATTCCGGTTATCGAGATATCGCGACGCTTCCCCAACATCACCTCCAGGAGATGTCGCACTTTTTCGAGGTGTACAAGGCGCTTGAGCACTCCGAGACTTCGGTGAGCACGATCGATGACCACGACAAGGCGCGCGAGATCATCGAAACGAGCTTGAGGCGCTATCGCGACGCCTTTCCGGACAAGGTTAGCAAAGAAAGAAGAAAATAGGACGGGCTTTCGTCGATTTTAGCAGGGGGTCGGTTGCTTCCGCCGGAAAGGCGCCCGCTCAGTCGCGCCTCCCAATCGCGTCCAGGATCTCCGCGATGCGCCGGCCGGCCCTTCCACGGTGTGAGATACGGTGCTTCTCCGAGGCGTCAAGCTGGGCGACGGTCTTGTGGTACTCGGGCAGGTAGAAGATGGGATCGTAGCCAAAGCCACCGGCTCCAATCGGCTCATGGGCTATCTGCCCATGCATCGTCTCCTGCGCGACAAAGAATCGATACTCCTCGCAGATGAGGACCATGCAACAGACATAGAAGGCGCGGCGATCTCCGACGCCGTCCATGTTGGCGAGCAGGAGCTTGTAGCGGTCGACGTCGTCCATGTCGCTGCGGACCTCCGACCCATAACGGGCCGAGTAGACGCCCGGCGCTCCGCCAAGGGCAGGAACCGAGATGCCCGAATCGTCGGCGAGCACCGGCCGGTGAGCCTTCCGGTACAGTGCGAAGCCCTTTCCGACCGAGTTTTCTAGGTAGGTCGAGCCCGTCTCATCGTAGTCAAAGGCGATACCGAGCTCGGCCGGCACGAGGATTTTGTGGCCCGTGAGAATCTCGGCGATTTCCCGTTTCTTGTGGTGGTTTCCCGTTGCAAGCACGATTTCCATGGGTCAAGCATATCCGATCTCTCCCTTCGAAAAAAGGCTGCCCAACGAAACTTTGAGATAGTAGAGCCCCGAGTCGACGGAACCCTTGGGCACGCTCAAGACTTCGGCAATGTCGCAGTGCGTGGGGCACAGGGGGACGCGCGCGATCTCGCCGATCGTCTCGAGGAGGCGGCGCTTCTCGCGGAGCATCTGGCGGAAGAGCTCTTGCCGGACCTCCTGCTCGCATACCAGGGCAAGCTGTTCCTGGAGACAAAAGATCTTGAAGAAATGGCAATTGCGCTTTTCTCTGAGGCGAGCGACCCGCAGCCTGCGCTCTTCGGTGCGGGCACGGACCTCCTGGATCTTCACGTACAGCCAGACGGTATCGCACCGTATCAGGCGGGCGACCTCCTCGACGAGGTGCGCCGGGAGGGTAAGGCAGCTTTGCAGGACGAGAAAGAGCATTCGACGGCAGATGCAGCGATCCGCGATCTTTCCCTCCTCGTCCACCTTGAGCAGCCTTCGAGCCTCCGCCGTAAGGAGGGGCGGGCCGTCCGGTGAAAGGCCGTCGTCGCCCGGCTCTTGGGGGAGGCAGTAGGTGTGCTCTTCGCCGAGATAGCCCTCTCGGGCGAGGACCCGCGAGCGCACGAGCTCCTGGTTCTTCCGTGCGGCAAAGGTCTTCAGTTGCCATTTCAGCGTCACCGCTAGAAACGCCTCGAAGGGCCTGCCCGTGTACTGAAATCTCGCGATGAGTCCCGGGAGCTTCGGGTAGAAGTAGCAGAAGAACTCACCGCAGTCGTCCTCATCCCACCCAAGCTTGCGGTGAGGAAAGAAGTAGACCACAATGCTGATCTGCTTCACAAGCTCATCGAGACCGATTCCCGTTCGCTTGAACGAGAGAATTGCGTCGGTCAAAGACTCGCCCATAGATACCCCCCTGCGCGTGGAGAGATTCGACCCGACAGGCGGACCAAAGCCATGCAAGAGGCGTACCACGATTTCGGCTCGAGGATCGGTCTTGATTTACATTCGTTTACAGTGGGGTGGCCGGGGCATCGTCCGGACGGGCTGCGAGGAGCGAGGTAAACGTCGCGATGAGCTCGGCCTTCACCGCCTCCCGCCCTCCGACCCGGCGGAAGCCTGCCGCCTTTCGATGGCCGCCGCCGCCGAATCGCTGGGCCATTGCGCCCACGTCAAGTGTGGTATTGGAGCGGAGACCCACGGAGCAACTCTCCTCGTCCTCCTCACGGATGAGAACCACGGCCTCGCAGCCCGCGGAGGTTTGAAGAAGCTGGTAGAGCGAGTCGGAGTCGCGATGCTTCGAGCCGTAGGTGCGCTTGTCCTCCAGGGTCTCGTAGGTGAAGAGAATTCGTCCCCCGAACAGTGCCTCGGTGCGTGCGAGCTCCTTACCGAGAAGGATTCGGGACGCGAGGGGGCGTCCCGCATAGATCATCTGATAGACCTGCTTTGGAGTGGCGCCGGCGGCATTCAGTCGTCCGATGGCTTCGTACACGGAGCTGTCGCGGCTTTCGAGGTGGCGGAAAAAGCCGGTGTCAGTGCACAGCCCGAAGAGGAGCATTTGCGCCTCCTCGGCGTCGGGGGCGTATCCCATGATTTCCATGATCTTCTGCACGAGGAGGGTGACCGAAGGTGCGCTGTCGTCGATGTATGTGATGTCGCCGAAGCTCTTTCCAGCGCTGTGGTGGTCGACAACGATGGTGGGAAGGCCCGCAATGTCCCCGGCGAGATCGCCTTTTCTTTCAAGGGAGGAGCAGTCGAGGATGATGGCCGTCGGGCGGCGAGCGCGGAGTCCCGCTTCCAGGACAGAAGCGAACTGCCCCTCGTAGTCTCGGATTTCAGGTCGCTCGAAGGGACCCGGCGACAGGAGCGCGACATCCTTGCCGAGTCGGCGCAGGAAGTGGCCGAGCGCGACTTGCGCGCCGATGCAGTCGCCGTCCGGCTCCGAGTGACCGAGAATGCAGAAGAATCGCTCTCGCTCGATAATCTCGAGCAGCTGCGGCGGCACCGAACCGTTCATTGAATCTCCACTATGCTTCCGAGAGAAGGAGAAGCTCCGCTTGAGGGGTTCCGCCGGAGATGTGAAGCTCGGAATCGAGGAGGTAGACGTCGATCTCGCTCCTCAACCCGAAATCACCCAGGTAGAGACCGGGCTCCACCGAGAAGCATGAGCCTTCGATGATCGACCTGCTGTCAGGAAACTCCACCGAATCCAGGTTGACGCCGTAGCCGTGCAGCTCCCTGTCGATTCCGTGGCCGGTGCGGTGCTTGATTCCGCGCGCATATCCGCTTTCGACGAGGATGGCACGCGCTTGGGCGTCGACCTCCGCCCCGGTTACGCTCCGGCCGGCGGCTCGCTGCTCGCGGATGAAGGAGACGGCCCGATCGCGGGCGCGCTTCACGGCATCGAACACGGAGCGAACCTCTTCGGTCGGTGCGGGGGCAAGGAACCCGACCCATGAGATATCGGCGTAGACGCTGTCAGGCCCGCGCTCCTTTGCCCAGATATCGAGTTGGAGGACCTCGCCGAGGGCGAGGGGACTGCCGCCGCCGTGCGGCTCGTAGTGCGGATCCGAGGAGTGGGGGCCCGATCCCACGATGGGGGCGTGGTCGAAGACGAGGCCGCGCGCTTCAAACTCCGCAAGAATCCAGGACTGCACGGCACCCTCGGTTGGGCGAGCTCCTTCCGCCATGCGACGATCGATTCGTTTCCACACGAGGTCGATAATCTCGTAGAGATGGCGGGCGGCACGCTCGTGGGAAGCGGCCCCGGCCGCATCGATGAGCCCGATTGCGCGCTGGATGAGCCCGGCGGAGGAGACAAGCGTGAAGCCGCTTGCCTCGAGAAGAAGGGCAGTTCCGTGGTCGAGAAGCGAGACGATTGGAAGCTCCTGAGAGTATTGGGCGGCAACGCGACCCTTAGGGGCGCGCGCGAGGATCGAAAGCAGCTCGGCGCGGGACGCGTAGGGCTCCGTAAGCCCGGGAAGGCTATCGAGCGCTCCCGCCTCGATAGCGTGGACTACTTTCAAGGGCTCACCTGCTGAAGGAATCAGGTAATACCAGGGGCGGGTCGCTATTCCCTCGGTCGAAAGCCCGAGAAGATGAGCGGTGAGCGGATCGCGCTGGCGGAAGTTGAAGAAGAGCCACCCGTCGAGGCCTTCGTCGCGGATTGCCGACTGGAACCTCGTGAGATCGATCATTGCCACTTCAAATTGAGAGTGGTCACGTCGTAGTCGCTTGGGTTGGCATTGCTGGCAGATGCTCCCCACGAGGGATCGTCCATGTTGCTGCGGACGTAGATCTTGATATAGTCGAACTTATCGTTCTTCCAGAAGATCGAGAAATAGGGGTAGGCGGTGTTGTTTCCGCTGATGAGAACTGCCTTCCCTACCGACGGGTTGAACCAGGACATGGGAATGTAGAACTCCGCGAATTTGAGATCGGACAATTGGTAGACTATCCTATAGCCATAAGAGGTCACGTAGATCTTCGTTATGGGTCTGGTTTTGTAGTAGAGGTCCGATTCGGTGGTGTCGGCAAAAAGAACGGTCGCTGCGAAGATCAGCAGCGCGGTCAACAAGGTGATCTTTTTCAAACTGATTCCTCCTGCGCCCAGCGTTCAGGCGCCCTCCGCACCGAGGGTTGCCAACATCAAGGCCTTGATAGTGTGTTTGCGGTTCTCTGCCTCGTCCCACACCAGCGACTGCGGCCCTTCGATCACCTCGGCGCTAACCTCGCTTCCCTTGACGGCGGGCAGGCAGTGGAGGAAAACCGTCTCTCGCTTCCCCGTCTTCGCCATGAGCGCAGCATTCACCTGGTAGGGGGCGAGGAGACGCGTGCGCTCAGCAAGCTTCTCCTCCTCACCCATCGAGGCCCACACGTCAGTGTATATAACATCGGCATTTTCTACGCCAAACTCAACCCTCTCGGTGATCCGAATCTCGGCGCCCGTGGGGGCAGCGAGGCGGCGAGCCTCGTCCAGCGCCGCCTTGTCGGGAGAAAGGGCGGCAGGGGAGACGATTGCGACGTGAAGGCCCATCTTCGCGCAGCCGATGAGCAGGGTTCGCGCCACATTGTTGCGGCCGTCACCGCAGAAGGCGAGCCTCCGTCCTGCAAGGGAGCCGAAGCGCTCCTCGACGGTCATGAGGTCCGCAAGGACCTGGGTCGGGTGAAAGTCATCGGTGAGGCCGTTGTAGACGGGGATCCCCGAGCGGGCGGCAAGCGTCTCGACGGTGCTCTGTTTGTATCCGCGGAATTCGATGCAGTCGAACATGCGGCCCAGCACTCGAGCCGTGTCTTCGACCGATTCCTTACTTCCGAGGTGAAGGTCATCCAGGGTCAGGAAGACCGGGTGCCCGCCCTCCTCGCCGAAGGCGGTCTCAAAGGCGCATCGGGTGCGGGTCGACCTCTTCTCGAAGATAAGCGCGATGGTCTTCCCAAGGAACCTCTGGTGAACTTGGCCTGCGTGACGCTCCCGCTTGACCCGGTGGGAGAGATCGAGGAGGTAGCGAACCTCCTCGGCGGTGAGGTCCGCAAGGGTGAGAAGGGATCGCCCCTTGAGTGATGGGCTCATGGACCATGCTCCTTGTCTGGGGATAGCCGAGATAGTCGCACATGACCGCCGTCTTGGCAAGCGAACCGGGGCGGGCTGCGCTTTTCTAAAGCGGTTCGAGGAAGAGCGCGAGAAGCGCCTCGAGGGCGTTGCCGGCAAAGACGAACTTCATTGAGGCGAGGACCTCGCGGGGGAGCTCCTCGATATCCTTCCGGTTCGCCTCCGGCATTAGGACCGTGTGCATCCGGTTTCGGTGTGCGGCCAGGACCTTCTCCTTGACCCCGCCGATCGGAAGAAGGCGCCCGGTGAGGGTAATCTCGCCGGTCATCGCATAACCCTGCTTGATAGGCTCCCCGGTGAACGCCGAAAGCAGCGCTGCGGCGAGGGTTATACCCGCGGAGGGACCATCCTTTGGGATGGCCCCCTCGGGAACATGGATGTGAATGTCCTTGTCCTTCTGGAAGTCGGCCGGAAGCTTGAAGCGGCGATAGTGCACTCGAAGGAAGGAGAGAGCCGTCCTGGCGCTCTCTTTCATAACGTCTCCGAGGCTTCCCGTCAGGATGAGCTCGCCGCCGCCGTCGAGGATGGCTACCTCAACGGGAAGCAGGGTGCCGCCGAGCTCGGTCCATGCAAGGCCGTGAGCAAGGCCGGCGCGGGGCTCCCGATAAACAATGTCGCCCTGGAATTTGGGATTGCCGAGGTAACGGACAATTGCAGAGGCGGTTACCACTGTCGAGAAGGGACCTCGCGCTGAGCTCGACGCAGGCGGTTGAGCGTCCGATTGGGCCTGGTTCGGGTCGGAAAGGTCCTCGTCCTCCTCTTCGCCCTGGTCGGGCGCCTCCGCAACCGCTGCCTCGCCGCCGCCTGCATTGCCTGCTTCTGCGCCCGATGCCTCTTTGCGCGCTTCGCGGCCCTCGCTCTCGACCGTCGTGGGGCTTGCGGAAAGCTCCACCGCCTGAGGGGTTCCTTGAGGCGCGTCGGCGGCTTCGGCCGGAGCCGGCTGAGGAGCCGAGCCGGAGGGCGGAGGCGTGAAGCCCTTGCGTATCGCTTCCCGGGCGATCTTGCGGATGACGCCGGCAATCTCGCGCTCAAGGCTCCGCACCCCCGACTCCATCGTGTAGCCGCGGATGATCTTCAGGATAGCGTCGCGGCGGAACCGGACGTCGGCCCACTCAAGGCCGTTCTCCAACAGCTGCTTCGGGATTATGAAGTCGGTGGCAATCTTGAGCTTTTCGAACTCGGTGTAGCCGGGAATCTCGATGATCTCCATCCGGTCGCGCAGCGGATGCGGAATAGTGAAGGCCGAGTTCGCCGTCGTGATGAAAAGCACTCGCGAGAGGTCGTAGGGTACCTCGAGGTAGTGGTCCATGAAGGAGTTGTTCTGTTCGGGATCGAGCACCTCCAGGAGTGCCGAGGCGGGATCACCTCGGAAGTCCGAGCTGATCTTGTCCACCTCGTCGAGGAGGAAGACGGGGTTGACCGTGCCGGACTTTTTCATCGACTGGAGGATCTTCCCGGGGAGGGCGCCGACGTAGGTCTTGCGGTGTCCTCGGATTTCGGCCTCGTCGCGGACCCCTCCCAGCGAGACGCGGACAAACTGCCGGCCGAGAGCGCGCGCCACGGACTTGCCGAGCGAGGTCTTGCCGGTTCCCGGCGGTCCGACGAAGCAGAGGATCGGCCCCTTCATCCGATCCTTGAGCTGGTGGACGGCAATGAAATCGAGGATGCGCTCCTTCGGCTTCTTCATGTCGAAGTGATCTTCATCGAGAATACGCGCAGCGAGGTCGATGTCGCGGTTGTCGTCGCTTGCGTCGTGCCAGGGCAGGTCGGCGATCCATTCCAGATAGGTCCGCAAGACTCCCGACTCGGGGGAAAGCGGTTGGAGCTTCGAGAGGCGCCGGCACTCCTTCAGCGCCTTCTCGAGCACCTCTTGCGGAGGGTTCTTTTCCCGAATTCGCTTTTCGAGCTCTTGAGCGCCACTCGCATCCCCGTCGTCGCGACCGAGCTCCCGGTTGATTTCCTTGAGCTGTTCGGTGAGGAAGTAGTCCTTCTGGTTCTTCTCGAGTCGCTTCTTCACCTTGAGGTTTATCTTGTTTTGAAGCGCGAGAAGCTCGTTCTCCGACTCGAGGGTCACCACAATCGCCTCGAGCCGCTCCGTCGTTTCTTCCAACTGCAGCAGCTCGACCTTCTTCGCGACCTTCAGCGGGATGTTGGCACAAATGAGATCGACAAGCTTGTCGGCAAAGTCCGCCCGCTCAATCGCGGTAATTGCCTCGGGGGGTATCTTTTTTTGGAACTTGGCGTAGCGCTTGAATGCCTCGTGCACCGAGTCCATGAGCGCAGTAACCTGAGGCGTTATCTCGCGCTGTTCTTCAATCACCTTGATCTGGACATGAAAGGCGTTGTTGGCGTGGAGGTATCGCTGGATGATGCCGCGTTCCTCTCCCTGGGCAAGCACGCGCACGTTTCCATCGGGAAGGCGAAGCATCTGGAGGATGCGCCCGACCGTGCCTGCGAGATAGATGTCCTCTTCTTTCGGATCGTCGACGTCCTTCTTCTGACACGCAAGAAAGATCAGGCGGTCGCCGTTCATCGCGTCTTCGACGGCGCGGATCGAGCCTGGCCGTCCGACAAAGAAGGGGACGACCATGTGCGGAAAAATAACAAGCTCCCTCAGGGGGACCAGAGGGAGCTCCTGCTTTCCTGATTTCCGCATTGGGTTCATCACTATGCGGACTTTTTGATGAGGGTGATTTCAGGCTTCTCGGCGTTGAGCACGACGTCCTTCGTTACGATGACACGCTTCTGTCCTTCGATCGACGGGATGTCGTACATCACATCCAGCATTATCCCTTCGACTATCGAGCGGAGGCCCCTGGCTCCGGTCTTCTTGTCGAGGGCGGTCTGCGCAATCGTGTCGATGGCATCATCCTCGAACTGAAGGTCGACGTTGTCGAGCTTCAGCGAAGCGCGATACTGTCGGATGATGGAGTTCCGTGGCTCGGTGATTATGCGCCGCAAATCCTCTTTGGTCAGGCTCATGAGCGGAACGGAAATAGGAAGACGGCCGATGAACTCCGGGATCATCCCGAACTTGATGAGGTCGTCGGGATGAAGGTGAGAGTAGATCTCCACCAAGTCCTTCTCGCGGGTAGATTTCACGTCGGCTCCGAACCCGAGGGGGTGCTGCGCCACACGCGACTCGATGAGCCTCTCCAGCCCGACGAAGGCGCCGCCGCAGATGAAGAGGATATTGGTCGTGTCGATCTTGAGCATCTCCTGGTTCGGGTGCTTGCGCCCCCCCTGGGGAGGGACCGATGCGACTGTTCCTTCGATTATCTTGAGAAGCGCCTGCTGCACTCCCTCGCCTGAAACATCGCGGGTTATCGAGATGTTCTCGCCCTTCTTGGCAATCTTGTCGATCTCGTCGATGTAGACTATTCCGCGTTCGGCGGCGGCGATGTTGTTTCCTGCGTTCTGAATAAGCTTGAGGAGGATGTTCTCCACGTCCTCTCCGACGTAGCCCGCCTCGGTGAGGGTGGTCGCATCGGCGATCGCGAAGGGGACCTTCAGCTTCTTTGCGAGAGTCTTTGCGAGAAGGGTCTTGCCGGTCCCGGTGGGACCGATGAGGAGGACATTGGATTTCTCGATTTCGACGTCTTCCTCGATCCTGGTGCGCTGAGCGATGCGCTTGTAGTGATTGTAGACTGCGACCGAAAGAACCTTCTTGGCCGGCTCCTGCCCAATGACGTACTGGTCGAGGTACTCCTTGATTTCTTTGGGGGTAGGCACGTCCTCGAGAAACTCAGCGTTGACTTCGTTCTCTTCTTCGTCGATGATCTTCTTGCAGACGTTCACGCACTCGTCGCAGATGAACACACCTGGACCCGCGATGAGCCTCCGCGCCATCTCGGCGCTCTTGCCGCAGAAGGAGCAGATCTTGACCCCATCACCTTTGTTCGGTTTTGCCATTGTTGCCTCGCACAAGGACCTTGTCGACCAGACCGTAGGCGACCGCCTCTTCGGCGGACATGAAGTAATCGCGCTCGGTATCACGCCCGATGGTTTCTTCGGTCTTGCCGGTGTGGTGGGCGAAGTAGCTGATGATGAGCTTCTTTAGGCGGATCATCTCCTTCGCTTGGATTCCGATGTCTGAAGCCTGGCCCTGAACGCCGCCCCACGGCTGATGTACGAGGATTCGAGAAGAAGGAAGAGCGAAGCGCTTGCCGGGGGATCCGCAGGCAAGCAGAAGAGCGCCCATGGAAGCAGCCTGTCCCATACAGATCGTCTGAACGTCCGGCTTCACGTGCTGAATGGTGTCGTAAATGGCAAGTCCCGCAGTAACCGAGCCGCCTGGAGAGTGGATGTAGATGCTTATGTCCTTCTCGGGATCCTGCGACTCGAGAAAAAGAAGCTGCGCGACGACGAGGTCGGCGGTCACATCCATGATCTCGCCGTCTATGAAAATGATACGATCCTTGAGCAAACGGGAGTAAATATCGTAAGAGCGTTCGCCGATGCCCGTTTGCTCAATAACAATCGGGACAAGTGTATTCATCTGTGGTTTCATTTTGCGACCCCCTGTAATTTAACCATTTTTCTGAACCACGTCCACATAACTGGCCTTGGCGCCCTTCTTGATCACGGCGCTTCCAATCAGGAAGTCGAAGACTTTCTTGTCTTTGATGTCATGCTCGAGGTAATGAAGGAGGTCGTTCTTCTGAAATTGCTCGCGAACCTTCTCGACCGGCTCGTTTGAAAGCTCCGCCTGTTGCTTTATCTCGGCCTCGATGTCTTCGGGGGTCGCCACGATGTGCTCAAGCTCGCAGACCTTGTCCATGGCGAGGCGGGACTTGAGGTTCTTCGTGACCGAGGGTTTCCATTCCTCGTAGAGTTGCTCGCGGCTCTTGCCCTGGTTGGAAAGGATTCGCAGGAGCTGCGACTCGCTTACGCGATTCTGTGCTACGAAATTGTGCCAGGTATCGGAAAGCTCGGCGTCGATCATCGCCTGCGGGAGATCGATCTCCGAGCGCTCGATGATCTTGTCCATGATGGCGCGGACATTCGCCTGGCGGATGCGCGCGGCAAGGTCGTCGGCAAGCTTTTTTTGGATGTCATCCTTGAGATCTTGCAGGGTCTTGTACTTGCTGCTCACGTCTTGGGCAAGCTCGTCATCGAGCTCAGGGAGCTGCTTCTCCTTGATGGTCGTCACCGTGACCTTCACCTTGAGCTTCTTGCCGGCGAGCTCGGGGTACTCGAAGTCGGCCGGGTACTCCTTGGTGATCACACGCTGCTCACCCTTCTTCATCCCGACAACGTCGTCGTCGAACTTGTAAAGATTGTACCCCGTGCCGACCGTGAAGACGAAGTCCTGACGCTGAGTTCCGGGCTTTTCGGAATCGTCGTCGGCTATCTCGACGTAATTGACGGTAATGATGTCGTCCTTCGCGACGGCGCTGCCTTCCTTCTTCTCGACAACCGTGGCGTTCTGATCCCTGACGATGTCGAGCTCCCGTTTCTCATCATCCTTGGTGATCTTGACATCCGGCTCTTCGATCTCGATCTCCTTGTAACCGCCGATTCTGATCTCGGGGAAGGTGTCGTAGGTGACCGTAAAGGTGAAGCTCTCGCCGATCTGAAGCTTCACATCGTCCTTGAGCTGCGGAACCGAGTAGGGAAGAGGCTTCTTCTCGATTGTCTCGAAAACCTCTTTGAGGCTGTTCTCGAGGATGTTGGCCGAGGCCTCGTCGAGCAGCGAATCGCCGAACTTCTGGATGAGAATTGCGGGCGGTACCTTCCCCTTGCGAAAGCCTTTGATCGCAAGGGTTTTGGAATACTTGGCGACGAGGTCGTCGTACTCCTTCTGGGCCGACTCCTTTTCTACGGTGACAGTAAGCTCGACTGAGGAGTGCTCCAGCGGCTTTACTTCTTTGCTTGCAACCATTGTGGTAATCCCTCTCGGCTATGAGATCGAAGTGTTTGTGGCATCAAGAATATACAATACTTGACCGCTCGTTTGCAACGGAGGCTTTCGGCAATTCGAAGGGGAGCGAGATGAATAAAGAGAGCGGCCTCGCTATGGGTCGCTCTTTTGAATGGAGAGCGAGAGACGGGAGTTGAACCCGCGACATCCACCTTGGCAAGGTGGAGCTCTACCACTGAGCTACTCTCGCGTCTTGAAGCAATTACCCTCGGGCGCCTTCTCTGCACACCCTCTCAAGCAGTGCGAGAGAAGGGACTTGAACCCTTACGCCCGAAGGCACCAGATCCTAAGTCTGGCGTGTCTGCCAATTTCACCACTCTCGCAAAAGTATACCCGCTAACCCCTCCGGTAGTCAATTGCCTCATGCTGTCTGTCGTTTAGATGAGCCGTGAAGGGATCGAACCTTCGACCCGCAGATTAAGAGTCTGCTGCTCTACCAGCTGAGCTAACGGCCCGCTTCACTACGTCCGACAGGATTCGAACCTGCGACCTACGGATTCGAAGTCCGCCGCTCTATCCAGCTGAGCTACGGACGCAACTTGCCGGCATTTGCCAGTTGCCTGCCGGGTGGGTAACGGGACTTGAACCCGCAACAACCAGATCCACAGTCTGGCATTCTACCAATTGAACTATACCCACCACTGTTTTTTGGCCCGAACAATCTGTATCATTTCGCCGTGTTTGTCAAGATTGCGCGACTTTGAGTTAATTGTTCGCACCTTGCGCCGCCCAGGTCCGAGGCAAGGCCCATGGCGTAGCCTGGCGGCGGGAATCTGCCGCCGCCGACCTAGCCAATCGGCGGATGTCGCGCCGGCGCCGCGCGAGTACCTTTTCGTTACAGGTACGAGCAAGGAGCAGGAGATGAAAAGAACGGCTGAAGAGGGGGGATTACTGGCGGCGCTCTCGCGCGAGCTCACCGCCGCGGTCGAGCAGGCCGACCCATGGATTGTGTCGACAAACGCGCGGCCGGGGCTCCCGACGAGCGGGGTGATCTGGTCCGAGGGGGTCATTGTGACGGCTCACCACACCCTGGTGCGCGAAGAGGAGCTCACGGTGCGCTTTGCTGACGGAAGCGAGCGGCCTGCCGAGGTCGCCGGGCGTGATCCGGGAACGGATCTTGCGGTTCTCGCCACCCAGACCGGGAAGCGGGAGGCCGCGCCAGCGGCGGAAGAGGTGACGGTGAAGGCCGGCCAGCTCGTTCTGGCGGTCGGACGGAACTCCGAGCACGGGCTGCGATCGACGCTTGGCACGATTAGCGGGGTGGGCGCGGAGTGGCACACCCATCGCGGCGGTCGGATTGAGCAGTATATTCTGCTGGACCTCTCACTCTTTCCGGGATTCTCGGGCGGACCGCTTCTCGACGCCGAGGGTCGGGTTCTCGGAGTGAATACGGCGGGACTAAGCCGCCAGTCGGGTGTGACTCTTCCGGTCGCGACGGTCAGCAGGGTGGCGAAAGACCTCGCGGAGCGCGGGCACGTCCGGCGCGGCTACCTCGGAGTCGGCCTCTATCCAGTCCAGATCCCGGAATCCCTGCGCAAGGGGCTCGCAATCGAGAACGAGCGCGGAATCATGATAGTCGGGGTCGAAGAGGGAGGAGCCGCGGACCGGTCCGGTGTCGCTTTAGGGGATCTCTTCATTGCAGTAGACGGAAAGGCTGTCCAGGAGCCGGAGGAGCTGCAGGCGCATCTCGGCGAGGAGAGCGTCGGCAAGCAAATTGAGGTCACGATCATTCGAGGCGGAAAGCGCGAGGAGCTCAAGGTCGAGGTCGGCGAGCGGCCTGCGCGCTCCAGGTAGCGGCGTCGAAAGGCGCGGCGCAGCCGGAGGCTTGAGGGATGCCGAGGGTTCTCATAGTGGCGGATTCCGCGGCGGAACGCAGCGGGCTGCAGGTGCTCCTTGCCCGCGAGCGGCGCTTCCAGGTGGTGGGGGCAGCCGCGGACGGCTTACAGGCCGGGCAGCTCATTCAGGAGCTTGCTCCCGAGGTTGCGGTGGTGGCGCTTTCTTCCTGGGAGCTTGAGGAGGAGACGCTCCAGGAGCTTCGGGCGGCGGGCGCCTCGTCGCGCGATCGGAAGAGTCGAGTCCCCGTGGTGATCCTTACGAGCCAGGCAGCCGAGCCGGACGATGCCTCCCAGCCTCCCAGGGGGGAGGCCCTTCTGCCGGCGGAGGCCGATCCCGCTCAGATCGCAGCGGCGGTCTGCGCCGTCGCCGCCGGCCTCTGGGTGGTCCATCCCAACTTGGGCGGGAAAGTAACAGCGGGCGACGAAGCTTCGATGCGGGCTCGGTCAGGAGCGCCCGCCGTTAGCGCGTCACGTGCCATAGGGGCGAATCCGGCGCTCACCCCGCGCGAGCTCGAAGTCCTCCGGATGATGGCGGACGGCCTTCCCAACAAGGCCATCGCCGCGGATCTGGGGATCACTTCGCACACAGTCAAGTTCCACATCGCTTCGATCCTCTCGAAGCTTGACGCCGAGAGCCGGACCGAGGCAGTGACGGTGGGAATCCGCCACGGTCTGATCCTCCTGTAGCCGAATCCCCTCCCTTGTGCTATCGTACGCGCAAGCGAGGGGCTATGCTCTTCTCGACACGATATGCCGATTACGACGCCTTTGCATGGTTCTACGATCGCTACTGGGGCTCGACCTTCCTCACGCAGTACTACGATGTAGTGACGCGCACTGCCCTCTCGCAGATCGACAAGGGCTGCAATGTGCTTGATCTCTGCTGCGGGTCCGGCCAGCTCGCGGCGCGCCTAGGGGAGACCGGCTACCGGGTGAGCGGCATTGACGGATCCGCAGAGCTCTTGAAGCGCGCGCACGAGCACGCGCCGCAGGTTGAGTTCACGGCAAGCGATGCCCGCACCTTCACGATTATCGAAAAGTTCGATCTGGTGCTTTCAACCTTCGACAGCATCAACCATGTGATGGATCTGGCGCAGCTCGGGAACGTCTTCAACAACGTCTATTCGTCTCTTCGCAAAGATGGCCTTTTCTTTTTCGACGTCTCGACGGAGGAGGGCTATCGGGGACGCTGGCGGGGCTCCTCGAGCATCGTCGAGCAGGATCACGTCATCGCATCAAGCTCAAGCTACGACGCGGAGACTAAAGAGGCGGTTCAGAGACACACCACCTTCGTCCTCGACAAGAAATGGAAACGGCTCGACATCGCGATCGTGCAGCGCAGCTATTCGAAGGATGAGATCACAACCCGTCTCACCAAATCCCTCTTTCGAAACATCAAGACCTTCGATGCGCAGAGAGACCTCGGTAAGCAGGAAGTGGGGCGCCTCTTCTTTCTGTGCTCCAAGTAGCGCTCGGTACGGTGGTCTTGCTAGCGGTTAACTTACAGGCACAAAGCTATCCGTCGAAAGGGCGCCTCGATGAACGAAGTTCCGGCACAAAGCTCAACCGAAAGCGCCGATTCGGCGGCGGACCAATGATGTTGTCAGCAATCTGCTAGTGACTGTAGCTCCATTTGACGTTGTCTCCCGGCTCGTCGCTGCGGAGCACGACGGTTCCCGCAGCGGATTCTCCGGTTCCGACCACGGTGAACTTCGTCGCATAGGGAGCCGAGTCGGGCTCCCAGGTGGTCGTGAAGGTTTCTCCGGCCTGCCCCTCGCTGAGGGAGTGGATGGTCACCGTCCCGGCGGAGCCCTGCTGCTGAAGGCTTCCTGAAAGGAACTTTTCTCCGTTGACAAGGATCGCAATATCGTAGCCTGAGCCGGTCTCCACGACGTCGGTCTGAAAGCTCTGCGGATTGCCTCCCTCATTGGAGCTCCAGCTCCACCTCCATCGCTTCCCGCTCTGCTGCCATTTGAAGGTTACTCCGCCGTACTCGTAGCTCTTCGCCATCGCGGGACTCCAGTTGCCGAGGGCAAGCTGAAGATAGGAGTCTGCAAGGGCGATGCTTCCGTCGGCTGTCATGAGGAGCGCGTACGCAGTCATATCCTCGGGCTTGCTCGAGGCTTCGCTCATCACCTTGTTGAGCGCGGCCGGAGGGATCTGCTTCACCTGAATGTCCTTGACGTTGAGAGCGCCGACAGAGCCGGGGGCGACGGCGAATGCGCCGACAAGCGCGAGAACGGCGGGGATCACCCATCCCGCCCGCCTCTGGCAACACACAATTCTTCCCATGGACTCCTCCTTTTTACGAGACGCATGGAATCGGTGGAGCTTCGCACCTTGCAGTATACGCGGGCTCTCAAGGGAACGCAAGAAGAAGAGGCAGCATGGTTCCGCGACGCTGGGCCCCGACCGCCGCCTGGTCGCCGCTCGGGTTATTTCCGGCGACCCTTTGCGGTGAGAAGGGCCACGGTGGTCATCCACTCGACGTCGGTGCCGAGGAGCTGCCTTTCAAGGAGCTGCGCAACCACTCTTCGCTCCTCGACGGAGAGAGCGGAGGCGATGGATCGCCCGTAGGCGGAGTCCGGCGAGAGCCACGCGGACAGCTCGCGCTCGCCGATGCGGCGGCTCTCGGCAGGCCTCTCGGTCGAGATCCGCACCCCGGCGAGCAGAGCCTCCGAGGCGGCCCTCTCGAGGTCGCCGGGGCCCCAGCTCACAAGCGGGTTGTCCGGATTGGAGTAGGCTCGCTCCTCCGCCGAAGCAAAGCGTTCTCGAAGACCGGCAGGCGCTGTGCTGAAATCGAGGAGCGCCGAAAGGCGCTGGGCCATAGCAGGTACCACCTCGGCGAGCGCGAGGGCGCCATCCTGCGTAAGGAGCGAAGCAAGCAGGGCTATCATCGCGCTGCGCGCCTCAGGGAGTGCGCGGGTCAGGAGATTGCGGCCGACTATCGCCTCGAACCGCAATTCGCTGTCGATACCGAAGGAGGCGAGGACACTCGACGGCGCGCGCTCCTCGCCGCCGGCCTTGAAGGCAGCGAGGGCGATATCGGCGAGCGGCTGCTCCAGGCGCACCACGGTGGGCCGCTCAGTCTCGGCAAGCTCTCGAGCCAGGTGGCTCACGAGCGCGGCATCCTCCTCCGAAGCGACTGCAGTCCAGACGCCGCCTTCCGGCGTCCGGCGCACCGCCTCCCCGAGGAGCAGGCCGGGACGCGGCTCGAGCACGAGAATGCGGTCGTGGCGCCGCACGCCGAGTGCGGAGAAGAGACGGTCGCGAATCGCGGAAAAGTGGTCGCTCTTGCGGCTGGAGGTCCGTTCAAGCCAGTGTCCGCCTGCCGTGGAGGGTGGCGAAAAAGTGAGGATCTCCTGGCTGGGAGGCTCGACCGCGGTTGCAAGCTGGACCTCCCGCCGGCGGGCCGCCTGCTCGCGGATCGAAGCTTCGAAGCCGACATCCGACGGCTGGTAGAAGAGCTTCCCTTGGAGGGTACCCGGAAGGTACTGCTGCGCCACCCAGTGATCCTTGAAGGCATGCGGATAGAGGTAGCCCTCGCCATGGCCGAACCCCTCCTTGTCTCGGCTTGCGTCGCGGAGGTGGTTGGGAACCTCCCCGGAATCGGCCTCTGATTCGACGAGCGCGAGGGCGTCGAAGAATCCCAGGGTCGAGTTCGACTTCGGGGCAGTCGCAAGGTAGATCGCGGCGTGGGCGAGGTGGAACCGACCCTCCGGCAGACCCACCCGGTCGAAGGCGGCCGCCGCCGCCTCCACGAAGGGCAGCGCCCGGGGATCGGCCATCCCGACGTCCTCGCTCGCGAGGATGAGCATTCGCCGGAAGACAAAGTGGGGGTCCTCTCCTGCGGAGACCATGCGGGCAAGCCAGTAGAGGGCGGCGTCCGGATCGGAGCCGCGCAGGCTCTTGATGAAGGCGCTTATCGTGTCGAAGTGATAGTCGCCCTCCTTGTCGTAGAGAACCACACGGTGCTGGATGCTCTCTTCGGCGATTGAAAGGGTGATGGTGATTTCCTCGTCGCGCTGGGGGGGGAACTGGTCGGGGGTTGTTTCGACGGCGAGCTCGATCGCGTTCAGGAGGCTGCGGGCGTCGCCGTTTGCGATCCTCACGAGGTGGGCAAGAGCCTCCTCGGTGATCCTCACCCGATACTTGCCGTAGCCGCGCTCGGTGTCGCCGAGGGCCCGGCGGGCGACCGCGAAGAGATCGGCTTCGGTGAGCCCCTTCAGCTGGAAGATCCGGCTTCGGCTCACCAGGGCGCGGTTCACCTCGAAGTAGGGGTTCTCGGTGGTCGCGCCGATGAGGATGACCGTCCCGTTCTCGACCCACGGGAGCAGGGCATCCTGCTGAGCCTTGTTCCAGCGGTGTACCTCATCGACGAAGAGGGTGGTGCGGCGGCTATAGAGGTCGCGGTTCTGCCGCGCCTCTTCGATAGCTTCGCGCAGCTCTTTCACCCCGGAGAGGACGGCGTTCATGGTGATGAAGCGGCTTTTTGTCGTGTTGGCGATCACCTGGGCGAGGGTCGTCTTTCCGCTGCCCGGAGGGCCGTAGAAGATAAGCGAGGAGAGCTGGTCCGCCTGGATGACCCGCCGGAGGAGACGCCCCTTGCCGACGATGTGCTCCTGTCCGGTAAACTCATCGAGGCTTCGCGGCCGCATCCGGTAGGCAAGGGGCTCGTGACCGCCGGGTGACGAGGAGAAAAGGTCCGCCATGAAGGGTAGTATAGACGAAAGGGCGAGGGCGGTAAGAGGCGCGTCTCCTCTCGCGCAAGGGCTGGCGTCAAAACTCTGCGGGGTAGGCCGTCCAGACTGCCCTTCCCGGAAGATCGAGGGGGGTCGGGCCCTCGCCGAGCATCGCGCAGGCCAAACGTCATTTGTTCGCGCCGCGTCGTAAGCGGACGCCTGGGAAGGAATCTTCACAACTATGCAACAAAAAGGTTGCCATTTCTCGCGCTTGGTGCTAATATGCAGCCAAGGAGTTGCATATGGATGAAAATCACATCGAAAATCGTATCGAAAGGCGCATCGAGCTGAAGGCGCCCCGTTCCAGGGTTTGGAAAGCCCTGACCGATCACAACGAGTTCGGTCAGTGGTTCGGCTGCAAACTGGACGCGCCCTTCGAAGAAGGGAAGACCATTCGGGGAAAGCTCACCTATCCCGGATTTGAGCACCTGCAATGGGCCGTGGACGTGAAGAAGATCGAACCGGAAAGCCGGTTTTCTTTCACCTGGCACCCTTACGCGATCGATCCCGCCGTCGACTACTCAAAGGAAGCGCCGACCGTGGTCGAGTTCACGCTGGAAGCCACGCCTGCCGGCGGCACGATCCTCACCGTCACCGAGTCAGGGTTCGAAAAGATCCCCGGCAACCGACGTCTGGAGGCTTTTCGGATGGACGACGAGGGTTGGATCGAGCAGCTTTCGAACGTCGCGAAGTATGTCGGATAGTGTTTTCGACGCAGGCTTTTTCCTTCAGGCGTCTCTCTTCGCCGCACTGGGGGATGAGACTCGGCTGTCGTTGGTCGCTCGACTCTGTCGGGTCGGCCAGCGGCAGTCGATCTCCCAACTCGCCAGCGGAACGAAACTGACGCGTCAAGCGATCACCAAGCACCTTCATGTCCTTGAGAGGGTCGGATTGGTGCAGAGCGCTCACACGGGGCGTCAGACTCTGTACGAGCTGGATACGACTCCGATCGAAGCGATGACGCAGTACTTGGATCTGGTCGCCGGACAGTGGGAGAAGAAGCTGACGGATCTCAAGGATTTTCTGGACGAATAGTCGCCCTTGAGCGGCAGATAAAATAGCTTCTCTTGTCCCCGGGTGAGCCTCAGAGCACGATAGGCTCGCGATGCTTGAGTTCACCGTGCTGGATCCCACTGAAACACTCAAACGTGACGTTGAGCGTTTCCGCCTATCCACCTACACATCAAACGAAAGGCTGTCCATAAAGGATTGCCCGAATGGGAGGCCTCAGATCGTGTTTCAGGACGGTCAAGGACAACCTGCCATTGAAAATACCGTCACGGAGGTCACGGTCATGAATTTCCGGGGTCCCTTTACCGCGATCCAGGCGGTGATGAAACCGTACGCTCTGCAAAGCCTCTTTGGCTTGGACGCCGTCCAGCTCGCCAACACCTCAACCACCCTGGAGAGGCTCTGTCCCGAAGCAGCCGCAGCGCGAGAACTGGATCAGAAGCTCGTTGAAAGGAAGGACGACGAAGAAAGAATCGCATTGTTATCACATCTTCTCGAAGGGTTGGTAACAACCGACCACGATCGGGACACCTTGGTCGAAGAAAGCATTTAGCTCATTTCGCGGACGATCAAGACCGTAACCGTTGAGCTCCTGCTCAAGCGATTGTGGCTTTCCGAGCGCCAGTTTGAAAGGCGATTTATGAGGGCAGTGGGCATTTCACCGCAGAGGTACATCAAGATACGACGCGTCAATGAGGCCTTTCGCCTGATGGACACCGGGGAGTATGAACGGCACTCCGACGTAGCCTACGAGCTCAACTACTACGATCAATCCCACTTCATTCGCGACATCAAGGCGTTTTCCGGAACCACACCCAAGAGCATCTCGCAAAAGGTGAACGACTTCCATAACGATGTGGTAGGTTCTTCCTATCTATACATGTAATAACCTGGCGCCTGCGGATGCCGGTTTCTTACAATTATTCTGACAATAGAACTTATATGATCCCTTCGTGACGACCAAGCCAGCCGGGCGCAGCGGCGTTACTGCGAGGATCGCTGTCGTCGACATTCGCGGAACTAGACGACAATCAGGAGGAATTATGGCAAATCTTACCCCCTTTCTTTTGTTCGATGGCAACTGTGCCGAAGCCATGCCCTTTGGGAGGTACGACCATCTTGCGGACAAGTACGGCGTGCATTGGTTCTTCGAAGGTGAGCATCGAAAAAAGGTTGAAATATTGGTGATGCTCGACGGTCTCGGGTTTCCCGAGTCGCTTCGGTGGCACGACGGGCGTGTCTGGCTTTGCAACTGGGGAACGGGCGAAGTGCTCGCCGTGATGCCCAATGGCGAGTCAAGGGTAATGGGGCGAGTGGAACCACGGACATTGCCGTTCAGCATTGACTGGCTACCAAGCGGACATCTTCTGATCGTCGATGGGCCAAATCGTCGTCTTCTTCGCGAAGAGTCTGACGGAAGGCTTCAAGCGGCCTGCGACCTTTCAGCCCTCAGCTCGAAGGCTTACAACGAGCTCGTCATTGATGACGTTGGCAATGCCTATGTAAACGGCGGTCCTGGGGACATCGTTCTGATTCGACCGGATCGCAGCGTGCAAGTCGTGGCCCATGCTCTAAAGTGGCCGAATGGGATGGCACTCCTTGATGACGAGCGAACTCTTGTCGTCGCTGACTCGGATGTTTCCAAGCTCCTCGCCTCTGACGTGGGAGAAGATGGCACTCTGTCCGGACGCCGTACGTGGGCAGACCTTGATCAAGCTCCCGACGGCATTTGTGCAGATGCCGAGGGCGCCGTCTGGGTCGCCAGCGTGCCGGGCGAGTATTGCATCCGAGTTCAGGAGGGAGGAAGGGTGCTCAAGACGGTGGCGGTCGGTCGGGGGTGCTTCTCGTGCATGCTCGGAGGTGAGGACGGTTGCACCTTGTTCATAGGAGCCGCGGTGTGGCACGGAATGGAGGCAGCTATGAACGAAGGACTGGGCCTAACCGGCCACTTGCTCGCCGCTCCGGACCAGCCGGCGCCGCACTCCGGCCGTCCTTGACAACTTGGCGCCTCGGTGCATCGCCCACGCCGCACGCGTCGGCTTTTGCCGCCAAATGGCTGGCATGGTTTTCGTTCGAGAGCCAATTCGGGAAGAGGAGAAAACAAAAACGGCCAAAGTCACTGTCATCAACAGCGTGACGCTCGACGGAGTCATGCAAGCCCCGGCACGACCGGACGAGGATACCCGCGGCGGCTTCGTGCACGGCGGTTGGGGAGTCCCCTACCAGGACTCCATGATCGGCACCAAGATGGGCGAGCTCATGGCTTCAAGCAAAGGCTTGCTGCTCTTTGGAAAGAGGACCTATCTGGAGCTCTACTCAGCGTGGGCGAAGGCGACCAACAACCCCTACACTCCGGTCCTCAACAAAACACGCAAGTATGTCGCCTCAACTACGCTCAAGGAACCGCTCATATGGGAGAACTCCACGCTCATCGCGAATGATGCGGCAGATGCGGTGGCCGAGCTGAAGCAACACGACAACAACGACCTCGGCATTCTCGGGAGCGCGGAACTGATACACTCGCTTGTCCGACGCGATCTCATCGACGAAGACATACTTCTGATCGCCCCCATCGGTCTCGGAGCTGGCCGTCGGCTGTTTCCCGAAGGGCACGCAGTTCGCCTTCGCCTCGTTGAGAGCCTCACATCGACAAAGGGCGCGATCTTCGCGAGGTATCAGGCTGTGTAGCGTTCTTCCGACGGCGTTTGTGGAGACGCGCAGAAGAGTCAGGCGCGGGCCGGCGCCCTTTCCGGAGCGCCGCCCACCCAACTGCGCGCTATCCCGACGCGAGGAGCGCCGCCGTCTCGGCCAGACGGTTCGAAAAGCCGTACTCGTTGTCATACCAGGCCGCGGCCGACACCAGGCGATCTCCCATCACCCCGGTGAGCGGAAGGTCGATGATCGACGAGCGGCTGTCGCCCACGATCCGCGACGAGGCCCACTCCTCCTCGAGGACGCCGAGAATTCCCCGGAAGGGCTTCGAATCGGCGGCAGCGCGGAAGAGCTTCTTCAAAGAGTCGACGTCGGTCGGCCGCTCGACGGTCGCCACGAGCTCGACGATGCTGCCGGTCCGCGTCGGAACGCGATAGGACTTGCCGGTGACCGGAAGGTCGGGCCAGATGAAACGGAGGGCTTTCGCGGCACCCGAGGAGGAGGGGATGATATTCTCCGCCGCCGCCCAGGAATCGCGCCTGTCGGCCATCGGCTGGTCGGTGAGGGACTGGGTGTTGGTGTAGGAGTGAACGGTCGAGAAAAAGCCCGCAGCGATGCCGAGGCTCTCCCGCAGGATCTTGATGACCGGTGCGAGGGCGTTCGTCGTGCAGCTTCCCATGCTCACGATGTGATGCTTCGAAGGGTCGTAGGAATCGAGGTTGATCCCCGGAAGGAGCACGGCATCGCAGTCCGCGAGAGACTTGCTGCCCGCGCTCACGAGCACCCTCTTCGCGCCGTGGTCCAGGTGCACTTGGGCGTTCGGCCGGCGGGTGGCCCGTCCCGAGCAGTCGACCACGACATCGACCCCGAGGGCTCCCCAGTCGGGCACCTCTTTAGCCGTGTCGACGAAGGCGACTCTTCGGTCGCCGACCACGAGCTTTCCAGCCTCGAAGCGGACCGGCTCCAGCCATCGTCCGAAGTTGGAGTCCACCTCGAAGAGCGCCGCAAGGTTCGCCGGATCCGTGATGTCGCCGATGTGCGAAGGTGTAAAAAGCCTTCGCTCAAGCGCCGCGCGAAGCAGCGTCCTGCCGATGCGCCCGAATCCGTAAATGCCGATCGTACCCATATCCTTCCTCCACGGGTCAGGATTCCCCCCAGGGAACCCACTGGTTTTCAAAGGCCTCCTCGATGAACACGAAGCTCGCAATGAACTCCTCGGCCATCGCGACGATAACCGAGTTGTCGGTCCACGATCGCTGAAAGCTGTGCGCCTGGGCATCCGCCGACGCGAGGAGCGCGATGCTGTTGTCGGCCGCGCCGCAGCGCCGTGAGGCGTCGCGCCGCGGCGGCCGCGGTCTCGCGGTAGCGCTCGGCGATGGCTGTGAGCGCGGCCTCCGGCTCCTCCGCGACGAAGCCGCGGGCCGCCTCCCTGCGGCGCAGCTGTTCGGGGCGGGGTCCGCCTTCTGGTCTACTCCGTCCGAAACAGCTTCACGACCTCGTCGGCGTCACGGGCGGCGACTATCGTCGTACAGAAGGAGCGCGCCTTGGTGATCTTCGCAATCTCGGCGAGCGCGGTGATGTGCGGGCCGGTCTGATCCGGCGGTGCGACGAGAAGGAAAAAGAGCTGGGATGGTTTTCCGTCGAGGGAGTCGAAATCGACTCCCTTGCGCGAGATCCCGATCGCCATGGTGAGGCTTCTCACGGCATCGGACTTGCAGTGCGGGACCGCGATTCCGCCGTCAAGCCCCGTGCTTCCAAGCTCTTCGCGGGCAATGAGTGCCTCGTAGACCCTATCGACCTCGGCGACGCGTCGGCTTTCGTAGAGAAACTCGACGAGCTCGCGCAGAACGTCCGGTTTCGTTGTAGAAATGAGGGGAATCTTCACTATTTCCCGGCTGATAAGCTCAATCAACGCCATATTACATTCCTTACACTCAGCGGGGAGGAGTATAGCACATCACGGAAGGGTCTCGAACAGGCGCTCGACACGCTCCTGGTCCTTCACGATGAGGACGCTGCAACCCACCCGCCTCATCGCTCGCTCGGTTTCGTCGTAGAGCTCATCCCGCCGGCTTTGCAGTCGTGGAAGCTCGCCGATAACGAGGAGATCGACTGCATACTCCTCCACGAGGCTCTTGATCTCTTGGTGGACGCTGCCGCTGCGCTGGAGGGTTTCGACGAAGAGCCCCTTACGGGCGGCAAGCTCCCGTACATGGTTCAGATAGCGGATCGCATCGTTCTCCAGGTCGTGCAGATAGGACCGGCGCTCGCTTTCAAGAAAGATGTGGGCATGGACCAGATCGACGAGCGCCTTGGCGTTGACGACGTAGGCGGCGAGCAGCTGAGCGTCGGTCTCCTTCGCGAGGCAGATGGCGCATTTGGCCGCCGTGATCGACTGCTCGGTTCCATCGACGTAGACCATGACCTTCTCAATCGTGCCTCCCATAGGATACTCCTTTTTGCGCAAAGGACACGGCAGGGGCGTCGCCGGCCGTCGCGCTCACGCCTCGCGTCCGCCCGTGTTGCGATCGAGACGGGACTTCACCATCTTCATAAGCACGAAGGCATCCCGCTCGTTCTCCTCCAGGCGGTTCTGTATCGATACGACCGTCTCCTCGAGGTCGGGAATGGCGATTTTCTCGAGGGCGTTCACCTTGCGAATGGTCTTCTTGACCTCTCGGGCGAGGCGCATGATGGAGATCTTGAGCTCGGCGAGTCGACCCATGGATTCAAGCGCGCCCTTGAAGGCGAGGAGCGCGCTATCGATCCAGGCGCTCGTTCCGGCAGGGCTGTAGTAGGGCCCGTGCTCGGCGAAGCTGGTCTGCACGACCGGTAGCCGCACGCCCATCACCCTTCTCTGTTTGATGGCGATGGAGGCCTCGATGTTGACCGCGCTCGAGAGGCTCACCACCTTGAGCTTGCCCATGGCGAGGGCCGCTTCGCCGAGGGTTCGGTAGGCCTCGGCGAGGGCCTTGTCGACCCTGCCTTCGAAGTCGACCGCCTGGTCAACCAGGTTCAAGAGCTCGAGGATGAGGATGTTGCGCTTCTGGTCGAGGAGGTCGTAGCCCAGGCGGGCGAACTTGAGCTCCTGCTTCAGCGCAAGAAGATTGGTCTTGGTCGGGGCTACGCTCTTCATCCGTAGAACTTCTCCACCTCTTCCTCGGTGACGCGATGAAGCTCTTCGGTAGGCAGAAGCCGCAGGGTCTCCCAGCCGAGATCGAGGGTCTGCTCGATGGTGCGGTCCTCGTTCTTTGTCTGGGTAACGAAGTTGCGCTCGAAGGCGTCTCCGAAATCGAGATACTGCCGGTCGAGTGGGGTGAGCTCCTCCTCGCCGATGACCGAGGCGAGGTTGCGAACGTCCTTCACGTAACTGTAGCAGGCGAAGAGCTGGCTTGCAAGGTGCGGGTGGTCTTCGCGGGTCATCCCCTTGCCGATGCCGTCCTTCATGAGGCGCGAAAGGGAAGGGAGCCCGGCGATAGGAGGATAGATGCTTCGGGCGTACATCTCGCGCTCGAAGACGATCTGTCCCTCGGTGATGTAGCCCGTGAGGTCCGGAATTGGGTGGCTGATGTCGTCGTTGGGCATCGTAAGAATCGGAAGCTGCGTTATCGAGCCGGGAAGCCCCTTCAGCATCCCCGAGCGCTCGTAGATCTCCGCAAGGTCCGAATAGAGGTAGCCGGGGTAACCCTTGCGGGAGGGAATCTCGCCCCGGATGGTCGAGATCTCGCGCAGGGATTCGCAGTAGTTCGACATGTCCGTCATGATGACGAGCACGTGCATCCCCTTGTTGAAGGCGAGATGCTCCGCGAGGGTGAGCGCGGTGCGCGGGGTGATGGTCCGCTCGATCGAGGGGTCGTCGGCAAGCGAGAGGAAAAGCGCGACGTTCGCAAGCGAGCCGGTTTCCTCGAAGGAGCTGGTGAAAAAACGGGCGACGTCGTGCTTGACTCCCATCGCGGCGAAGACGACCGCGAAGTTCGTTGCACCTCCGCGGATCTTCGCCTGGCGCGCAATCTGGGCCGCGAGCTCGTTGTGCGGAAGGCCGTTGCCCGAGAAGATCGGAAGTTTCTGTCCGCGGATCAGGGTGTTCATCCCGTCGATGACCGAGATTCCGGTCTGGATGAAGTCACGCGGGTACTCTCTCGCCGTGGGATTTATCGGCTTGCCGTTGACGTTCTGCTCTTCCTCGGGAAGAGGCGCGGGGCCGCCGTCGATGGGCTGCCCGAGGCCGTTGAAGACCCGCCCGAGCATCTCGGTTCCGACGCCGAGCGTCAGGGGCTCGCCGCGAAAGCGCACCCGGGTGTCGGGCATCGTGAGCCCGGTCGTTCCCTCGAAGACCTGAGCGACGACCACGTCCTCGGAGGTGTCGAGCACCATTCCTAGGCGTATCCCCCCGCTCCCGTCCACTATCTCGACGAGGTCCCGGTAGCCGACCGGGTGGGTCTTGCGGACGAAGACGAGCGGTCCGTCGATGCGCTGAACGCCGATGTACTCCTTCCCGGCGAGGAGCTTCTCGCTGAGCTCGCCGAGGCCGGCCGGTGCCGGGCGCGAAGTCTGGCTGGCGGCAGCTTTGCGCACTGCCCTTTCCGCGGCAACGGGGTCGGCAGCCGCCGCCTGCGCCGCGGCCGATTGGGCGGCGGCCGAAGCAGCTTTAGACATTGACGGCCTCCGTCTGGTCGAGCGCACGCTCGAAGCGAGCGAGGAGCTCATCGAATTCCTCGGGGTGCTCGTTCCCTATCGAGAACTTCATCTTGATGACCTCCTGGAGAATCTTTATTTGTTTGAGAGTGACCAGGGTGACTCCCCCTTTGAGGATTTGCGAGCCCCGCCGCCAATAGGTGAGGATGATTGACAGCATCTTCACCTGCTTTTCGACCGTCGAGTAACGGTCGATGTCGTCGTAGGCGTTCTGCTGGAGGAATGCATTCTTGAAGAGGGTGCACACCTCGAGGATGAAGCGCTGGCTGTCGGGGAGCGCGTCCGGTCCGACGAGCTTCACAACCTGCTGGAGCCGCACCTCTCTCTGGAGAAGCTCCATGATCTCGGCACGGTCGATCGCCCAGCTCGGGCCCATGTGGTGTTCCCACCAGGGCGTGACCTCCTCGAGGTACTCGCTGTAGCTGTCGAGCCAGGAGATGGCCGGGTAGTGGCGCGCATTGGCAAGCTGGCGATCGAGCCCCCAGAAGCAGCGCACAAAGCGCTTGGTGTGCTGGGTGACCGGCTCCGAGAAATCGCCTCCCGGAGGCGAGACCGCGCCGATGATCGAGACCGAACCCGGCTGATCGGCGAGGGTCGTCATGAAGCCGGCCCTTTCGTAGAACTCGGCGATGCGCGTGGGCAGGTACGCGGGAAAACCCTCTTCGGCGGGCATCTCCTCCATGCGACCCGACAGCTCGCGGAGCGCTTCCGCCCAGCGCGAGGTCGAGTCGGCCATGACCGCGACATGGTAGCCTTGGTCGCGAAAGTACTCCGCCATGGTGACGCCGGTATAGATGCTCGCCTCGCGAGCCGAGACCGGCATGTTCGAGGTGTTTGCGATGAGGATCGTCCGCTCCATGAGGCTGCGGCCGGTGCGCGGGTCGACGAGCTTCGGGAACTCGGTGAGGACGTCGGTCATCTCGTTTCCGCGCTCGCCGCATCCGATGTAGACGATGATCTCGGCGTCGCACCATTTGGCGATGGCGTGCTGGGTCATCGTCTTGCCGGTGCCGAAGCCGCCGGGAATCGCGACGGTGCCCCCCTTTGCGACCGGAAAGAGGGTGTCGATGACCCGCTGCCCGGTGATGAGCGGGATGGTGAGCGGGAGGCGCTCCTTCACAGGTCGGGAGGTGCGGATCGGCCAGCGGTGCATCATGGTGAGCTCTTCGCTTCCGCGGGCGGTCTCCACGACGGCGATCGGCTCCTCTACCGTGTAGTCGCCCTCCGGAACGAGGCGGGCGAGCCTTCCCTCGACGGCCGGCGGAACAAGAACGCGGTGAACCACGACCTGGGTTTCCTGCACGATGCCGAGGATGGTTCCCGGGGTGATTGCTACTCCAGCGGCGATCGACGGTACGAAGTGCCACCTCTTCGCGCGCGCGAGCGAGGGAAGCTGAATGCCGCGATCGATAAACTGGCCGGACACCGCGAAGATCTCCGCGAGCGGCCGCTGGATCCCATCGTAGATCGTTCCGATAAGCCCGGGACCCAGCTCGACCGAAAGGGGCATCCCGGAGCCGTAGACGTTCTCACCCGGCCTTATGCCGGTCGTGTCCTCGTACACCTGGATGATGGCACTCGACCCCTCGAGCTTGATCGTCTCGCCTACGAGGCGCACCTCGCCGACGTAGACGAGCTCGAGCATCATCGCGTCGGTGACTCCCGAAGCCTCAATGACCGGTCCATTCACGCGTCGGACCTTGCCTATTACTCTCTCTGCCATGTTGCACCTACCTGCCTGAAGGGCTCGGGCCTTTGTCCGTCTGGATCGCCTCGTAAATCATTTTCTGAATAGCCGTGCGGAACCGCAGGAGTCGGGTCTCGACCTGGTTATTGAAGGCGGTCCGCGAGGTGGCCGACGTGAGCACGACGCCCTGACCGGAAATAGGAGGGTCGCTCGATTCGCTTAGGCTAATCGCTCGGCCCGTGAGCTCCGCCACCTTTCGCTCCGCCTTCGGCAGCGCGCCGGCGAGAAGGCTGCGCTCCTCCTTCGAAGCGTTTACGGTGGCGCGATCTTCGCCGAGACCGACCGCAGCCTCCACAATCCACGCGACGAGGATCTCCTGATAGTCCGGGCTTCCAATGAGCCCAGCAAGCCGCGCGCGCACCCTCGCGAGGACTCCGGCAAAGAGGTCGTCCCGGCTTTTGAGCTCGATGCGATGGGTTTCCACCGCCTCTTGGGCGTGGGCTTCCTTTCGGACGATCTTGGACTGCTCCTCGGCGCGGCGTTCCGCGTCGGCAAGAATTCCTTCGATCTGCTTGCGCGATGTCTCGCGACGCTCCGCGAGGCTTTTGGCCGCGTCCTTGGTGAGCCGTTCGATCTCCTCGGCCGCCTCTCGCTCGATGCCCGCGATAAGCTCGCTTTGGCCTGCGGCGCCCAAATCGCTCGCGTGGTTCATGCTAATTCCCTCAAACCCTCGATTTCAGTCTTCGAAAACCAAGCTGCCCGCTTCCTCGCATAATCCCTACAGCTTGATCCCGATCGCTCGATTGACCATCTCGCGAAGGGAGGCCTTTCCCACGATTCTTCCCTGCCGGTCGGGCACCTCGACGATGAGGGGAAACTCCTCGGTGAAGACGTAGTCGTCCACAAGCTGCCGGATCAGCTCGGCGATCCGCTCCGTGATAATGACGATCCCTACCTCCGAGTCTGCGAGGGCCTCCTGGAAGGCTGCCTGCGCCTCCTCCGGCGAGCGCGCCGATCGGCCCTGCACGCCCACCATACCGAAGCCGAGAACCGCATCCTCGTCGCCGATGACGAAGTACTTCATCCCTCCCTCAGATTCGCCCGAGGATCATGAGCGCGATGACGAAGCCGAACACCATGAGTCCCTCGGCGAGGGCGACGAAGATAAGCGCCTGGCCTGCGACCTCCGGCTTCTCCGCGATCGCACCCATAGCGGCTGCCCCGACGTTGCCGACGCCGATTCCCGCTCCGATCGCGCCCAGACCGAAGGCAAGCGCTGCCGCGACGAACCCGAATCTCGACACCTGCGCATGCTGCTGCGAGATGGTATTGACGGCAGCCTCGCTCGCTCCCGCGCTCTGGGCGTGCACGCCGACGAGCGTGGCGAAACCGAACATCGCCAGGGCCGTCGTGAGAAACACGATGCCCGTTACGAACCGTCTGCGCACCTTTTCCTTTGGATTCTTCATACTCAGACCTCCTGGACTTCGCGGTTTCTCAGGGAGACCGGTGTGTAGGCCTTGCCCGTTCCGCTAAAGTATTTCGAGAAGAACTCGTAGTAGTTGAGTCGCAAGGATTGGACTCCTGCGGTGAAACCCTCGAGAACGATGACCAGCACGTTTCCCAGAAGCAGCACAAGTATTGACCAAACCGTATTGCCTCCGGAAGGCGTGCCAACCATCTTTGCCATCTGGAAGAAGGCCACCATGAGACTCACGTGGGCAATTCCTAGTCCCGCCACGCGCAAGAAGGAGAGGGTGTTCGCCAGATAGCCGGAGAATATCTCGAGGATCTCGACGACCCACTCCATGACGAAGTCGACGACGGTGAAGGCAGTGAAGCGCTTTCCTTCGCGATGCGCGTGCATGATGAATTCGATCGGGGCCTTGAAGAAGAAGAGCAGGGCAGGAAGTCCGATCGTCCAGAAGATGAAGCCGATATTCGGAAGCTCCCGGAAGCTGTGGGAGGCATAGTACCATGCGACGTAGACGCCGAAGCCGTAGATCCACGCCCCAACAAGACCGGTCTTGTCGAGAATCAGCTTGAACCAGCGGCGTCTCGAGATGAGATTGATCCAGTTGAGGACGAGTCCCACAGCAATGACGGCGATGCCGAAGTAGATCGTAAGGGAGAGGATGCTCCCTAGGTTCTGAACCAGCCCGAGCTGCTCGGTGTGGCCGGAGACGATCCCCTCGTAGTCAAACCAGAGCGGCTTCATCCATTGCATACCGAAGTAGGAGCCGAAAGCCATCCCGAATAGCACGGCCATCGTTCCGCACCAGATCACCAGGTTGGAGAGCTTGAGCCAGGTCGCACTTCGCTTGCGGAAGATGATCGAGCCGGCGATCCCGAGGATGAGCAGCACGACCCCCTGACCTGCGTCTCCGAACATCATCCCATACATGATGAGGAAGGCAACGGCCACGATCGGGGTCGGATCCACGGTTCCGTATTCGGGTATCGAATAGTTTTCGACAAGCATCTGGAAGGGAGCGAGAAATCGCGGGTTGCGTAGGTGGACCGGGACGCTCAAGGGCCGGCCGTCGTTACCCGCGACCTGCCGCGGGCTGTGCCACTCGAAGTAGCATCGGCCCGCGGTCACCTCCGCGATGCGATCCTGAAGGGGACGCTGCTTCGAGGCGGGAAGCCATCCGGAAAAGAGGACGGTATGATCGGTAGCGCTGAAGTAGGACTGGATCGTGTAGTACAGCTCGTTCATGCGCAGGTTGGCCCACAGACTCCGCAGCTCCTCCGCTTTTTCTTGGACTATTGTGCGGACCTCTCCAGCCAGTCGGGCTTGCTCGTCGCGCATTCGGGCGAGCTTGCTCGAGAGGTCGGCCAGGACCCCTTGTTGGAGGCTCGACACCTCGCGGGGGAACTCGATTCTCTTCCATGCGTGATCCGCCAGAATGCGTTCGACCGCTGGGTCGTCGCGTTTCATAGAGATTATGAGGGCGGTGACGCTCTTCTCATCCTCGGCGTAGTTGAGCACGACTGACGGGTGCTTCTGCATCGCCCTCTCGAGCGACGAAAACCGATCGACGGGTATCGCGCACGCCTGGATAGTAAGGAAGGAGTACCTCGAACGGGCGCGCACCGCCGCGCCGACATCTCCGAAGAGCCGCATCTGCCGCTCGATCTCCTCAACCTTGAGAATCTCCGTCTGGAGGTTTTTCTGCCGGTCGCGAACCGCTTGAATTCGAGCGGTAACCATCTCGATTGCGCTCGCGGTCTCCTCTTGCTTGACCGCGGTGAGATTGGCGACATCGAGGCTCTCCGGATCGCCCGGCGTAAGGTCAGCCGCCCTGAGAACGGTCTCGATGCGCTTGCGCAGCTCACCTACCCTCCCTGCCGCGACCCGGGGGCTTCGCGTGCGGACCTGTGAGCCCCAGGCGCCCGCAAGCTCTTTGATTTTGATGAACTCGACGACCCCCTGATCGAGCAGCTCCTTGGTGATGCGATCGACGTCCCGGGCGAGAACGACGGCGACCAGGTGCTTCATGCGCGCGGTTACCATCATGGCTTTCGCGCCGTCCTTTCCTCGGAAATCCCGTAGGACTTGGCGTTCAGGATGGTCATAACCTTTCTCATTTCCTGGCGCTTCAGGACGAAGTAGGCGAGTATGATTCCCACGGTGAAGGGGTATCCGGCGAGGCACTTGCGCACCTCGGCCTCCAAGACCTCCTCGAGGATCTGCTCGATGAGAATGACCCGTCCGGTGCCGTACTTCTCCCTGCCTGCGAGGAGGGCTTGGAGGCTCGGATGCTGGGCGCTCACCAGGGTCGCGACCGCCCCTTCCGGATCCGGGGAGGAGTAGGCGGTTTCGAACGTAATCCGCCGGATCGAACGGCCGTGCGGGATGACGAGGCGCATGGTCCGCTCGAGCGGCAGGTTATAGAAATGCTTGAAGCGAGTGATCCACGTGACATTGAGCAGGTCGATCTCCACGCCGACAATCCGGTGCGCGACGGCGGCATCGGTTCGATCGAGTCGGTCAATCGCTTGGATAAGCTGTCGGTAGTAGAACTGGTCGAGGGCAACCTCGATCGGGAAGAGACTCTGCTCTGCCTTCAGCTCGTCGGCCTTCGAGGCGATCACCGCAGCGTAAGGGGTCTTCTTCAGAATCTGCACGATCTCTTCAATTCCCGAGGCGGCGAGGATTCGATCGACCTGAAGATCGTAGCAGACGGTCTCGCGCAGCTGGTAGCCGATCGAATCGGTAATGTCTCTGCGGCGTACGGTTTTGTCGAACCAGAGCCGCAGGCAATCTTTCAAGCTTCCGATATCGTAGCTCATCTCGAGGGCCACGATCAGGTTGCCTATCCGCTCGCGTACCTGGCGCTCCAGGTCGCGGAGGAGGGCAATCTCCATCCGGCGAAGGTCAAGCTCGCTCATCTTGAGGTCGCCGGTCTGGTTGTAGGTCGATACGATACGGTCGTAGGGGCCGCCTTTCAGGAGCTCTATGGCCTCAGGCAACGATTGGGCGCGCCCCATCTGGGCGAGGAACTCAGAGGTCAGGAACTTGCTGATGCGTGCGCGGAGCTTCGCATTGATAAAAGCGTAGTTCTGAATCGGGCTGGCCAAAAAACTCCCCTCCTTCTCGCCTGCTTGCCTGTCGCGAGGCGCGGGCAGTCCATGGGCACTTTCTCAGCACTGACGCGTGTTATGATCGAGGTCCGACGCCCGCGGTGACGATGAGCTTGACGATTCTCTCGACGATGGAGTCAAGAGAATCCGAGCGCATTGCAGCCTCAGCGTGCTGCTCTTCTCGAGCTTGGCGAACTGCTTGGTCGCGCTCCCTATTCGTTTCCGAACGTGCGGAGTCTACGCGCGAGCGAATGAGATCGGCCGCCTGCTCGCGTGCGCGCTTGATCGAATCGGCTATCTCGACGTCGGCGGCTTCTTTTTCTTCGGCGAGCCGGCGACGAGTTTCCTCGATCATGCGGGCGGATCGCTCCTCCACCTTCAGGATTGCGTCAACAATCTCCTGCATTGAGGGGACCTCGTCTGGCACTAATTGATGTGACATTATATAATTCGGAAGGACTCTTATTGACATTCTACTACGATTCTCACAAAGAGGAAAGAGGGCGGTGACGGAAATGAAGTATCGAGTGCTCGGCAAGACCGGTTTCAAGATTTCGGAGATTTCACTCGGGACATGGCAGGTGGGAGGGAAGTGGGGAGAGCGCTTCGATGAGGCGAACGCCGAGCGCATCGTGAATCTTGCAATCGATCAGGGCGTCAATTTCATCGACACGGCCGATGTCTATGGCGACGGTTTGAGCGAGGCGGCTGTCGCACGAGTCGTGCGCTCGCGCACCGAGCGAGTCTACATCGCGACGAAATGCGGCAGAAAGATCACGCCGCATGTCGCCAAAGAGTACACGGCGCCGCGCCTTGTTTCCTTCGTCGACAAGAGCCTCAAGAACATGGGACTGGAGACCATCGATCTCATACAGCTCCACTGCCCGCCGCCTGAGGTTTACTCCCGCCCCGAGATCTTCGAGACCTTCGACAGGCTGAAGGACGCCGGGAAGATCCGTAATCTGGGTGTGAGCGTCGAGAAGGTGGAAGAGGGCCTGAAGGCAATCGAGTACCCGAACGTCACGACGGTGCAGATCATCTTCAACATGTTTCGCCACCGGCCGAAGGAGCTTTTCTTTTTCGAGGCGCGACGGCGCAACGTCGGCATCATCGTGCGCGTCCCGCTGGCAAGCGGGCTTCTCTCCGGGAAGTACACCAAGGACACCACCTTCGGGAAGGAAGACCACCGCACCACCAACCGCGAGGGCGCGGAGTTTGACAAGGGCGAGACGTTCTCCGGCGTCGACTATGCCACGGGACTGCGAGCTGCCGAAGAGCTGAAGAAGCTCTTTCCGGCAGGAGACCCGCTCGCTGCCTGGGCCCTGCGCTGGATCCTGATGTTCGATGCGGTGAGCTGCATCATCCCTGGCGCTTCATCTCCCGATCAGGTCACCGCGAACCTCAGCGCAGCCGGGCTCCCTTCGCTCACCGAGGAGCAGATGGCGGGGGTCGACGCGGTCTACGCGAAAATCAAGCCGCAGGTGCACCAGCTCTGGTAGTGTCGCGCGACCTTGCGCGCTTTGAGTCGCGCGACCTTGCGCGCCTTGGGTTGCGCGAGCGTGCGCGTTTCACAGCCGCGTTACCGACCCGACCCGCCGCGATCGATCGATGGGATTGCGACGTTTTTCGAGTCGTGCCCCTTAGAGGTGGCCGGTGATGAGGGCGCCGATCAGGAAGCCGACTATCGCCACTCCGAGGCCGACGATGAACATGTCGATGCCGCTCCGGATCACCCCGCGTCCGGTGAAGATGCTGCGCGCTGCGCCGACCACGAAGTGGGCGAGCATGCTTATCGTGAACGAGATCCACATGGTGAGGAGCCCGACGCCAAAGAGGAAGGGGAGCACCGGAATGATGGCTCCGCACGCGGTTGCTACGCCGGTCGTCAAAGCCTCGCGCATGGGAGAGGCAACCTCGCCCGAGATCCCGAGCTCCTCCCGCGCCTTCTCCTGGAGAGCGATCTCGGGGTCGGCCATCACTTGGCTTGCCGCCTTGCGCGCGGCCTCCGCAGGCATTCCCTTGGCCTCGTAGAGGAGCGCGAGCTCCTCGGTCTCCACCTCGGGCATCAGCTCCATCTCTTCGCGCTCCATCGCGATCTCGTGCTGCCACACCTCCTGCTC
The DNA here is from genome assembly GCA_027306915.1 of Spirochaetales bacterium. Next base: position 20,328 of record DAHUYW010000011.1, on the reverse strand, counting down.
GCTCTTGGCGGCAAGGAAGCCGCTTCCGCCCATCGAGAGGGCATCCGCAACCAGGCCCGAGATACCCGAGAGGACCACCGCCGTGTCGGGGACTTGCGCGCCGATTACTCCCATGACGAGTCCGAAGTTTGCGGTGAGGCCGTCGTTGAAGCCGTAGATCACGTTGCGCAGGAAGCCACCGGAGCCCGAGTGGTGCCAGGGCTCCCCCTTCGCCCCGCGGAGCTCGCTCAAGACCTCGGCATGGTTAGCCTCCTCGCGGGCGATGCTGCGAACGGTCTTGCCCCGCTCGGCCGCGCGCTTGCGCCGGTCGGCGGCGAGCTTGCCGCCTTCGGCCGCGACGCTCGTAGCGGCGACCGCCTCCTCGGCCTTGCTCTCGCCGAGATAGAGGCGCACTTCCCGCGACTCGTCGGCTACCCGGAGCCCGAGGACCACCGAAGCATTGCCGTGTCGGGCGAGCCACGCCATGAGGCGAGTGCGCAGACTCGGCTTCCACTCCCCGACGCTTTCCCCCACTTCCTTGAGCATGTCCAGGTAGGTTGCCTGGTGGCGCAGCTCCACCTCCGCCAGACGTTCGAAGATCTGTCGCCGCTGCTCACCCTTTTCGATCGACGCAAGCACCTTGTAGATGTGGGCCGACTCGCCCTCGTCCTGCCAGTGCGCCTTGAGGTTCTGAACGTCCATGAGGCCTCCTTTGGAGTTTGAACAGATTGTAGCGCGCGCCGAGAAGCAAACGCAAGGCGCTTCCCGCGGGTGCCTGCACGTCTGGCGGTCGATTGCCCCCGGAGCGCGTAGCTCCTATACTTTCTCTCATGGAAACCCGCAAGCTCTACTACGAGAATCCCCGTCTGGTCGAGTTCGAAGCGAATCTCGTCGCGTGCGAGAAGGCGGATGAGGGCTGGCAGGTCGAGCTCGACGGAAGCGCCTTCTACCCCGAGGGGGGCGGCCAGCCCGCCGATCGGGGGTGGATCGACGGGGTTCCCGTGCTCGATGTGGCAGAGCGAGACGGATCGGTGCGCCATCTCCTTGCCGCACGGCCGGCAGCCGCTCCCGGAGACAGAGTGAAAGGGAGGGTCGATTGGGAGCGCCGCTTCGATTATATGCAGCAGCACACAGGCCAGCATCTGGTTTCGTCCGCATTTCTCGACCGGCTCAGCGTGGAGACGGTCTCGGTCCACTTCGGCGAGAGCTATACCACGGTTGAGCTGGACACACCCGTTCTCTCCGAGGCCGAGCTTGCCGCTGTGGAGGAGCGCGCGAATGAAGTAATCGGCGAAAACCGGACCGTGCGCTCGCTATTCGTGCCGCTTGAGGAGATTGTGCGATACCGCTTGCGCAAGGCGCCGCCTGCGCTTCCCGTGGTGAGGCTGGTCGAGATCGACGGCTTTGACCTCTGCGCCTGCGGCGGAACGCACGTGGCGAGAACCGGCGAAATAGGGCTCGTTCACGCGGCGGGATCGGAATCCATTCGAGGCCACGTGCGCGTCCAATGGAAGATCGGGCGGCGCGCCTTTCGTGACTACCGCGAGGCGAGCACGGTTGCGACTGCCGTGGCCCGGGAGCTCGGCGGGAAACCGGTTGAGAGCCTTGAGCGGGTGCGCGACCTGGTCGGCGCGCTCAAGGATGCAAGAGCGGTCGCCGCTCGCCTCGAGCGGCGCGTCGCCGAGCTCACCGCAGCAGCGCTCCCCGTAGAGCATGTTCCCTCAGCCGACGGCTCCTCGTTCGAGTTTGTGGGCCATCGCCTGGTCGGGGAGAGTGAGCAGCTCATGCGGGAGCTTCTGGAACGGCTCGCCGTGGAGCCGCGGAGAGTAGTTTGTCTCGTGTGCGACGCCGGCGACCGGCTGCGCCTCGCCGTTGCAGTCGGACCCGGCTGCGGGTTTTCGCCTGCTGCGCTGGTCTCGCCGCTTCTGTCCCTCGTGGAAGGTCGTGGAGGCGGTAAGGACGGGCGGTGGCAGGGCAGCGGTGCGCGGCGCGAGGGGGCGGGCGCCTTCATCGACGGCGTGCGCGCCGCCCTTCATTCGACGCCCGAGCTGTGATTCCCTTTCTTGCGAAGGCCGCGCGCAGTGTTCCTTTTTCGTGCTACGTGGTAGACGACTATCCCTGCCGCGAGAAGCGCGAGCGCCGCAAGCATGAGAGGCTCGTACCTCTTGTAGAGGAAGCCGATCCGCTCTCCCAGTTTCCCCACTTGGAAGAAGAGGGTGCTCCAAAATCCGACCCAAAGCGCGGCGCCGACCGCATTAAACAGGACAAAACGCCCCCATGGCATCTGCGTGACGCCTGCGACTATTCCGTTCAGCTGCCGGAGAATCTCGAAGAAGCGGGCGACCACGACGATGACAGCCCCTCTGCGATTGAAGAAGCCCTCGGCATAGGTGAGCCGCTGCGGCGTGAGAAGGACGTACCGCCCAAAGCGCAGCACAAGGGCTCGGCCACCGAAGCGGCCGATTGCATAGCCGACGTTGTCGCCGAGAACCGCGGCAAGCCATGCGATTGGGACGAGGACGAAGATGTTGATCTCGCCCTTCGTCGCAAGCAGTGAGCCTGCAATGAGGAGAGTCTCACCCGGCACCGGTACTCCGAAGTCCTCGAGAAAGAGGGCGGCGAAGACCGCGAGATAGCTGTAGTGATGAAGGTAGGGCTCGAACACCTGGATGAGATGGTGCATGTTCCCCCTTTCGAAGCCTTCCCAGAATGTACTACACCCTTGCGGCCAATGCAAAAACCGGCTTGGCCGATTTCGATGCGGGCGCGACCACCTGGAGTGCACCCCGCAGCCCACTCGTCTGCGTGATGGCCTGCGGCGCTTCCTGTTCAAAGAGGATTTTGCTACAATGACTTTCGGGAGAGGTCATGACACGATCGATTTTCGTCCCTCCGGGGGGGCCGGGGCGCGCGCAGCCGAGCAAAGAGATCTACGCCGCCATGGGCGAGGCGAACATCTTTGCGATGCTGCGGGACTTCTACGTCGAGCTCTCAAGGTCTTCGATTCGCCCTCTTTTTCCCGAGGACATGATCGCGTCTTCAGAGAAGTCGGCAGCCTTTTTTGTCGGGCTTCTGGGCGGCCCTCCGCTGTACCAGGAGCGCTACGGAAGCCCGATGCTGCGCCAGCGCCACCTTGCCTTCCGAATCGATCGCGCGGCGCGCGACGTCTGGCTCGACTGCTTCTCTCGCATTCTCGAGAACGCCGAGGAACGCTATCGCTTCCCGGCCGAGCACCTCGCCGACTTCAAGCAGTTTCTCGCCGACTTTTCGCTCTGGATGATGAACGCGGAGTGACGGGTCGATCACGGGCGGAGGGCGCCCGCCGGCGACACTCAACAGGGGGAGTATTCGATGAAGAGCACGATTATCCTCGATCCGCATCCCCGGACGGTCGACCTTCTCTTTTCGAAGGCGGAGCTGCGCCGCCTTCGCTCGCTCGGCAAGCTAGCGAGCCATGACGGTGAGCGCATGCCCGACGCGGAAGTCGACCGCCTCCTGCCCGACGCGATAGCGATCATCGGCCAGACAACCCTTCATCGCGACCGGCTGAACAAGGCCCAGAAGTTGCGCGCCGTCATCAACGTCGAGGGTAACTTCCAGCAAAATGTCGACTACGAGGCCTGTCTGGAGCGGGGGATTCATGTCCTCAACGCTGGGGTGGCCTTCTCCTATGCCGTGGCGGAAATGGCGGTAGGGTTCGCTCTTTCCCTGGCGAGGGGCATCTCGCAGGCCGACCGTCGTTTCCGGGAGGGCAAGGAGGTCTACGGGAGGATGTCGAACGAGGGTAGCTTCCTGCTGCGCAACAAGCGGGTGGGGCTGATCGGCTATGGAAATCTCGGCCATGCCCTCTCGCCACTCCTTCGCCCGTTCGGCTGCCAGCTTTTCGTGTACGATCCCTGGCTTCCCGACGGATACCTCCTCGAGCAGGGTTTGTCGCCCCTCTCTCTGCGCGAGCTTCTCGCAAGCTGCACGGTGATGTTTATGCTGGCGGGAGCCACGAGCGAAAACCGGGCCATGCTCGGTCGCGAAGAGCTCAACCTCATCAAGAAGGACTCTATCTTTGTCCTCCTCAGCCGCGCCTCGGTGGTCGATTTCGACGCCCTCACCGAGCACCTGAAGACAGGCCGCTTTCGCGCTGCCATCGACGTGTTTCCCGAAGAGCCCTTCACGCGCAACCATCCGATCCGTGCCCTGGACAATGTGCTCCTCTCGGCACACCGAGCCGGTGGCATCGCGGAGACCTACGAGCTCATGGGCGAGATGGTCATTGACGATCTCGCCCTCATCTGCAAGGGACTCTCACCCGTTCGCCTCCAGCGGGCGAACCGAGAAACCGTCGTTCGGATGCAGAGCAAACCGGTAACGAAGTAGCCGGATTTTCGTAATAGTTGCGGTCATCGATCTCCGAGACTTGCCGACTCCCTCCGCGCCGCGCTGAGAGCAGGGGGAAAATCTCGATTTTCCATTGACAAGGACCGCGATGTAAGGTAGCTTTTTTTAACGATTTTCCTATGGAGCAGATGGAGAACAAAAGAGATTGGAGAGGACTTCTGTCGCAGCGGAGATCGCGTCCAGAGCGTTTTCCGTCCAGGGGTTCAATCTTTTGGAGCCGTGCAGCATTGCGACCATCGGCACGCGCATTCCAAAGGATTACTTTGTTGCCACAGGCAAGGGTGAGAGTGACATCACAGTTCATGCAGGTTCTTACCATCTCGCGCTTCGGGATGCCGGCATCGAAATGTGCAACATCATCACTTACTCTTCGATCCTTCCAGCCTGTGCGAACGAGGTCCAAAGACCGAGTGAGCTGATCCACGGCTCGGTCCTTGAGACAATCATGGCCGTGAGTACCTCGCGAGGGGGAAAGCGGGCGACTGCGGGGATCATTTGGGGATGGCTTCACTGCCGTGAAAGCGGTGAGAAGCATGGCGGGCTTGTGTGCGAGTACAACGGCTCGCTTCCCAAAGAGAAGGCCGAACGACAGCTCCGGGAGAGCTTACACGAGCTGTACTCCAACGGCTACTCCGAAGACTTCCGACTCGACAGCGCAGAGCTCCACATCGAAAGCTTCATACCAACGAAGCGTTTTGGGACGGCAATAGTCTCTCTCTGCTTTTTGAATCACTACATTCCGCTCCTTCACCTCACAGGGCAGAGAGCATACGCTTAAGTGATGAGTCGGGTCTTCCTCGACCTCGAGCCCGCCTACTGCGCCCTTGAAGGGTCGCGCTTTGCGGTGATCTCCGCTCCCTACGACGGGACAAGCACGTGGAAGAAGGGTGCCGATAGGGGTCCCGAGGCGATCATCGAGGCGTCGGCTCACCTCGAGCTGTACGACATCGAGACCGACTCCGAGGTCTATCGCCGGGGCATTTTCACCGACTGCGAGAGGCTCGACCTCGCGACACCCGAGCGGATGGTCGAATCGGTCGAACGTGCCGTCGGAGGCTTTCTTTCCCGAGGGATGATTCCGGTTGTTCTCGGCGGGGAGCACTCCGTGACCGTCGGCGCGGTCCGCGCGGTCCGCGCGGCCTACCCTGGGCTTTCGGTGCTCCAGATCGACGCCCATACCGACCTCCGCGACGAGTTTGAGGGCTCGAGGCTGAACCACGCCTGCGTCATGGCGCGGGTGACCGAGCTTTGCCCTGCGGTTCAGGTTGGGATCCGCAGCATGGACGCATCCGAAAAGAAACGCTTTGAGCGCAAGCGAGCCTTTCTCGCAGAGGAGATCGCGGGGCGGTCGGGTTGGGAAGAGCGCGCAGTCGAGCTGCTCACGCCGGAGGTCTACGTCACCTTCGATCTCGACGGGCTCGATCCGTCGATCATGCCCTCGACCGGGACGCCGGAGCCGGGCGGTATCTCGTGGTACGAGAGCCTCAGATTCCTTCGTCTCGTTGCCGAGCGCCGGAAGATCGTGGGTTTCGACGTCGTGGAGCTGTGCCCGGGGACGGATCATGCCTCGGATTTTCTCGCGGCGAAGCTCGTGTACAAGCTCATGAGCTACATCTCCGCTTACGAATAGGGCCGAGGCGGGAACCGCTCCGGTGCCTTTGATTAACCACGGCAGGGAGGAGACAGTGGACAAGCGTGATATTCTCAAGGAAACCATCGAGCACATCGACATCAGGAGCTTCGACTCGACCCCGATTCTCGATGCGATGGCGAAGATGTCCTTCAGTTCGCGGGACACCGCCCGCGCCGCCGACATCCTTCTCCGCATGATCGAAGATGCCGACTGCTCGATCATCCTGACCATCGCCGGAAGCACGAGCGCCGCCGGCTGCATGCGGCTCTACGCGGACATGGTCGAGAGCAGGATGGTCGACGCCGTGGTGGCGACCGGCGCGAGCATCGTCGATATGGATTTCTTCGAGGCGCTCGGCTTCAAACACTACCGCGGCAGCCCGAACGTAGACGATGCAGCCTTGCGGCGACTCTACATCGATCGTATCTACGACACCTTCATCGATGAGGAGGAGCTCCAGGTCTGCGACCGCACGGTGAAGGAGATCGCAGATGGGCTTCGCCCCGGGATCTACAGCTCCAGGGCGTTCATTGCAGAGATGGGAAGCTATCTCACGCGCCACGCCGTCAAGAAGGGAAGCCTCGTGCAGACCGCCTACGAGCATGACGTGCCGATATTCTGCCCCGCCTTCTCGGATTCGAGCGCCGGATTCGGCCTCGTCCTCCACCAGGAAGGGCGGGACGAATATATCTCGATCGATTCGGTGCGCGACTTTCGCGAGCTTACCGAGATAAAGATCAAGGCCCGAAAGAGCGGCCTCTTCATGGTCGGCGGCGGGGTGCCGAAGAACTTCGCGCAGGACACGGTCGTCTGCGCCGAGGTGCTCGGCAAGGAGGTCCCGGTGCACGCCTACGCGGTACAGATCACCGTGGCCGACGTGCGCGACGGGGCCTGCTCGAGCTCCACCCTGAGGGAGGCGAGCTCCTGGGGCAAGGTGGGAACCACCCATGAGCAGATGGTCTATGCCGAGGCGACGACCGTGCTCCCCCTCGTCGTGAGCGCCGCCTACCACCGCGGAAGCTGGAAGCGGCGCGAAGAGCGCCACTACAACCGGCTGTTTCGGCCCGCGGGCAGCCGCGTCTGACCGAGGGGGCGGCATGAAGGAAGGGCGTCGCGGCCCGCGCCGACCGAAGGCGGCTGTCTGCGCGGGCGCAATCGCCGCCTCGCGCCCCTCCTCGATCCTACTGCCACACCCCGAGCTCGCGGAGCTGTTGGGTGACGATGCCCTCCCATCCTCTGTTTGCCAAGGGGCTTGCGGGGCTCGGATGTAGGATTGCGCCCGTAGCCGGGAGGCCGGTCCCCTCGCCCCCAGACGCCTCCTCTCGCAGGGCGGCGACGACAGCCTCGACCCTTGCGGCAGCGAACTTCCCGACACCGATGAGCCAGGCCGGCGCGAGCGCACGCGCTATCTCTTTCAGATGTTCGTCGCAAAGGGCAAAAAGAGGGGCGTACTCGATGGCAGGTAGGTGGTCGGGGGTGCGATTGCGGCCACTTTGTTCCATAAACACGAGCGGGCAGTAGTTGGCGACGTAATGGTCGGCAAAGAAGGCGGAGGCCTCGCCGTATCGATCGCGCGCGAGGCCCCAAAGACGCCGCCCGCTCACCTCGCTGCGGGTGCACTGGAATCCTTCAATCGGGCGCTTGGGATGGAGGATCTTGGGACGGCCAATCGGCTCGTCGATACCCATCCAGTCGCGAACCATGCCAACCTCGCCGAAGGGAACCCCCGTCTGGGCCATCCCCCAGGGACCCGGATTCATCCCGACGAAGACTACCCGTTTGTGCGAGGCTGCGAAGCGGCGAATATAGGCCTCATGGGCTTCGCGGGCGTAGACGAGAGGGTTGTAGACGTGGGTGACGGGAGGCGCGAAGCGGAGGGCCTCACTCTCTCTCGCGAGACGACGTGCGGCCTTCACCAGGCGTTCCGCCGGCGATTCGCTATTTTCGAAGTTCACCGCGCTTTAGTATATTATGGATCGGGTGCGAGCCATGAGTAAAGACATCTCACAGTTGCTGCGGGAATGGGAGTTCGATTCCGAAAAGTCCGTGCGAATCGTGACGACCGACGACGGCCGCGAAGTCATGCAAGTCCGCCTTCCGCTCGGGATCGAGCAGTACGAGCTGGACGGACGGCCGGATGGGATGAGGCCCTTCGGGAAGAGCACGATGCTCGAGGAGTTCCAAGAGCGGGTCCGCCAAGCGAGCGACGACTTCCGCCTCGGCCATGACGACTTTCTCCTTCTCTCCAACGAGGGGATTCTCTTCTACTATCGGTATCTTCGCCTCTTCCAGATCGGAGACTACAAGAGAACGGCCCGCGACACCGACCACAATATGCAGCTGTGCGATCTGGTCGAGAAGTACTGCGAGGAGAACGACGACAAGAAGATGCTCCTCCAGTACAAGCCCTACATCTTGCGAATGAACGCGATCTCGAAGGCGATGATGTTCCTGCATCAACACCTAAAGACTGCAGCTCGTGAGATTCTGGAGAGCGCGATCGAAAGCATCCGCAGCCTCCCCGAGGTCGACACGCCCTCTTTCCAGTTCGAGCGCATCCGCTCCCTGGACTACCTGGAGTCCGCCCTGAAGCAAGTCCATGAAAAGAAGCCGGATGCCGTTGATGCGCTCAAAGAGGAGCTGGCGAAGGCCGTCGACGAGGAAGACTATGAGCGGGCGGCGGTGCTTCGCGACAGGATCGGGGAGCTTTCCGGAGAAAGGTCGGACCAAGAGGAATAGCTCGAGTGCGAGACGCTTCCCCCTGGCGCGGAGAAACGGCGGTCCGGAACGCGATCGCGTGTCCGACCGCAACGGCAAAGGCCCGACCTTCTTGACGGAAGGCGCCGCAGCCCCTCCCTTGAAAAAAGCCCCGTGATATCCTAACGTACGGTAATGATTCGGGTCGCCGTGCAGCCGGATGCTCACTTCCTTGATCGCTACGGCCCGTGGGGGTTGGTGGCCGGCGCCTCGCAAGGGCTGGGCGCCGCCTATGCCCATGAGCTTGCACGGCGGGGCCTTTCGGTCGTCCTCATTGCACGTCGGCCCGGGCCGCTCCAAGCCCTCTGCCGAGAGATCGAGCGCGAGTACGGAGTGGAAGCGCGCCCGATCAACGCCGACCTCAGCTCCCCCGATTCGGTTGCGGTCATCGAGCGCGAGACGCGCGGCCTGGCGATAGGTCTGTTCGTCTACAATGCCGCCTTCTCGAACGGCGGGCTTTTTCTCGATCGCAGTCCTGAAAGCCTCATGAGGGTAATCGACACCGACTGCCGCGCCCCCCTCCTCCTTACGCGCCATTTCGGGAGCCAGATGCGCGAGCGGCACCGGGGAGGCATCATCCTCATGTCTTCGCTCACTGCGTTCAACGGCTCGCCGGGGCTTGCGACTTATGGTGCGACCAAGAGCTTCAACCTGGTCCTCGGGGAAGGGCTCTGGTACGAGCTTAAGAAGTCCGGAATTGATCTCACGGTTTGCTGCGCCGGAGCGGTTCGCACTCCGGGTTACGAGACGAGCGTCAGGTCCAAGAGCTCCTTCCCGCCGGTTCTCAAGCCGCAGAAGGTTGCGCACGAGGCTCTCCAGGCTCTCGGCCGGCGCATGATCGTCATTCCCGGCGGCTTCAATCGAGTGGTAAGCTTCCTCATGCGCCGCCTTCTCCCGCGGCGGACGACGGTTCGCATCATGGGAGAAGCGGTCGAAGGTCTCAGTCTCAACTAGCGGCTGCGGGGGGCGGAGTGGTAGAGGAAAAACGGAAGCGGCTCGACCGGTCGATCCTCTGGCACGAGATCACCGTTTCACCGACGCTCCAGCTCAAGGTAGGCATCCGCCGGCGCCTCGTTCCGCTCGAGAGACAGGACACGGGAAGGCGGGGCCAGCTTCTCTACCGAGCCGAGCAGATGGAGCTTAAGGGAAGATGGGAGAACCTCGAGGAGGACGGGGCCATGCTCCGTCTCAGGCTCACCAACCTCTCCTCGGAGTCGATTCGGATCACGAGGCTCACCTTTCCCACCGAGAACGGCCTCGACGCCTTTCTCGGCGACTTCGATCCCGAAAACATCTCCTTCATGCGGAACGGGTACCAGTCGTGGTCGACCGCCCGCAGCTACCGGCTGAAGGAGAAGCCGCTTCGTCCATGGCTGCTTCTGGTCTCGCGCGCATCGAGCAACCTCGCGAATCTTCCCTCGAATCATCCGGGGATCCTCTCTTCGGAGATGTACTCCGTGATCTCCGACCGCAAGCGGGGCGAGTCCTTTCTGGTCGGCCAGGGTGCTCCCTTCAACGATTTCTTCTACATCAAGCTCAATCTCTACCGCGCCAAGGACCGGACGAGCCACTTCGAGCTTCAATACGACTTCGGGCGGAAGATGGTTGCCGCGGGGGATTCGGTCGACCTGGATCTCATCATCATGATGAAGGGCGAAACCCACGCGATTACCGAGCGATACTTCCGCCTCTTGAAACGGGAGATGCCGGTTCGCCTTCCCGCGCGGAACCTTCGCGGTTGGTCGAGCTGGTACTACTACTACGATCACATCACCCCGGAAACGATCCTTCGCAACCTCGAGGTGATCCGCCGCAGCAGGCTCGATCTCGAGGTCGTACAAATCGATGACGGGTACGAGCGCCACGTTGGGGACTGGCTCGACCTTGCGGACCCCTTCGTGGGAAGGATGCGCGAGCTTGCGACGGCGATCCGCGAGGCCGGCCCCCGCCCCGGGATCTGGATCGCCCCTTTTACCGTGGACCGCCGCTCCGCGCTCTTCCGCGAGCATCCCGACTATATCGCCCGCACCGAGTACGGCCGGCGGATCGTCGCAGGCTACAATCCCTTCTGGAAGGGCCATCTCTATCATGGCCTCGACATCACCAATCCCCGATGCGAGGAGTACCTACGACGGGTGATCCGCACCATCGTGCACGATTGGGGCTTCACCTTCCTGAAGTGTGATTTTCTGTTCACCGGCGCCCTGCGCGACTCGGATCCGAAGGACTTCACCCTCACGCGCGCGGAGATCCTCAAGAAGGGCATGCGGATGATAGCGGAGGAGGCCGGCAAGGGAGTGATTATCGTCGGCTGCGGGATGCCGCTCTCCACCGGCATAGGCACCGTCGAGGTGATGCGGGTCGGACCTGACACCGGACCCTACTGGATCAAGCGCTCGGGCAAGTTTCTGCGGACCGGAGCGATGGTCGGCGTGCGCAACTCGGTGCGCAATGCGATGGTGCGAAGCCAGATGCACAAGCGCCTCTGGCTGAACGATCCCGACTGCCTCATGCTCCGCCGGCGCCACACCGCCCTCAACGCCGAAGAGCGTCGGACCCAGTTCAACGCGATTATCCTCTCCGGCGGCCCGCTCTTCGTGAGCGACGACCTCACGCGCCTTTCGGAAATCGAGCTCGGGGAGCTCTCGCGCATCGCCGCCTTGAGCGAGGAGTGCTTCCGCGGCGAGGCGATCCCGATCGATGCAATGGAACAGGAGATACCCGAGCTCTTCTACAACACGGCGGGATATTTGGGTATCTTCAACATGCACGACCGGCGCCAAACGAAGCGAGTGCGGCTCGGCGACCTTCCGGGACGCGACCACCGGGGGCGCCGATCGGTCGTCGACGCGTGGAGCGGCGAGCCGGTTGCGCTCGGCGCCGATTCCACGATCGTGCTCGAGCACATGGCGCCCCATTCGTCGGTGCTCCTTGCGGTATGAAGATGAGCAGACTCCTGTGCGGGATCGACATCGGAACGACCGGGGCGAAGGCTGCGCTCTTTCAGGCCGACGGGCGCCTTCTCGGCGAGGGCTACGGCGAGTATCCGGTTTATCACCCACGGCCTGGCTGGGCCGAGCAGGATCCGGCGGATTGGTGGCGGGCAACCTGCGATGCGCTGCGCGCCATGATGCGCGCTGCGAACGCGAGAGCCGGCTCGATCGGCGCCGTTGCGGTGAGCGCACAGGCGCCCACCATGCTGCCGCTGGACGGCGCGGGAAGGCCGGTTCGCCGTGCGCTCATCTGGATGGACGGCCGGGCGAAGGAGGAGGCGCAATTCCTTGGCGAGCGCCTGGGGAAGGAGGCCATTTTCGCCGCCACCGGCAATCGAGTCGACCCCTTCTACGTGGCGGCAAAGCTTCTGTGGTTCCGGCGCAATGAGCCGGAGCTCTTCGCGCTGACCCGGCAATTCGCTCAGATAAACGGCTACATCGCCTACCGACTCACGGGCGCGCTCTCAATGGACCCGGTCCACGCCGCGCTTCTCCAGCTTCGCCGCTGGGAGACAGGCGAGTGGCACGGCGAGCTCTGCGAGCTCGTCGGGGTCGAGCCGGATCGCTTTCCTGCGGTCGCGGCGGGGGAGGAGGTGATCGGGACGGTCACGGCGAAGGCTGCGGAAGAAAGCGCTCTATCGGTCGGGACCCCGGTCGTCGCGGGAAGCGTCGACGGAGCAGCGGCCGCACTCGAGGCAGGGGCACTCACGCCGGGGGAGGCTGCCGAGATGACCGGTACTTCTACGGTGCTCCTCATGCCGAACGAGCGCGCTGCGACCTCCCCGGCGTTCATCGCGATGCCGCACGCGGTTGCCGGGGCCTACCTCCTGCTGGGGGCAATGTCGGCGACGGGGGCATCGCTCAAATGGTTTCGCGACAGTCTGGGCGCGCCCGGCTCGGGCGCCGCCGGCGGCTCCTACGATCGTCTGACCGCCGAGGCGGCGGAGGTGGCGGCCGGCTCAGAGGGAGTCGTCTTTCTTCCCTACATGGCCGGTGAGCGCTCGCCGATCTGGGACACGAACGCCCGCGGGGTCTTCTTCGGGCTGACCCTCTCGACAGGCCGGGGGACGCTTATCCGGGCGATTCTCGAAGGGGCGGCCTTCGCGCTGCGGCACAACGTAGACGTCGCGACAGAGGCCGGGCTCACGGTCCGGGAGATTCGCACCGTGGGCGGGGGCGCACGGAGCCGCCTGTGGAACCAGATCAAGGCGGATGTCCTCGGGAGGCCGATCCTTATCCCGGAGCGCTTCCTCGGCGCTCCCTTCGGCGACGCGCTTCTCGCGGGGCTCGGCTGCGGGGAGTATAGCGATATTCGGAAAACTGTACGCGCTCTCGAGGCCATCCGGGAGCGCTACGATCCCGAACCTGCCGTGAGAGCGCTCTACGATGAGCGCTACGCGGTCTACCGCGAGCTATCTGGGCGGCTGCAGCCGCTGTTTGGCCGTGCAGGAAACAGGGCCGATTGAAACGTCGCGATCCTCTCGAGCGATTGCGGCAAGACGCGGAGGCAGCGCGCTTGTAGAGGCGCACCTGGAGGGTGAGACATGCAACAGTTGCGAATGCTCGTGACCGCGCGGTTTGCACGGGGCGAGATCGAGCGTGTGCGCCCGCACATCGCCGACGTCGATTTCGCCGGTTACGGCGTAACGGGCAAGATAATGGCCGAAGGGGAGCTGATCAAAAGGCTCGAGGGCATCGACATCTTCATCCACGAGTTCGAGACCGTGACGCGACGGGTAATCGAGGCATCCAAATCGCTGTCGCTCGTGGGATGTTGCCGCACCGGGCCGGAGGCAAGCGTCGATATCACAGCGGCAACCGAGCACGGGATCCCCGTCCTCTACACCCCGGGGAGAAATGCGGTTTCGGTCGCGGAGTACACCCTTGGGCTCATGCTGGCCGTCGCACGGCACATCGCGGAGGCGCATCATCTGCTGCGCCATACCTCGGCTCTGACTCAGGTGCGCTACGAGGACAAGAGCCCGGACCGCCTTGGCGTCACCTCGGAGTGGAGCCTGGACCCGACGGCCCCCTTCAACAACCTCCAGGGTCCCGAGCTCCTCGGCAAGACCATCGGGCTTGTCGGCTTCGGCGCGATCGGCCGGGAGATAGCAAAAAGGGCCCGTGGCTTCGGAATGGAGGTGGCGGCCTATGACCCCTTCGTCTCCGAGGAGGTTGCTGCCGCCTCGCAGGCGCGGCGCCTCTCGCTGGAGGAGCTTTCGGCCCAGTCGGACTTTGTCGTCATGGCTGCGAAGGTGACCCGGCAGACCGCCGGCATGATGAGTCGATCGGTGCTTGCGCTCATGAAGCCGACGGCATATTTCATCAATACCGCGCGGGCCGCGCTCGTCGACTATGATGCCCTCTTCGAGGCTCTGAAAGCCCGGCGAATCGCGGGTGCGGCTCTGGACGTCTACCCGCACGAGCCCATCTCGGACGACGACCGTTTTCGCACGCTCGACAACGTGCTTCTCTCCCCACACCTTGCCGGGGCGAGCTTCGACATACCGGCGCATCATTCGCGGATCATGATGGAGGCGGTCGCCCTGGCGCTCGCCGGCTCGCGGCCGAGCTGGATTGCGAACCCAGATGCGTGGGAAAGCCGCCGTCTCGCCGGAAGGGGTTGAGAGGGTGGAAGGAATCTCGAGCGGAAGGGTGGCCCTTGTCACCGGAGGGGCACGCGGCATTGGGCGCGCGATAAGCCTGGCGCTCGCCCGGCAGGGGGCCGCCGTGGCCGTGCACTACAACAGAAGCGAATCCAAGGCTCACGAGGTGGTGGAGGCCATTGCGGAGTCGGGCGGCCGGGCGGAGGCCTTCGCCGCGGACCTCGCCTCCCCGGATGCCTGCCGTTCGCTCGTGGAGTCGGTAGCACGCTCGCTTGGCGAGATTCTTATCCTCGTGCACAACGCCGGCGAAATGAGAGACGTGACGGTCGAGGAGATGGAGGATGCCGAGTGGGATCGTTCCCTCTCGCTTCATTTGGGGGCCGCCTTTCGCCTGTCTCGAGCCTGCCTTCCCGCGATGAAGCGGGCAGGGTGGGGAAGGATCGTGGCCCTCTCGAGCCAGGCGGCCTTCACAGGATCGGCCCGACACGCGCAGTACGCCGCCGCTAAGGCCGGTCTTCACGGCTTCACCTATTCCCTTGCGAAAGAGGTGGGGCCGTCCGGCATCACCGTGAACCTCGTTTCCCCGGGGCGGATCGAGACCGAGATGGTTCTTGACCGCGCCGCCGGGCGCATGGAGGAGTGGCTTGCGCAGACCCCCTTAAGGCGCCTCGGAAAGCCGGAAGAGGTGGCTGCTGCGGTCGCCTTTCTGGTCTCCGAAGAGGCCTCCTACATCACCGGCGCGACGCTCCACGTGAACGGCGGCCAGCTCATGTCCTAGGGGCTGGCCGAGGCAGCGCGGCCGGCAGGTGTCGGATCGGAAGGCGTGTATGTCGCGGCAGGCCCGCGCCGGCGCCCCGCGGCGAGCCTCGGTCCCCGATCGTCGCGGCGAAACTCAGCTCTTTGCGTCATCAGCTTTTTACGGCGCCCGCCGTGAGTCCCGCCACGAGCCTCGTCTGAACGAAGGAGAAGAGTAGGATAGTCGGCACGATCGTGAGTACCGTCGCAGCCGCGACCTGTCCCCATCGCAGAAGCAGCGAGCTTGACAGGCGCTGGAGGGCGAGGGTGAGGGTCGCGGTGCGCTGGCTCTGCGAGATGACCGAGACCACCAGGTAGTCCCCCCAGGAGACCACGAAGGAGTAGAAGGCCGCCACCATGATCCCCGGCGCCGAGATCGGCAGGACGATTCGCCACAGGGTTTGAAAGAGGTTGCAGCCGTCGATGCGGGCCGAGTCCTCGATGTCCTTCGGGAGGTTGTCGAAGTAGCCCTTGAGCATCCACACCGCGAAGGGCAGGCACAGCATGAGCTGGCCGAGCACGATCCCCACCGCGGTGTTGAACAGGCCGATGGCGAAGATGATGTTATAGATGGGGATGAGCAGGAGCACGATCGGGAACATCTGGGTGGAGAAGACCCCCATGATGTAGGCGTTCTTCCCCTTGAGCGGATAGCGCGACAGCCCGTAGGCCCCTATGATCGAGAGGACCATCGCAAAGAGGGTAACCAGGATTCCGATGCGCAGGGAGTTCCAGAAGTAGATCGGAAAGTCGGTCGTTGCGAGGACGACCTGATAATTGGAGAGGGTGTAGCCGCTCGCCGGCGAAAAGATCTTTCCGCTCAAGATCGTGTCAGGGGTGCGGAAGGAGCTGTAGGTGATCCAAAGCATCGGCGTGATGAAGAAGAGAAAGGCGATGACGACGATGATGTAGGTGAGGGTGATCCGAACGGCCTTCCGGTGTCGTTTCGTCATCATAGTGCTCCGCCTCCTGCCTTTGGTAGATGCGAATGTAGATCATAAAGTACACCATGAGGAGGACGAACATGACGGTCCCGATGCTCGAGGCGTAGCCCGTCGCGTAGCTGCTCCAGGCTTCCTGATAGAGGTAGACCGGCAGGACCTCGGTCGCGAAGACCGGTCCGCCGCCGGTCGTGAGGTAGACCATGTCGAAGTTGTTGAAGGTCCACAGGACGTGGATGGTCACCATGACGATCACCATGTTCCGCACCCCGGGCATCGTCACGGTGAAAAAGGCGCGAATCGGACCCGCCCCGTCGATCTCCGCCGCCTCGTATTGGCTTTCGGGGATAGCCTGCATGGCGGCGAGGAGCGCGATCCCGTAGAAGGGAACGTTGCGCCAGAGATGGAGAACGATGATGAGCGGGAAGGCGAGATGGAGGCTTCCGAACCAGTAGGTGTTGGCGTGGATGCCGAGGCGGTTGAGCAGGATGTTGAAGTAGCCGTAGCCCGGCTCGACCATGAAGGAGAACATCACCGCGGTCGCTGCGACGGGGATCACCCAGCTCGCCATGATGACGCTGCGAAAGAACTGGATCCCGGGGACCTTCTGCTTGAGGGCGAGCGCGAGGATGAGCCCGAAGACAAGCTGCAGGACCACCGCGACCACGGTGAGGACGAGCGAGTGGACGAAGGCCAGCCAGAAGTTGGCGTCCGTGAAGAGCTTGGCATAGTTCTGGATGCCGATATAGGCCGCCCCCTTGTTCAAGAGGTTGGCGTTCGTAAAGGAGAGGCGAAAACCCTCAAGCAGCGGCAGCACCGTGAAGATCGCCATGACGAGGAGGGTCGGGAGGATGAGCGGGAGAGCGCCGTTTTCCTTGAGGATTTGTCCTTTCAATCTCTTACCCCTGTTCTAAAGATAGATGCACAAGGAGGGCGGGTTAGTAAAGGGGCGGGCCGGTAGCCCCAATGGCCGTCGGCCCGCCCTCTAAGAGAGACTACGCCCCTATAGGATCTGCCCGGAGCTCACGATCCCGTTGATGGTGTCGTAGAGCCACTGGGCGGCGTCCTTCGGCGACTTCTGCCCGTAGATGACATAGTCCACGGCGCGCATCTCGGCCTCGGAGACCGGGCCCCAGTTGACCGGGGCCTGCGCGATACCGTCGGGGACGTTGGCGGCGAACATCTTGATCCAGTTGCCGAGGGGCCCCTGGAACTCAGGCAGGTCGAGGGCGTCCTTGCGCGCGGGGATTCCGCCCGAGCTCGCGTCCCAGCCCGCCATCTCCTTGGCGGAGGTGATGAACTGAATGAGCTTCCACGCACCCGCCTTGTCCTTGGAGTAGGCGTTCATCATGATCGGCTTCACCTCGAGGTAGGTCCAGTGCCGGTCGCCTGCAGCTGGAACGGGGAGGGGAGCGATCTTGGAGTTGTCGAGGTTCTTCTGCGCGACCGGATCGCCCTGGCGGCGGCCCCAGAGCCACGGACCCATCGGCGCCATCGCCCACTTGCCGGCTGCATAGCCGGGATCCTCGGCAGGCCATCCGTTTCCGCGCTCGGCCGGATCGACCGCCGGGTTGTCGCCGGAGAAGGCCTGCTGGTAGAGGGTGAGGATCTTCTCGAACTGGTCGACGGTGCCGTTGAAGGTCACGTTGCTGCCGTTGACATCGAACATGTTCTTGCCCCCGCTCACCTGGAAGTACCAGGAAATGAACTCCTGCGGCGCGCGCGGGTCGCCAACCTTCGAGCAGAGGAAGAGTCCCCACATCTGCTTGTTGGTGTTCTTGGTAATGGTCCGCGCCTCTGCTACGAGGTCGCTCCAGGTCTGGGGCACAGGGAGGTTGTATTGCGCGAGGACGTCGGTGCGGTAGATAAGCCCGCGGGCGTTGGTATTGTAGGGAATCCCGTAGAGCTTGCCGCCGATGGTGAGCGGAGCGAGGGTGCTTTGCGCAAACTGATCCTTGTCGGCCCATGCATTGAAGTAGGAGTCGAGCGGCTCGATGTCGCCCTTCTGCACGTAGACCGGCACGTCCTCAAGAAGCCCTTCGATGACATCCGGGGTTCCGGTCTGCGCCTGCACCAGGAACTTCTGGCGCAGCGGGCCGTAGTCGCCCGGGCCGTAGAAGTCGCTCACCTTGTAGTTGGGGAGCGCCACCTTGACGTTCTCCTGCCATGCCTTTACGTAGGCGGGCGAGACCTCCTGGGTGACAAAGGGCATGTTCCAGAAGGAAAGCTCGCCCCCCTTGGCGCTGCCCTCCTTTTGGCCAGTTGCAAACAGCAGCTGGCCGCCTGCGAGAATCAGGGCCGCTGCAAGCAGCGATACGACAGTTCTCTTACTTTTCATTGCCAAAAATCTCCTTAATGACTTTGCGAATAATAGAGTGCAGTCCTCACGCGACCGCCCCTCCCTCGTGTGTTGTCGATCCTTGTCCTGTGCCACCTCCTAGTCATCGATAGGGCCGCGCAGCGACCCTTCGCCCGCTGCAGCGCGCGGCGTCAGGAGACCTCAGCCTCGATCGCTTTCCTGACCGTAGTAGGCGCCCGGGCCGTGCTTGCGCTTGAAATGCTTGTCCAGAAGGGCCTTCGGCGTCGCGGCTGCATTGGGGTTAATGAGAAACGAAAAGAGCGCCATCTTCGCCACCTGTTCGAGTGCGATGGCGTTCTTCACGGCCTCGTGGGGATTCCTTCCCCACGCGAACGGACCATGGTGGGGCAGGAGTATCGCCGGAACGTCCAGGGGATCCAGGCGCCGGCTCTCGAAGGTCTCGACAATCACCTTCCCGGTCTCCGCCTCGTAGGCGGAGAGCTCCGACTCTTTCATGTTTCGCGCGACTGGCACCGAGCCATAGAAGTGATCGGCGTGCGTCGTGCCGAGGCAGGGGATGTCGCGCTCGCTCTGGGCCCAGCTTGTGGCGTAAGTGGAATGGGTGTGAACGATCCCTCCCACCGTCGGAAAGGCGCGGTAGATGGCGAGGTGGGTGGGGGTATCGGAGGAGGGATTGAGGTCACCCTCGACAACCTCGCCGGTCGCGAGCGAGAGGATCACCATATCCTTCGCCTTGAGCTCGCCGTAGGCCACTCCGCTCGGTTTGATTGCCATCGCCCCCTTGCCGAAGTCGACCCCGCTCGCGTTTCCCCATGTGAGAACGACAAGCCCAGCCTCGACGATGTCGAGATTGGCCCGAAGGACCTCTTCGCGCAGTCTATCGAAGCTCATAGTCCGCGGACCTCGTCTCGGATCGTAAGAAGCTCCTTCATCACGTCGAAAAGATTCTCCCGGTAGTCGCGGGTGCCGAAGGCATCGTGGAGCTTGCGGTAGAGGGTGTAGATCCTCTCGTAGGTCTTGGCTCGTCCCGGATCGGGGGTGTACCGCTTGGGAAGAATGCCGGTCATGTTCTTGATCGCCTCTTCGAAGGAGTCGTAGCCTCCCGCGCTTTTTCCTGCGACGACGGCCCCTGCCATCGCGGAGCCAAGCGCCGAGGTTTCGGCGCTTCGAGAGATCTCGATTGTCTTTCCCATCACATCGGCGTAGATCTGCATGAAGAGCTCGTTCTTCTGCGGTATTCCGCCGCAGGCGATTACCCGATCGACGGCAATGCCGTAGTCCTGGAAGCGCTCCATGATAATGCGCGACCCGAAGGCCGTAGCCTCGATGAGGGCACGGTAGATCTCCGCGGGCGTCGAGTGAAGGGTAAGTCCGACGATGAGCCCGGTCAGCCGCTGGTCGACGAGGACCGTCCGGTTGCCGTTCTCCCAATCGAGCGCGAGAAGCCCGCTCTCTCCGGGGGCGAGTCGCCCGGCCCGCTCTGTGAGAGTGCCATGACTTCCCGTCTCCTTGCCGCCGGGCTGCACCGATTCGACGAACCAGTTAAGGATGTCGCCGACTGCCGATTGCCCGGCCTCGAGGCCGAAGTTCCCCGGGAGAATGGATTCGGGGACGATCCCGCACAGGCCGGGAATGTCGGCGATTCCCTTTGCGAGGGGCGCCACCATGAGATCGCAGGTCGAGGTACCGATCGCCTTGACGAGGACGTTGGGGGTGATTCCGGAGCCGATCCCGCCGATATGAGCGTCGAAGGCGCCGACGGCGACCGGAATCCCCTCAGGCAGGCCAAGCCTTGCAGCCCACTCCCGGGTCAGACGGCCTGCGGCCTCTTGGACCGAGTAGCTCTTGTTCGGCAGGCTCTCACGCACGCGCACGAGCGCGGAGTCAAGCTTTGCCAGGAACTCCGCTTCCG
>DAHUYW010000119.1 GCA_027306915.1 Spirochaetales bacterium | reverse complement strand
CGAGATGGGCAACCCCTTCGCGCGGTCCCGCTCGTACTCTGCCTTGAGAGTCTCCCGATCGTACTCGGGGTGGCCGGTGACGAAGAGCATCCGCCCATCTCGGGTACAGGCCATGTAGACGCCCACCTCTTCGGAGATAGCGAGGAGCTTAAGCTCCTTGACCGCCTCGATGTCGTCCCTTCGCACCTCGGTGTGGCGCGAATGCGGGGCAAGGAAATCCTCATCGAATCCCCGCATGATCGGCTCGTGAGGGTCGAGGACCTTGTGGCGAAAGAGGCCGAAGACCTTCGCGGGAAGGGTATACTTCGGCACGCCGAAGTGGCGGTAGAGCGCCGCCTCCGCTCCCCAGCAGATGTGAAGCGCGGACCAGACGTTTGTCCTGCTCCAGTCCAAGAGGCAGGCGAGCTCGCTCCAGTAGTCCACCTCCTCGAAGGGGAGCGTCGCCACCGGAGCCCCGGTTATCACGAGCCCGTCGAATCGCTCGCTCAAGACCCGCTCGAGCGGCTCGTAGAAGGCTGTCAGATGCTCGGAAGGAGTGTTCTTCGATTCGTGACTCTCCATGCGAATGAAGGTGATGTCCACCTGCAGGGGGCTGTTGCCGAGCAACCGGAGGAGCTGCGTCTCGGTGACGATCTTCGTCGGCATGAGATTGAGCACGGCGATGCGGAGCGGGCGGATATCCTGATGCAGCGCCCGGTCCTTGGTCATGACGAAGATATTCTCCTGCGCGAGCGTCTTCCTCGCGGGCAGGTCGTCGGGGATCCTTACGGGCATGGTTTTCTTCCTTACTCAATCGAGAAAGATGGTTTACACAAGCTCGATGGTTGCACGGTGCCCTGAAGCATGTGCAAGACCGTGATCGCGAGTCAGCAGTCGAGCCTCG
>DAHUYW010000118.1 GCA_027306915.1 Spirochaetales bacterium | reverse complement strand
ACTGCCTCCGGTGGCTCCAATCTCGCACAGTCCAGCGCCTCGCTCGTCCAGCGCATCCAGGGCAGCATCGATAAGCTGCACGCCGAAAATCCCAGCGCGCCCGTGCCCATCGATCTCGTCACCGCCTCCGGCTCGGGCCTTGATCCCGACATCACGCCCGACGCGGCAATCTTTCAGGCGCCGCGCATTGCCAGGGCTCGCGGTCTCCCCATCGATCACGTCCGCCAGCTCATCGCGCAGCACATGCAAGGCCGCCAGTGGAACCTCTTCGGCGAGCCCCGCGTGAATGTCTTGGAATTGAATCTTGCTCTTGACGAACCGGTCCGATGAACAGCGCGATGCGCAGCGCGTTTCGAACACGATCGGAAAAGCGCAGAGAAGCTTCTCTTACCTGCTCACACGGATGATGTGGAGTCTCCACCGCCGACCAGGCAGTGGAGATTCACGCACGGGGCCAGAAGTGCTCCTCGGAGCAGCCACGCAGACGCTCTGCCGCGCTCTCCGCGGTGATGTCGCGCTGCGGCATGCCGAGCATTTCAAAGCCAACCATGAACTTGCGCACCGTGGCCGACCGCAGCAACGGCGGATAAAAGTGGGCGTGGAAGTGCCACTCCGGATGGTCCATGCCATCGGTCGGCGTCTGGTGGAACCCCATCGTGTACGGAAAGCTCGTCTCAAACAGATTGTCGAAGCGGGTCGTCATGCGTTGCAGCACGTCGGCCAGTCCGTCGCGTTCTTCGTCGCTGAGCTGCGGCATTGCGCCGAAGTGCCTGCGGCTGACGATGAGCACTTCGAAAGGCCATACCGCCCACCACGGCACCAGCGCCGCGAAGTGCGCATTCTCAAAGATCACGCGCTCCCCGCTCAGCCGCTCCGCTGCCAGG
>DAHUYW010000117.1 GCA_027306915.1 Spirochaetales bacterium | reverse complement strand
GGGCCCGCGGCGAGGTGGGCGACGTTTAGGGCCCAGTAGAGCAGCGAGAACGAGACGGTGAGCCAGAGCCCGCCGACGAGCGCGGCGACCGCGACGATCTCGCGAACGCTCCAGCGGTCCGGGGCGTCCGAGACCGTCACATTGTCCGAGCCGACGGACATCGAGACGAAGTCGTTGGCGAAGACCATCAGCAGGATCAGGAACGGGCTCGTGACGAAGACCCCGGCGGCGAGGAAGCCGCCGGTGAGGAGGAAGACCTGCTCGAAGTTCTTCGAGATCTTGTTGAGCGTCCAGGTGAGCATGCGCCGGTAGACGGCCCGTCCCCCCGTGACCGCGTTGACGATGTCGGAGAGACCCGGTCGCGTGAGGACGAGCTTGGCCGAGGCCCGCGCGACGTCGGTGGCGCTCGCCACCGCGATCCCGACCTCCGCCTGCTTGAGCGCCGGGGCGTCGTTGACCCCGTCGCCGGTCATCCCGACGACGTGGTGGTCTCGCTGAAGCTCCTGCACGAGGCGGTACTTGTCCTCGGGATAGACGCCCGCGAACCCGTCGTAGGACGCGGGGTCCTCCGCGAGGTCGCCCCGCTCTCCGATCCGTCCCTCTCCGAGACCGACACGGTGCGCGACGGCCCTCGCGGTCATCGGCGTGTCCCCCGTGAGCATCACGACGCGGACCCCCAGCCGGCGCAGCGACCGGATCAGCTCCGCCGCGTCGGACCGGGGCGGGTCGGAGAGGGCGAGCAGGCCCCGGAGGCGGAGCGGCGCGCTCGCGCCGGAGGCGACGGCGAGGACCCGCGCGCCGCCCTCCGACAGACGCTGCACGGCCTCGGGGAGTCCCGGCGGCTCCCCGCCACAGAGCCCGGCGATCACGCTCGGCGAGCCGAGGACGACCT
>DAHUYW010000116.1 GCA_027306915.1 Spirochaetales bacterium | reverse complement strand
AGCATGGGGTTTCGTTCGAGGATGTGTCAACTGCATTCGGAGATCCTTTGTCAATAACTATTCCGGATCCTGAACACTCACGTGGCGAAGATCGCTATATTCTGATTGGGGAAACATTCAAGGGTAAACTAACCGTTGTCTGCCATTCCGAGCGGGCATCGAGGATACGAATTATAAGCGCGAGGCTGGCCAGCATGCACGAGCGGAGAACATATGAAGAATCCAAAAGTTCCGGAAGATGACTTGGAAATGAGAGACGAATACGACTTCTCGAAAGGTGTACGAGGCAAGTATTACCGAAGATTCGTGAAAGGCACAAACATCGTAGTTCTTGATCCAGATGTCGCAAAGGTATTTAAGAACTCAGAACAAGTAAACGAAGTCTTAAGAACCATCAGTCGAACTGCACCCCACAAGAGAATAGGAACAACCTAACATTTCGTTGCAGCTGACTTTGGGCATACTGCGGTCTGGTAACGGCGCCGTCGCATGGCGAGGTGGCCCTGGCAAGCATCCCCGCCTCCGGCGGGGTCGGTCAGTTGCCGCGCCCAAAGCAGCTGAACTCAATCGTTAGGCTGCCCACGGCGGGCCGTTCCTGACCGAAGGACAGAGTTGGGTAGCGACCATTGATCGTTGTTCGTGGCACGTTGAACATGTAGCGTCCCATACTCACCCCGTTGTTTAAGAGCATCAGGCCCGTCGCAGAGCCTCGAACCATTTAAACGGTTTCCCACGCGAGCGACGGATAATCGTAGGTCGAACGTCAGAAGGCGAGTCGTGCACACACGTTCTTCGAGTAGTTCTTAAGTTTGGCCTCGAGATGGCTTGGTGGGAGCCGGAGGCGAGCGACCTATGGATTGGAACGGGTCAGCCTAACATTTCGTTGCAGCTGACTTTGGGCATACAGCCGTCTATCACGAGTGCCGCCGCATGATTCGACGGTCCCTGACAACGTCCCCGCCTCTGGCGGGGTCCTGAAGTCGCTGC
>DAHUYW010000115.1 GCA_027306915.1 Spirochaetales bacterium | reverse complement strand
AGAGGGATCGTGGAGGAGAACCAGGTAGGCGAACATCTTCACGGTGCCGTCGGAGACGAAACGGTCGACGAAGGGATCCGTGAAAGCCCCGTCACGAAAACGAAGCACAAGCCGCCCATCCTGCGTCGGTTCGGCTTCCACGTTCTGGACTCCCGGCACTCTCTTTCGCATCTTCTCGCTAATCTGGTCGAAGATCCGCGGATGATTCTCGTAAATGTATTGGGCCACCAGCGGGAGATTATCTCCCGTTGCGGAAAGGTGCTAGGCTTAGCCGGAGTCTTTGGCACCTCGTGCGTGACTGATCTGGAAATTGGCGACGTACCACCCCTCGATGAGCTGACGCAAGGCGTTTGCGGCCTTAAAGCGCTGGAACTGGCCGAGGCCCTTGATCGCGAGGATATCGGGAGCGTCAAGCCTCTGTTCTTCCCGCTCCAACTGCTCCTCGGTTTTTGAGAAGTCCTCCTCATTCGTTACGGCCCGCCCTATACCCTTTTCAAACTCGAGAAACTTGAAGGGTTGGCCGTACCGACCGCGCTTGTACCGAAGCCATTCGTGCTTCACGATTGGGCGGTTGCTCTCGTCGAGCCCGATCTCGATCCGATAGGTGACAAGACGCTCGACATTGACGATTTCGACACGGAACTGAAGCTCAATGGCAATGTCGCTTTTCTCCTGTCCCCGGCTGACGACCTCGCGGTAGCCCCCCCGCTTCGTGATAGCGGTCCGGACGTTGCCGTCCAGGGCATCCTTAAGAAACCCGAACACATCGAAGAGCGTGCTTTTGCCCGATCCGTTCGGTCCGACAAATACGGCGAAGGCTGGAATATTGAGTATGCCTACATTGCGGAGCGCCCGGTAGTTCTCTACTCGAAGCGATTCGAGCCGCATATTGACTTCCTTGTTCCGTTCAACAGGGTGATGATACGCTCCGTTTCACTGCGCTGCAACGGTGTCGGACGGACGGCTTCATTGTTCCTCCTCGCCAGGCTCGGCTTCAAGCTCCTGCTCGGGGGGCCCAGGAGAGCGCTCGCGGCTTGGAACGATGCAGATGTCCTCGCGGCCATGGGCGATGGCGAGGGAGCGATCGTTTCGGCATTTCTCCATGGCGCGATCGAGCCAGACGGCATAGGCAAGATGGGCCCAATCGTATTTGCCCTCTTCGAGCTTCCTCCAACACTCCTCAAGCTCCTTTTTCCACTTGCCGAGGCGAAAGAGGCGGTGGAGCGGGGCGGCGCAGATGAGCACACCGTCATCGAGATCGGGGCG
>DAHUYW010000114.1 GCA_027306915.1 Spirochaetales bacterium | reverse complement strand
TTCCAGGCTCTCGCTCGTCCCGTCGAACCTCTTGATCTCGATTCCCTTCCGGTTCCCATGCTGGATGCGCTTCGGATTCATGAAGATGGCGAAGGCGGTGTTCTTCTTCACCTCGCTCATCTGCGGGAGGATCGAGCACTCGTAGTAGGAGTACCCGTCGATCGTCCCCGGCTTCCCCTCGTTCGGCCCCCGCCACACCGGGCGCCCCTCCGCGTCGTGGATGTTCGCGGCGTGCGCGAGCACCGTCTCGTTGAAGAACCAGGCGCAGTCCCGCCGCTCCTCGGCCGGCACCTTCAGGACCGCTTCGCGGAAGTCCTTGTAGCTCATCCCGTAGGGCGTCGCGCTCTGGATTTTGTGCACCTCCACCCCCTCGGCGTTCATCACCCCCACGTAGGGGTCGTTGTTCGCGATGAGGCACTGCCGGTCGAACTCCTGCCCGTACGCGTCGGTGAACTCCTCGAGGAAGATTTCGCCCAGGTCGACGAACACGTCCTCCTCGAACTCGTCGTACCAGGGGATGTAGCCCGCGAGGGTGTAGGCCTTGAGCTCCACCCGCTGCGCTCCTTTCGGCTTCGTACCCTGGATCTGCTGCCCGTAGGCGGTGAGCCAGTGGAGCACCACGCCGCCCCGGTCGCGGGTCGGCAGGAACACGCTCGGGCCGAGCATCGGCCGATGACGCACCAGGTTCATCATCACCGACTTCTTCCGCGCGTCGGTGAGGATCTCCGTCTCGTAGATCGGGTTGATGAGGTACTGGTCGTTCGTCGCCATGTTCCCCATCGGGTCCCCGAGCACGTCCTTCTCCACCTGCCAGCCCCTCTCGGTCGTCCAGCGGACGTCCTTCGGGTTCGTCCAGTTCTCGCTCTTCAGGTTCGGGGTGAAGGAAAGCTCCGCGAGCGTCTTCACGTTCCCGGTCCACGCGGCGGCGATCGCCTTGCCCAGCTGGCGGCACAGCTCCCGCCGCGGCAGCTCCTTCGCCTGAGCTCGCCCGTACTTAAGCTCCTCCCGCATGGAGGCGAGCGTGCTTTTTAGCGCCGCCGCCTCCCCACCCGCGCTCCGTTCGACCTCTCCGATCGCCTGAGCCAGCTCCTCGAGGAAGCGCTCTTTCTCCTCGAAGTAGTCCTTCGCCTGCTGCTCGTCGACGAACCCCGTGCTCTCGATCCTCTTCATCCCCTTGATCTTGTCGAGCACTCCCGCAACCGCACCGTTCTCTCCCATCGCTCCTCCTCTCTTCTCCCTTCGTGCTCGCGCGGAGCCGGCACGCCCCGCGCTCAGTTCAGCTCCTCGCCCTCGTCCCGGCGGAAGAGGTTCCGCCAGAACGGGTCCGCCTCCTTCC
>DAHUYW010000113.1 GCA_027306915.1 Spirochaetales bacterium | reverse complement strand
CTCGCCGACCGCGACTCCGTGGTTCACTGCAATAACGAGGAGCTTTTCGTTCAATGGTAGCGGTCGACGAACGAGGTGCTCGTCACGGCCGTGGTCGATTATGTCTTCACCGGCACGCACTACTTCGAGGAAGAGGAGCGGGAGCCTCCCGAAGAGAGCCCGTTGTAGCGACAGCGCCTGCGAGGTCTCGGCCGCCGACCTCCTCGCCGGCGCCCTCAGCGTGCCGGCACGACGTCGATGTGACGAACTTCCTCGATGACCGGGCTCATCACCCAATGGTCCTTATCGTCTCTTCGAAACGGAATCACGATAGCGCCGGCCTCGCCGCGAATCGAGACTGTGAGAAGATAGGCTGCACCGGTACCATGGGACACCTTCAGGGTGATCCGTTTGGGATCGGTGCGCGCTAAACGTTGGAATGACTGAATCGCCGACGCCCGATTCTCCCGCGAGAGATCGGAAAGGAAGGGTGCCATGGAGAGAATTCGCGGTTCGTCTCCTGCTGTAACGCTCATGAGGAAAGATCGAAAGGTCGCCGCGATTTCCTGCGCGGGCTGCGACGCGACGCAGCCGGCGAGCAGGAGCGATAGAAGGAGACAATGGAAGGACCGCTTCATGGTTCAGCCGGAGAGAAAGCTACCTGCTGTATTTCACAAGCGTGCCTGTGATGTGGGCAGTCGCGGGTGCATAAATACCGCTCGTCAACCCGTTCAAGAGAATGTTGACGAAGCTCGCCTTGTAGTCGATCGTAACATCGACGGCCGCATCGGCGGAATATCTCTGGATCTCGCGCTGGATCGCGTCATAGATGGGAGTGTCCATGGCGTCCGCGGTCACGTTGAAGAGAGTGGCCCCTCCCGATGTGCCGAGGAATTTGTTCACCCAGATTGTCACGTCGAATGTCCCCACCTTCGTGTAGGACGGCAGCTTCGCAGTCACCTGCGCGCCGGAGAACTTGAAGGTCGTACAACCGACAAGCGCGACTGTCAGAGCTACCACCAGAGCAAGGACGATCCCCCGCCTCGACTTCATCAAAGGCCTCCTTTTTGTCGGACCGTGGTTGTCGCGAACGGTCCAACCAGCCTCCTTAGGCTATAGGGGAGCCCATCGCCGGACGCAAGCCGAAAATAGCAATGGAGGGGAAAAAAACCCCGACTCCATCGATAGGCTTCACGCGAAGGGGGCCGGCAAAAAGATGCGAGCGGCTCTTCCGCGCCGGAGCGCGATGCCCCCGGTCGACCCTATCGCGGGAGACCCTTTTCGCCGGAGGGGGCGCGCCCACGTACCTCCGTAAGCGTCAAATCTCCCCCACCTTGCCGGAGAGTGGGAAGCTCGGCGCGTCAGCTACCTGAGGTGCGAACGGACTGCGGTC
>DAHUYW010000112.1 GCA_027306915.1 Spirochaetales bacterium | reverse complement strand
TAACCTCCCACGCGAGGAGCGCGTTTCGCGGGTCTCTGCCGGGATGCAGCTCTTTCTGCTATCGCCTCCCGGCACATAGGGGTGGCTCCTGTTTCGGCGGAACGCTCCACGGAAGAAGAGAGCCGCCGCCCGCCGGATAGCGCCGGTCGTTGGCGGCAGCCTGGTTAGCGCTTTCGGCAGCTGCGCGGTCGAGGGCGCTCGGACGAGAGGTCTGCTCCCGCGGTCGCTGCAGCGATCCGTGGATCGATGGTGGCGACGGGCAGAGTCGCTTGAAGGATCGATCGTCCTGCGCCGGTAGCCGGCTTTCTTTTGGACTCTGGAGACTTCTCACCCTGATCGAGTTCGCCTCGCGCTGTTGAAACTCCTTGCTCAAGCTCCCTGTATGTATGCCATAGGGGAGGCAATGACGACAGTGGCGCGGTTTCCGACACGAACCTGCTACCAGATGGCGGTTGGGCGCCGAGAGCAAGTGGCCAAGCCCGCGGGGATCTCGAGTCTGCGTGCGACTCAGCATCCAGCGGTCCGCGGTCCGACCGCGGGGGAATCTGCTCCATGACCGTGACAATCTCCAGCAACCAGAACGGAAGACTTATTGTGAAGTTCCCCTATGAACGCGCCCTCGTCGATGGCGTAAGGGCGATTCCTGGTCGGAGCTGGAACCCGGAAAAAAAGGTTTGGACGTTGCCTGACACTCAAGAACATGTCGACCGATTGCTCGACTCACTTTGGGCGAGTGGACTGTTCAGCTGCCATGACGCCGCTGTGGATCCCAACCTCTCCATGACAGCGCTCATGGAACGACTCGGCCAGGCGTTTCGGGCGCGGCACTACAGCCCCCGCACCGAGCAGGCCTATTGTCACTGGATAGAGAGATTCATCTATTACCACGGCAATCGTCGCCCGGAGCACATGGCCGAACCGGAAATCAACGCCTTTCTGACTCACCTCGCTGCAAAGGAGAAAGTGAGCGCTTCGACTCAGACACAGGCCCTTTCGGCGCTGCTCTTCCTCTATCGAAACGTCTTCGGGCGCGAAGTCGGCGAGCTCGGCGAGATCATACGCGCGCGCAGATCGAAGCGATTACCGGTGGTCATGACCCGCGACGAGGTAAGGGCCGTGATAGAGAACCTTCGAGGGGACAAGAGGCTGATGGCTATCCTTCTGTACGGGGCCGGGCTCCGCCTCATGGAGTGCCTGCAGCTGCGCGTCCAAGACATCGACTTTGCGCAAAATGAGATCCTTGTTCGCGACGGGAAGGGCGCGAAGGACAGGGTCACCATGCTTCCCGAATCACTGAAGGCTCCGCTCCAGGAACACCTCAAGAAGGTCAGGCTGATTCATGACCGCGACGTGGCCGCAGGCTGGGGCCGAGTCCAAATGCCGGACGCGCTGGACCGCAAGTACTCAAACGCTGCGACAGACTGGCGATGGCAATGGGTTTTCCCGCAAGAAACCCGCTGGAAAAACGTCAAGACCGGAGAAGAGGGGCGACATCACGTCCATGGGACAATTCTTCAACGGGCAGTGAGAGAAGCCGTGCGGGAGGCAAGGCTAGTGAAACGAGCCGGTTGTCATACTTTCAGGCATTCCTTC
>DAHUYW010000111.1 GCA_027306915.1 Spirochaetales bacterium | reverse complement strand
GAACGGCGACTGATTGCGGCCGCCATTGATCTCCAACCAGCCGGTAGCCTTCTCATACCCGCGAACCTCAACCGGACACCCTGCGCAGCGATCCCTCCCGCGGGGTGTCCCGAAACTCACGCAACGCCCCCTCCAAAGGGATGCGGTGAGAAATGCGGGCTAGGCTCCGCGATGGTGCGGGAGGACGGCAACGGTTTGCGCCTCGATCTCGATGGTCGAACGACCGTAGGCCCGCTAAAACTGTCTGGTACCGCCGATGAGCCGAGAGCCTTCCGCCGGCGGTGTACGGGTGAAGTAAGCGTGCTCGGGCGGGGTGCACCCGGGACATCATCCTATTCCTTACTTGCCGGGGAGTCAGGGCTGATCACCGGGTGGGTGGAAGTGCCGCCTTCTGGCGAGCGTCGCGAGCACCTCGTGCATCCCCGCGGCGGCTTCCTCCCGGGAGAGCGTAACCTCATCGGATTCGGGCTCGTTCTCCGTGGGTGCAGGCGCAGGAGCGTGCTTCTTCTTCGGGGGCGGATCGGCGAAGGGGACGGCGATGCGATCGGCAACAACCTTCAGCCGCCCATGCTTGCCGCCGCCCTCCTCCCAGCGGTCCTGGGAGAGGCTGCCGGCGACGCGCACGCGCTGGCCAGGTTTCCCCCACTCGCGAAGGACCTCGGTTGCATATCCCCAGGCCTCCACGTCAACGTAGGAAACGCTCGGCACGCGTTTTCCGTCCTTCAGGTAGGACCGGGTGGTCATAAGCGTGAAACGCGCGAGCGTCTTGTTCGTAGCGGTCTGCTTGACCTCGGCTTCGCGCAGCAGCACCCCTTCGATGAGTACGGAATTGAGATCATCAAACGTGTTCATACCTCAAGTTCCTCCTGCAATCTTGACGTAGACTGGCTCATCGCCGGCCACGCACCAGGCCATGCCGAATCCGGCGTTGCCATCGGTCCAGGTCCATCCGTTTGCCGCGATGCCGCGGATCCGTTCGAAGGTGTCATGGAGGCCGATATAGAGGTAGGCCTCGGCAATCTCGCCTCGCGCGTAGTCGTGTAGGCTCCTGGCGATCCGCATCCCAATGCGCTCGGCCGCACGGAACTCGCGCAATCATGCATCGTTAACCCCCTCGGTAAGCGCCCTGCAAAGTGACATACGCTTGTTCTCCTCCTGTCTGTGGCGAAATTGGCCGGGGCTCAGGGCCGGGTGGGGCTTGAGCCCCCTCGCGTTCGAAGGGGGGCTCAAGCTCTGACCCGGCCAGGACGGTGGAGGGTGAGGTCTTGTCCTGAAGTCGGGGGGAGACAGCGGCGGAAGCAGGGGGCGGGAGGAGGAAGGAGCGAGAGGGAAGCGGGTCGGCCCGCCTGGCGCGGTTCCTGCATACATCCTTCAGGCAGGGACCGTGACAGCCGAACGCGACGATGACCGACCGGTAGGCGAGCCGATCGCGATTGGGACAGTCTTTCCAGAGCGGACAGGGAGTCGGGAAGGAGTTTTTTCCAGACATCCCCACGACGATGCGGGTGATCAAAGGCGATTTAGGTCCGCAGCCAGGTCGACGATGGAAGGCGCTCAGGTAGCGCGTGCGATGTTCTCGTTCATCGCGCTCGAT
>DAHUYW010000110.1 GCA_027306915.1 Spirochaetales bacterium | reverse complement strand
AACGTATCCTTGAAGAACACAAGGACGTGCTCATCGCAGACTATGTCTCAAGCGTAGCGCGTGAGCGCGTCGGAGAACACGTCCGCCGGCCTACGACAAAGACCAGGCAGGTTCTTCTTACCGCCCACGGATACGCGGCATCGCAGGGCTGCTCCCCGTGCACTCCGCTACCTACAAGGCTCTCTACCTCGCGCGCTGGTCTGAACACCTCCCCCGCACACGCGTCACGCCTGGCGTAAGGAGACGAATGTCTCGTCGGGATAACCGAAAGCCATCAAGAGACTCTCAAGGCTTCTTTCGATAGACGTTCAGGCCGACTTTCTCTTCCCGGTCAAGAACTGAGACATTGCCTTCGGTCGAAGCGATGATGATCGTCTTTCCCGAGGAAGAGGGGCCGAACTCCTTCGAGAGCTCGACCTTGATGGTGAGGATCCTGCCTTCGACAGACATCTGGACGTTTTTCATCTGCCCTTCCGCATTACGTGGCGATCAAAGCAAAGGAATTCCCAGGCGCAACAAAGTATGCCGTTTGCGCTGTCCAGGGTCGATGTCGTGAGCTCGTTACCCGAAGAGCTCTTCGTGCGCTCACTCAAATCGCCTGAAACCTACGATGTGTGTCTCGCCACCTTCCCTCTGGCCGTCGCGGCAGCCATCGGCGAGAAGACGAGGGTTACCGCTTCACCGCGTACCCGGCCAGCCCCTCCTCCAGGAGCTTAAGCGCCCGCTCGCCCTGGGCCCGCACTTCCCGAGCGATTCGACGGAGATCTGGGCTCTTCTCGAGGAGCCTCGGTCGGACATAGGCGATGAGGGAGGCGTGCAGGCCGATCAGGGCCAGCGCCGCTACCGAGGGTCTAATGTCCCCCCTCTCCGCGCTGGTTTCTTCGGCTATGAGCGTCGCGAGCGAGCCGGCATAGCGATTGAGGATCTCACGCTCGCGGGAGAGCAGGGCGGGGCTGGTAGCGATCATTCGGCTGATCTTTGCAAGTGACTTCGCGCTCTCCTCGTCCTCGGCGGCGAGAGCGCCGCGTACATCGAGCACAAAGCGTCCGAAGGCCCGCACTACCGATTCACCCGCAGGCCGCTCTCGAACCGCCCGAAGTAGCTCCTCCTCGACACGCTCCATCCCGTCATAAATCAGATCCTCCTTCGTGGGGAAATAATTGAAGACCGTCGCATCTGAGACTTCGGCGGCCTTGGCTACCTCGGAGACCGAAACGGCCTCGAAACCGCGCTCGGCGAAAAGCGTCCGTGCTGTATCCGAGATCAGCTTGCGGGTTCTTTCCTTTTTGCGTTCCCTCAAACCGGGTGTCTTGTCCATATCAATATCTTATCATATTTCTCTTGACGCATAAATAGTAGTGTTGCTATACTATTGAGGTCACATGACGATTCTCTTTTTGGAAGATGCGGCTCGACCGAGTCGGCGGCGAAGGTCTCCTGGCCGACGGCGATTTGGGCCGCGCCGCATTCTCTTTGGAAGGACAGACCGATGGCCAACCTAGAAGGAAAGATCGCGCTCGTGACGGGAAGCTCGCGCGGCATTGGAGCGGCGATAGCGAAGCTCTTTGCGCGGCAGGGAGCGAGGGTCGTAGTTCACGGGAGAGACGAGGCGGCGCTCAAGAAAATCGAAGCAGAGATCAAGAGCACGGAGGGGCGAGCGATATGGGCGGTAGCGGATCTCACACGGTTCGAGGACATCCAGGCGATGCGCCGCCAGATCGAGGAGGAGTATGGAACGATTG
>DAHUYW010000010.1 GCA_027306915.1 Spirochaetales bacterium | reverse complement strand
GTCTATCAGCCTTGTTGCATGAAGACGGGCCGCAAGGAGGCGCCTGCGCGGACTAAGGAAATAGAAAAGGACCATACCCGCGGCGAAGAGAAAGGCGATGATAGCCATTACCTTGGAGACAAACAGGCCCAAGATTCCGACCAGGATTACGACGATGACCGACGCGATCCAGCCCACGGTGGGCAGGCCGCGCTCTTCGGAGAGCACTCCCTCTGTTGCTGCCATGACTCCATCCTATCCTCGAGCGGCTCGAATGGCAATCCAGTCGGGCGATAACCGAGTGGATGTTCGGTAGTTGATCCATTTGTCGCTACCGGGTACAATCCCCGGCGCATGAAGGGCTGTCTTTCTGCTTGTCCGGCTTGAGAGTGTGCTGCGGCGGCCTCGAGGCGGCTCGGCGGGAAACAAGGGGGTGACCATGGCGGTTCAGCTACGAGAGGTGACGTCCCGGCGAGATCTCAAGCGATTCGTGCTCTTTCCCTTCTCCCTGTACAAGAACAACCCCAACTGGGTGCCGCCCTTTATCGTTGACGAGCTGAATACCCTCAGGCGGGACCGCAACGCCGCATTTCGTTACTGCGAGGCCGCGTACTGGCTTGCGTGGCGAGACAACAAGGTAGTCGGGCGGATTGCCGCGATCAAGAATGATCGCTTCATCCAGAAATGGGGGAAGTCCTACGCTCGCTTTGGATGGATCGATTTCGTCGACGACCGGGAGGTCTCGGCGGCCTTGCTGACGCGCGTCGAGGAGTGGGCAAGGGAGCGCGGTCTGGTCGGGATCCACGGTCCGATGGGCTTCACCGACCTCGACAAAGAGGGGATGCTTGTCGAGGGTTTTGACGAGCTGGGCACCCTTCCCATGATCTACAACCATGCGTACTATCCGGAGCACCTCGAAGCGCTCGGCTACCAGAAGGATGTCGACTGGCTCGAGTACGAGATCAAGGCCCCCCCGGAGATTCCCGAGAAGGTGCTGCGAGTTCAGGACATGGTGCTCAAGCGAAGCCACCTGCGGCTCGTGGAAGCGCGGCGGTCGAAGGATCTCCGGCCTTACGCCCGAGAGGTCTTTGAGGTTCTCAACGAGGCCTACGCGGACCTCTACGGCGTAGTCGAGCTCTCCGAGGAGCAGATCGACGCCTATATCAAGCAGTATTTCAGCTTTATCCAGCCGGACTATGCAAAGGTGATCGTCGACCAGGACAATCGCGTGGCTGCCTTCGGGATCGGCATGCCTTCTCTCTCGCGGGCGCTCCAGAGATCCAAGGGTCGCCTCCTGCCTGTTGGATTCCTCCACATCCTGCATGCGTTGCGAAAACCTCGCCAGCTCGATCTCTACCTCGTCGCGGTCCGCCCCAAGTATCAGAATCTTGGAGTCAACTCGATCCTCATGACGGAGATCACTCGCTCTGGGCTTCGCAATGGGATCCGCAGCGCCGAGACGAGCGGCGAGCTCGAGAACAACAAGGCGGTCCAGGACTTCTGGAAGCACTACGACAAGAGGCAGCACAAGCGTCGGCGCTGCTACGTGAAGCTGCTCGCATAAAGCGCAGCGAAGCACATGCCCCCTATCACCAAGATCGTCGAAGCCGTCATTCTGCCGCCTGGCCTGCTCCTCGTCCTCCTTGCGATCGGGCTCATCGTCGGCTGCTTGAAGCGGACCCGGCTCTCGCTCTGGCTCGTTGCAGGCACTCTCCTTCTCGGATACCTGCTCTCCATCGAGCCGGTCTCCGACCTTTTTCTCCGTCCGCTTGAAGGGCGCTATCCACCCCTTGATATCGCCGCTGCAAGATCGCTTCGGCCAAACGCGGTCGTCGTGCTTTCCGGCGGCATCGTGCCGGTCTCCCCCGAGATGAAGGGCGAGGCAAGCCCTGCGCCAGGCTACCTCAAGCGGCTGATCTACGGGGTATCGCTTGCCCGCCGCCTCATGCTCCCCCTCGTTATCTCGGGGGGGACGGTCCCTGAGGCTCAATCGGCGGGCTCCGAGGCTGAAGCGGGCGAGAGCGCTCTCTTTGCCTACGGCTTGGAGCTCCCCCAGGTGATTCTGGAGGAGAAGAGCCGAAACACCTGGCAAAACGCAGGGGATGTCGCGCGCGAGGACCACCCGAAGCGAATCGTCCTCGTCACCTCTGCCTACCACATGCCCCGAGCGATGTACGCCTTTGCTCGCCATGGGATCGCCGCGATCGCGGCACCGACCGACTACAAGGCGTGGCGCGGAGGCTATTCGGTCGCCTCCTTCCTTCCCGGGGCCGGATCGCTCCTCTCGTCCGCGGAGGCGATCAAAGAGTGGGTTGGGCTGCTCTACTACCATCTCCTACCCGGATAGTCCGCAGGTTTGCGGCGGGCCTACCGGTAGAGCAGGAAAATGGCCGGGCGCTTTCCTATTGCCAGGGGCTTCTCCCTCCAGGCGCGGATAGATTCGGACCGGATGAGCTCCCCCGGGAGCGTAAGATCGACCGCGGCGCATAGGCGGGTGGAGGGGCTGCAGCTCGCGAGGAGGTCCTCGATGAGATGGTCGTTTCGGTGGGGGGCTTCGATGAAGATCTGGGTTCGGCCGCTGCGGTTGAGATCGCTCTCGATCTCGCGGATTGCTGCGAGGCGTCGGGGCCGCTCCGAGGGCAGATAGCCGTGGAAGACGAAGCTCTGGCCGTTGGCACCGGAGGCCATGAGCGCGAGAACGACGGATGAGGGACCGACCAGAGGCGCAACATGCACGCCGCGATCGTGGGCGAGGCGAACCACCTGGGCCCCGGGATCCGCGACCCCGGGGCACCCGGCATCCGACATGACTCCGATGGACTTCCCCTCCTCGATCCCGGCAAGAAGCCGCGGGATCTCGGACTGGGGGGTCTCGTTGTCGAGGATGTGCAGGGTGATCTCCTGAAGCGGGCGCTTCAGGCCGAGCCATCCGAGAAAGCGCATGGCTTCCCCTTCGCTTTCCACGACGAGCTCGTCGACCTGGTCGAGGATATCCCGCACCCCCTGCGGGATGGTCGCGCTCGGATCGACCCTGCCGAGCGTGGTGGGAATCAGGTAAAGGATTCCTCGCTTCATGGCCCCTTCCTTCGGTTTCACCTTATACCGGCTCCCGGTATCGCATCAATCTTGCCGTCGGGTAGAAAAAGGCGACGATGTCCGGTAGAGTTGGCGCCCATATGATCGAGACCATCGTGCTTCTGTGCTTCATTGGAATCGCAATTGGGGGTTTTCCGGTCCTTCGGATGAACCGGGCGACTATTGCGCTCGTCGGAGCGGTCGCCGTGATTGTCGCGGGAGGGCTGAGCCTGAAGGGCGCGTTCGCCAGCATCGACCTCAACACCCTCGCGCTGCTCTTCGCGGTCATGATCCTGAACGTGAATCTCCGCTACAGCGGGTTCTTTCGGGTGGTCGGACAGCGCATCACCCTCTACGCCAAGACCCCACGGCAGCTTCTCGCCCTTGTCATCGGCGCCGCAGGGGCTCTATCGGCAATCTTCCTGAACGATACGATCGTGCTCATGCTGACGCCCCTCGTCGTCGAGATCTGTGAGCTCGAGCACCGCAACCCTATCCCCTTCCTGATCGGGCTCGCAACGGCAGCCAACATCGGGTCGATGACAACCGTAATCGGTAACCCGCAGAACATCCTCATCGGGGCCTCCTCCGGAATTCATTTCGTCACCTTTACCGCGCATCTTGCGCTCCCGGGAGTCGTCGGCCTCGCCGTCGCCTGGGCGATCATCATCCTCGTGTTCCGGTCTGATTTCATCCCCGGCGAGCTCTTCCCCGTAGAGGTTGCGAAGGCACGCTTGATTCGGCCGCTCTTTGTAAAGAGCATGGTGGCGGTCGCGGTGCTAGTGACGGGGCTTGCCCTCGGTTACCCGGTGACCCTCTCGGCGCTCGCTTCCGCCGCCCTGTTGCTGGTGACCCGCCGCATCAAGCCGGAGCGAATCCTACGCGATATCGACTGGTCCATCCTTGTCTTTTTCTCGGGACTTTTCATCCTCATCGAGGCCGTCCGGCTCTCTCCGATCTACGCTGCCATCCTGGGCGTCGCCGATCGGGTCATGATGCACAGCGTAGCGCTCTTCACGCTGGTCTCGGTGGCCTTGAGCAATCTCGTCTCCAATGTGCCGGCTGTCATGATCTTGCGCCCGTACCTGAGCGCGCTGCCTCACGCGCAGCATTGGTGGATCCTCCTTGCCATGGCCACGACCCTCGCAGGAAACCTGACCCTTCTTGGCTCGGTCGCCAACCTCATCGTGGCGGAAACCGCGAAGCGACAAGGAGTCACCCTCGGGTTCTGGGACTATCTCAAAGCGGGGCTGCCGATCACCGCAGTGACCACAACCTTGAGCGCGGTCTACCTTTCCCTCCTCCGCTAGGGCGGTTGCCGCCGGTCGCGCCTATCGGATCTTTATGGCGGAGAACCGGATGAAGTTGAAGATCCAAAGCGTGAGGAAGCCGAAGGCGCCGACTAGGTGCCAAATGGCACGATATGCGAGAATTCGGTAGTCGACCAGGGAGTTCGCGGGAATCGCGAGAAATAGTCCCGTGAGAAAGATCACGATGTTCAGGTAGAGGAGCGGTTTGGAGTGTGCGTAGGTCTTCGGTAGCTTCACCAGAAAGAGCGCCGCAACGAGCAGGGCGTCGAGGATGATGACCGTCTCGGTGATGTGATAGCCGTTGTTGCCTCCGAGATGGAGCACGAAGACTCGAGATGTCACCGGGCCGGCGACGATCTTATAGAGCAGGGCAAGGGCGTTTGCCGCTCCACTTGCGCCTGCGAGAATGTAGCGATTGCGTTTTCCGTAGTAGTCGCCGAGGACGGCGAACTGAAACGTCCAAAGCAGGAGGTACTGGGTCGCGGTCTCTCCGACGCTCGCTACGAAGGTCTCGCCGAAGCCGTGGTACCAAACAGTGGGGATGCCGGTAAGGATAATGCACAAATAGAACAAGAGCCACCGATAGGGTTGGGGGCGAGTAAGCAGCGTCAGCACGATGCACAACACTCCGGAGAGAATGGTTGCATATGCGGTGACGGTGTTCGTGAGCATGACGGGATCGATCAGCGCCGGGTTTTGCATGTGTTCACCTCCAGGTAAAGATGGTCGCCTTGGGAAAGAGCAGGGTGGCGAAGGGTATCGAAACGGCTGCGAAGGGGCGTCGGTGAGCGAGGACGGGAAAGAGCTGCTCACTCACCTTGAGATCCGTGGCTCTGGCAAGTCGTGCCCTGCCGGAGGCCGAGACCTTCGTCAGGTAGAGCCGGCGGTCGCTCGCCTGCGCGAGCGAGTGGGGGAGAATGCGGAAGTCAAAGGGAAGGGCCATGCCTCTTCCTCGAAAGCTCACCGAGAGGGCGAAGGCACCATCGGGCAGCGTCGTTACCGTGACCTCGCTCTCCGCTCCGTGGTGATTCCATTCGATGCGGGCGAGGCCTTTCGGTATCCCCCAGTTCAAACGGCCGCCGTCAAGGCTCGGCTGGCTGGTGACGTAGATGCGGGAGATCGTATGGGCGGTGACGCGGCGGATCCGGTGCGAGGATCCGCCGGGCGGGCTCGCAACTGCGGCCGGCCCGGAGATCGCGTAGGTGCACCTGCCGGGGATGAAGACGAGCTCCTTGTAGGGACCGACCGGCGATGCGGCATAGTCGACGAGGATCAGCGCGCCGATCCCTCCGCGAAATCCCGCTGGGCTGGGATCCCCGTCTCTCTCGTCGAAAGCGAGGGAAGCTGCGCGCTTCCCGAAGCGGTAGAGGAGCGCGAGCCCCTCGCCGCGAAGCCGCCAGGGGGCGGGCGCAGCCTCCCCTGCCGAATCTCGATTCACGGGGCAGCCTACCAGGTATGGACAAAGCCGAGGGCCGGGCCCACCGTGAAGGTGAAGGCCGGAGGTCCCTGGGATTGCCAGAAGATCGCGCTTCCGAAGTCGACTCCGAGCGTGATCACGTTCTGTGACCGGTCCCAAAGAGGGACGCTCCCGCCAATAACGGCGGTGAGGACCCCCGACGAGAGCACCGCCGGAACAGTAAAGTAGTGGCGAAGCCGGAGCTCAATGCCTAGGGAGCGGATGCGCACCGCGAGCTGCAGGGGTACGTACAACGGGGCGCTCAACGGGTCCATGCCGTTGACGAGGTAGCCGAAGCCTGCCCCCGGAATCAACACCAGCTGGTCGCCGTTTAGGGTGATGGGGACCGACACCAACCCGGTGACCATCGACATGAGGAGAAGCTGCTCCTCACCGACCTCGATCGCCAGCCCGATGGTGCGGGGTTTGGAGGGCGTGCTCGGAAGTGCTCGCGCCGCCTCGGCAAGCGAGGTCATGACAAGCACTCCGCAGAGCGTACGTGCAAAGATCCTCATCATTGCGGGATAACCCTTGGGGATTGTACCGGGAAAACCGCGAAAACGGAAGCTCTCCGTCAAGCGCACGACGCAGTCCGACGACCGAGGAGCGCGCCTGGGAGAATCTCGCTACGTCCTCTCCTCGTGCCGCCTTCGGTAGCGGAAGAAGGTCCAGTAGCTGCCGAAAAGGTAGGCGAGCGTGATCCGATCCGGAACCGGATCGACCCCGCCGCTGTAGAGGAGCCCCACACAGCGCAGAATGCGCAGAAGCCCGAGCACAAGCCCCGTAAGCACCCCGTGGGCCAGGATCGCCTCTTTCGCGTAGTGGGAGCAGGTGGGATAGTAGATGCATGAGCTCGGCTTGTGCGGCGAGATCGCCTTCTGGTAGAAGGTGATGGGGGCTACGAAGAGGCTTCGAAAAGCGCGCCGCAGTCTCACACTCTCCCCCTCGCGTTGGAGGAAAGGTGCTTGCGAAGCGCCTGGACGACGAGGGCGTGGTCTTCCTCTTGAGTCAACCCCGAGACGGTTACCGTGCCTACAACCCCGGTGCCGGCAAGGATAATGGGGAAGGCGCCTCCGTGCGGCGCATAGTCAACGCTGCTCAGGTAGTATTTCTCCTCGAACGTCTTGCCGATCTTCTTGAGGCGGGTAGCCACGTAGAGCGAGCTGTGATGAAAGCGGTTCACCACCCGATTCTTGCGGACGATCCATTGATCGTTGTCAGGGCTGGTTCCGGCGAAGGCATAATGAAAGAGCTGCTGGCCGGAGCGTTCAATGTCGATGGTGACCGTGTGGTGGCCCGCGCGCGCCGCCTCGACGATCAGCAGGCCGACCTCGAGTGCCGCCTCGTTCGTGAAGCGATCGAATTGGAGCTCAGTCTCCTGTTCTTCCAATTCTTTGAGCAAGGAATCGTACTCGGTCATAGGCCCCTCCGTGCTTCTTGCCAGTCGCTGTCGCAGCAGGAGCCACGCCGCAGTTTTCGCTACGACTGCTCCATCTCTAGCTCGCCGTAGATGCGGCGAATCTCCTCGGTGTCTTCTTCGAAGGCGAGCAGCTCACCCCAACCGTCCTCCCTTCGCCAAAAACTCCCAAAGGCCGGATCATTGAAGGACCGGACGAGCGCCGGGATCTCCTGCTCGGCAAGCCGCGCCTCCATAACCTGCGCTTCGGCGAAGCTCCGCAGGACCAGGGCTCGACGAAGCTTTCTGCTCTGCTCGCGCATATCCCACCGCGAACATTATAGCCTGAATCCTGCCCCGGCGAAAGGTGTCTTTCGCGGAGGTTGATGCTATACTCTATGGCGATGGACCGAGAGAACTTCCAAAAGTATTTGAGCGAGAGAATCCCGATCACGGGCAGTGCTGGAATGGCCTTCACGGTGGTCCGCTACGACGACGAAGAGGTTGCTGTCCGGGCGCCGCTTCCCGAGAACGTCAACGATAAGCAGACGGCATTTGGAGGAAGCATCGCAAGCCTGCTCACCGTCGCGGCCTGGGGGATGGCGCGGGCAATTGCCGCCGCGGTGGACGCGACGCCCTACATCGCCATTCAGCAATGCAAGATCGAATACCTCTTCCCAATCGCCGCTGACTTCGTAGCGGTCGCGCGCCGTCCGGAAGGGGAAGCCGTGAGCCGATTTCTTGATCTCTACCGCCGATTCGGCAAGGGCCGCATCGCTGTCGAGAGCGAGATAGTCATCGATGGACAGATCGCCGCGCGCTTTTCAGGCAGCTTCGCTGCGCTTGGCGAAGGGTCGAGGTAGGGGTACCTGACTTTTCTCTTCGGGTAATTCGCCCTATAATCGCGTGGCGGTTGGCTGCAGATGATCGGCTCGTACGCCGACCTGCGAGGAGGAGCCATGGGCGGCGATGGGAACGGCAGTTACGTTTCGAACATGAAGGGGGTTGTGACCTTCAAGTACTTCAGCGAAGAGGCGATCCGCGACCTTCTCTCAAAATCTGAGATAATGAGTTATCGTGAGGGCGATACGATAATCCGCGAAGGGGAAAAGAGCCCCTACTTCTTTGCCGTGCTGGAGGGGACGGTCAACGTGACGGTTCACGACGGCGCGAAAGAGGTATTCATCTCCGCCATCGGAAAGGGTGATGTCTTCGGCGAGGCCGGGATCTTCCTCTCGGTGAAGCGCACGGCCAACGTTGCAAGCGCCGCCCAAACAACCCTCGTCCGCATTCATCGCGACAGCCTCCTGCGCTTTATCCAA
Source organism: Spirochaetales bacterium (assembly GCA_027306915.1). The sequence goes on along the minus strand of DAHUYW010000010.1, from coordinate 108,615 downwards.
GAGCGCCCTTCGGAGGGAGTCAAGTTTCTGATGATCATCATCTACAGCCTCCTCAAGAAGCTTCGCGACGCCAATCAGGAGCTTGCCTTCGAGCGAAAGTCGGACGTTCAGCAGGACGACATCGACTCGTTGGTTCGGAGCATCATGGGCGAGCGCTGAATCGTGCGCCTGCCGCGACGGTCCGGCTTCCGCGCCGCAGTAGCGGGGCTTGCGCAGAGTGGCGGACTTGCACCGCCGCCTGCAAACTGTTTCTCCTTGACGATACAGGGACGGCTTCAGTATAGTGGAAACGTGAAAGAGGTCGGCGATCATTCCACCCGGAAAGCGCTTGATGAGCTCACCTCGGTACTTGCGCACTGCGACGACCCGCGGCTCATCAGGGAATTCCTCCAGAGCATCCTCACTGCGAACGAGGTCAAGGAGATAGCGACGCGCTGGGCGCTTGTCCGGCTTATCGACATCGGCAGGAGTCAGCGCAGCATAGCAAGAGAGCTGGGTTTGAGCCTCTGCAAGATCACCCGCGGCTCCAAAGAGCTGAAGAAGAGAAACTCGGCATTTCGACAGATGGTCGAGAGCTACAAGGGGATCGTCCAATCGGCCTGAATGCCGCCTTTGCGCCTTCGGCGGGCCAACCGTCTTGCCGGCGCCCTGTGTGGCGATGAGCTCACCCGACAATCAAGGGCTAGCGATTTCGCTCGCTCGGTCTGCGCGCCGTCGACGAGACGCTAGCCGGTAAACCAGCGCACTATCTCGTCGGCGACTCGTTCCTTCTCAACGTCGTTCACGACGATATGCGAGCTCCGCTCGAGTACCACCGTGCGGCGCTCGTGCGCGGAAACGGTCCGGTCGACAAGCTCCGCGACGTCCGCAGGGACGGTACGGTCCGCCTTCGACACGATGGTGAGGGTCTTGGAGCCGACCATGGGAAGGGCACGGCGCGCCATCCGCTTGAGCGTCAGAAGATTGGCGGTCGGCCGGACCCAACTCCAACACCAGTATTCCTCGAAAAGAGCCTTGCGGTCGGGATCTTCGCTTGCCTCTTCGTCCTCCGTCCGGAAGGGCATGCGCGCCATGAAGGGTGCAAGCCAGGTGCTCAAGCCGGCGAGGCGGTTGGCGATGGTGAGGGCCGGAGCCGCAAGCGCGATTCGCTCGGGCTCGAATTGCGCCGCGAGGAGGATGGTGAGGAGGCCGCCCATGGAGAGGCCCGCGACGTGGACCTGCCGGTGGGTTGACCGCAGAGTCAGGTAGGCGTCGACGGTCGCCCGAAGCCAATCGCGCCAGCCAACCTGCACGAAATCGGAAGCGTTTGTGCCGTGGCCGGGAAGACGAGGAATGAAGACTGACAGGCCGGCGGCCTGGAGCCTGCGGCCAAGATAGAGCAGCTCTCCCGGGTAGCCGGTAAATCCGTGGATGAGGAGGACAGCGTCGTCACTGGCGCCCGGCAACCACTGGGACAGCGCTGTGCCACGGACCAGAGTCTCGCGTCGGATCGCCTGTAATTGCATCCCTACTTTTACCCCCAACGCCTTCCGGGAAGCAAGGGCCGCCGCGCGGCTGCGGCAACCCCTTGACTTTCAGACGATAAGGGCTTACTAGATCGGGAGATATGGCTATCGGTCGTGTACCCCACAGCATTTTGTTTCGAATCAACATAGGTGAGATTGCTCTTTGCTGATACGGTACGGCACCACAAAAGAGGGAAAGCGGGTTGAGATCGCTCGGATCTACACTGTCGACGAGCATGGCATCAGTCGAAGCAGGATCGATCCCGAGGCGCGGAAGGTCACGGAACGGCTCGCCTCCGAGGGTTTTCAGGCCTACATCGTCGGGGGCGCGGTCCGCGACCTCCTCGTCGGGAAGGTTCCCAAAGACTTCGACGTAGCCACCGATGCGCACCCCCGGCGCGTTCGCAAGATGTTCTGGAACTCCCGGATCATCGGAAAACGCTTTCGCCTGGTCCACGTCGAGATAAACGCAAAGATAATCGAGGTCGCGACCTTCCGCTCGCTCTCCGGGCCGAACGAGTTCGGCACCATCGAAGAGGATGTTGCTCGCCGCGACTTCACGATGAACGCCCTCTACTACTCTCCCGAAAAGGAGCAGGTTCTCGACTATGTCGGCGGCTTCGAAGACATCCGCGCGCGGCGGATTCGCTCGCTTCTTCCCATGGAGACGACCTTTGTCGATGATCCGGTGAGGATGGTGCGGGCGGTCAAGTATGCGGTGGGCACCGGCTTCGAGCTGCCCGCCAAGCTCAAGGCGCGAATCCGCAAGAGCTCCGACGAGCTTGCCCGATGTTCCGCTTCCCGCATGACCGAAGAGATCTTCAAGATCCTGCAGTCGGGCAGATCGGCTGCGGTCTTCAGTCTTTCGATGGAGCTGGGGCTGTTTCCGCACATGATGAAATCGATGAGCGAGTGGCTGAAGGGGCCCGGGCAGCGTGACAAGACCAATGCCCTGCTCGCGTCGCTCTCCCATCTCGACGAGGCGGTGGAGCGGGAGCCCGAGGTGGCACGCTCCCAGATGATTGTCGCCCTCGTCGAGCCGTCGCTCGCTTTTCCGACGGAGATACCCCGCGACCGCACCCTGCTCGTGAAGGAGATCTTCTCGGGGATCAAGACGGTGATCAGCCCGATCACTCCTCCCAATACGGACGTCGAGGCCGCGGTGAAGGTGGTCATGGAAAAGCGGGGCATCGCCCCGCCGCCGAAGCCGAGGCGACGGCGGCGGAGGGGGACCTCGCGGGCCGGCGGCGGCCCGCGGACCCCCGAGCAGCCCCCCGCCCGATAGGAGGGGCTACTGGGCCCCTAGTCCGTCGATCTGCTTGAGGATAGCGTCCGCCTTGTCCTTGTAGTCAGCGCTTGCCGTCGCCTGGGTGAGATAGCTCTTCGCGTCGTCCATGCGATTGTCGGCAAAGGCGTTTACCCCGAGGGCATAGTCAACCAGACCCGGATCGGCTCCCATCTGCAGGGCCGTGCGGAAATAGTGCTCCGCGCCGAAAAAGTCCTTCTGGCCGTACTTCACCAGACCCAGATAGTAATAGGGAATGCTGTTTGATTCGTTCAGCGCGACCGCCTGGGTGAAGTCGGTCTCGGCTGTGGCGAGCTCGCCCGCGGAGTAGGCCCGCATCCCGTCGTTTACTAGCTCAGGAAAGGTCTTCACCGAATCGAGATAGGAGGCGAAGCCGCTCATGAGCTTGGCGGCCGGAACCCAGGAGAAGGCACGGCTATTCATCGCCGCGGCATTAGCGGAAGCGGTAGCATCCGGCTGCAAGGATGCGATGCCGTCCCAGAGGATGCGGCTGTAATCGGGGTCATTGGAGTTCGCCAAGAAGCTCACGAGCCCCCAGGACTCGGCGTAGAAGGTTGGAAGCTGCTTGAGCGCGGCATCGGTGTCCATCGTCAAGAGGGTGTCGAGTGGAATGATGGCGCTCGAGTCATTCGATGAGAGATAGGCGCCGACGTCCTTCTTGAGGGTGGCAATCCAGCCGAGGTTTGGGTGAAAAACCGCCACGTTCTTGGTCTGGTCGTACACCGAGGACTCTAAGTAGACCGCACATCCCTCTTGGAGCCACAGGGGCGGCTGAGCGATGAACGAGCGGAGGAACTGGACAAAGCCGTGGTGGATGAGGTCTCTCTCGAAGCTTGAGAGATCGCCCGTGTCATAGCCCACGAGCTCGCTGCGCTGCGGATCTTGATACTGCAAATAGACAAAGGAATCGTGAGTTCCGGGAACGATTTTGGCGAGGTAGCTTTCGAACTCCTGCCGGTTGGCGTAGATCCGCACGTTGAGCTTGCTCTTGAGCAGGGAAGGCTCGAAATGGAAGAAACTGTTGTAGAGGTCGAAGAAGGCCTCCATCCCGTTTGCGATCAGCTGGGCCTCACCGGACCCCGCCGAGGCGTAAACGCTGTAGTGGGCAGTCACCGCCTCGTTCGCGGCTGCATCCTGTGCCCACGCGAGGCTCGAGGCTCCGATGAGAGCGGCGAGAAGGAACGCCACCTTTTTCATGCATCTCCTCCAGCGAACATATCTTACGAGCAGAGCCGCCTCTTGTCAAACGCGCTCTATCGAGTGGTCACCCGCTCGACGTTCACATTTGCCTCTTCGATGAGAATGCCAGTGAAACGCTCGAGGTTCTCGATGACATAATCCTGGAAGTTATGAAGGTTCCCTGCCAACTGGACGCCGAAGGGGACGTGCAGAAAGATATCGATCGAGTATCCCGCCTGTGTCTCCTTGATTGAGACCTTCCTGATGGTAAGCGAATGATCGAACTCATCGGCGCATTGGAGAACCATCTGCGTGAGCGCAATCTCGGAAATGGTCACCCGGCCTCTGCGGGAGTAACGCGGCCGTACCACGGTCTTCTCGAATACCTTCGAGTTGCGGGGGTATCCAAGGCTCCTCTGCAGAAAGAGCTTGATGCTGTCGTAGACCATGTGGGGATAGGTCTTGGCGACCTCGAGGGGCGGAACGGGGATGACGTGGCTCCCCTCTACGCTGCGGGAGCTCATCGCCCGCCCGATCTCCTCCTTGCTCGCGATGTCTTCTATGTGGAGGGTGCGGGAGACTGACGGAAGGCCAAGGGTCTCCGCTATCTTCGCGACCATCCGCTCCGAAGTTCCGAGGATGAGGACTCGCTTGAAGTGCTCGTGATCGAGCGCGATGCGGACCTCTTTGCGATGCTCATTGTCGTCAAACAGGGCCGTCCGGATCGCCCCGAGGAAGGCCCTTTCCTTCTTGGCGGAGCGGCCGGCGATTATCTTGTCGTCCCGGATGAGGAGCCCGTCGTCGATGATGAGGTCGATTCCCCACTTCTCGGCGACCAGCTTTGCCCTAAAACTCTTACCGGTACCGCTTTTCCCGACGAGGGCGAAGACTTTTACGCCCTTGAGAAGCCAAGCGAGATGGTGGAAGAGTCGCCTCATTAAGAAATGATAGCCCGATCACTTTGAAAAGGGAAGGGGGAAGCCTTCTGCGGAGGCGAGGAGGGCGTCGATCGCCCTGCCGCCGAGCTCGACGCGCAGAAACGAGAGCATCTGGGAAGGGGGGGGAGCGACGATCCGCGCGAACCCGAGAAGCTCGTCAGGCTCAGAGAGCTCGAGGATCCAGGCGTGAAGGAGATAACCGCCCGGCCTGGACGATCCTCCGTACTTGCGGTCGCCGGCAAGCGGGTGGCCGTGAATCTTCGCCTGGGCGCGGATCTGGTGGGTAAAGCCGGTTGCGATCTGCAGGGCGGAAAGGGTGAAGCGATCGCTTTGCAGAAGTGGCACGACGGCCGTTCGCGCGGTCACCCCTCCGCTGCTCTGCATGGTCACTCCGTCGCGGCCCTTTCGCTCGAGGGCGTCTTCCCATTCGACACGCGTGAGAAGCGCACCGTCAAGAAGCCCGAGATAGAGCTTGCCAATCGCCCCAGACTTCAGCAGGCTCGAGAAGCGCCGCGAGCCCGCGAGGGATTTCCCGAAGGCCAGAAGACCCGAGGTATTCCGGTCGAGGCGGTGAAGGGGACCGGGAAGGAAGGAGAGCGAGGCCGGAAGCTTCGGAGCGAGGTAGGCTCGGATCGCACGCTCGACTGAGCCTTCGCCGTGGACGAGAAGACCGCGCGGCTTGTTGACGACAAGGAGATGGTCGCTCTCGAGTAGAATCGCGGATGACAGCCATTCAGCGGGAGCCTCGGCCTCGGGGTGGGTAGCCTTCGCAAAGCCCGCCTTTGCCAGGCCGGCTCTGACTCGAATCACGTCACCCTCTTGCACGCGGTAGGACCCGGCTACGGCGCGTCCGCCCACCAGAATCTCCCCCTTGCGAATCGCCTGGAAGATCCTTGAAAGCGGCGCCGAGGGGAGGAGCCTGCGCATGACACGATCAAGTCGTCGCCCGACGTCGTCGCGGCCGGGCAAAAAGTCTCTCGCGGGAAATGCTTCTCGGGCCACCTCATACCTCGTGGCGCTTACAGTCCGCGACAAGCGCACCGGCACCGCTACGCCCTTGCTTCGCCCTACCGGCGCTTGATCTGATTCCGCGAAGAACAAGCGCACCGGCACCGCTACGCCCTTGCTTCGCCCTACCGGCGCTTGACAAATAGTAGGGCTCGCCGGACACTAATCGGACGATGTCAGGGCGAGCGGTTCAGCAGTTCACCGAGCTCATCTACCACCCGGTCTTCCTGTCGGCCTTTTTCAGCTGGTTCGTCGCTCAGCTGCTCAAGGCCATCATCAACGTCGCGACCGGCAAGAATCGCTCGTCGAAGGATATCCTCCTCACCTTCTTTTGGGCAACCGGCGGGATGCCGAGCAGCCACTCCTGCATGGTAACCGCCCTTGCAACCTCGATCGGTTTTACCGAAGGGGTCAGCTCACCGCTCTTTGTCGCGATGCTCTGTTATGGGCTGCTCACCATCCGGGACGCTTTAGGGGTGCGTCGTGCGGCAGGGACGCAGGCGAGAGCCATCAACTATCTGACCGCTCAGTTGAGCGCAAGGCTCTCCATCCCGCCGCATCCGGTCAAGGAGATCCACGGACACACAATGGCGGAGGTCTCCGTTGGAGTAATCCTTGGTTTTTTTATCGCCGTAGCTTTCTGCAGCCTGTGAGCTGGACGCGAAGGCCGTATGAAATCCAAAAGCTTTCGACCTTCGATCCTCATCCTCCTTTGTCTCATGCTCTATCCGGCTGCGCTCGCCCGGCTTGTCCTGCTTCCGATCGAGGGAGTGTCGGTGTGGCGCGGCTACTACATGCTGCTCGTCTCCGATCAGGTGAGGCTCGCGGAGGTGGAGGCTCGCCTCTCGGCGGCCGGTTTCAAAGCCGTATCGGCTTGGAATGCACGGCTGCAGTTCACAGATTTCTCCGGCTCGGCGACTGTCACGGTTGCCGACCTCCTGCACCGCCTTGATCCGAGCGATCCCCGTCTCGACCCCTACATGGAGGGTGCGGGGGCGCTCTTCTTCGCGGGACACGATCACGTGATTTACCTGAAGGAGCGCGTCGGCCTCCTTGCGACCGAGCTCAAGGTGGGAGCCGCCCTTTCGGGGATGCGGTGGCGTCTTGGCGATGCCAGCACGCTCGGGCAGGCCGCAGGAGTCGTGCTGCTCCTGCTCGGCGCGCTCTTGGCAATGACTCAGATAAAGAGGCGCCGCCGGATCTCCCTAGTGCTTGCCGCCGGGCTGCTCCCCTGGATCCCGCTCGCGGGGACGGGAGCGGCGCTTCTCGTGATCTGCTCGCTCTTTCTGTACACAGGATGGGCACTGCTCGTCGATGGAGGCCTTTCGGCGCTCGACGAGTGGATGAGCTACCGTCGCTTCGACGCCAAGGGGCTCATCCAGGGAGCGGGAGTGACGGTCGCGGCGCTTGTTGCAGCTTGCCTGCTCGGCAGCGGGAAGCCCGGTTTCCTCGTGGCCGTGGGGGTAGCCTTCGCCGCAGATCTATCCTTGGGGGCTCTCCTCGCTGCCGCCCGCTCGAGCGCCCTGCGCCGTCGGGCTCACCGACTGTTTGTTCCGGTGGCCGTCGCGCGGCGACCCCTGTCCGCAGGGCTCGAGAGGCTCTCCATCGCCGCGCTCGCCTGCCTTTTCCTCCTCGCGCAAGCCGCACCTCTCATCGGGAGGATCGACGCACCTGCAGAGCGGCTTCCGACCCCGATCGCGTTCGCCGGAGCAAAGGGATGGTCGGAGAGCGCTCTTGCGCGGTTATGGCGGGAGGACGGAAGCGATGCGCTGCCTGATGCGGCCTCCTACATCGCTCACCGGGCTTACCAGGCGAGCCTCTCCTTCGGGTATCCCTACGCCTTTCCATCGCCGAACCAACAGGTGACGCTCGCCTCCTTCAAGCGCGACGGCGGTCGAATCCTGGAGGCGCCCGGCATAGTCAAGCGGCTGGGACCAGGGTGGTATTCTCGGGTAATGGCGGAAGGCGACGGCCTCACCCCGCTTTTCAGGGAGCAGCTCCGCCCCACGGCCACCCGACTGACGAGCCTCGCCGGCCGCCTCGGTCTCGGTGCGCGAAGGTGGCTCCTGTGGCCGCTTGGATGCTTTGTTCTTGTTCCGCTGATTGTCCTTCGTGATGATTTGACACCCCAGATGATGTATGGTATGAGAAGTCCTGGCTCAAGGAGAAAGCAGCAAGCAGCATGAGTGGCATCAAAAGCCCCCCTGAGCGAGGTGTGACCTTGATAGACCGCAAACGCCTCGCAATGGAATCGCCGATTCGAAATGCCATTCTCCCCACCACCGCAGTTGTTCCCTTCTCGCAGCACCTCGGTACTCCAGCGCAGTGCGTCGTCAAAGTCGGCGAGCGGGTTCGTGAGGGAATGCTCATCGGGAAGCCGCAAGGGATCATCTCGGCGGCGGTGCATTCACCCATCCCCGGCGTCGTAACCGCTATCCGCGAAGTCGTGACCGCGCAGGGCTCACGCTCCCAGGCGGCGATCATCTCGCTCGAGGGCGAGTTCGAGCGCCTTCGCCGCAACCGGCCGACCGCGCGAAGCGATCGGAGTGAGGCGGAGATCCTCTCGCTCCTCGAAGAGATGGGCGTGGTCGGGCTCGGGGGAGCCGGCTTTCCGACCCACGTCAAGCTACGCGCGCCGAAGGGTGTTTCGATCGAGCATCTTCTCGTCAATGGTGTCGAGTGCGAGCCCTATCTGACGGGGGACTTCCGCCTCATGGTGGAGCGGCCTCGTGAGATCGTCGAGGGTATTCGGATGGCGGCCAAGCTGCTCAAGCCGCGGGCCATTGTGGTTGGAATCCAGGAGCCGTATGCCGAGGCGGTCGAGGCCATGAGGGCTGCGTGCCGGGAAAGCGGGCTTCCGGTCGAGGTAGTCGCACTTCCTGCGAGATATCCCCTCGGCGATGAGCGGCAGCTCGTGAAGGCTCTCACCGGCCGCGAGATCGGCGCCGGTCTCCTCCCTCTCACCGAAGGAGTGGCGGTGGTGAGCGTGGGGACTCTCGTTGCGATCTACGAGGCGGTCGCGTTGGAGAAGCCGCTTTTCGAAAGGGTCGTCACTGTCTCGGGCGGCGCGGTTCGCGAGCCGGCGAACCTGAAGGTCCGCATTGGGACGCCGATTGGAGCGCTCCTCGCCGAGTGCGGGGGGCTGGCGGAGACTCCCGAGCGGGTCGTGGTTGGAGGCCCCTTCACGGGCTCGGCGGTCTACGACCTGGGGACACCCGTCACCAAGAGCACAACCGCCGTTCTGGGGCTTTCCGCCGGCGAGGTGCGGGCCGCGCGGCGCACCTCGTGCATAAGCTGCGGAAGGTGCGCGAGCGTTTGCCCGTCAGGGCTTGATCCCGCGCGGCTCTTCAAGCTTGTCGAGCGCGATCTTCACGCGGATGCCGGTCGGGAGGGACTCCTGAGCTGCAGCGAGTGCGGCTGCTGCAGTTACGTCTGCCCGGCGCATCTGCCCCTGGTCGAAACCTTGCGAGTCGGCAAGCGGCGTGGTCGCGTAAGCGGTGTCGCTTGATGGAGGGCCCGGCTTCGCCGAAGCTCGCCGGTGCTCCCCATCTCCACGAAGGGAGCACTACCTCCGCGATAATGTGGGCCGTCACTCTCTGTCTTGTTCCGAGCGGGCTGTGGGGAATCTGGCAGTTCGGGCTTCCCGCCCTCGCCGTCCTCGTGGTTTCGATCGGTGCGGCGCTTGTTGGCGAGCTCGGCATGGGGCTGTTTCTCAAAAGGCCCGCGCTCTACGATGGCAGCGCCTTCCTCTCGGGCCTACTGGTCGGCTATCTGATGCCGCCCGCCGTGCCGCTCTATGTTCCTCTTGCTGCTTCGCTCTTCGCAATGGTGGTCGTCAAGTGGAGCTTCGGGGGGCTCGGAAGCAACTGGATGAATCCGGCCCTCGCCGGCGTGGCGCTCGCACTTCTGTCGTGGAGCGCGGCGATGGGCAGCTGGAGCGCCCCGCTGGCCTGGCGCCTTGCGGTCTCGGGGTCAGGTGCGACACGGGCAGCTTCGCCGCTGGCCTTTCTCGCCTCCGTCCCCGCCAACCTGAGGGGGCATGGCGTCGGGCCGATCGGGCTTCTCGCACAGGGTCACTATCCTGTGAGCCCCTTCTCACAGTCCGTCGCCCAGTGGCTCGGTGACCACGCCGGAGCTCGGATCGATCCCCGGTATTTTGACCTTTTTGCCGGGCTTGTTCCCGGCTCGATCGGCGAGATCTCGCTGCCTCTTCTCATCCTCGGGTCCATCTTGCTTTTCCGAAGGCGAATCATCGGCTGGCGAGTGCCCGTCGCCTATCTCGGAAGCTTCCTGATCCTGACCTGGGTATTTGGGGGGCTCCCGCTCGGGGGCGCTCTCTTCCACGGGGACCCTCTCTTTCAGCTCCTTGCGGGAGGGATCGTTCTTGGCGCCCTGTACATGGCGACCGATCCGGTCACCGCTCCTCATTCGGCGGGAGGAATGATTGTGTACGGGGTGGGGGCGGGTGCGCTGACCTTTCTGTTCCGGGTGTACGGGAGCGTGCAGGGCGCGATGCCCTTTGCAGTCATCCTCATGAACATCGCCGTGCCCGCCATTGACCGGATCGCGCGCTCGCGTCGGCTCCGGTCGAGGGCGACGGGAGCGGACCTATGACGGGCAGCGAGCCGAAGCCCGGAGGCGGTCGTTCCGGCATCCTCCTTGAGAATCGGGTGGCCGCGCTGGCGTTGGGACTGTTTCCGTCCATCGCCGTCACGACGCACACCGACTACGCCCTTGCCCTAAGCGGGGGAGTCCTCTTCGTCTTGGTGGGATGGAAGCTGGTGGCGGGCATAATCGCCACGGTGATACCTGAGAAGGTCCGATTCCTCGCCCAGCTCTTCGTCATCTCGGCGCTCGTGACTGTGGTGGATCAGGCAGCTCGGGTCTATGCCTCCGCGCTGTCGCAGGCCCTCGGGATCTACGTACCGCTTATTGCGGTCAACTGCCTCGTGCTCGGAGGGATCGGAGGGAGTCGGAACCGAAACAGCGTCGGCAAGGCTGTGCTGGATGGGCTTGGCATCGGAGCCGGCTTCGCCCTGGGCCTTACGATCGTAGCCCTCGTCCGCGAGGCGCTTGGATCCGGGACAATCACTCTCTTCCCACTCTGGGGGTGGAACGGGATCGTGAAGGTGCCGGGGCTTGTGCATCATCCGATCGGCGCGCTCGCGCTTCCGGCCGGCGCGTTTCTCGTGGTCGCCTACCTCGCGGCTCTTGCGAATTGGGTGGGGCCGCGCCGGGAGGGGAGGCCCGGGCGGCATGATGGGCGAACAAGCGCGAGCTCGATCGAGGTGGGTAGAGGCGCAGGGCTGGGCGGCCCGAATGCGCCTGAGTCGATACTATGAGCTACATCGGAATCGTCATCGGCCTTGTCTTTGTCAACAACCTCGTGCTCGATCTCTTTCTCGGCGTCTGTGTATCGATGGATGCGGCCCGACGGGTCGAGAAGGCGCTTGCTCTTGGTCTCGCGGTGACCATTGTCTCCTCGCTTGCCGCGCTGCTCACCTGGTTGGTCCAGCACCTCATTCTCTTGCCGCTCGGGATTGTGTTCCTGCAGACGATGGTCTTCGTGATGGCGACGGCCGGGCTGGTGGTCCTTCTGGGGAAGGCGCTCGAGAGGGCTCCGCGCAGGCCCGGAGTGCTGGCCGATCTCCCTCTCTCCCTCGTCGTGGCGAATAGCGCGGTCTTCGGGGTAACCTTGATCGCCGTACGCGCCGATTATGATCTTCTCGGGAGCTTCCTTGCCGGTCTTGGGGCCGGGGGCGGGTTTCTCTTGGTGCTTCTCCTCTTGTCCCTTATCCGCGAGCGGCTCGAGTCGGAATGGATCCCGCGTCCCTTGAGGGGCCTTCCGATCGCCTTCCTGACGCTGGGTCTCATGGCTCTCGCCTTTGCCGCCTTCGATAAGGGGCTTCTTGCCGGCTTGATGGGGAGGTAGCCGTCTGACCCGGGCGGTGGAGGACTTACGAAAAAACAGTTGCGGACTCGGTCGCGTTGCATATATAGTCTACCGGATGCACCACGCGCGGATTCCGCCGTGATGGAAGTACAGAAACTTGAGACGCGTTAAGCTTATCGTCGGCACCCACAACGCTCAACCAGTCGGCGCCACCGAAGCGCAGTTCGAGGAAGCCTATCAGTCATCGTACAAGCCCTACCTCACTGCGCTCTACGGCCACCCCGAGATCGATGGTGTCCTCTTCTACTCAGGTACCCTGCTGGGATGGCTCGAGGAGCGTCATCCTGAGTTTCTCATGCTTCTTGAAGAGATGGTGAAGCGCAAGCAGATCGAGCTTCTCGGGGGGGGCTACTACGATCCGATCCTCTCGCTCATACCGAATCCGGATAGGCTCGGACAATTCGAGCTGCTGACGACCTTTCTCAGGCAGCATTTCGGGCGGCGACCGCGCGGCGGCTGGATAACCGAGCGCATATGGGAGCCTGGGCTTGCCTCCACCATCAAGAACAGCGGAATGGAGTACATCTTTCTCGACGATCGACACTTTAGCGCTGCCGGATTCAGCGGGACCGATCTCTATCGCCCGTGCATCACCGAGGATCAGGGGAAGGCCCTGGTTGTGTATCCGGTCGCGACCTCGATTGCCCGCATGGTACCGAGCGAATCACCGCAGAGGGTGGCAGACCACCTCCTTTCGCTCGCCTCCCACGACGAGGAGCTGGTGGCGGTGCTCTTCGATGAGGGCGAGCGCTACGGGATGCTCAACAAGCGGGGCAAGAGACTCTTCAAGGACGGATGGTTCGATCTCTTTTTTTCGATCGTTGAGAACAAGCGGGAGTGGATCGAGACGATGCTTCCAAGCCGCCACCCCGAGGGATTCGGGCCGGCGAAGAAGGGCTACTTCAGCAGCACAACCTACGAGGAGATGATGCGGTGGCTCAGCGATTCCACTTTCTTTCGTGATGCCGAGCACGCCAAGCTCAAGAACGGCGTGAAGGGAAACTCGCACCAGCCATGCGGGAACTTCCGGCAGTTCCTCTCCCACTACCCTGAGAGCAACATCCTCTATGCGAAGATGCTCTACACCCACGATCTCGTGAATCAGATGCGCGGCGACCGCCATCGCAAACGGGCGGCTCGCGAAGAGCTCTGGAAGGGAGAATGCCACAACGCGCTCTGGCACGGTCCAAACGGGGGGATCTACGACAGCCGGCTGCGCAAGGCCGCCTACCGCGCGCTCATCGAGGCGGAGAAGGTGACCCGGGAGAAGGGGATCTTCAAGCCTTCACTTGTTTCGCTCGACTTCGACCTGGACGGCGAGGAAGAGTTCCTCTATCACGGAACCGAAGTGAATGGCTACGTTCATCTCGTGGGTGGCACGCTTTTCGAGCTGGAATATGTGCCGGCCGCGTGGAACTACCTGGATACCCTCGCGCGTCACCGCGAGCCCTACCACGGCGATGGGGCGGGCTTCGTTTTCGACAAGTATCAGCGGAAGGCCTTCATCGACCATTTCTTCCTGCCGACTGAAAGCATTGCCGCATTCGATCGGATGACCTACGGCGAGCTTGGTCCCTTCATCGGCCGCAGCTATTCGCTCGAAGATCTAGACCGCGACCGCAATGAAGTGCTGCTCAGGGCCACTGGAAAGGTCAAGGTGAAGAAGCACGAGTACGCGGTGGAGCTTTCGAAGCGCTACTCCTTCAAGAAGAGCTCTATCGTCGTGCGCTACATCATCGAGAACACCTCGATCGACCCGCTCAATGTGAGCTTTGGCTCGGAGATCAACATTGCCTTGGAGTCGGGCTCTCTGGAAGGAGCTGCGCTTTTCTCGGTGAAGGACGATCGGCGTCATGCGATCGACCTTACCCGGACTTCAGTGGACGAGATAGCGGAGCTTGCTGTGAACGATCTAACCAACAAGGTAGCCATTTCGCTGTCGGCGACCGAACCCTTTAAGCTCTGGAGCCTCCCGGTCGAAACCACCTCGCGTACCCTCACGGGAACCACCCGGGCCTACCAGTCCTCCTGTTTCGTGCCACAGTGGAACCTGAGGCTCGGCCACGGAGAGCGATGGGAGGTCGCGATTACCCTCTCTTTTTCGCGGCTGTAGCTTTGTCCCGCCAGGTAAGGAAGCGGACGGCCTTCAGTCGCGGGCCTCGTCGCGCGTATGAAGCTTCGTGAAGATAGAGGTCAGCCAGGGCTGCACAGCCGCATAGAAGTTGTCCTCCACGAGGAGGAACTCCATGAAGGAGCGCCGGTAGTCGCCTTCGAAGTAGTAGCACTGCCCGAGATAGAAGCGAGCGCGCCTCTGGAGATCCTCGGCGCGGCGGATGGCAAGGTAGTCTTTTAAGGCTCGTTCGGCGGCGGCCCAGTCCTTCCCGGCAAAGGGGCCGGAGAGGATCGCGAGAAGGGCGTGCTCGTCGCCTCCCGCGTCCGGGGAGGGCGCTTTGTCGGGGTCAAGGAGGACGGGCGAGAGAAGTTGCGATGATTGGGATGGGAGACTCCCGAGAAGCGAGGCGACGGCCTCCTGCGCCGCAGGCGAGAGGCTCTTGGCCTGCGGGGCAAGCGCGCCCGGCGAAGAGAGTACCGGAGCGCTTCCGGAAGTGGGCGTAATGACGAGGAAGGGAAGAGGGCGAAGGCGTTTGCCCGCGAACTCGGACTCCCCGATGGCGCCGGGCGCGAGCGGGATCTCCACGGGAGCGCTCGTCGCGTTGGCGCCAAGCGCAAGGCTCACCGATCCGGTGGAAAGCATATCCGAGTCGACTATCGCGTAGTAGTAGGGGATACCCGCGATCGGGTGGTCCGTGAACTCGCTCTGCGAGCTCGGGATGAGACCTACACTCACGGCGCCGAGGAGCTCGTTCACGTCCCGAATGGGGGAGGTATTGCGATATACTACGAGCTGCCTGTCCGGCTTTGAGCTGTGGAACGAGAGCTGGATCGAGTCCCCGGACCGGGTCGCTGCAAGTCCCGTAACCTGGGCGTACTGGACTTGCTCGCTCAGCGCGAGCCCTACCGAGACCCCAACCGTGGTCACGTTGCGAAAAGGGATGAAGAGGCTGTAGAGCCTGCCCGAGCCGTCCTGCGCGAAGACCGCATAGTAGTAGCTCTTGGTGTCGGGCGGGGTATCGACGTAGGACTGTTGGCCCGCGGGAACCACGGCAAGCTTCGCCGCGCTCGCGAGGTTGTCGGCGCTAATCTCTTGGGTGGAGCGGTAGACCACGTAGCTTGCATTCGGGAGGTCAGAGTCCTTCCACAGGAGCTTGACGTAGGGGCCGTCCACGACCGCGCGCAGGCGTGAGACGTAGGTAGCAGCATCCCCGGCGCTCTGGGCTGAAAGGGGGAGGGCCATCGCGAGAGCAAGGAAGAGCAGGGGAATCCTCTTCATGGCCACTATCATAGGCGATGTACGGTCCTCCGTCCATACGGTATTTGACACAGTTTTTCGTTACAGGTACGCTACCCAGTATGTTTGTCGCCGTCGTTGGCGAGTTCTCCCAAGACGATCATCGGGTCGCGGCTCACGAGCTTTTCAAGCAGTATGGGCTGAAGCAGATCGCGGCGAACCTCTTCGAGTCCCGCACGATCAAGGAGAACACCCTTGCACGGCTCAAGCACGATATCGACCGGGTCACCGACTATTACGACATCGTTCGGTTCTATCAGTATCCGCTCGATGAACTCTTCGTCGTCACGGCCCTGGAGAAGAAGCGGTGGCGGCGGGTGAATGTTCGACCGTGACGGCGGGTTCGCACGCCGCTCTCGACAAAGGAGGCGTCATGCTTTCCGATCTGGAACCGCGCATCGAATCGCTTAAGAGCTCGATTCTCGAAACCTGGAGGGGTCTTTGACCCTGAGAAGACTGGGACCGAGATCGGGCAGCTCGAAAACTCGACCGCAACCCAGGACTTCTGGCAGAACCGGGAGAATGCCGAAAAGATCCTCTCGCGCCTCAAGCGCCTGAAAGAGCGCTTCGAGCCGTGGCAGAAGCTCAAAGTGGAAGTCGAGGAGCTCGAAGAGCTGTACCGCCTGGCAGGGGAGACCGGTGACCAAACGGTGGAGGGCGAGCTCGCGAGGTCATTCGACGAAATAGCGGAGCGCTTCGAGCGGCTTCAAATGCTCGAGCTCCTGGGGGATGAGCTCGACGACAGCGACGCGATCCTCACGATTCATGCAGGAGCCGGCGGAACGGAGGCCTGCGACTGGGCGGCCATGCTCCTGCGGATGTACACCCGCTGGGCCGAGCGTCACGGCTTTGCGGTAGAGAACCTCGATCTCCTCGAGGCGGAGGGGGGAGTCAAGTCGGTGACCCTGCAGGTGAGCGGAGAGTACGCCCACGGCTATCTCAAGGGCGAGACCGGTGTTCACCGCCTCGTGCGCATCTCTCCCTTCGACGCCAACGCGCGGCGCCACACCTCGTTCGCGTCGGTCTACGCCTCTCCGGTCATCGACGACGAGGTCACCGTCGTGATCCGGCCGGAGGATATCCGCATCGACACCTATCGCTCCCAGGGCGCTGGGGGACAGAAGGTCAACAAGACCGATTCCGCGGTGCGGATTACCCACCTGGCAACGGGAATTGTCGTGCAGTGCCAGAACGAGCGCAGCCAGTACAAGAACAAGGCGAATGCGATGAAGGTTCTTCGATCAAGGCTCTACGAGTATCTCAAGACCGAGAAGGACAAAGAAAACGCGAAGTTCCTTCAGGAAAAAAAGGACATCTCGTGGGGAAATCAGATCCGCTCCTATGTCTTTCAACCCTACACCATGGTGAAGGACCACCGGACCAAGCACGAAACCGGCAACATCCAGGCGGTGATGGACGGCGGCATCGATGAGTTCATCGAGGAGTATCTGAAGCTCGCCTGGGCATCGAAGGCATCATGAGCGTGCGGATCCTGATCGTCGACGACCTGTCGTTCATGAGGACCGCGATACGGGAGATCATCGAGGCATCGGGATTCGGCGTCGCCGGAGAGGCGGAAAATGGCGCGGAGGGGATCATCCTCTACAGGGAGCGCCGGCCGGACGTCGTGCTGATGGATATCACCATGCCGATCATGGACGGCATCGAGTCCTTGAAAAGAATAGTCGACTACGACCCTCGGGCGCGCGTCATCATGTGCTCCGCGCTCGGCCAGCAGGAATACATCATCCGGGCGATCCAGTACGGGGCGCGAGACTTCATCGTCAAGCCCTTCCGGCCCGAGCGAATTGTCTCAGCGGTCAGGAAGGTCGCCAAGGTCCGCGAGTGAGCCGCCGGTCGCCGTGCGCCAAGCGCGGTCTCCGAGACGCAGTAGGGAGCCGAGAGGGCGCTGGCGTCGGAGGGGTCGCCTTCTGTCTCGCCCTCCTTCTGAGCGGCGGCATCCTCTTCGCGCAGACGATGCCGCAGGCCGCAACGCCGACCACCCCGACGACAGGGGGCCCGTTCGATCATCCCCTCTCGACCGGCACGAGCACGCCGTCGCCGGCAGCTCAGCAGCCGACGGCAACCGGTCAGCCTGCACCCTCCTCCCCTGCAAGCACCTCTCCTACAGCCCCTCCGACCGATCCGGCGGCCACGTGGAGGGTCGGAATAACCCGGTTCAAGGGCATCGATCTTTCGAGCGAGAACGACTACCTGCGCGAGAGCCTACCGCTGCTCATCCTCGACGGCCTTTCCGGAATAGCGACCCACCGGTATAGCGCGGCCGAGAAGGCGGTCTATCAACGCAAGATCGTGGCGGATGCGCTGCAGGCGGCGGAGGAGTCGCTGTCCGATCTGAGGCGCAAGCGAAGCGCGCTGTTCTATGAGACAACCTCAGCGCCGGGTGGCTCGGCCTCGGGCATCGCTCCCTCCTCAGGCGGCACGGCTGCTTCTGCAGGAGCCCAAGCGCCGGCCTCGGGTGCGGCTTCTACGACATCGCAGACAACTGCAACCACGTCGGCGACCGGGACAGCCTCGACTACGACGACGCCGGCGACCGCAACATCTGCAGCCACAACCGAGCCGGGCGGTACGACTGCAGCGGCGGGCGCCTCGACGACGGCGCCCGCTTCGACTTCCGCGACGGTTGCGGCCCCGGCGGCGAGCCAGTCCGGCGCGGCGAGTCCCTACGCGGCGATCGATGCGTCGATCGCCGACACCTTGAAGCGGATCGCGTTCCTGAAGCAATTCGACTCGGCTCTCATCGCGGTCGCGGCGACAAAGCCGGTCGTGGTCGTCACGGCAGGGGAGACTGCGGCGGCCGGAGGCGCCGGCTCGGCCGGTGTTGCGGCTCAAGCGGCGGGTGGCGCCGCAAGTCCCCCTGCGGCACCCGCAGCGGCTGCCGGCTCGGCATCGGCGGCTGGAGGGGCATCGTCGGCAGTCTCCGGCGCATCGGGAGCCGGCACGAGCCAGCTTCTTGCCTTTCCGGTCGTCTCGCCGGCGGTACTGGCGAAGGCGGACTCCCTCGATTTCCTTGTCTCCGGTCAGATAACCGAAGCGGAGGGCTACCTCATCATCGAGGTGAGCGCCTACAATGCCGACGTGGGCACTCAGTCCTACAGCTTCCGGACCGTCGTTGGCCCGAGCGAAGCCTTCGGGGCCCTGCGTGGGGCGACCGATGCGCTCGCGTCGCAGGTTCTTGGACGCGAGTGGGGTACTCTAAGGCTCGCGGTCGAACCCTCCGGTTCGCTGGTATACGTCGACGGGAAGTTCTACGGCATCGGGAATGCCGAGCTGCGCTATCTGACGACGGGGCGCCATGAGGTAACGGTCGAGGCGCCGGGCTACAGAGAAGAGCGGGCGTCGGTCGAGCTCGAGCCGCTTGCAACCAAGAACCTCACCATTAGCCTCAAGAGACACGCCGCCAATGAGATCGCCATCGTTACCTATCCGCAAGGGGCCGATGTCTATCTTAATTCGCTGTGGGAAGGCAAGAGCCCCCTCCTCGTCGATCGTCCCCTGGGTCCGGCTTCCCTCATCATTCGCCGGGAGCATTTCCTCGATTATAGCGGTATTCTCGAGCCCGATAGCCCGCCATCAACCTCGATTCGTCTGTTGCCTGACACCTTCAAGAAGAGCGACTACGTGAACGACCTCCGAAATCGGTTCTACGCCTCGTTCGGCGCCTTTGCCGTCTCGGTGATTCTTCCCGTGACGGCCTACAGCCTCTGGCAGACCAACGGGATCATGTATCAGGAGTCGATTGCCGGTTCGCCGGAGGAGGCGCGATTGAAGAATCTGACCACCACGTGGTACTATTCGCTCTGGGGTGGGGTCTTCATCAGCGTCTCGCTTTTCGTCAACACCGTCATCGACGTTATTCACTACCTCAGGGCGTCGGACTGATCGGAAGGAGTTCAGGTGGCTGCAATGGCCTTGGGTGCGCGCATACGGAAGCTCTTCTCGGGGGGCGGGCGGGGGGAATCCCTTTTTGAGGAGCTTGAGGAGATCCTCATCGAAGGGGATCTCGGCGCAAGCCTCGCGATCGCGATCGTAAGCGAGCTGCGTGAGGCGATGAAGCGCAGTCGGATCGAATCGCGCGAAGAGCTTACTGCAGCCTTGAAGGAGCTTCTGCGCGGAATCGTCAGGGCCAAGCCGCTGACCCTCGAGCCGCAACGGCTCAATCTCCTTCTCGTGCTCGGCGTGAACGGAGTGGGAAAGACCACCACGATCGCGAAGCTTGCCGACTATTTCCGGCGCACCGAAGGGGTGAACGAGGTTATCCTGGGTGCCGGCGATACCTTTCGGGCCGGCGCCATCGACCAGCTCAAGATTCACGGCGAGCGCCTCGGGGTACGGGTGGTGAGCCAAGAGCCGGGATCGGACCCAGGAGCGGTAATCTACGATTCCATCGAAAGCGCTCGAGCGCGGGGTGCGAGGCTGGTTCTCGCCGATACCGCGGGACGCATGCACAACAAGGCAAACCTGGTAAAGGAGCTCCAGAAGATCGATCGGGTTGCGCGGAACCGTATCGGGGACGGATGCTACCGGACGGTGCTTGTAGTCGACGCAACGACCGGGCAGAACGGGCTTAAGCAGGCGGAGTCTTTCAACGAGGCAATCGGAATTGACAGCGCGATTCTCACCAAATACGACTCCACTGCGAAGGGCGGGATTGCGGTCCAAATTTCTAAGAGCCTTGGGATTCCCTTCTCCTTCATCGGCAAGGGGGAGAAGCTCACCGATCTCGAGGTCTTCGATGTCGAGCGCTATCTCGATTCGCTGCTCGATTGATTGCCATGAAGGCGCTCTCTCTTCGACCAAGATGCAATCGGCCATGATGACCCGAACCTTCCTCCTGACGACGCTTGCCGCGGTTTTCGCGCTTGCCCTTTTTCTCCCGCCTGCGGCGGTCTGCGCCGAGGAGCTCTACCGCTCCGATGTCTTGGGCTTGAAGATGGAGGCCATCTCTCCGGCACAGGCATCCTCGACTGAGTGGCTGCTCCGGGTGCAGCGCGAAGGGACCTCCGAGATTCGCACGCTCACTCGCTCCGGGAAGGAGACGAAGCGGTGGGTCGATGAGTTCGAGCACGGCCAGCTCGTGAAGGAGACGGCCTACGACGCGGGAGTCATCTCCTCGGTTACCGTCTATCGCAACGGTCGCCCGCAGGAAGAGGAGGACTACCTCGACGGGAAGCTCGAGACGAAGCGCATCTACTCCTACGAGCAGGGTCTGCTCGCAACGATCGAGGTCCAGGGGCCCGACGGAAGCCTTCGCTACCGGACTACCATCTATCGAGGTCCCGAGGGAAGGCTGCGGCGTGCAGTGCGCGCCTACCCTGACGGGCGGGACGTCGAGTCGGCCTACGTCTATGCAGGCGGAAGCCTCTTGGCGGAATGGCATGGTACCGACCGCGAGGGTGAGCTTATGCGCTACAACGGATCCGATCTTGCGGCGCAGGAGGACTGGAAGGGGAGCGCGATAATCAACCAGACCGATTTCTCCCCCGACGGGAAGGGGCAGAGCGCCGTCGAGACCAACTTCGCGACGGGTACCGTTTCCCGACGTTCGTATGACGCCAAAGGCCGAGAGCTTTCGGAGGAGGTGGTAAGAAAGGATGTGACGGTCTCGCGGAGCGAGTTTCGCTACGAGGGCGACCGCCTGATCGACAAGCTCGTGCTCACCCCGGGCGTGAGGGAGGAGAGCCGCTACACCTACGGCCGCGACGGAAAGCTCGCCAAGGTGGTCGTCACCAGAAACCTCAAGGTGGTCAAGGTGACCATCTACACGGGCGAGAACAGCTCCTATGAGGAGCTCTACGCAAACGGCAAGCCCTTCTTGCGCGTCTACTACAAGGACGGCAACAAGGTGAGAGAAGAGGTTGTGACGGGATGATGCGGGCGGGGTGGATCCTCTTCGTCGCTCGCCGGTACTTCCGCTCCAAGCGCAGGAATCGGGGACTCGCCCCCTCGGTGCTGTCAGTCGCCGGGATCGCCATCGGCGTCGTGACGCTCATCTCCGTGCTTGGAGTCATGAACGGCTTCCAGCTTGGGTTCATCAGCGACATCCTTGCCATCAAATCCTATCATCTGCGGATCACTACCAAGGGGGCGCCTCTTTCGGCGGAGGAGGTCGCCCGTCTGCGCCACGTGGCAGGTGTAGCGGCGGTGGTGCCCTTTGCCGACGTTCAGACCATGATCACCGGCGGAGTCACCGGCTTCCAGCCGGCGGTCGTGCGGGGAGTTCCTCCCGATTCGGGCCGTCTCGATCCAGAGATGGTCCGGTATCTTCATCTCATCGCAGGGAGCATGACGCTTGCGGGCGACCGGTCGATCGTCATCGGCGATCAGCTTGCATCCACCCTCGGGGTGGGGCTGGGCGATCCGGTCTCGGTCGTTTCGCTGGGCGGCCCCTCGTTCGACCTGCTTTCTCCGGCGAGCCTATCCTTCACGGTGTCGGGGATCTTCAAGTCGGGGTACTACGACTTCGATCAAACCCTCTGTTTCGTGAACCTCTCTGCGGTGCGGGCGCTCGGAAGTCCGGTGGATCGCCTGGTATACGGGGTCAAGCTGGCCGATCGCTTCCAGGACCGTGCGGCTGCCGACCGCATCCGCGCGGCGTTTCCCGGAAGGTCTCTCTCCATCGTCTCCTGGCGCCAGTACAACAGCGCCTTCTTCGGCGCCCTGCGGATGGAGAAGCTCGTGATGACCTTCCTCCTCTGTCTGATCTTCCTGGTGGTGGCGGTGAATATCCACCACTTCCTGAAGCGAGCCGTCTACGAGCGGCAGGAGGAGATTGGGATCCTCCGCTCTATGGGAGCGTCCCCCGGGGCCATGCGTGCCGTTTTCGTCCTTGACGGACTGTACATCGGCGTGCTCGGTGGGGTGATCGGGCTCGTTCTCGGGCTGCTGGTGTCCGATCACATAAACGCGATCTTCACCCTCGTCGAGTCGCTCGTAAACGCAGTCGGGGAGGTGCTCGCGTGGCTCCTCTCTCCCCTTTCACCGACGGGAGGATCGTTCGCTCTCTTCTCCCCGGCCTACTTCTATCTGGACAGGGTACCGAGCCGGGTTCTTTTCCATGAGGCGCTCTTCATCTTTCTCTTCGCGATTCTTTCCTCGGT
The DNA here is from genome assembly GCA_027306915.1 of Spirochaetales bacterium. The sequence continues at coordinate 86,193 of DAHUYW010000010.1, read as the reverse complement.
TGCTGCGGCCTACCTGGCGTCGCGTAGGGTTTCGGAGATCAGGCCTGCGGAGGTTCTGCGCTATGAGTAGCGGGGAGCTCGTGCGAAGCGGGCCCATTCTCCTGGTCGACCGGGTGGGCAAGACCTATGTGACGGGGGATGAGGATCTCCCGGTCCTCACCAACGTCTCGCTCCGTCTCGAGGCGGGGGAGATCCTCGCAATCACCGGAGAGAGCGGGTCGGGTAAGAGCACGCTCCTCAACCTCATCGCCGGGCTCGACGCGCCGACCCATGGAACGATCGTGAGCGCGGGCTACGAGGTGAACCGCCTCTCCGAAGAGGAGCTGACGCAGTATCGAGCGAGGATCATCGGGCTTATCTTTCAGTTCCATTATCTTCTCAAGGACTTCACCGCGCTCGAAAACGTGATGATGCCGGCCTACATGGCGGGAACGCCCCGTGCGGAGGCGCTCGAGAGGGCTGCGGAGCTCCTCAAGCAGGTCAACCTTTCGGAGCGGTTGAGCCATTATCCGCTTCAGCTCTCCGGGGGCGAGCGGCAGCGAGTCGCCGTGGCGAGGTCGCTCGTGAACGACCCCGAGCTGATCCTCGCCGACGAACCGACCGGCAACCTCGACGAGCGGAACTCCCGCAACGTGGAGGAGCTTCTCCTGTCGCTCGTGCGTACCCATCGGAAGTCCCTTCTCCTCGTAACGCATGATCGGGGCCTTGCCGAGCGCGCAGGGAACGAGCTGCGTCTCGACAAGGGCGAGCTCCTTGCGGACCACCGGAGGGAGCCCCCGTGAGGCTGCGGGCGGTCCTCTTTCTCGGCCTTCGCAACTTCTGGAGCGGAGAGAACGGCCGGCGGATCGGCCAGCTGCGGGGGGCAATCGCCGGCGTTGCCTTGAGCCTCGTGCCCCTCGTCGTGGTGCTCGAGGTGGCCAACGGGATGATCGAAGGGATCACGGCCCGCTACATCGAGGTCGGCACCTTTCACCTGCAGGTGAAAAGTCTGACAGCCGTAACCACGAGCGAGCTCGACTCGGTGCTTGCCTCGATACGCTCGGTTCGCGGAGTCACCGAGGCCTTTCCCGCCTACTCGGGGCTGGGGCTTGCGTATTCCGCATCCGGGCGAACAGGGGTCGCCGTGCGTGCGCTTCCGGCCGAGCTGTACGCAGCCGATTCAGGCTTCCGCCGCTATCTCACCATGACGGCGGGGGCCTTCGATTTGAGCGAGCCGACCTCGGCGCTCCTCAGCGTCGACGTCGCCAGGGCGCTTCACGCAAAGGTCGGAGAGCCGATCAGGCTTCTCACGGCCAAGGTTCTGCCCGGCGGCAATTTCATCCTCCGTCCGAACCGGCTTGTGGTTCGAGGCATCTTCACGACGGGTTACAACGAGCTCGATTCCCTTGCGATGTTCATTTCGGATACGAAGGGCCGCGAGCTTTTCACCGATCCCGGGGCTCGCTTCATCGGGGTGAAGGTGACCGATCCCTACGGTGACCTCCAGCCGATCGTCCATCGGATCGAGGATCAGCTTCCGAGGTCGTGGTATCTGTTCACCTGGTACCAGATGGAGAAGCCGATGTACAAGACCTTCGAGACGACCAAGAACCTGCTCCTCTTCATCATGGTCCTCATCGTGCTGGTCGCCTCGGTGAACATCTCCTCGTCCCTGGTCATGCTCGTCATCGAGAAGAACCATGAGATAGCCATCCTCAAGAGCACCGGAGCGAGCCCCGCGGGGATAACCAGGGCCTTCGTCGCAACCGGGTTCGTGATCGGGGCGGTGGGTACAGCCGGAGGGATGGGGCTCGGCCTCCTTGCAGCGGTGAACATCAATGCGGTCATAGCGGGACTGCAGTGGCTTATCAATGCCGCCGTTGCCCTTTGGCAGCTTGTGCTGTCGCCGTTTGTGCACGAGACTCCCGTGCACGTCACACTCTTGAGCTCAAGCTACTACCTCGACCGGATACCGATTCGGCTCGATTGGCAGGAGCTGGGGGTCATCGCCTTCCTTTCAATCTTTCTTTCGACCGTCGCCGCCTGGTTTCCGGCCCGCAGAGCCGGAGCCATCCGTCCGATCGACGTCCTGCGCAAATACTAGCCTTTTGCGATCATCTCAGGTCCGCGGCCGCCCGAAGAGATAGGTGAAAGAGTATGGTCGATCGGGTGAATTTGTACTACTATTGAGCTGGGAGGGGAGCGGCAGAAATTCATGAAATGCAGTATCTGCGACGAGAACGAGGCGGTCATTCATGTGCAGCAGATCATGGGTAACGAGGTGGTCGAGCTGCACCTGTGCGGGAGCTGTGCCCAGAAGAGAGGCATATCCAGCAGCGACGACAAGATCGAGCTCTCCCTCTCGCAGCTCCTCACCGGTCTCATCGACACGAAGGGCGAAGGCAAGGAGGAGCGCACAAACGAGAGCTGCCCCCGCTGTGGGATGAAGCTGTCCGAGTTCCGCAAGGAGGGCAAGCTGGGTTGCGGCGAATGCTACGCCGCCTTCAAACGGGAGGTGGAGCTTTTTCTGGAGAACACGGTCGGAACCACGCGCCACCGCGGCAAGTATCCCGCGCGGCTCGTGGCCTACAAATCGCTCCTCGTGGATCGCGAGCTTCTCAAGGACCGGCTCAAGGAGGCGGTCGTCCACGAAGATTATGAGGAAGCGGCGGTGATCCGTGATAAACTAAGGGCGATAGAGCAGACCGCAGGAGACTAGCATGATTAAGTTCACCGGGGTAAGGGAAACCTCGGGTTGGTTCCAGGAGGCCGGCCCGCACAACGATGTGGTGATCGCGAGCAGGATACGCCTCTCGCGAAACCTGGCGGGACACCTCTTTCCCGGAACCATGAACAGCGAGGAGGAGGAGCAGGTCCAGCGCAAGCTCCTCGATGCGGTGCTGAAGGTCGACAGTCGCTACGAGGGGGGAGTTCTCGGATCGCTTTCTCCCACCGAGCGCCGGCTCCTGCTTGAGCGCAATCTCATCTCGCAGGACTTTTCCTTGCAGACCCACAAAGCCTTCGTTCTGCGGCAGGATCAGAAGGTGGCGGGGATGATCAACGAGATCGATCATCTTCGGGTAGCAAGCTTCGCGGGCGGCCTTTCGTTGAAGGCGACCTACGAAGAGGTGAACTCGCTCGATACCGCGCTCGAGCGCGAGGTGGAGTTCGCAGCCTCGCTTGACGCGGGCTATCTGACGACAGAGATCGCCAACAGTGGCACGGGAATGCGTGCCTCGATCATGCTTCACATTCCGGCGCTCGTGACCACCTCGCTCATCGAGAAGACCTTCAAGGCGGTCGTCCAGCTGGGCCTGTCGGTGAAGGGGTTCTTCGGCGATGACGAGCACTCCCTCGGGAGCATGTACCAGGTTTCGAATCAGTTTGGCCTCGGCTCCGCAGAAGCGGAGATCTTGGAGAAACTTGAAAGTGTGGCGGATCAGATAGTAAACTATGAGCGGAAAGCTCGGGAAGAGATGGTGAGCAAGCAACGGGTGGATGTCGAGGATCGGGTGTATCGAGCATTTGGGATCCTCCGGTATTGCCGGTCGATCTCCGCGCGCGAGGCCATCGAGCACCTCTCTGCGCTGCGGTTGGGGGCTGCTCTCGGCTGGATAAAGCTGCCTCTTCCGCGCATCACGGCGCTGTTGTTCCTGACGCAGAAATCGCACATGCAGCAGCTGATCGACAGCCAGGAGACCGGCGCAGACACCAAGCTTATCGACTATACTCGAGCCAACATGATCAAAGAGGCGATCGGGGACGTTGAGGACTAACGGAGGAAGAGCATGTTCAAAGGGCTTACGCAAAGGGCTCAACGGATACTCACAATCTTCGCGCAGGAAGAAGCGAAGCGGTTCCATTCGGACCAGCTTCTCCCGGAGCACATCATCCTTGCCCTTCTGAAGGACGGGGAAGGATTGGGATACAAGGCGCTTAAGCGTTTGAACGTGGATCCTACGGAGATGCAGCTTGAGATCGAGCGAAGCATTCCGAAGAAGCACTCCGGCTTCATCCTTGGGGATGTCCCGCCGTCGAAGCGCGGGAAGAAGATTCTCGAGGACTCGGCCGAGGAGGCCCGCAATCTGGGCCACGAATACATCGGCACCGAGCATCTTCTCCTCGCTTCCGCCAAGGAGACAGGGAGCGTGGTTCAACGCTGTCTCGCGAAGTACAGCGTGACGGTGGAGCAGCTTCGCGAGATTGTCATCGACCTCTCCGGATCAAGCGGCTACGCGAAGCGCGTCCCGCCGCAGCTTCAGTCGCAGGCTTCCTCGCAGTCTCAATCGCAGAAGCGCAAGCAGCCTCTTCCTGGCAAGAAGGCGACCCCGACCCTCGACGAGTTCTCGCGCGATCTCACCGAATACGCGCGGGAAGGGAAGCTCGACCCGGTGATCGGCAGGGCTAAGGAAATCCAGCGGGTCATCCAGATTCTAGCCCGCCGGACCAAGAACAACCCGGTCCTCATCGGCGAGCCGGGGGTGGGAAAGACTGCGATTGTCGAAGGGCTGGCGCAGCGGATCGTCGACGGTACCGCCCCCGAGGTGCTCATGGGCAAGAGGGTGATGACCCTCGATCTCGCCTCCCTCATTGCCGGGACGAAGTACCGCGGCGAGTTCGAAGAGCGCCTGAAGCGCGTCATGAAGGAGATCGTGAACGCAGGCAACGTGATCCTTTTCATCGACGAGCTGCACACGATCATCGGGGCCGGGGGCGCGGAGGGGGCCATCGATGCCTCGAACATGCTGAAACCGGCGCTTTCCCGCGGCGAGCTGCAGTGCATCGGGGCAACCACGCTTAACGAATACAAGAAATACATCGAGAAAGACACCGCGCTCGAGCGGCGCTTCCAGTCGATCTTCGTTTCGGAGCCTTCGGTCGAGGAGACCATGGAGATCCTCAAGGGGATAAAAACCCAGTACGAGGATCATCACAACGTCACCTACACGGACGAGGCAATCGAGCAGGCGGCGGTTCTTTCGAGCCGCTACATCACGGAGCGCTTCCTGCCGGATAAGGCGATAGATCTCATCGATGAGGCAGGATCCCATAAGCGGATCACCAACAGCGTCCGGCCGAAGGAGCTCGCGAAGCTGGAGATGGAGATCGAGCGGCTGACGAACGAGAAGATCGCTCTCGTGAACTCCCAGAACTACGAGAAGGCGGCGGCGGTTCGCGACACCGTGCGCCAGCTGAAGTCGAAGGTCGAGGACATGAAGCAGGGCTGGGAAGACACCCTGAAGATCGAAAAGAACGTCGTCGACGAAGAGGACATCCAGCAGATCATCTCGAACATCACGGGGATCCCGCTCATCCGCATTGCCCAAACCGAGTCGGACAAGCTCCTTCACATCGAGGACGAGCTGCATCACAAGGTGATCGGGCAAAACGAAGCGGTCACCGCGGTGGCATCGGCAATACGGCGCGCCCGCACGGGCTTGAGCTCTCCCAAACGACCGATGGGCTCCTTCATCTTCCTCGGTCCGACCGGAGTCGGCAAGACCCTTCTTGCGAAGAGTCTCGCCGAGTTCCTCTTCGGCGACCAGGAGGCCCTTATCCGCATCGATATGTCCGACTACATGGAGAAGCACAACGTTTCACGTCTGGTCGGCGCGCCTCCGGGGTATATCGGATACGAAGAGGGAGGATTTCTCACGGAGAAGATCCGGAGAAGGCCCTACAGCGTCATCCTGCTCGATGAGATTGAGAAGGCACACCCGGACGTGTTCAATCTGCTCCTCCAGGTGCTGGAAGAGGGGGAGCTCCAGGATAACTTTGGACACCGGGTCTCGTTTCGAAACACGGTGCTCATCATGACCTCGAACGTCGGCGCCCGTGAGATCTCTCGCGATAGCGCATTGGGCTTCCGCGCCGAAGAGAACCTGATGAGCTTCAACGAGATCCGCACCTCTGCCATGGCCGAGCTGAAGCGGGTTTTCCGACCGGAGTTCTTAAACCGCGTCGACGAGATAGTGGTCTTCCACAGCCTGTCGAGAGAAGACGTGCGGAGGATCCTCGACATCATGATGAATGAGGTGCAACTGCGGCTTCTCGACACGGACATCATCATCGACGTCAAGCAGAAGGCGAAGGATCTGCTGATCGAAAAAGGCTTTGACACGAAGTACGGTGCTCGCCCCTTGCGGCGGATCATTCAGAAGCACGTCGAGGACGCGCTGTCGCTCGAGGTCCTAAAGGGCAAGATCCATCCTGGAAGCCGTGTGACGATCACCGTTAGGAAGGCAGAGATCGCTTTCCTTTCGAAGAATCCGCAGCCGACCGAGCCCACCCCCGCGGGCATGTCAAACTAGACCGGCCTCCCGCGCACAACGGAGCCATCCCACATGAATCTAGAAGCGTTTATCCTAGGCAGCGGGGGTATGATGCCTCTCCCGAATCGTCACCTCACCTCGGCGCTGCTCAGAAGGGAGGGCGATCTTTTCCTGTTCGACGCGGGCGAGGGAACGCAGGTTTCCCTGCGGCGGCTCAACCTCCGCTGGAAGAAGATCTCGGTAGTATTCATCTCGCACACCCACGCCGACCACGTGACGGGTCTTCCCGGGATCCTCATGCTCTCATCGCAGGTGGATCGCGACGAGCCCCTCATCGTGGTGGGGCCGCCAAAGATTCGCGAGTACATAGAGATGAACCGGCGAGTTCTCGACATGTACATCAACTACCAGATCGTGATACGGGAGGTGACCGGGCCGGAGGTTGTCTACGAGACCGACGAGTTCCAGGTTCGCTCCTTCCCGCTCCGCCATTCGAAACCCTGCTTTGGCTACACCCTGGAGGAGCGAAGCCGGCCGGGGATGTTCTTCCCGGAGAAGGCTCTTGCCGTCGGAGTGCCGCGCGGTCCGCTCTGGTCGCGGCTGCAGGGGGGGGAGGAGGTCGAGCTTCCCGGCGGAAGGGTGGTCCGTCCGGAGGAGGTGATGGGGCCTCCGCGGAGGGGGAGGAAGTTCAGCTACGTGACGGACACCGGCTACTTTCCTGAGATAGCAGGCGAGGTGAGCGACTCGGACCTGCTCATCTGCGAGGGAATGTTCCTCGAGGAGCTGGCCGAGAGCGCCCGGGAGAAGAAGCACCTTACCGCGCAGCAGGCGGCCCGCATTGCGCTTGATGCGGGCGGCGTGAAGCAGATGGGCCTCATTCACTACAGCCCGCGTTACACCGAGCGCGACCTCAAACACCTGGTGAAGGAAGCCCGCGAGATCTTCGAGCCCTCGTTTCTTACCCGCGACCGCCAGGTCATTCCGATTCCCTTCGTTGAAGAATCCGTCGTCGTTCCATGATCGAGGTGTCTCACGTCACCAAGCGGTACGGTCGCCTCGAAGCGGTTCGGGATGTGAGCTTCACGATCGGCGCCGGGGAGGTCGTCGGTCTCCTCGGGCCGAACGGCGCGGGCAAGACCACGCTCATGCGGGTGCTTACCTGCTACCATCTGCCGAGCGAGGGGGTGGCCCGGATCAACTCCCTCGACGTGCGCGAGGATTCGCTCGCGGTGCGGCGCCTCATCGGGTACCTTCCGGAGAATGCTCCCCTCTACGACGACTTGACCGTCGCGGAGTATCTGGAGTTCATTGCCTCCTCGCGGGGGGTGAGACGCGGCAGCAGGCGCGACTCGATTGAAGTCGCCTGCAGGCAGTGCAGAATTCTCGATGTTGTCGGGAGACCCATCGCGACGCTCTCGAAGGGCTACCGGCAGCGGGTGGGAATCGCCCAAGCCCTCCTCCATTCGCCGGAGATCCTTATCCTCGACGAGCCCACGGCGGGGCTGGACCCCAACCAGATAGTCGAGATCCGCGAGCTTCTCAAGGAGATCGGACGGGCGAAGACGGTCGTTCTGTCAACCCACATCCTCCAGGAGGTGGAAGCAGTCTGCAGCCGCGTCCTTATCCTTAACAAGGGGGAGATAGTCGCCGAGGGGACCGCGGAGGAGATACGCCGCAAGATGAAGACGGGGGCCCGTTTCCGGATCGTAGTTCGCGCGCGGGGCCTTTCGGAGGAGGCGCTCTCCCGCATACCCAGGGTCCAGTCGGTAGCGCGCTTCGCCGGAGCGGGAGAGGAAACCTTCAGCGCCGACCTTATCACCGACGGCGCAGAGGGATTCGGCGAGATCGTCTTCGACTGGGCGGTCGCCCGAGGCTACAAGCTTCTGTCCTCCACCCCGGCGGGCTTAAGCCTGGAGGAGATATTCCAGCGGCTGACCTCCGAGGGGGATGCGCGCCCATGAGGGTGATGCCGATCGTGAGGAAGGAGCTGCGCTCCTACTTCAACTCGCCGATCGCCTATGTCGTCACCGTCGCCTTTCTCGTGTTTGGCTCGGTGTGGTTTCTCTACCTGAATCAGTTTCTCTTCCAGAATGTCGCATCGCTTCGAGGCTACTTTTCGATCGTACCGATCATCTATGTCGTCGTTATTCCTGCTCTTTCCATGCGGATCTGGGCGGAGGAGAGGCGGCTGGGAACTGCGGAGATCCTGTTCACGCTGCCGTACCGGGAATGGGAGCTTGTGGCGGGGAAGTTCGCTGCGGCCTTCGTGCTTCTTGTAGTGATCGCCCTGCTTACCCTTCCCCTTCCCCTCACGCTTTCGCCTCTTGGGGATTTCCAGAAGGGGCAGATTGCCGGCGAGTACCTTGGGATGCTCCTGCTGGGGGCGGCTGGAATTGCAATCGGCCAATTCATCTCCTCACTTGTGCTGAACCAGATTACCGCGTTCCTTTGTGGTGTCCTCGCCCTGCTCTTCATCACCCTCATCGGCACCGTGAACGCCTTTATGGACCTGCCCGCTTGGCTCGCCTCCACCCTCAACTGGATCTCCTTTCGCTCTCACTTCGAGAGCTTCGACAAGGGGCTGCTGGACTCCCGCGACCTTCTCTACTTTCTGCTCCTGACCGCGCTCTTCCTTTATCTAACGACGAAGAGCCTCGCTTGGAGACGAGGGAGATGAAGGGGAGGGATCTTCTGCTTGCAGCGCTCGTCGTGGCGATTGCGGTTTTCATCGCGCTCGACGGGGCGCTCTTTTTCTTTCGCGTGGATCTTACCGAGGATCAGGTCTTTACGCTGTCGCAGGCAAGCAAGAATCTCTACCGTTCCCTCTCCGAGCCGGCCGCCGTAACCTACTACGTCTCCGAGCGGTTGCAGAAAATCTCGCCTGTCCCACAGGAGGTAACTGACCTCCTCGACGAGTACGCGGTCTACTCCCACGCCAGAATCACGGTGCGGTCGGTCGACCCGGAGAAGACGGGGGTCGCGCAGGCGATACAGGCAATCGGCGTCTACCCGGAGCAGATGGAGATCATCGACAAGGGCGAGCGGACCACGGCGACCATCTATTCCGGGATAGTCATCCAATATCTGGATCACCAGGCGGTTATCCCCTTCGTGGCGGGAACGGACAACCTCGAGTACCAGGTGACCGCGGCCATCATGAAGCTGATCCAGAATCGGAATTGGGCGGTCGGCATCCTTGTCGGAGACTCTCAGCGCACCGTGCAGAACGACTACAGCCTTCTTGCAGCTTCGATTGGACGGACCTATGCAGCCGTCCCGATAGCGCGAGGGGAGCCCATACCGCGCTCGCTCGACGCCTTGGTGGTGCTCGGAGGGAGGGAGCTCTCGATGAGCGATCTTGCCCCTATCGACCGCTACGTGATGAAGGGCGGCCCCGTGCTCTTTTGCGTCCCCGGTGTGGCGATCGACACTCGCGGGAACCTGCAGGCGACCCCCCTCATCGGCCTTCCGATCCTGGACCTCATCTCGACCTATGGAGTCCGCATCGCCAACACCCTCGTGCTCGACAAGAGCGTCAAGAGCTTCCGTACCTTGCGCATGGTGGGAGGCCGGTATGCCTGGCAGAACCTCGGCCCCTATCCCCACTGGCTCGAAATCAGGCGCGACGACGTCTCGACAACGAGTCCGATTACGAGAAACTTTCAGGGGCTCGACCTGCTGTGGCCAAGCCCGCTCGTGAAGCTTGATCTTTCCGGCGTCCATTACGACAGCCTCGTAAAGTCGACGCGCGCGGCGTGGATCATGAAAGGGAGCTTCGACACCAATCCCTCCGAAGTTTCACGCTACGATTCGAGCGGCAATCAGATACCCGGACAGTACGACCTTGCCTATGCGCTCGCCGGGAGGTTCCCGAGCTTTGCGCGAAGCGCCGCGGATGCGACTGCGACAAGCCCTCCGACGCGCCTCGTCGTTGTCGGAGATGACGACTTTCTTTCGGATCTCATCCACTACTCTGACAGCGCGTACAATCTCGGCTTTGCGGAGAACGCGATCGACTGGCTTACGGGAAACGATGCGCTTCTCACGATCAAGACGAAAGGGCAATGGGACCCACGGCTCGACCGGATCGGGGATCCGAAGGCAAAGCGAGCTGCCTTTCGTTTCGCGGAGATCGTCAATATTTTTCTGGTTCCGCTCTTCGTGGTTCTCTTCGGGCTGCGGCGCTCCCTGGTGCGCAGGAGGAGGCAGCGGTCGGGGGAGGGCAGGGGATGAGATACCGCCGGAAGCTTCTCGCCCTGAGCGCGGTCCTGGGCGCTCTTGTGCTCGTGTATATCCTGGGAAGGATCGTCAATCCGGTAGGCCGTACGGAGCTTCTGTTCCCCGGTTTCGATCCGAGCCGGTCGAGCTCCCTTTCCATCGCGGGACCAGGGGAAGCCGTGAGGCTTTCCCTCGGGGAGGGCGGGAGGTGGTGGATTGCCATCGAAGGGCAGCGCTTTCCGGCCGACCGCGGCAGGATCGCGAGCTTTCTGCAGGCGATTCGCTCGGAGCGATCGCTACGGATCGCGAGCCGCGATCCCGCCACCTGGGGTAGCTTCTCGTTGGATCCCTCTCATGCAATCCGGGTGGTGGTCCGCGATCAGGGAAGCACCCTGGTTGACCTTTACGTCGGCAAGGGGGTGCAGGGGGGCGATTTCGTTCGTCGCGAGGGCTCTCATGCGACCTACGAGACTGTCTCCTCAATTTCTAGCTACCTCCTACAGGCCCCGAGTTTCTGGTGCGATCTTCGGATCGCTCCTTCGGGGCTCTCCCTCGATTCCCTCCAGACGATCGGGGTGCGAGCACGCCGTTTCGAGGTCGGGGGGAGGAGCATCACCGCCGACTATCTGCTCGTCGCGACCGTCAAGGACGGTGGGACCGGTTGGAGTGTTCAAGGCGACGCGAGCTATTCCCTCGATTCGAAGAGACTTCTCGAGGTTGAAGCTGAGTTGATAGGACTGACGGGCGACCAGTTCGTGCCCCATCCGGAAGAGAAGGCCACCGGGCTCGAGCATCCGATAGCTCAGGTGTTGGTTTCGGATGTAGAGGGCGGACGTTGGGTGATCGACGTCGGCAACCGCGACGGCTCACGCTTCTACGTAAAGCGCGAAGATCAGCCCTATGTGTACCTGGTCAATCAGTGGACGCTCGGGAGGCTGATCAGAAGCCTGCCGGAGCTGTCGGAGAGAGGTTAGCGTTTGACGACAATTTCAATGGGAGCGCCAAAACGGCGCCTTCACGCACCGATTTCCGGTTAGAAGCCGCAGCAAGCACCGATTCGGCGGACGGGGCCACCACCTCGCCGGCAACCTGCTATGCGTGCCTGCGGTAGAGGCCGGGGTCGATCAGGACAGCGACGATAGTCTCCGTCGTGCTGGCAAGAGCCTTCGCAAGGGCGCTTTCCGCCTCCGAGCGCAGTCGGGCGCCGGGAAGGAGCCGTCCGTTGCGTGCCGCGAGCCCGATGCACAGGCCGGGGAGCCTCTCCTCCTCCTCGGCGATGCGTCCCTGGAAGGTCTCCAGCTTCCGCAGCGCCCCGTCGATGTCCACGTTGGGAAGGATCACGGCGAAGCCGTCGTCTCCATACTCAAAGCAGAGATCTTGAAAGGTAAAGTTGAGAAGAATCTCGCGGGCGAGCTCCTTGCGCGCCTCCGCTCCGATGGGCGCATTGCATCGCATCAGGGCGATCGAGAGATCCTGGTCGAACGAGGCGCAACGATCTATTTCGAAGGATAGGCGCTTCTCGAAATACTCGGACCATCCCAGCCCGGTTTCGGGAGCGAAGAGCCCGAGGGGAGCGCCGCGGTCGGCCTGCGAGTAGGCTGCGGATTGTTGCGTGCCGCTGCTTTCGGCTGCCGGTGCGCGCCCGGCGGCTCCGCGGGAAGCGCTTTGCGCCAGGAGCCGCTTCAAGAGCCCGCCGTCGCCGTCCTTGCTCGCGGCGGGTGCGCCAGCCGAGCCGTCGGCCGGCGGCCTGGCCGCGAGCGCCGGGCTCTCCGCTTCTTCAGGGATCTCCTCGAGCTCGGCGATCTCCTCATCTTCCTCGGGGAGATCGAAAGACGTCGGGGCCGACTCGGCCTGTCGAGGGGACTCCGCACGGGCCGAGGGCTCGGGCTCGCGATGAGGCGGTGCAGGTCGACGCGGGAGGTCGGAGGAGCGCCTGCGGGGCTCATCACCCTCGGGAGACGGGCTCCCATCGAGGGTTTCAAGATCTTCGTAATCCTCAATGTCGGCAAGCTCGTCCTCTGCGCTTGGAAGCCGCTCTTCGGAGGAGGCGGGGAGGGGGGCCTCTCGGTCGTGCTCGGCGACCCTTTCCGGCGCTGCTCCTCTCGCGGCGAGAGCCTCCGACGTCGGGACAACCTCCGCTACGCCCTCTGCTGCTATCTCCTCGAGGGTTGGGAGAACCACGCCGGGGGGCAGCTCTTCGGCGGCTCTCCTCGCTCCAGGGGCGACTGCGCGCGCGGATGCGGCTGCACCGACCGGCGATTCGAGCTCGAGGGGAACGACCTCCTCAGAAAGGGCGGACCACCGTTCGTCGTTTCTCGCGGCGGCATCTCGCTCCTCCGAGACCGTCTCAGACTGCACCGGTTCCACGTGGGGAACGGCTGCCGGGGCTGGAGCGACCGGAGGAGTCTGCGGGGCGTACGACGGCTCCTGAGCGGCTCCCGCGGAGCGAGCATTGGGACGCTCCCCCTCCGGCCGCCCAAGCGGACCGTGAGGGAGCTCGTGCGGCTCGGTCGCGACCGCTGGCAACCGTCCGGCGCGAAGAATCGAAACGAAGGCGATGACAATTCCGGTTAGGATGACGAAGCCGAGCAGAGCCGCCAAGAGCGGTCGCAGGGTCGAGTCAAGCGACGCCCTATCGAAAATCGCATAGACCGCCTGCAGCTCGGCGCGAGGATGGCCCGGAAGTGGAAGGGGAGCCGAGAAGAGCCGCTCGAGCGTCGTGTTGTACACGATCGAGCCGCGCCACGAGCGCTCTATGCTCTCGGGATTCTGGACGTAGCCGGCGTGTCGCGCAAAGAGGTATTGCAGACCCCCCTCCGGCGATTCGACGAGCAGGACCTCGATCGTCGGATCGGAGAGAAAGAGCGACCGCACGAAGGATCGAAAGGTAGCGGTGTCAGATCCGCCGGAGCTTGTGTATGTCGAGGCGACGTCGCGGGTGAGCGCGTTGAATCGTCGCGCCGCGGAGGCCAGGTTGTGGGCCTTTGTATCGAGGAGGCTGCTCGTGGTCCAAACCGAGAGGACAAGGAGCGCGAGAATGCTGAAGACGGTGTAGAGCAGCGCGATTTTCCGGCCCATGGCAACGCACTCATTATACGGGAAATCCGATCATTGTGAACTGCTTTTTTGTGGTACGATTCGATTGAGGAAGGGTATGACGCGAAGGCGCTTGCTTCCTGAGGGCTGGTATCCCGGGAGCGGAGAGGGCGTACGACGTCTGTGCGCCGCCTGGAGTGCCGCCCATCGGCCGACGCCGGGAGCCTGTGCCTGCGTGGCGCCGCACGCCGGATGGTCCTTCTCGGGCCGCCTTGCATGGACCGCCGTGGGAAGCCTCGCGGGCGGAGGGAAGCTCCCGATCACGGTCGTCGTCGTCGGCGGCCACCTGCCGCCCCGAGCCGGAACCTATGCTGCCCCTGAAGAGGGCTATGCCACCCCCTTGGGCGATCTTCCCGCGGACGGCGAGCTTCTCGGCTTTTTGCGCGAACGCCTTGCGATCCGCGAAGAGGTGGAGGGGGACAACAGCGTTGAGGTGCAGCTTCCCTTCGTCAAGTACTATTTTCCGAAGGCCTCCGCGCTCTGGCTTCGCGTTGCGCCTTCGCAGGAGGCGACAGCGCTGGGCAGCGCGCTCTTCGATGCGGAACGGGCGCTGGGCAGGGCGCTCCGCGTGGTGGGCTCCACCGACCTCACCCACTACGGTCCGGGGTATCGCTTCGCTCCGAAGGGAGCGGGGCAGGGGGCCGTGCAGTGGGTGATGGAGGTCTCCGACCGGCGGATCATCGACGCCCTCCTCTCGATGAAGGGTGACGAAGCCCTCGCCTTAAGCGGCAGCGAGCGCTCCGCGTGCTCCGCCGGTGCAGCGGTCGCAGCCCTCACCTTCGCGCGCCTTTCCGGGGTTCGCTCGGGAACGCTCATCGACCACTACACCAGCCACGATCTTCACCCCTCGGACTCATTCGTCGGCTATGCGGGGATCGCCTACACCGTCTCGTGAGGAAACGGCACGGGGCAAGGGATAGTCTCCTCTCACCCTCGGGATGATCCCGGCAGGTAGAGGGCTCGCATTGCCCTGAAATGGCTCTCCGTGGTCTCGATTGACTGAAGCAGGCGCCGGCGTGCAGGGTCATAGCCGTCAAGGCGCGCGGCCCGCTTCGCTTCGAAGAGTCCGGCGGTATCGAGCTCGTAGAGAATCTCGCCGAGCTCGGGGTCAACTGCAAGCTCCCCCCCGCTCCTCTCGTCGGAGGACCCTAAGGCGAGGAGGGTTCGCCGTCCTGCCGCGAGCCGTTCCTCGAGGGAGGAGAGAACTGCATCAACGACCGAGGCGCGCTCCGGGAAGGGAGGGACTGATGCAGAGCGGGATGCGATCCTCGAGGCTCCGGGGGTCGTTTCGCCGGCGAGCCTTCGAAGTCCGCTACCATCGAGGGGCGTGAGCGCCGGCAGCGCTACCGACGACGGATTGAGGCGGAAGAGACGCCGCTCGTCGTTTGCGAGCCCGGAGAACCAGCCGGCATAGGTCCTGAAAGCCGTAGAGGATCGAGCCTCGGCAGAGGCGCCCAGGTGCGGTGCGCGGTCGACCGCCCTTTGGACGAGGGCGCCGTAGGCCGGTGCAAGGCGCGATTGGCCTCGCTCCCAGAGGGGGTCGAAGGTGTGCGGCCGGGCGTGCTCAAGGATGTCGCGAAAACACAGGTCGAGACCCGCCAGGACGACGGGCCCTCGGGTGAGGACAAGAGCCAACGAGACTGCGGCGGCGGCCACTGTGCCACGGGAGGCGATCGGAAGGGCCGGGAGGCCGCTTGCGGCAAGAAGCTCGCGCTCGAAGAGACTCCCCTGACTGAGGACAAGGATCGGGCCGGCTGCTTGCCACGCTCCGCGCGCCGCCGACAGGGGCATGGCGATGGGAAGGGGCTCGCCCGGGGGGAGACGCAGGATCTGCGCGAGGTGGAAGGAGGCCCACGAGCCGCCGTCCGTGGCGACGAGAAGATCCGGCCGCAGCTCCGCCGCTGCAAGGGCGGCGAGGGAAGAGGGGAGGGATAGGATCAGCAATCTCGCTCGCAGCTCTCGGAGGAGCGGCAGCGCCTCGGAGAGGGAGGGTCCCGAGGCGGCGATGACCACGGCCTTCGGCGGCGGCGCTTCGGAAGGCGCGCGCGTGAGGTCGCCAAGTAGGTCAAGTGCGAGGAAGTTCGCCAGGCAGTTGCGTGCCCAGCGCAGCCCGAAGGCCCGCGTCGTCGTAACGCTGCCCGAGATCTCGCGAACTACCTGGGCGAGCGCTGCCTTTGCCCGTTCAGCCTCTCGAGGGAATGCAGCGCCGGAAGGTGACCACTCGATGACCTTGAGTCCCTCGATCTCGAGCTCGCTCAAGAGCCGGTTGAGAAAGGTCTCGATGGTTTCGATCGATGCGGGGGTCCATCGGGCAGCCTCGTCCCGACCGGCGAGGCTAGGATGGTAGCAGATTTGAAGGACTCGAGCGCGTGACGAGCGCTCCCGAATGGCGTCGGTCAGATAGCCGAGGGCCTCGCCGAGCACGACCCAGGTGGAGGGCGGCGGGTCGGCCGCCTGGGTTTCGATGAACCGCCGAGCCTCTCGCCGCGGATCATAGGCGGAATGAATCCGGACGCCTCCGGCTTGCGCGTAGAGCTCTCCCGATCGCGCGCGCGCAAGAGTAACAGGCGATTCATTGGCTGATCTCGGCGATGAGCTCATCGACGGAAACCGCTTCCTGCGGATAGGTCCAGGAGCGGAAGTGGAGCTGGGCAGGCTCAAGGCGAGCGCCGAAGAGAGAGCCGAGCCCCGAGCAGATCTGATGGATGACAAGGCGCTCATCGTGGGACGTACGGCTGTTGAGGGTAAGCAGAAGCCGGTTGGGGGCGAGGCGGATGAGCTCGCCGCTCCCGGAAACCATCGACGAGAGCACCCGCACGATATCCTTGCGCAAGTGATAGGGATCCACGCCTTCCCCGTGAGCGGGGAGGGCGGCGGTAAGTTGGGTGAGGTCCAGCTTGACGAAGAGGATGAAATGCTTTTCTTCGGCGGCCTTGGCGAGTATCTCGCTCAGGCGTGAACCGAGATCGCTGCGAGGCGCGGCGGGACGATCCGGCTGGATGACTGTGCGGGACTTCCGAATAAGCGGCGCGGCGATGAGCGCGGACTCCTCGATGTATCGAAGGACGTCGGACCTGCCCGTTGGAAACTCCGCGGCGCGGGCGACGAGGAGAAGGGCTACCACCTGGCCGCCAACGACGAAGGGGACGAAGAGAAGCTTCTCGATGAGCCCAAACTCCCGCGTCGAAAAGTAGGACTGAAGGGGAACGAGCTCCCTTCGCGCAAGGGTCGTCACGTTCCCTTCGACGGTCCCTGAGAACGAAAGGACGAACTCGTGCGGGATGCGTAGGCGGTGCGCGGTGGTGCGGTCGAACCCCGAAAGAGCCCACGGGGAGAAGACCCCTTCGCTCTCGTCGGGAAGAAGGAGCGCCCCCTTCTCAATTCGGAAGGCCTCGCTGTAGAGCGCAAAGAGCTCCCCCCCAAGATCGAGGCCGGGTTCGAGCTTTGCAACTGCGTCGGTGAGAGTGGCGAGCGCTATCCGGGAAGCGTCGTGAGGAGGCTCGTCAGTTTTTTTTTTGAGACGGGAAAGCCCGCATCGGCCGGAGCTCTGCGCTCGCGGATTCTCACCGCCCTGCGCAGGAGCCCCTCCCGTGTCCCCGCCACCGGCGGTTTCTTTCCGAGTCGCTCGAGGAGTCCCATCTTAGGTTGTCAGCCCCAGCTCGTCAAAGAGCTTCTTGTAGACCTCAAAGTACTCGGAGCGGGCGAACTCCTCGATCTTGTCTTCGGGAAGCGCCTCGAGAAGCTGATCCATGTATTTCAGAATGGATTTGATTTCGGTCTTAAGGTCGTCGGGGATCTCTTCGTCGACGGCCGCGGTCGCTGAGGTCGTCGGAGCACGAGGAATCGTGGACTTCACAGCCGGCGTGACTACCGCGGGCTCAAGGAGCTCCTCATCGTGAAGTTCGAACGTCTCGCTCCGCAACGCCTCTTTCTCGCTTGTGGAGAGGTCGAACTCGTTTCCAAGCTCCACCTCTTCGGCCGGCAGCTCCTCTTCCTCGAGCGTAATCTCCGGAAGCTCTTCGATCCCCGCCTCTTCCTCGCTTTCCGGAAGGTCGATCTGGATCTCGTCGAAGGAGTTTATCTCCTCCTCGCTTATCGGCTCCGGCTCTTCGGCCTCCGGCCCGGAAAGGTCTTCGAGGACAATCTCCTCTTCGGGAAGCTCGATCGGCACCTCTTCTTCGATCGCCACCGACGCCACCCTGGTCGGAGCTGGGGCCTCTTCTTCGAGCTCCAGGATGTTGTCCTTGTCGATCAGGCGGTCGGGCTGCGCGGCCGCCTCTTCGACGATCAGCTCGGTCTCCTCGGGAATGGCCGTTGGCTCCCCGGTCTCCTCGGTGATGTCGGCCGTGTTGAGGATGTTGTCGAGCTCGTCCCCGGTGAGCGCAATGGTTTCGTCTTCGTCTTCGGCAAAGAATCCGACCTCACCCTCTTTTGGTTTTTCTTCGGGTCGGGTGGGAGAGGCGGTCCCCCGCAGGCTGTAGATCTCGTTCTTGAGAGCCGCGAGCTCTTCCTTGATCGAGAGGAGATCCTCTTCGATCTTCTGAAGTATCGGGTGCGACCCTTCTGGAATGCGCATGGATTCTCCCTCTTCACTCGAATCAGCAAGGTCGGCCTCGAATGCGCTTACGTCGTCAATTGGTTCGAGGTCCGCGTTCTCTTGGGATGTATGGTTGGTCGTCAGACGGCTTGAGGGAATCGACCCCTTTGAAGGGCTCTCGATCGTCAGCGCTTCTTCGACCGGCTCGCCGAGATCGGGAAGCTCGTCGAGCTCAAGGTGTTCCTCTTCGAGATCAAAGGAGAAATCTTCGTCCAGATTCTCCAGCTCGAGCTCCTCGTCCTCGGTCTTCGGAGTCGAACGGGGCTCTTCGACGGTGGCCTCTTCGAGTGTTCCGAGAAGCTCCTCTTCTTCCGGGGTCAGAGCGCTTTCCTCGGTGCCCTCACCGCCGATCTCTTCGTCGACCCCTACTATGTCCTCCGGGCCCTCTTTTACCCACACTCCGTATTGTTCGAGCTCGGATTCCTCCGGACTGATTGCCGAAGCGACTCGCTGCGAGGTGGTTTGCAACTTCTTATCGACTTCTTGCTGTCTTTGAACGGCCATCCCTACGCTCCGGGAGTGCAGTACACCCAGACCCCTCAGATTCTCGGCAATTACGGACTAAGTGTTGACCTAATAACGAGAAAAATGTTATCTGACCGACACCCTGTTGTCAAGCGCCGGTAGGGTGAAGCAGGAGGGCAGCGGTGCCGGTGTGCTTGTTCTTCGAAGACTCAGATCAAGCGCCGGTAGGGTGAAGCAAGGGAAGTGCGCAACCGGCTCGCCCGAAGCTACGTGCAAGCTTCCGCGGGGTAAAGAATCGTCTCGGACCTTCCGTAAAATCTAGTATGAGGCGAAGCCATCGCATCTTTCTGTCGCTCTACCTCGGATTCTTTGTCTATTGTCTCGCGACGCTCTTTTTCGGAAGGACCGGGATTGTCGCGACTCAGGACCTTCTTCGCTACAAGGCCGATCTCGAGAGAAATCTCGCGAGCCTTGAATCGCTGAACTCACACCTCGGAAGCGAGCTCGTCTCGTTGCAGAGCGACCCTGGGACAATTCGTCTCGAGGCACGGCAGCTGGGATACTATCCGTCAAACGCTCTACCCGTCCATGTCGAGGGCTACGCCCCTGCGGAGAACCTCTACGCCGTGGGCAGCCTGGTGGTCGAACGGCGTCACGTGTACCCTTCCGACAGGCTTTTCCGGTTGTTGGGAGTGGGGAGCGCTCTTCTCTGCTACCTTCTGACTGGATTTCTCTTCAGGAATAGAGATGGTTATCAGCAGCGCTGATCGCCGCAAGGAGGATCTCCTTGCCGAGATCCTGTCGGCGGGCGGGATCGCCATAATGCCGTGTGACACGATCTACGGCATCGTGGGACGGGCGCCCGACACCGAGCAGCGGATCCGCACAGCAAAGGGCCGGGGAGAGGTAAATCCCTTTCTCATGCTCATTGAGAGCGAGGCGGCGATCGAGCGCTTGAGCGACACGAAGCTGGACCGAAGGGTGGCGGCTCTCTGGCCCGGACCGCTCACCGTGGTGATTCCGGGGCGCTCCGGAGGTACCGTTGCTGTCCGCGTTCCTTCGGATCAATCCCTCCGAGGTCTCATCGCCAGGGTAGGTGCTCCCCTCTACTCGACGAGCGTAAATCGAAGCGGCATGCCTGCCCTTGGCGCCATCCTGGAGATAGTCCGCGAGTTCGAGAATAGCGTCGACCTCATCGTCGACGGCGGCGATATCGTCGGGCGCGAGCCCTCGACGCTCCTCGACATCACGCAGCGGCCCTACCGTATCCTCAGGCAGGGTGCCTGCGAGGTCCCGCCGGCCCTCCTTCGATAGCGCGGACTCTACCGTCCTATCGGATGCCGCGGAGCTCGAAGTAGAAGCGCTTCTCCAGAGCCTCCCCCATCGAGAAAGTCTTGCGCGGAAAGGCCCCGTCGCGAATCACCGTCGCGAAGAAGTCCGATTTCTCGATCGGTGGCAGAAGGAGCCCGAGGTTGCCCGGCGCCTGAGCGAGCCGCTCGACCGTCTCCTCCCCGTGGATATAGTCGATCCGTGCCTCTGGGTGAGCTCCGAGAAAGCGGTCAAGGTGCTCCTGGACAGTGGCGGCCGCGAGGGAGCGGCGCGGATGCTCCCACGAGATGGTTCCGCATCCGTCGGGCCCGACGTAACCCAGCCGGTGGCTCGCTGACGATATCGCCGAGCGCATAGTCGCCCGGTCGCCGCAAGGGATGATCCTCACCTCGCGCTCCGCCGCAAGCGAGTGGAGCAGCTGCTCGCCCCGGCCGAAAAGAATCCGGTGGATCGGGTGAAAGGTAAGCCCAGGATCGTGGAGGTTCACGAGCTCCACGAGGGCGAAGCGCGCCGGATGGAGCTCTTCCCCCGAGAGACCCTCCAATCGCTTCGTCTTTTCCCAGAGCACCTTTGCGGCCGCGAGGGAGTGATTCCCGTCGCCCACGGCGAAGAGAAGCGGATCGGCGCTTGCGTAGCGCGTGCGAAAGGCCGTGCGATCGGCGAGCCGCTCGAAAGCATCGGCGACCGCCTCAAGGTGTTCGAGGGCATCCACGCGGTAGCCGGTGAGATGGCCTGCGTCAGTCATGAGGTCGAAATCGTAGAGCCGCTCGAGCGAGCCTTCCGTCTGGAGCAGGGGAGAGAGCACGCTATGTTGCGGATCGTCGTAGAGCACCATGATGTGAGGAAGCTCAAAGGGTGCTTCGCGCCGGATTGCCTCGCGGGGTGGAAGGCGGTCGACGATTGTTCCTTCGGTTGCTCGAATAAGGCTGCGCGAGCCGGCGCGGAAATCGTAGCGCTCGAGATCGAGCGCCGCCATGAGCCCCCAACGGCAGGAGACGGAGGGAGTCGAGCGTTTTACGAGCACGAGGAGAGGCCCCGCCTCGACGAGAAGAGCGCGCTCGAGGTAACTCTTCATCGCGGGCGCGATTGCTGCGATCCTTCCCTTCTCGTCTGCGGTGCCGAGGCAGATTTCGGGCAGGATGAGCGAAAGGGTCGATGGTGCCTCCCGCACAATCCCTTCTACCCGCTTCCAGTACTCGGGCTCGGAGGTGAACTGATCGCACGCGATGACGGCCCAGCGGGTCGGATCGACCGCCGGTGCGGGAAGCACTATGCGCGGGACAGTCATGCCAAGGGCGAGGAATCGTTTGTCGAGATCAGCCTTCGTGGGCACAGTGTTCTCCCTTTTCGGCAGCATAGCGGCCCGGTCCGGGCGTGGCAAGGCCGTGCACAGGCTCGAGCAAGCCCTCTTGCATGGAGGCCGGAGCCGAGATAGCGTGGGTCCCATGGCTGAAGAACCTGGTTCCCGAGAGGCTCCGGGCATCTATCTGGATCTTGCCGTCCTTCCCCCAACCCCCGGGAGGCTCGTCGAGATCGTGAAGCTCGTGGCCGATTGCGGCTACGGGAGGGTGGCGGTTGACTGGGGGTCCACTTTCCCTTGGTCGCTCGATGTGCGATTCAGAGCAGGCCACGCCTGTCCCGAGGAGGTCGTGGCCGCAATCGCACGGCAGGTTGCCGCCGCGAGCCTCGAGCTCATCCCTGTCGCCCCGGCCCCCGACTCCCTGGAGTTCATCTATCGCCGGTCCGGCTACCGTCACCTTTTTCGCCGCGGAGAGACCGGCCTCGCGCTCAACATTGCGTCGGCGGGGGGGGCAAAGCTCTATCGCGATCTTGTGGAAGATATGCTCGAGCTGCTGCCGGGCTCGCGCACCGTCGCCTTCGCGCCGGCTGCGCTCCTCGGCCCGTCAATGGAGGGGTGGGTGGGGGAGCTTGCCGAGCGCGGGGTGCGGGCGCGACCCCTCTTCGCGAGCGGGCCGCAAGGGATGGCCGGAGAGCCGCAAGCGCTCCCTCCGCGCGCCGACGCCCTGTTTCTCTGCGACGGTAGGGCCGAGCCGGACTCCTCCGAAAGGCAGCGCGCGGCTGCCTCCGTCCTTTTCTCTTTCCAGGCTCCCCGGGGCTCGCCCCTGCTTCGCCGGCCGATCGAGCTCGCCCTCGATTGGGTGGCGGACCGGGCGCCGGCTCCCGTCGCAGGGTCGGCCCTGAGAGGTGTTCCCGGCAGGGAAGGACGGGAGGCCGCCGACCGACTTGAGCTTCTCCTCACCCGCGCGTGGGCAGCGGTCCGGGCGATCCGAGAGGGGCTTGCGCTCGCGGTGCTCTCGGACGAGGCCGAAACGGGCTCGCTCGAGCGCCTGCTTTCGCTTCTTGAGGCTGACGTCGCAGCCTGCTCGCGATCCGGCGATGAGCTTTTTTCGCTCCTCAAAGAGAATATCGAATCGGAGCCTCTCCAGGCCGCGCTTGGGTCGCTAATCGAGCCGCTTGAGGAGGAGCTTCACCTCTTCATCCCCCGCGTGCAGCTCCTCGGCCGGCGATCGAGTCGTCTCTAAGGGTAACCAGCGCGCGTCCAGGTTCCCCCCGGCCTGCGCGTGAGCCCTGCGAAGGCGCGCGAACGACCGTTCGCCATTACCCTTGCAATCCGCGGAGGCGAACGGTAGAATGGGCAAAACGGGATAGAGTGGGGCAGGTCCTCGATTGTCGCGGCGCCTCCCCATTGATTTCTCGATGCGACTGGCGTGGGAAGATGGAGCACCATCGGGGAGTAAGCAGGGCTCTCGTACGCCTGGGGAGCCGGAACATGCAAATGGGAGGAGCTATCCGTGAGTGCGAACCCGATTCTTGACTATCTCGCGCAGGCGAAAGGAAATCCCGAGCCAGGTTTTTTGAGCTACCTGGCAAATCTCACCAAGGTCGCCGAGGTGGCCCCCGAGATATCCAGGGCCATCGTCCAGGAGCTGGACGACCAGCGGCACAGCCTCAAGCTGATTGCCAGCGAGAACTACTCGAGTCTGTCCTGCCAGGCCGCCATGGCAAATCTTCTCACCGACAAGTACTCGGAGGGATATCCAGGGCACCGCTTCTACGCCGGGTGCGACAACGTCGACGCCGTTGAGAGCTTCGCCGTCGAGGCCGCGTGCCGACTCTTCGGTGCCGAGCACGCCTACGTCCAGCCGCACAGCGGAGCAGACGCCAATCTCATCGCCTACTGGGCAATCCTCTCCACGAAGGTGGAGACGCCGAGCCTTAAGGAGTTGGGTGAAACCAATCCTTCGAAGCTCACGCAGGAGCAGTGGAGCGCGCTCAGGCACCGGCTCGGAAACCAGCGCCTCCTCGGCCTCGACTACTATTCGGGCGGTCACTTGACTCATGGCTATCGGCACAATGTCTCGGCTCAGATGTTCGATGCCTATTCCTACGGTGTCGATCCAAAGACCATGCTCCTCGACTACGACGCGATCGAGCGGCAGGCGCTTGAGCTTTCGCCTCTCATCCTCCTTGCAGGCTACAGCGCCTATCCGCGCCATATCGACTTCCGCCGGATGCGCCAGATCGCCGACCGTGCGGGAGCGGTTTTTATGGTGGATATGGCCCATTTTGCGGGGCTGGTGGCGGGGGGGGTCTTCAAAGACGAGCACAACCCCGTGCGGTGGGCGCAGGTCGTTACGACCACGACCCACAAGACGCTGCGGGGCCCGCGCGGCGGGCTCGTCCTCTGTACGAACGAGTTCGCGGAAGCGGTCGACAAGGGATGCCCCATGGTGATCGGAGGTCCGCTTCCTCACGTCATGGCAGCGAAGGCGGTCGCCCTCACGGAAGCCCTGCGTCCGGATTTTGCGACCTACGCGCGGCAGGTCGTGGAAAACGCTCGCTCGCTCGCAGAGGCCTGCCGGGAGCAGGGGCTCACGGTAACCACCGGCGGGACCGACAACCATCTTTTTCTCATCGATGTCGCAAAGCTCGGCCTTACCGGAAGGCAGGCGGAGAGCGCCCTCCGCGACTGCGGGGTGACTCTCAATCGCAACTCCCTTCCCTTCGACCCGAACGGTCCCTGGTATACGAGCGGGCTCCGAATCGGCACTCCCGCGGTAACGACTCTTGGGATGGGAACCGATGAGATGCGCGAGATCGGCCGGATCATCGCTCTGGTCGTGAAAGAGACGCACCCTGCCGAAGTAGAAAAGGGGGGGCAAGTGAGCAAGGCAAAGTTTCGGCTTCGGCCGCAGGCCCGCGAAGAAGCGAGGAGCGCGGTCGGGCGACTGCTTGACCGCTTTCCGGTCTACCCGGAGCTTGATCTTGCCTTTCTTCGCCATGCCTTCAGTTGACCGTGCACACCGAGGGGGACGCATCCATGAAATCTGACTCCACCAAGAAGCACAAGATATCACCCCAAGTAGTCCGGATCATCATCTTCGTTGGCTTGAGCGCGCTCACCATCGGCCTTGTCCTGTATTTCACGGTCAACAGGCAGACGATCACAGCCCTCAGGCAGTTCGATCTCGGCTACATGCTTGTGCTGCTCGGGATTTGGGCGGTCGCATTCTCCATGGACGCGGTGAGCTTCATCCTGTACACCCGCGGCACCGACGCCCACCTGAGCATCGGTGCCTCGTTCAAGGCTGCGGCCTACCGCATCTTTTTCAACCTCATAACACCCTTCAGCTTCGGCGGCCAGCCCTTTGTCATCTACTACCTCCAGAAGGAAGGGGTGCCTCCGGGCAAGGGCTCCTCGATCGTGATGGTGAAGCTCATCATCATCTCCGGCTGGGTGCTCGCGGGAGCCGCCGCCGGCTTCATCTTCTTTCACAACCACATCACCAAGGTGACCGCCCTGAACACCCTCTTTCTGGTGACCGGCATCCTGCAGGTGGTCTTCATCGCGCTCATCATCGTGGGCCTGTCGAAGCCGCGGGTCATGGTCAGGATCATCACGGCGATCAGCGACCTTTTCGGGCGCTTTCATCTCATCAAGAACAAGGGGCGCCTGCGCCATCAGATCATCCATGAGGCCTACCTTGCGCGGAAGAGCTTCCAGGCCTACTTCCGGGGCCATTTCCTCTCGTTCGCCCTCGGGACGGTCGCGATCGGCATCATGTACTGTGTTGAGGTCGTCACCCTCTGGGTGATCTTCCTTGGGCTGGGGGTTGACCTCCCCTTCGCCACGGGGATCGCGATCGGCGCCCTTCTCCTGTTTCTGCTTCCCGTGCTTCCGACGCCCGGCGCGGCCGGCCTTGGCGAGGCTCTCTTTATCCTGCTTTTCGCGGGGCTCGTGCCCTACTACCTCCTGGGCATTGCAGTCGTGTTGTGGCGCTTCTTCTACAACTACCTCACGGCGATGACCGGCGCGATATTCTCGTCGAGACTCTTCTCGAAAATCATTGTGAAGACGGAGCACAGGGGAGAGCATGCCTGATCGGAGGAGCGGAAGGCTGTGATCATCGGCCTCTTTAACGATTCCTTCGAGCCCGTCATGGACGGAGTGGCGGTTTGTGTTCGCAATTACGCCGAATGGCTCACGCAGAGGGGATGCGAAGCCTACGTGATCACCTCCTCCGTGCCCGACTACGTGGACACGGCGAACTTCCCGATCCTTCGCTACAAGTCCATTCAGCTTCCGGCGATGGCGCCCTATCGGGCGGGGATACCCGCATTCGACGTGAACTTCATCCGCAAGGTCTACAGCATCCCCTTCGATCTCATCCATTCGCACTGTCCCTTCGTAAGCGGAAGCATCGCCCTCAAGATTGCCCGCAAGCGCAAGATTCCCATCATAACTACCTTTCACACCAAGTATCGCGACGACCTGCGCAGGGCGCTCTATTTTGAGAAGACCGCCGACCTCGCACTGAGCTTCATCCTCCGCTACTACGACGCAGTCGACTATGTCTGGGTGCCCAACGAGGCCACAGGAAGGACGCTCACCGAGTACGGATATGACGGTGAGATGGAGATCTTCCCCAACGGGGTCGATATGCCCGTTCCGAGCCAAGCGGAGTACCAGGCGCTGCGCGCCGTGGGCCAACAGAGGATCGGCGTCGGCGGAAGCGAGTTCGTCTTTCTCTTCATAGGGCAGCACCGATGGGAGAAGAACGTTCGCCTCATCATCGAGGCGATGAACCTCCTGAAGGGACGCGGATTCGGCTTTCGCATGGTCTTCGTCGGTTCCGGCTATGCCGACAAGGAGATGAGGCGGCTCGTCACCTCGCTTGATCTCGACGATCGGGTGCTCTTCCTCGGGCAGCTCGTCAATCGCGAGGAGCTGAAAGGGCTCTACGCCCGGGCCGACCTCTTTCTCTTCCCATCAATCTACGACAACGCCCCCCTCGTCGTTCGCGAGGCCGCTGCCTTCGGGCTGCCGTCGGTTCTCGCGCGCGGCTCCTCCGCAGCGGAAGGAATCATCGACGGCGAGAACGGCTTCGTGAGCGACAACGATCTTGAAAACTTTTCAGCGAAGCTCATCGAGCTCATGGGTGATCCCGCCTGTCGCGCGCGAGCCGGTCGGGGAGCCCGCGACAGCATCTACGTGAGCTGGAGTCAGGTCGTCGACAAGGTTGTCGGGCGTTACGACGAGATTGTCGCAAGCCACCGGCGCCCGTAGCCCGCCTCTAGAATTCCCAAGCCGCGTAGAACGAGGCTCCGAAGGACTGGACCCGCCTGTAGTCGCTGTTGGAAAAGTGGGCTATCCAGCTCGGCACGAAGTGGAGGGAGAGGGGAGTCGTGGGATTGAAGATGATCTCTGCGCCGATCGGGACGATGAGCTCCCACTCAGCGGCCCCGCCGCTTGTTCCCGCCTCAACGTGCGGGTAGCTCCGAAAGAGAAGCAGCGGCTGCGCAGAGAGGCGGCCGCGGAGCTGCGGGCTCAGGGCTGCCTCGAGGTCGAGGAGCGTCTGGAGCCCGAGGAAGCTGTCGGCCGGGACCGAGAGCGCGGCCGCCGAGCCGCTTGCGCCAAGGTCGGCAAGCTTGGTGAGGAGGGTCGACTGCTGCGCGAGGACCGAGAGCCCTCCGTCGAACACGGCCCCGTGCGGGCTGTACCAGGTGAAGCCCGGTCCCCCTCCCGCCTGCCAGGTGGACGTTCCATCGCTTCGCCCCTCAAACCGCTCGATTCCGTTCAGGGAAAGCACAAGCTGGGGCAGGAGCGCCAGATCGCCGCGCAGCGAGATGTCCTCGGTCCAGCCGGGTATCGGCCCCACAAGGGCCGCAACCCGGGGGGTCACCGTCACCGCCGCTTCAGGCCCGCCGAGCGAAGCGGAAAGCTCGATCCCCGTGGATCCGGTCGGAAGCACGAGGGCAAGGGGCGAAGGCGCGAGCCCCTCGGGCCCGTAGGCGTCCGGGAGGGCCTCGAGGGCCCAGGCGGGAGCCGAAGAGGCGCTCCACCAGTTGACGTTGCCGAAGAGAGTGGCGTTGAGAACGGTCTTATCACCCACGAGCCCGCCGGAAAGGCGGGCGCCGGCGAAGAGACCTTGCGCAGCGGAAAGCGGATCGTAGGCGGCTATCCCCTCGAGGGCCAGCGAAGTGCTCGAACGGTCGCTCTTGGTGAGGAACTGCGAATAGGCTACATCGCCGTACAGGGCGGTGGTTGTCGCGCTCGACGGGGAGAGAAGCAGGCTCTCGCCCGTCGGAAGGGAGCCCACGTCGTAGCCTCCCGTTGCACCGAGGCTCAAGGTGGCATCGGCCCACAAGGGCACAACGGCGGCGGCTCCGAGCATTGCCAGAAGGAAAGCCATTCGGATGACTCGTGCTCTCATGGCATCCTCGCCTGCCTGCGGATTTCAGCCTCGATCTGGATGATTCCGAAGCCGTGGGAGAGAAGTCGCTCGATGAGGCGGGCGGTTTCGCCCATACCGAGACCTCGAAGCCGAGCGCGAACGAAGAGTGGCGGGAGGGCCCGGTAGCTGGCGGGGGTCAGGCTGCTCGCAAAGACGCTCCGCGCGAGGTCAATCATTTCCCGGGAGTCGAGCGGCCCAACCTGGAGGATGGCAAGCAGGTTCTCGCCGAAGGCGAGGCCTCGGCCCACCTCACCGCTTGACGCGAGGATGGCGGCGGCCACTTCGGGCGAGACGCCTCCCTGGAGCACCAGGGAAAGCCGCCGCAGCCGCTCCTCAAAGAGCTGCCCGGAGACGCCTGGGGATCGATCACCCCCGCTCGCCGCGAGAAGGTGTTTTGCATCCACGAGGCGCCTGGCTTCTGCGTTGAGCGCCTCCGGAAGGACGGCTGGCGAGACGCCCTTGGAGACTCCTTCGCGGAGGACGTTCTCGAGGAGCGACAATGGAATCTGCTCGGCAGCAAGAAGCGAGAAGGGGGCGCAGAGGGAGTCGACCTCGCTGCGATAGGGCGCCATCGAGGGATCGCTCTCGATGAGCTCACGCACGGCGGCAACGTCGCTGGGCGCGGCCAGGGCGGGGACGCTGAGGCCTGCGAGCAAGAGCGCGACGCACAGGGACCTCGCCCAACCCCCCGTCTTCATCACTTCGACCGATCGCCCATCATTGTTGTCCGAAGCCGCCTGCGGACTGAACGCCGCCTCCCGCGCCCGGCCCTCCCCGAACCGCGGGCCGCGCGGGGCCCGGCGCGGAGAAGGGGCCGCCGACGAAGGGGCGGTCGCGGTACAATCGAGGGCCGCGAACGAGACCCGGCCCGAATGCCGGCGAGCTTCCACTGCGGAGAACCTGGCGAACGTCGGCGGCAAGAAGCGTCGGGGAGTAGCCGCTTCGCAAGGCGACGTCGGCCACTCCGGCGACCTTGGCGCAGAAGAGAGCGGCCTCCGCCGGATCGTCAGGAAGCTGATCGAGGCGGATCGATTGGAGGGTGATCGTCAAGGCAAGGGTGGAGACGGCCCCCCTCCTCGCGGCCGAAAGCAACTGTACTCGGAACTCCTCCGCCCAGGTCCGCCCGAAGCGCTCGGCCAAGCGGGAGGGAGGCGCGAGCCCGGAAGGGCCGACGCCGACCGCTTGGGCGCGCTCCTGGGCCCATGCCGGCGGGATCAAGGCAGCCGTAAGGAGAAAGAGGCAGAGCGCAAGCGGGACAAGTCGCGCGATTCGCACAAGGGTTCCAATCCTTCTTCGTACTCGCATCCGCCTGCCTCCTTCGTCAGAGTTGGAGCACCGATTTTTCCCCGCCAAACCCGTCCCGCACCCGGTAGAGCGAGGCCGGATCGGGAATCCAGCTCCGGCCATCGATGAGGAAGTTGTAGGTGTAGACGTCCCCGCGACGGAGCGGGACCGAAATCTCCCATATCCCCTTCACCTTGTGCATGATGAGGCTTTGGGGCTTCCAATCGTTGAAATCCCCGACGACGGCGACCGACTTCGCTTGGGGATCCGTCAGCTCGAACCGTACCACCACCATGTCTGGGCCCGCGCCGGGGCGATTGGCCACGGTTAGTCCGATGAGGACGCCCAGCCCGACGAGCAGAGCCGCGGCGGCGGCTTGGAGGAGCCAGCGCGGCGCCGCGGCCCGCCGTGCCGGCCGCAGCGTCGCGGGAATCTCGGAAAGGCCCTCGAGGACGCGCTCGGCAAATCGCGGTGCCTGGACCGGAAGCTCGATCGGCGAGCCGGCGTCGCGCCGCATGAGCGGCAGGAGGGGGGCGACGAGCTCATAGAGCCGCCGATCCTCGTCCGCGAGGAGGTGGATCTGGCGAATCTCCTCATCGCTTGGGGCGATCCCCCTTTCCCAGCGTGCGATGAGCTTTCGAAGCTCGCGCGAGGTCATTGCCTGGCTCTCCCTCTCTGAGATATACCCTTCCCGTCGGGGTTCGGTTGCGCCGCTGCGTGCCGCAGAATCATTTCAGGCCTCTCGTGAAGGTGGCCGCGAGGCGCCGCCTGGCGCGAAAGAGCCGCGATTTGACGTTCGGAACGGCAAGGCCGAGGACCTCCGCGGTCTCCTCAACCGAAAGCCCCTCGAAGTAGTATAGGACGACCGCAGATCGCAGGCGCTGCGGCAGCCGCGAGACCCCCTCGCGCACGAGCCGGGCCTGCTCGCTGCGTACCGCCAGGTCGAGAGGATCGGCGTTGGCGGGGTCGGCGTAGGTTTCCTCGATATCCGGTGCGCTTGTCTCGGAGCGCGCCACTCGCGACGCTCTGCCGCGGCGAGTGCGAAGGGCGTTGAGTGCGATGCTGTAGAGCCACGGAAGAAAGGGGCGGTCAGTCTGGTACGAGGCGAGCGAACGGAACGCCTTAAGGAAGATCTCCTGGGATGCATCAGCCGCCTCCTCGCGATTGCCGAGGTAGGTGAGGGCGAGCCGAAAAACCGTACGCTCGTACCTCCGGACAATGACCCCGAACCGATCGCGCTCGCCTGAAAGAACGGCGGCAATGATCGGGCCGTCGGGTGCATCGGGATCATTGTCCAACGGAATCACATACCCGAATATAGCACGCTTAGTAGTATTCGGGTGCCGGCGCAATTACCTTGAAGGAGGTCGATTTGCGCGGCTCGGCGAGCATCGGCTCGATCGTCTGCTTCCACTTGTTGTAGTGCATGGTCTCCTTGTGGGTGAGGGTCGCCTCTTCGGACTCATAGATCTCGTAAAGAACGAACTCCTGGGGATCGGCGTCGTTTTGAAGCACGTCGAATCGGTAGATTCCGGGCTCTTTCAGGGAGCCTGTGTGATTTGCGATGGTTGCTGCCTTGAACTCCTCCACGACCTCACTTTTCACCCGAAGAGAAATTACTCTCGCGATCATGCTGCCTCCCTATCCCATCCCATTAGGAGTATTACAGCAGTAAGTGACCGAGTCGTCAACCGAGAGGGTGCGCTGCGCGTCTGGAAATGGACCCCTCGCCGATCGATCGAATCCAGGTGCGGCTCTCGCCATGCGGTTTCGGCTGTTTCAGCAGGGAGATGGCTGCATCGATAGACGGCGGGATTTCTGCGGCAGAGGAGCTTCTGCCGGGGATCGAGCGCCTCTGCTGCGAGCTTTCCTCCATCCCCCGGGTCGACTCTCACGGAGATCGGCCTTGCGGCCGGCTACTACGACCAGGCGCATTTCGGGCGAGAGTTCAGACGGCTCCCGGCCACGCTTTTCGGTAGCGCGACTGTTCGAACAAGGTGAGCAGCATGCAACTCATAATCGAAGGGACGGGGTTCATAGGCCTTCACACCGCTCGCGCCCCGGTGCCGCCTCGTTCACCCGATGTGCGGCAGGCGCGGCGAAGCGGGGGGCTGCAAGATCTCGTGAGCCTATAGGCCCTTTTGCGCGAGCCAGTCGAGGATGACATCGGCGGCTCGTTGCCAGTTCCGTTCCAGCATCATGTCGTGGGCCATGTCGGGAAGGATGATGGCCTTGTGGTTGTAGGCGCGGGCAGTCTTTCGGATGTCCCTGCGGTAGAAGACGCGGTCGTTCTCGGCCCCCATGACGAGAACCTCCGACCTAACCCGCCAGGGCCGAAGCGGCGCCAGGACGAGCATGTCGAGGAGGCTGAAATAGGATTCGTCCTGTAGTTTGCGCTGATACTCCTTTATCTCGCGTGCATCCATGCCTTCCGAGAAGAGCATCTCCTTCGCCATGCCCGGAGTCGCGACAAAGGGGTAGAGGGTAAGCAGAGAGTTGACCTTGAGGAACCGGAGGGGATGATTGCGGGCGAGGCGCTTGAGCATCTTGACTATGCCGCCCACTGGAGCAGACGCCATGAGCACTGCGGCCGGAACAGGGAAGGCTTCGAGGTACTTCTGGACGACATGGCCGCCGAGCGAGTGGCCGATCAGGATCGGCGGGCGTCGCAACTGTTCGACTACTGCGCGGACATCCTCGACATAATCCTTGACTCGGAGGCGGCGCATGCGCGCACTCCCTTCGCTATTCCCATGGCCCCGGAGGCTCAGGGCATAGGCCGGATAGCCCTTCCCGGCGAAATAGGGCAGGAAGTACTTCTCCCAGCACCAGGCGCCGTGCCAGGCTCCATGGACAAAGAGAACCGGCGTGGCGTGGTCGATCTTCGACGGCATTCGCGATAGGAGCTCGATGTTCATAGTATCTCCATTCTCCCCATCGAGGACACTCCGGATAACGGCTGTGCAATCCTCGGATATTGTAGCAAAAAAGTCATCAAAATGATACGGGAAGGTCGCATCGCCCACTCGCTCCTTGCACTCCCCGCCAATTCTGGCTAACCTTGCTGGATAAGTCATAGAAGCGGAGGAAGGCAGCTATGAAGATACCTCTTCGAAGCCTGACAACGACCGAGGGACGCCGGATGGCGGGAGCGCGGGCGCTTTGGCGTGCCGTAGGAATGGGGGAGAGCAACTTTGGGAAACCGATAATCGCCATCGCGAACTCCTTCACCCAGATGGTTCCCGGCCATGCCCATCTTCACGACATCGGTCAGTACGTGAAATCGATCATCGATGCCGAGGGGTGCTTCGGGGTGGAGTTCAATACGATCGCCGTCGACGATGGAATCGCGATGGGACACGATGGGATGCTCTATTCCCTCCCTTCGCGCGATCTGATCGCCGACAGCGTTGAGTACATGTGCAACGCCCACAAGGTAGACGCGCTCGTCTGCATCTCCAACTGCGACAAGATAACCCCAGGTATGTTGATGGCGGCCATGCGCCTGAACATTCCGACGATATTCGTCTCCGGAGGGCCGATGGAGGCGGGCGTGATCGGGGAGAAGAAGTACGATCTCGTGGACGCGATGGTGATGAGCGCAGATCAGGCGGTCTCCGACGAAGAGGTGCTTGCCCTCGAGCGCGCGGCCTGCCCGACCTGCGGAAGCTGCTCGGGGATGTTCACCGCCAACTCGATGAACTGCCTGAACGAGGCCCTCGGGCTTGCCCTGCCGGGTAACGGCACGGTGGTTGCCACCCACCTGAATCGCAAGCGCCTCTTCGAGCGAGCCGCGCGCCAGATCGTCCGCAACGCCCGGCGCTACTACGACGAGGGGGACGCGACCGTCCTGCCACGCGGAGTCGCGACGAAGGCTGCCTTCCTGAACGCCATGGCGCTCGACATCGCGATGGGAGGGTCGACGAATACGGTGCTCCATCTTCTCGCCATTGCCTACGAGGCCGGCGTCGATTTCACGATGAAGGATATCGACGAGCTCTCGCGACGCATCCCCTGCCTGTGCAAGGTGGCGCCCAGCTCCCCCTACCATGTCGAGGACGTGAACCGCGCCGGAGGAATCCTCTCCATCATGGGCGAGCTTGAGAGGATCGGTGCAATCGATGCCTCGGTCCATCGAGTGGACGGCCTTACGCTGAAGGAGGCGATCGACCAGCACGATATTCGCCGCCCGAGTGCCACCGAAGAGGCGGTGGCACTGTTCCGCAGTGCGCCGGCGGGCAAGCGCAACCTGGTCATGGCCTCGCAGGGGAGCACCTTCCGCGAGCTCGACACGGACCGGGCAGGCGGCTGCATCCGCGACTTCGACCATGCCTATTACAAGGACGGAGGCCTCGCGGTCCTCTACGGCAACATCGCCGAGCGGGGAAGCATCGTGAAGACCGCCGGGGTCGATCCCTCCATCTATCATTTCGTGGGCACGGCGAAGGTCTTCTCCTCTCAGGAGGAGGCCGGAGAGGGGATTCTCGGCGGGAAGGTGAAGGCCGGGGATGTCGTCGTCATCCGCTATGAGGGACCCAAGGGGGGGCCGGGGATGCAGGAGATGCTCTATCCGACCTCCTACATCAAGGCGATGCATCTGGGCAAGGAGTGTGCCCTCATCACCGACGGGCGATTCTCGGGAGGGACCTCCGGCCTCTCGATCTGTCACATCTCGCCGGAGGCAGCAGCGGGCGGAGACCTTGCCCTCATCGAGGATGGCGACTCGATAGAGATCGACATTCCCAATCGAGCCTTGAACCTCAAGATCACAAGCGACGAGCTCGCGGCGCGCCGGCGAAAGGAGCAGGCGAAGGGTAAGCTCGCCTTTCGGCCCCCGAAGCGTCCGCGGTCAGTCAGCCCTGCCTTGAGGCTCTACGCCCTGCACACCACCTCGGCCGATCGCGGGGCTGTTCGCGTCCTTCCGAGCGCCGAAGAATAGGTCGCGTCGGGTAGGGCATCAACCCCTTGCAGGTTCGGACCGCCCTGTCGGCGACGAACGAAGCCGCCCATCGCAGGTGGGGCTGCCTGGCCTACCGCACGCGGCTCTTGAGGAAGGCTACGCGGTACTGGTGGAGAAAGAGCAGCAGGTACTGCTGGATGTCTGCGAAGAAGGCTCGCTGCATCTCGGCAGCGGCGCGGCCGATGTAGCGGTAGCGCCCCCCCTCGTAGCGATAGCCTGTCAGCCATTCGTACCCTTTCGGATACGAGAGGGAAAAGCCGTACCGCCAGGCGTGGTCGGCGAGCCAGCGGCTCTCCGGCGTTGCATCGAAGGCGTCGGTGATCGAGCCGAAATCGATGGCGGTGCCGAGCTGATGCTGCGAGTAGCCGGGCACCGCGGACTCGCTGTCGGCCCCTGGCCCGACTGGCTCCGCGGACGCAAGCGTCGAAAACAGGAGCCCTGCCGCCGCCAGCGCGACCCACGCCGCCGGCAGACGAGTCCCTTTCAAAAAGCCTTCTCGATCACCTCATCCATGGTGCCTACCGGGTGGAAGGTGATTCCCTTTTTTATGTGGTCGGGGATCTCTTCGAGATCCTTGAGGTTGTCTTTCGGAATGAGGATGGTCTTGATTCCGTATCGCCGGGCTGCGATGGTCTTCTCCTTCAACCCTCCGATCGGAAGGACATTCCCGGCGAGCGAGAGCTCCCCGGTCATCGCGAGGTTGGCGCGGACCGTCTTTCCGGTGACAAGCGAGAGGAGGCAGGAGGCCATGGTGATGCCGGCCGAGGGGCCGTCCTTTGGCGTCGCCCCGGCGGGGATGTGGAGGTGGATCTGGTTCTCTTCGAAGAAGGCCCTGTCTACCTTGAATCGGCCTGCGATGTGGCGCACGTAGGTGTAGGCGATGTTCGCCGACTCCTGCATGACCTGTCCCATCTGGCCGGTGAGCTTGAAGCCCTCCTTGCCGGGGTTCGAAACCGCCTCGATAAGGAGGGTGTCGCCGCCAAAGTTGGTGTAGGCGAGGCCAATCACCATGCCCGGCTTCAGCTTCCAGCGCATCTCTCCGTCGCGGAAAACGGGCTGGCCCAGGTACTCTTCGAGGCCGTCCGGTTTCAGCTCGATCCCGTCCTTCAGGCTCCCGAGGACCACCTTCATGGCGATCTTGCGGTGGATCCTGTCGAGGGCCTTCTCGAAGCTGCGCATCCCCGCGTCGCGCGAGTAGCGAGTTGCGATAGCCTGGAGGGTGCCCTTGGGGTATTTCACCCGGCTCTTCGTGAGCCCGCTCCGCTCGAGCGATTTCGGGACGAGGTACCTCTGAGCGATGGCAATCTTCTCCTCATCGATGTAGCCGGAGAGGCGGATCACCTCCATGCGATCAAGGAGCGGCTGCGGGATGGTCTCGGTCGTATTTGCCGTAGCGATGAAAAGAACGTGCGAGATGTCGAAGGGGAGATCGAGATAGTGGTCGCGAAAGGCAACGTTCTGCTCGGGGTCAAGGACCTCCAGGAGCGCCGAGGAGGGGTCTCCCTGGAAGGACACGCCCATTTTGTCGATCTCGTCGATCATGAAGACCGGATCCTTCGCCTTTACAATTTTCAGGCCCTGGATGATCTTCCCCGACATCGCTCCCACGTAGGTCCGGCGATGGCCTTTGATCTCGGCTTCGTCGCGCATGCCGCCGACCGAGAAGCGAAAGAATTTTTTCCCGAGGGCTCCCGCGATCGACCGGCCGATCGAGGTCTTGCCCACGCCGGGCGGGCCTACAAAGCAGAGGATCGAGCCCTTCGTGTCCTTGCGGAGCTTTCGCACGGCGAGAAACTCGAGGATTCGCTCTTTGACATCCTGGAGGCCGTAGTGATCCGCGTCGAGGATTTTTCGCGCCCGCTCGAGATCGAGGTTCTCGCGCTCGGGATCCTTCCACGGCAGTGAAACAATGGTATCGAGATAGTTTCGCGTGACGATGAACTCCGAAGCGTTCGGATCCATGAGCGAGAACTTCTCGAGCTCCTGGTCGACCTGCTCCTTGACCTCTCCGGTGAGCGAAAGCTTCTCGATCTGCTCCTTGAAGCGCATGTACTCGCCGGATTTGGAGTCGACCGGCATACCGAGCTCCTGCTTGATCGCCTTCAGCTCCTCCTTCAAGAAGTACTCGCGCTGGCTCTTTTCGATCTTCTCGTTGATCTGCGACTGGATCTTCTTCTGGATGCGCAGCAGCTCCTGCTCGCGCTTTATGAAGACCAGGACTTGCTCCATCCGCTCGCGCACGTTTGGGGTTTCGAGGATCTTCTGTTGGGCATGGCGGTCGACGTTGAGGATCGAGGTGATGAAGTCGGCGATCTTGCCCGGTTGGTCGATGTTGACCATGTTCAGGCGCATCTCTTCCGAGAAGAGGGGATTGTTCTCCGATATCTGCTTCATCTCCGAGATGAGGGAGCGCGTGAGGGCGGTCACCTCGTCGGTGTCGGTACCCACGTCGTCGATGAACTCGATTGCAGCGGTGATCGGGGTCTCCTCCTTGAGGAACTTCTTAACCCGGAAGCGTTTGAGGGTGGAGATGAAGATGTTCATCCCGCCGTCGGGGAGGTTGATCTTGCGCACGATCTTGGCAATGGTCCCGATCGTGTACAGGTCGTCGGCCTTTGCCCGTTCGGTCTCTTCCCGCTTTACCAGGAGGAGTCCGATCATGGCGTCACCCTGGAGGACGAGATCCACGACCTGGATGTCCTCCTGCGAGCCGATCATCATCGGAATGAAGATCCCAGGGAAGATCGGTCTGCCCTGAAGGGGCATGATGATGACCTTGTTGGGGAGGATCATGTGCGCCGGGATTATCTCTTTCTCTGACTCTGCCATTGTCACCCTTCGAGATCGATTGTGATATACGGTCGATGGGAATTGTTCCCGGCGTCGAAGCCAAGAGCCGGGTAGCCCGACAAAAATTACTAGCAAACCGCCAAAAATGCAATCGCGCGGAAGGACTGGATTCCGGACTCGGCCGCAAGACAATGAGCGCCGGCCCCTACCAAATTCCCCGTGTTTGCTGATATCATGAGCGTATATGAGCCGTAATCTCAAGGGAGAGGTGATAGTGCTGAAGAGCACCCGGCTCCAGGAATTTCACAAGATAGTCTACCTGATATCGCCGACCTTCGGAGTGGTTCAGGCAATCGCTCACGGGGCCTACAAGGGCAAGGGAAAGCTGGGCGCCAGCACGGAGCTTTTCGCCTGCTCGACCGCCTATCTTTACTACGACCCGGTCAAGAGGAGCTATAAGATCACCGAGATGGAGCCGCTCACCTTCTTCGACGCAATCCGCGGCGACCTTGCCCGTTTCTACACTGCCTCGCTCATGGCCGAGGTCATTCTCAAATCCTACGGCGGGGGAGAGGGCTACGCCCAGGTCTATCAGCTTCTGAAGGAGGCGCTTGGGGAGCTCGACGCCGGAGCCCCCACGGACCGGATCGAGATCCAATACCTCTGGCGGCTCGTCGGGCTTCTCGGCTTCAGGCCCGGGATCGAGGCATGCAGCTCCTGCGGGAGGTCCTTCCCGGGAGGAGCCGTCTTCCGCCGCAGCGGGGACGAGCTCCTGTGCGAGGAGTGCGCCGCGAGCCTCTCGGATGGGATCGAGGGAGAGGCCCTCTCGCTCTCGGCGGGCGCGCTTCGCTACCTTGCGCATACCGAGAGCCTCTCGCTGCGCGAAACTATGGCGATCGGCCTCGATCGGCGCTCCGAGCGCGCCCTTGTTGCCTTCCTCCACGCTCTTGTCGAGGAGATCGTCGAGGCTCCGCTCTTGACCCTCCAGGCCGGGGTTTCCTCCTTGGCCGCCGGGCAGGCGACGCCTCGCGGCCAAGCGGTGTCCCACGGCCAAGCGGCCCGAAAGGCGCGAAGGCCGACGGACTGACGCGAGCTGAGATGAGGGCCTTTCTTGCCTTTCCGATTCCGGAGGAGGTCCGAAGCCGGCTGTGGCAGGACCTCGAGCCGCTGCGACGCGCAGGTCGTGGGGTCACCTGGGTCGGGCGAGAACAGCTTCACATAACCCTGCTCTTTCTCGGCGAGCTGGACGAGGCGGGCGTTCGTCGGGCGAAAAGCCTTCTCGCCGATCCAGCGCTTTCCTCTGCCCCCTTTGCTGTGGCGCTTGGCGGCCTCGGCACCTTCCCGGCTCGCGGGAGCCCGCGGGTCATCATCACAGAGGTGGCCGAGGGGACGGAGGAGTGCCGCGCATTCCACGGGAAGCTTGCCCCCCTTGCGGCGAGCATCGCGCCGGTGGAGCGCCGGCCCTACACGCCCCACGTGACGGTAGGCCGGGTGAGGCACCCCGGCGATCGCCTCGACCTCGATTCTTACGCCGGCCCTCGGGCTCGTTTTGCGGTCGAGCGATGCGTGCTTTTCGAGTCGATCCTTCGCCGCGAGGGGGCGCTTTACCGCGAGGTGGGCGCGATCGATTTCGTAGGATAAGATGGAGCGCATGATGTGGCATAAGAGGGAGATCGATTCGACCCAGGTGAAGGAGATCGCCGCGCGTTTTGGGGTCGACCTCCTTACGGCGACCGTGCTTTCGCGCAGGGGGGTTACCGCGCCGGAAGAGGTTCGCTTCTATCTGGAAAAGGATCTTCGCTTCGCGCACAATCCCTTTCTCTTCAATGCGATGGAGGACGCGGTTGACCGCATTCTCGCGGCAATCGAAGAGGGAGACAAGATCAAGATATTCGGCGATCGGGATGTCGACGGGATCACCTCGACGGTCCTCATGTACACAACCCTCGAAGAGCTGGGAGCCGACGTGGAGTGGGCGCTTCCGAACGGGGACGATCCCTACGGGCTCACGGGGAAAGCGGTCGATCTCTTCGTGGAGCAAGGCGGCGGCAGCCTCCTCATCACGGTCGATTGCGGGATCACGAACGTCCGCGAGATCGCGCATGCGGCGGAGCGAGGGATGGAGACGATAGTCGTGGACCACCACAATCCCCCGGAGGAGCTTCCGCAAGCCCTTGCGATAATCGACCCCAAGGTTGCCGGCTGCGGCTATCCCTTCCGCGACCTTGCCGGCTGCGGCGTGGTGTCGAAGGTCGCGTGGGCCCTTCGCTTCGCCCAGAGCGAGCTCTACAAGCAGACCTTCTGCCTCATGAATGTGCGGCCGGGAAACGGGACCTACGTCATCGAGGCGGTGAAGCTCCGCAATCTCGTGGTCGTCGATCGGGTCGCCGAGAACCTTGCCCCGGGGGTTGTGCGCATCGAGCAGACGAGGCTTGTGGATTTCTTCGAGGGCTGCGAGATCCTTGTTTACGACGCTGCGCCGCAGGCGCGGATGCTGCGCGAGCTTTTCGGCCCTGCTATCGAGTTCGGTATGACGGACTTGGCCCCGCAGATAGGAAAGGTGCTGCCCGAAACGGCGGGCAAGAGCATCATGAAGGTCCGGGAGCAGCTGCGCGGCGGGAGCTACAACGCGAAGGCTCCGAGCGAGCTCGACGTCTTCGTGGAGCTCTTCATTTCGGTCGTGCACGCGCGGAATCCCGGCCTTTTTGAGGACTTCCTGCCCCTCCTCGACTTGGTCGCCTTGGGAACCCTGGCGGATCTCATGCCGCTGCGCAATGAGAATCGAATTCTCGTGCGCAACGGGATGGAGGTCTTGAACTCGACCGAGCGCGAGGGGCTTCGTGAGCTCATCGCGACCCAGAATCTCGCCGGCAAACGTCTCTCCACGACGGACGTTGGGTGGCAGCTCTCCCCGGTCATCAACGCCTCCGGCAGGATGGGAGTGCCGGGGAAGGCAGCGGAGCTGCTGCTCACTACCGACCCGGCGCGGCGGCGGGAGCTTGTCGAGGTGGTCACGGGCCTCAACCGCGACCGCAAGCGCCTGGGAGATGCCGCATGGGAGAAGATCCTTCCTGCAGCGAAGCGAAGCTACGAGCAGCTCTCCGGAAAGCTCGTTCTCGTCGCTGACCGCGAGATCTACCGCGGTATAACCGGGATTATCGCCGCACGCCTCGTGAGCTACTTCAACGCGCCGGCGGTCGTTGTCGCACTTCTCGCCGACAAGGCCGTAGCATCCTTGCGGAGCGTCGCCGGCTTCAAAGTCGGGGACTTCCTAGAACGGTGCGCCGATCTGTTCATCGACTACGGCGGCCATGACTTCGCGGCCGGCTTCAGCATCACCCTGGAGAACCTCGAGCAGTTCACCCAGAGGGTCCCTCTCCTCGTCGAGAATCTCGAGAGCGCTCCCTCCTCCGACGAAGTGCTGGAGATCGATGCCGAGCTTCCCTCGAAGTATATGACGCCTCAGCTGGTCGACCTCGTCGAGCGCTTCGAGCCCTACGGCGAAGGCAACCCACCCCTTGTCTTCCTGAGCAAGGGGATGCTCATCGCAGGGCTCGATCTGGTTGGGAAGCGGGAGCAGTCCCACGTCAAGCTCCTCCTGGATTCGGGGCCCTTCAAGTGGCCAGCGGTCTATTGGAACGCGGCAAGCCGGGTGGGAGTCGAGTTCAACCCGGGCGATCGGGTGGATGTAGTCTTTCGGCTCGGGCGGAACTACTTCCAGAATCGCGAAAGCCTCCAGCTCACCGTCCTGGATTTGAAACGATGAGCGACCGTTCGCGAGGCTGGGTTGCACTTTTCGCCGCAGCACTGCTCTTGAGCGCCCGCGGGGCGGCGTTCGCGGATCCTTCGGTTTCAGCGCCTGACCGGGTGGTGCAGGGGGGTGCCTTCTCGGTGACGCTTACCGACGCGAAAGAGATCACCGGAGGCGACGTCAAGCTTGCGGCAACGGACGGAGACGAGATCGACGGAGCTCCGCTGTTTCCGATCGATGGCAACGGGAATACGGCGCAGTGGCTGGCGCTGCTCGGCGTACCGAGCACCCTTCCACCCGGTCTCTACAATCTTCGCGTCGATGCCGGCGGTCCGGGAGGCTCCTTCCATCTGGCGCGCACGGTGTCCGTGGAGGCGGGGAGCTTCGCGCACGAGGAGATCTCGCTTGGGAAGAGCCTCAGCGACCTCCGCGAGGAGCCCAGCCCGGAGAAGGATGCGCAGGCGCGCGAGCTTTGGGGAATCATCACCACCTTCAACCTCCACGACCTCTTTCAGAAAGGGGACCTTCGCAATCCCCTCGAGAGCTGGGTCGTCACCTCCCCCTATGGCGAGCGGAGAGTCTTCCTCTATGCGGATGGAAGCACGGCAGGATCGGTTCACTATGGCATCGACATGGCGGCGCCGCTCGGTACCCCGGTGTACGCAGCAGGGAACGGGAAGGTTGCCTTTGCGGGGAGCTGGATTCTTACCGGCAACACCGTGGTCATCGAACATCTCCCGGGTGTCTACAGCCTCTACTTCCACCTGAACGAGCTTCTCGTCAAAGCGGGTGAGATGGTGGAGAAGGGGCAGCAGATCGGTGCGGTCGGTATGACCGGCCTCGCGACCGGTCCCCACCTCCACTGGGAGGTGACGGTGGCCGGGGTGCCGATCTCTCCCGAGCAGCTGGTGCGCGCTGGCCTCATTGACAAAAGCCCTGCATCGGATACAATCAGTAACCTACGTCCTTGAGGAAGGGGGTGAGTGCAATCGCGTACGTGAGAATCGACGACGGGGAGCCGCTTGAGAAGGCTTTGAAGCGGTTCAAGAGAATGGTCGAGAAAGAGGGCATCATTCGCGAGTGGAAGAAGCGCGAATACTTCGAGAAACCGTCGACCGTCAAGAACAGGAAGCGCAAGGCCCTCGAGCGCAAACAGCTGAAGAAGTTGCGGAAGATTCAATCGCTCAAGAGCTACTAGCATCCGCGACCTGTCCCGCCGCTGTGCGGGCAGGATGATTGAGTCGACGGGCCCCTCACGGGGCCTTTTTTATCCCCTCCGGGATACCGCGTACTGGTCTTCTCCGCAAAAATCTCAGCCGGAATTGACAGAAACCTCATATCTATCTATCATTATTGTGGTGAATATCAATCTTAACGAGAAGCTTCTCTTGCGGCGAGAGAAGCGGATGCCTCCCCCGTTCCCAGAGGAAGGACCGAGTAGGTGGCTACCCTGAGCCCCAAGGTTCACCGCACGCTTCCTCCATTCGGCGAAGGAGTCTATAATACCGCAAGCCAAATTTGGGGGGAGAACGTATGACACGAAAGCTCAATTTCAATCCAGGACCGGCCGCATTGCCGCTTGCGGCGCTCGAGAAGATGCGGGACGAGCTCGTCGACTACCAGGGCATGGGGCTCTCGCTTATCGAAACCAGCCATCGCAGCAAGGAGTATGAGGCCGTCCACGACGGGGCTATCGCCCTCGTGCGGGAGCTCCTGTCGGTGCCGAGCAGCTACAAGATCCTTCTTCTCGGAGGTGGCGCCACGCTCCAGTTCGGCATGGTTCCCATGAACTTCCTCCGAAAAGGCGGGGTGTGCGACATCGTTCTTACCGGTTCCTGGGCGGAGAAGGCCTTCGACGATGCCAAGAAGATCGGCACTGTGAACGTTATCTTCGACGGAGCGAGCTCGAAGTACACGACGCTGCCGGAAAAGCTCGAGCCGACGAAGGGTGCGGCCTACGTACACATGACCACGAACGAGACGATCGGGGGGCTCCAATGGCAGGCCTTCCCGGACACGGGGAAGGTACCGCTCGTCGCCGACATGTCGAGCGACATCTTGAGCCGGCCGGTTCCGGTCGAAAGGTTCGGGCTCATCTACGCCGGAGCCCAGAAGAATCTCGGTCCGGCCGGGGTGACAGTCGTGATAATTAGCGATGAGATGCTCGCCCGCTGTTCCGACGACATCCCGATCTATCTCAACTACAAGACCCATGCCGAGCACAACTCTCTCTACAACACCCCGCCGGTCATCGCAGTCTATGCGATGAAGCTCGTGCTGGAATGGGCGAAGGCGCAGGGCGGCGTTCGCAAGCTGCAGGAGGTGAACGAGCGCAAGGCTTCAGCCCTCTACCAGGCTATCGATCAGAGCGGAGGCTTCTACAAGTGCCCGGTCGATCCGCGCTACCGCTCGCGCATGAACGTGGTCTTTCGACTTCCAAG
The DNA here is from genome assembly GCA_027306915.1 of Spirochaetales bacterium. The sequence goes on along the minus strand of DAHUYW010000010.1, from coordinate 43,254 downwards.
CGAGGAGCTTGAGAAGGAGTTTGTCACCCGCTCGACTCAAGAGGGAATGATCGGGCTTAAGGGGCACCGGAGCGTCGGCGGAATTCGCGCTTCGATTTACAACGCGATGTCCCTCTCGGGCGTCGAAACCCTCGCCTCCTTCATGAAGGAGTTTGCGGCCTCGCACCGCTAGAGGGAAGATGCGGATCGACGAGACGAACCTGAAGATCATCCGGCAGCTGCGCGACGGGCGGCGCTCCTTCAAGGCCATCGCCGACGACATCGCGGTGACCGAGAACACCGTGCGTTCCCGGGTCAACCGGATGATGGAGGAGGGGATTCTCGACGTTTGCGGGCTGGTCGACCCGGCGGCCGTGGAAGGTCACCGGGTCATCTTCGTCGGAGTGCGCTTGAGAACGGTCGACCTCGTTCGCAAGGGAGAGGAGTTCTCGAGGCTTCGCGGAGTCATTTCGACGGCGGTCGTGACCGGTCGCTACGATCTGATCCTGCAGGTCCTTATTAACGAGGAGTTCGGGCTCCTGGAGTTCTACACCCAGGAGGTCGCGAAGGTCTCGGAAGTCCAGTCAGTCGAGACTTTCGTCGTCTACAAGGGGTACAACCTGCGCGTGCCCTACCTTCTGTGAGCGCCCCGATGCGCACGCCTCTCTACGACGCCTACTCGACCTACCCGGGAGTCAAGATGATCGACTTCGCCGGATGGGAAATGCCGCTCCACTTCGCGGCCGGAATCATCGCCGAGCACCGCAGGGTGCGGGAGGCTGCGGGTCTCTTCGATGTCTCCCACATGGGGGAGCTCCTCTTTGAGGGGCCGGGTAGCGTCGAGACCCTCGACTGGCTGGTCACCAACGACGTCCGGGGGATGGATGTCGGGCAGGCGCTCTACAGCCCGATGTGTACCCCTGACGGCGGGACTATCGACGACCTCATCATCTACCGCCTCGCTTCCGAGAGCTTCATGGTCGTAGTGAACGCGGCGAATACGGCAAAGGACCTCGCCTGGATGAAGACCGAGAGCCGGCGAATCCGGCCGACCGCCGTAGCTCCGAAGATCGTCGACCGCTCGCGCGAGATCGCGCTCCTTGCGTTCCAGGGCCCCAAAGCCGAGGCCTGGCTTTCAGGGCTTGCCGGGACCGACCTGTCGGCGATCAGGCCCTTTCGCTTCGCCTCCGGCGTGCTCCTTTCCGGGGTTGAGGCGACCATCGCGCGCACCGGCTACACAGGGGAAGACGGCTTCGAGCTGTTCGTCGCGGCGGACGACGCCGTGAGGGTGTGGCGCGCGATCCTCGACGCGTGCGGGCCGCTTGGGGCGCTTCCCTGCGGGCTGGGGGCGCGTGACTCTCTGCGGATCGAGGCGCGCCTGCCCCTTTTCGGGCAGGAGCTTGACGCCTCGATCGGGCCCCTTGAGGCCGGCCTCGCGAGCTTCGTGAAGATGGAAAAGGGGGAGTTTTGCGGCCGGGCGGCCCTGCAAGCGCAGAAGGAGCGGGGCCTGCGCAGGGTATTGCGAGGCTGCGAGATGATCGACCGGGGTGTTCCCCGTCACGGCTATCTCGTCTACGCCGATCGCAGCGAGATCGGCATTGTCACGAGCGGGGAGCGCTCCCCGACGCTGGATACCTTCATTGGGCTCGTCCTGATATCACGGGAGTGGTCGACGATCGGGACTGAGATCGAGATCGATTTCGGGGGGAGGCGCAAGCGGGCACGCGTGGTAAAGACCCCCTTCTATAGGCGGAGGCGGTCAGAACATGAGCTATCCGAGTGACCGGAGCTACACGAAGGAGCATGAGTGGGTTCGCGCAGAGGGCAACCGCGCGATCGTGGGCATTACCGACCACGCCCAGGAAGCTCTCGGCGATATAGTCTACGTCGAGATACCCGCTGTCGGAACTGAGGTCGCGCGGGGGGAAGAGGCGAGCACCGTCGAATCGGTGAAGGCCTCGTCTCCGATCTTTGCTCCGGTATCGGGGAAAATCGTCGAGGTGAACGAAGCCCTCGACAAAAGCCCGGAGCTTCTCAACCAGAAACCCTACGATGCCTTTGTGTTCGCTATCGAAATGAGCGACCGCTCGGAGCTTGACGGGCTGCTGTCCGGCGCCGAATACGAAGCGCTTGTCGAGAAAGAAGCACAGGCATAGGCCTTCATGACCCATCCCTACCTCCCGCACACCCAAGCCGACATAACCGAAATGCTTAAGGCGATCGGGGCTCCGACCATCGATGCGCTGTTCGCCGATATTCCGGCCTCAATTCGCGAGAAGGGGACCATCCCCCTTCCGGCGGGACTCTCGGAGTTCGAGGTCGAGCGCCGCCTCTACGCGCTCTCGGAAGCCAATGTCGTCGACAGGCTGACCTTCCTGGGATGCGGCTGCTACGATCACATAATCCCGGCGACCGTCGGCCATCTCATCGGGCGTTCGGAATTTGCCACCGCCTATACCCCCTACCAGGCCGAGATCTCGCAGGGACTTCTCCAGGCAATCTTCGAATTCCAAACGATGATCTGTGAGCTCACCGGGTTGGATGTGTCGAACGCCTCGCTCTATGACGGCGCGACTGCAGCCGCCGAGGCCTGCGCCATGGGCCTTCAGGCGAAGCGCGGGGCGGACACTATCCTGTACTCTGCGACTCTCCATCCCCACACGCAACGGGTCCTCGCGACCTACTTCGCAGACCAAGGCATCCGACTGCTTGCGATTCCGGAGGTGGAGGGAGCCGTCGCCTTGCGCGAGCTTCGCCCTCTCCTCGGCAAAGGGGTGGGAGCGGTTGTGGTCCAATGGCCGAATCTCTATGGCTATCTGGAAGACTACGGCGGCTTTGCGGAAGCCGTGCACGAGGCGGGGGCGCTCTTCGTCGTCTCGGCGAACCCGATGAGCCTCGGCGTCGTACGCCCGCCAGCAGAGTGGGGAGCGGACCTCGCCGTGGGAGATACGCAGGTCTTCGGCTTTCCGCCGACCTTGGGCGGGGCGAACGCGGGCTACATCGCGGCTGTCGAGTCGCTGCTGCGCAAGATGCCCGGCCGGATCGTCGGGCAGACCGTGGACAGCGAAGGGCGCCGCGCCTTCGTGCTCACCCTGCAGGCGAGGGAGCAGCACATCCGGCGGGAGCGCGCGACCTCGAACATCTGCACCAACCAGGCACTCATCGCCCTCGGCAACGCCGTCTACCTCGCAACCGTCGGGGAGGGCGGGCTGCGGGCCGTCGGCGCCTTGAACTTGGAAAAGTCGCGCTACCTCTACTCCCGTCTCACCGGTGAGCTCGGGCTGGCGCCGCTCGCGGAGCGACCCTTCTTCAACGAGTTCACCCTCCGCCTGCCGCGGGCGGCTCGAGAGGTGCTCGCGCGAATGGAACGGGCGGGAATCTACGGAGGGGTGGCCCTCGAGCGGCTTCGGCCGGGAAGCGATCCGCACCTGCTCACGATTGCGGTGACGGAGAAGCGGGCTCGGGAGGAGCTGGATCGCTACGTCGCCGCCATCGAGGAGGCCTTGAGGTGAGTCACGCAGAGGACTTTCCGCTCCTCTTCGAGCGTTCCCGGGAGGGGCGCGTCGGCTACCGCTTCCCGCCGAGCGAGGAGAGCGCCTCGGGAGCGAAAGAGGCGACGACCGGGCGCGCCGTAGGGAAGGCGCCCGACGCAGCATCGGCGGCAAGCGTCGCTGCGGATGAGCTTCTTCCCGAGAGCCTCCGGCGCAGGCAGCCGATCGGACTACCCTCGGTCTCGGAGATCGACGTCGTGCGCCACTTCACGAATCTCTCGCGGAGGAGCTACGGAGTTGATCTCGGTTTCTATCCTCTCGGCTCCTGTACGATGAAGTACAACCCCAAGGTCGACGAAGAGGTGGCGCGCCTCCCCGGGTTCACGGCCGTTCACCCCCTGCAGCCGGAGGAGGGGCTGCAAGGCATCCTCGCTCTCCTGCACGATCTCACGTTCCGGCTGTGCGCGATCACGGCCATGGATTGGGGAACGCTCCAGCCCTTTGCGGGGGCTCACGGGGAGTTCACCGGCATGAAGCTCTTTCGCGCGTGCTTCGCAAAGCGCGGCGAGAGCCGAAGAACCAAGATCCTGGTCCCGGACTCCGCGCACGGTACCAACCCGGCCTCGGCCCATCTCGCCGGCTTCGAGGTGGTTGAGCTGCGCTCCTCAGGCGACGGGGTGGTCTCGCTCGAGGAGATCGCGCCGCACCTCGACGAGCGGCTTGCCGGGATCATGCTCACCAACCCGAACACCCTTGGTCTCTTCGAGCGTGACATCCTCGAGATCTCGCGTCGCGTCCACGCTGCAGGAGGGCTCCTGTATTACGACGGGGCCAACCTCAACGCGGTGATGGGGAGAGCCCGTCCGGGCGACATGGGCTTCGATGTGGTTCATCTCAACCTCCACAAGACTTTCGGGACGCCGCATGGCGGGGGCGGCCCCGGATCCGGGCCGGTCCTCGTGAAGGAGGAGCTGCGGCCCTTTCTCCCGGCTCCCGACATCGTGGCCCGCGACGGACGCTTCGCTCTGGACCACGACAGGCCCGACTCCATAGGCCGGGTGGCGGGGTTCTTCGGAAATGTCGGAATCCTTATCCGCGCCTACGCCTATCTCCTGGCGCTCGGCGGCGATGGGCTCGCCGCTGCCTCCGACGGGGCGGTGCTGAATGCGAATTACCTAAAAGAGCGCCTCAAGGTGCTCTTCGATCTTCCCTATGACAGCCTCTGCAAGCATGAGCTGGTTCTCTCCGCGCGCCTTCTGAAGGAGAGGTACGGGGTGACGGCGCTCGACGTGGCCAAGCGCCTCCTCGACTACGGAATCCATCCCCCGACCATCTACTTTCCGCTCGTGGTTCCCGAAGCCCTCATGATCGAGCCCACCGAGAGCGAGTCGAAGGAGGGGCTCGACGCGTTCGTAGAGATCATGGCGGAGATTGTACGGGACGCGCAGGAGAACCCGTCCCTCCTGCGGGAGGCTCCGACACGGACACCCGTTCGGCGGGTCGATGAGGTCCTGGCTGCGCGGCATCCCATCGTCCGATGGCGGCCAAATCCTTCCGAAACTTGACACGCTCGCGCCGCCGTCATAGGCTGTCTGCTACACATGGGTAGCGCTGCATGAGCGATCTTTCTACAACCTTCATGGGACTGAAGCTGCGCAACCCCGTCGTCGTGGCGAGCTCTACCCTCACCGGCTCGGTGAAGAAGGTGATCGCCTGCGAGAAAGCGGGGGCCGGCGCCGTGGTGCTCAAGTCGCTTTTCGAGGAGCAGATCCTCAAAGAGACCGACCGATTGGTGTCCAAGCTCGACACGACCACTCATCCGGAGGCCTACGACCAGCTCAAGGGGATGGGATCCAGCTACTTCCTCGACGATTATCTCACACTGGTCGAGGATGCGAAGAGGCGTGTCCAGATCCCGGTGATAGCGAGCGTGAACTGCGTCACGCCGGGATCCTGGATAAGCTACGCCCGAAGGTTGGAAGGGGTTGGTGCCGACGCCCTAGAGCTTAATGTCTTCATCCTGCCCGCCGATCCCCTGGTGAGCGGGCGGGAGATCGAGAAGAGCTACCTCGATATCGCGCGTCGGGTGCGGCGGGCGGTTAAGATTCCGGTCGCCGTGAAGCTTGGCCCCCACTTCAGCGGCCTCGCCGAGATGGTGGAAGGGTTGCGCAAGGCCGGGATCAACGGGGTCACCCTCTTCAACCGCTTCTACCGGCCGGAGATCGATATCGAGTCGATAAAGGTGGTACCCGCCAAGCTCTTCTCAAGCGACAAGGAGATGGCCCAGACGCTCCAGTGGATTGCCCTCCTCTCAGGCGTCGTCGCGGTCGACTTCGCCGCCAACTCCGGAATTCACGACTCCGTCGCGGTCATCAAGCAGCTCCTTGCCGGGGCGAAGGTGGTCGAGCTCTGCACGACCCTCTTCGAGAATGGGCTCGACTATCTCCAAACGATCCTCAATGAGCTCTCCTCTTGGATGAATCGCCACGCTTTTGCCTCGCCTGCCGATTTCACGGGCCTCTTGAGCAAGGGAAGGGGCCCGACCCCGGAGCTCTTCGAGCGTGGCCAGTACATCCGCACGCTCGTTGGCGTAAGCTAAGCTGCGAAACGGGCTCGCCGCCTCAAAAAAAGCGACCCGAGGATGTAACCCGATGGGCTTCTATTCCTTTTGGTCTCGGAGTTGTGACCGCTTGGGGCGACAGAATGCCCTTGTGGCCGTATTCTCGATAAGGAAGGTTTACTTTCGGCCAAAAAGGCGTTAGAATTTGCACTAGAAGCAAGGGTGAGGGAATGAGTGACGAGTTCGAGGATATCCGACCTTACAACGATGCTGAGCTCCCTTCGGTGTTGGACCGAATATCGCGGAACAAGTGGCTCGTTTCTGGCGCCCGCGCGATCTTCTGGCCGCACTCTCCGAAGATCCTTCACCCCTTCATCGATCCAATAGTAAAGTCGAACCTGAGGAAGCGCCTCCTCGCGATGAAGACGGTCGATGAGTTCCAGCGTAAGCTCATCGTGGGGCAGGTTCTCCAGAAGATAGTCGAGAAGACGACCGAGGGGCTGACGGCCTCGGGAACCGAGCACCTCCGGCGCGACCAGTCCTACATCTACATCAGCAATCACCGCGACATCACCTTGGATTCCGCCTTCATCAACTATCTCTTGAGCCATGCCGATCTGAACATCGCCGAGATTGCCTTCGGCGACAATCTGCTCGTCAACGAGTTCGTCTCCGATCTCATCAGGATCAACAAAGGCATCATCGTTCGCCGCAATCTTCCCCCGCGGGAGCAGATCAAGGCGTGGTATCACCTCTCCCGCTACATCTGGCACACAACTCACCAGGGCAACTCGGTGTGGATCGCTCAGCGGGAAGGGCGCGCCAAGGACGGGAACGACGAGACCAATCCAGCAATCATCAAGATGCTCTACCTCTCCCAGCGCGAGAGGGGAGTGGGCTTTGCGGATTTCGTGCGTCAGGTCAACATTGTTCCGGTTTCCATCTCCTACGAGCTCGATCCGTGCGACCGCATGAAGGCGTGGGAGCTCTATAGGAAAAAGAAGCGCGGATTCCACAAGAAGCGCAAGAACGAAGACCTCCTCAGCATGTTCGCGGGTCTTACGGGCTTCAAGGGAAGGGTTCATATAGCGTTCGCGGAGCCTCTACGCGGGGAGCTCACCGACGAGAAGGAGGTGGCTCTCGCGGTCGACCGCGACATTATCCGGCTCTATCGACAGTGGCCCTCGAACTACATCGCGTACGATACCGTCAACCAGACCACCCGCTTCCGCGACAAGTACAGCGTCAAGGAGATGATGCGGTTTCTCAGGCGCTTCCGCGGACTCTCCGATCCGGTCAAGACCTTTGCCTTCAGCATCTACGCGAACTCCGTGAAAAATCAGGCGGGCTATTCTTCGTAGCGCCGCCTAAATGGACCCAATACTGTGGAACTCGCCTGCATGATCGTGCGGGGAGCGGAGCGCACGGAGGATGCCGGTAAGTATCCGACCCTCCTGTGTTCCCCTCGCGGGCGTCCCTTCCCTCGGGAAGGAGAGGCTCTTCTCTACCCGGCGTTTCGAGCCGTGCGAATCAAGGGGCTCACGCGTCTCGCGAAGGAGCGCTATCTCATCGCAGTGAAAGGGGCGCCCCGGAAGGCGATCGGCACGGCGAGTGTGCTCATCGCCGGAGGGTCCGGGGTCTATCGCGGGAGGGTAGGCTACGGGATCGCGACGGCGCGAATCCCGCCGGGCCGCTACCGCCTGCGCGGAGGACTCTTCTGGGGATGCGAGCTTCCGGGGAGCGTCAGGGTGAGCCAGGCCGGCCGAGGCTACCGGATTGCCGCCTCCGACGATCTGCCGCTGGTGCCGGGCGGGAGGTACCAACTCTATCCGGTTCCCGAGGGCGAGAGCGAGCACGAATCCACGGTCCACTCGCGCGAGCCGCAGTCTCATGTCCGATTCGACCTTCTCCTTGTGCTGCCGGGCGAGGTTCCAGCGTCTGCGCGTCAGCGCCTCCTCCGTGAGCTCGAGCGGCTCCCGTCGGACGCCGATCGCGTCGCCGTGTATCGGATTGTCCTTTCCTGTCTCGGCTGGGTCGAGCTTCCCGCAGACTTCAGGCAGCAGAGTGCCCTGGGCGGAGTCGAGCTTCCGGGGTCGATTGTGGTGTCGGATGCAGAGCTTGCTCATCTCCGCTCCCGCACCGTGCGGATTGTCCGGGCAATGGGCGGAGCCACTCCTCTCGAGATTGGCCGGGAAATGCAGGTTGCCGAGAGCCTCGTCGTCGCGGTCGGCAAGGAGCTCGAACGGAGCGGCGCGCTTCGCACACATCAGGGATTCCTGCTCCCCCCGCTCGGCGAAGTGCCTCTTTCTCCTTACGAGCGAAGCCTCCTCGCGACGCTGCGCGAGGAGGCCCTGAAAGGGCGGCGGATTTCCAGCGTGCGTTCCGTAGAGGAGCGGGCGCTTTTTGCGAGGCTCGTCAGGCTCGAGCTGGTGGAGGAGCTTGGCGGCTCCTACGTTGCGCGGGAAGCGGTCGACGAGGCCGAGAAGCTCCTCCTTGGTCGCAGGTCGCAGGACTCCTTCCTTTCGCTTGAAGAGGCGCAAGGGCTTCTCGCAGTGAGCCGCCCGCAGACCTTTCACGTGCTCGAGCGGTTGGAGCGCGCAGGAAATCTAAGGCGGGAAGGGGAGCGGTGGCGAGTGGCAAAGAGCCGCGGAGTCCCTGCTTGATGGGCAAGCGGAAGCGGGCCAAGGCCGCCGGCCCACTGTCTGGCAGGGTTTTGCTCATCGGCCTCTTCGCGACGGCGGTGGCGCTTCTTGCGGGATGCTCGAACAGCCCTCCGGAGATCGCCGACACCTTCTGGCAGCTGAACCTCGTGCGCCATCCGAGCTCCGGTCGGATCAACGAGGCCTTGAGCTTTTTTGCCGACGTGAGGGCCGACGGGGGGACCAAGGATCTTGATTCGATCTACCTTCTCTCCGACGGCCACGAGCTGTTCTGGCGGCTGGACTCGACCAACTGGGTACGAAGCGAGCGCGACGGAAGGCTGTGGCTGGGCTCGAATCAGATCGAGATGAACGACCGATCTCCGCTTCCGCGCGGCGTCTATCGCGTCCTCGTCACGGCGCTCTCGGGAGAACAGGCTATCAAGACCTTCAACTTAAGCGAAGGGCCGCTCGACCCGGCGGCGGTGAGCTTCCCGACCGTGGCGATCGGCGCCAACTCCCTTGAGATTTCGAGCGCCTTTGCTTCAGTCACGGTCTGGGTCTACAACCGTCTGGGACAGCTTATCGCCGCAGAGAGCGGCGCGCCGGGGAGGTGGCCGTTGGCGTCGCTGCTCCCCTCAAGCGTGTTGCAGGCCGAGGCGACCACCCTTACCGCGTATGCCTACGATCGACGGTTGGGCTGCGGCCTGATCTCCGGCCCCTATTCGTTCTAACTAGGGCCGCCGAGGCAGTAGACCCGCTTTCAAAGCGGGTTGCCGCTAGCGGGAGCGCTCGGCCTGCCTGCCCGCGGCGCGCTTTTTTTTGCGAAAGAGCGCTCGAACCGGCTCCCAGAGCTGTTGCCAGTAGCTCTTGCCGTATCTGCGGGAGTAGTCGAGAACCGCCTCCTTCAGCGAGAAATTGTCGCCATACTTGCGCTTGAGATCGTCCCAATGCTGAATGAGCCACATGTAGAGGTCCGCCTCGGTCCGGCCGGGGAACCGGGAGAGAAGCTTTTCCTCCTCAATGAGCTCCACGATAGGCCGAAAGAGCACGTTGTACCACGACTTGCCGGCCTCGACGAAGGGGATCTCATCCTTCCTGTTCAGATTGAGGTAGTACTTGTGCACGAGGATGTGGCGCAGGATTTCCTCGTAGCGACCGGTTGCGGTGAAGTTGAGCTCGTCCGGACTGACGATCTTGCCGAGCTCCGACCGGGCAAAGGCAGTCTTCTTTTCGTATTCGATGACCGCGCGCTTCAGGTCCTGTCGGGACATTCCCGGCTCGATCTTGATATGCGAGCGCAGTGAGATCACCTCCGCGTCGATGTCCTCGCCGCCTTGCGACCGCGCGACGGATACTCGGTGGTTGCCGTCGCGCACAAAGTAAACCCCGCCGATCTCGTAGAGGGTGATGGGCGGCAGGATGATGTCCTTGAGGTGGGCCTTATCCACGCTTTCCCATCGGCCGCGGATATAGTCGTGCTTGGGCAAGAAGGTGTTGTCGAAATCCTGGTAGCGCCCCTCGCTCCCGACGATGAGATCGATTGGGACCGTCTTCATTCCCACATAGGATTCACCTCTCGGCTTGAGAAGCTCTCGGACATCTTGCAGCGAGAGGAGCTCCTGGCGCTCGGGGGTGAGGATGTTGAGTATTCTTGAGAGAGTCTGCCGGCCACGAGCCCGGTTGAAATCCTCCCGGGCAAGATGGTCAATGTTCGGCTCGCTCATCAAAGGCCTCCGTGTCGATGACAACGTGCTCGTACGCATTCACCACGGTCGTCCGCCCGTATCGGGCAAACCTGACGGCGTTGATGTCGTAAAGATGGACGTGACCGTGTATCAGGAACTTGGGCTTGAACCATCTCATGAACCACAGGAACACCTTGAATCCCCGATGGGGACGATCGTCTCCGTCTTGAATCCCCCGCGGAGCTGCGTGCGTAAGGAGGATGTCGACATATCTTCCATGGAAAATCCGGTTGAATATTAGTGCGGGGAGAAGCCGGAGAGCGAAGAGAAACATTCCTCTTTCGGTGAACTGGTTCTGTCCATCATTGTACTTCATACTACCACCAAGTCCGGCGATTATCAAGTTCCCGACTCGAATAACCTTGCCTCCGACGTAGGTGGCGCCGTAGCTCTTGATCTGTTCGGGATGGATGAGGGGTGTGGTGCCGAAGGTGTCGGCGTATTCCCTGCGGTAGTCCTTGAGGTCCTGGAGATTGTGGTTGCCGAAAACGAAGAGGAGCGGCTTGTTGAGGGCGCTCACGATGAAGCCGTAGTAGTCGAGATCGAGGTCGCCGGCGGAGAGGACGAGATCGATGTCCCTGAAGCGGGATTTGACCCTGTCCGAATAGACCAACGTATCTCGTTCGTCGGAGATGCAGAGAATCTTCATCAGGTGTTCCTATCCCCCGATCGACTCGCCGGCAATGTTGAACATGCCACCCTTTCGAGGTAGCATTGGGAGCGACGGGAAAAAAGGTCATGGTGCACATCCCCGTGCCGAGGATGATTATGAGGTGGAGTGCCAAAGGCATACGCCACGGATAGAGATTTTAGTGTTTTTTGCGGAAGGTGTCAAACATCTCCGGTGAGATAAACTCATGAGTATGTCTGCTCGTTTCCTCGCGTTGATCTTCATCCTCGTGGCCGTGAAGGCTTTTCCGGCCACCCTTCTTGAGCAGGGTATCGATGCCCTGCGGGCCAACGACGCCGCCGGCGCGAAGACCTCGCTCTTGGCCGCCCTCAACCAGAACCCACAGGACGAGCGGATCTATCTCTACCTCGGTGTAGCCGATATGCAGCTCGGAGACTACAACGGAGCGCTTGAGATTCTGAAAAGGGGGCTTGCGCTTTCGCAGCAGTACACTTATGCTTTCTACTTCGACATCGGGAATATCTACTTCATGCAAGGGCAGAACCTGCTCGCCGAAGGGATGTACTCGAGCGCCATCCAGAAGGACCCCAACTTCGCGGACGCCTACCTCAACCGTGCCAATGCCCGGATGCGCCTCAATTCCTACGACGGTGCCGCCGCAGACTACACTACCTACCTCGGGCTGGCACCCAATTCTCCCCAGCGCGACAACATCCAGAAGCTCCTTGCGCTTCTTGGGCAGGCGAAGGCTCAGGCGCAACAGGAGCAGTTGACTGCAGAGAAAAACAAACAGGAAGCGGAGGCCCGACAGAAGGCCCTTCTCAACCAAGTCATGCAGAACCTTCAGAGCGCCTCGTCGAACACGACCAACCTTCAGGCCGGAAACGCGTCCATCCAGGACTCCAAGCCGAAGCTCGGGCTCGACGACTAGTCGCTGGTGTATGGACGGAGCACAAGACAATGAACAAACGCGTTGTTCTTATCGCCGGAGGCGCCCTCGCCCTTCTCCTTCTTGCGGGAGGGGGTTTCTACGTCGGGACGAAGCTCGCGCACAACCGCGCGGAGCGGCTGCGAGACAACACGCTGGTGCTGGCGAAGCGCTACATCGGCCAGGGCGAGTACCAGCGAGCCCTCGATCTGCTGGACCGGCTTCTCGTGCAGAATCCGAGCGATAGGCAGGCGCAGAGCCTGGAAGACGAGGCCGTCAAGGCGATGAAGGGGCAGCAGGCCGGGAAGGCGGAGGAGGGCTCGGCCGCGGCCCAGCGCTTGAGTCAGAGTCTCGAGCAGCTTGGCAAGAGCCTGCAACAAACGACCTCCCGTCCCGTCCAGGTCGTCCAACCTCAGAAGGAGAGCGCCCCCGCGCCTTCTCATGAGAGCGCGGCGGAGCGCCAGCAGCGCGAAAAGGCGCAGAGGGTCCAAGCGCTCATCAATCAGGGCATCGAGAAGATGAACAACGGCGATTACGCAGGAGCGCGTTCGAGCTTCCAGAGCGCGCTCGAGGTCGACCCCGACTCGGCGATGGCCCTCGCCGAGCTGGGAGAAAGCTATGCCGAGGAATCGAGCAGCCCGGGTAGCCTCTCGAAGGCGGCCGATTACGCGAACAAAGCGGCCGCAAAGGACCCGAGCCTCTGGCTTCCGCACTACACCCTCGGAAAGGTCTATGACAAGACCGGCTCCCTCGACAATGCGATAAACGAGTACGCAAAGGCGGCCCGGCTCAACCCGGAGAATCCGATTCTTCCTTTCGAGCTGGGGAAGATCCAGTACCGAGCGGGCCAGTTTAGCGCCGCTCGCCAATCCTTTCAAACCGCGATCCACCTCGATCCGAAGAACGAGAAGGCTTACTACGACCTCGGGGCGACCTACCTCCAGCTGAGCGATGAGTCAAGCGCCCTTGCGGCCTATCGGGAGGCGGCCGGGGTGAACCCGAACTACGCCAATGCCTATTTCGCGGTCGGGGAGCTCCTGCGGACAAGCGGCGATTACGCCGGAGCCGAGGCAGCCTACCGGAAGGCGGTCGCCATCAACCCAAGCAATCCGGCCTTCAATCGCGGTCTCGCGGTCTCGCTCTACTCCGAAGGCAAGTTTCAGGATGCCGAGAGCTATTTCCTGAACACCCTAAGCCTCGAGCCAAACCGCGCGGAGAACAGCTACAACATGGCGCTCGATCAGCTGAAGCTTGGCAAGCCCCAAGCCGCCCTTCAGTACGCCCAGGCGGCGGTGAAGCTGCAACCGAGCTCGGCCCCCGCGTTGTATACGTTGGGCCAGGTCTACGAGGCGACAAACAACACCGACGGCGCCATCAAGGCTTACGAGCAGGCCATTCAGATCGACCCCACCTATCTTTCGCCGAAGATCAACCTGGGAGTGATCTATGACAACTCGGGGCTGTACGACAAGGCCCTCGCGAACCTCCTCGCAGCCTATCAGATCGCCCCGACCTCCATCGAGGTCAACAACGATCTCGGCAACGTCTATTTGCACTCGGAGCTCTACAACGAGGCGATCGATCACTACAAACGCGCGCTTGCACAGAGGCCCACGATGACGCTGGTTCGCTATCACCTGGCTCTTGCCTACGTTCAAAGCAAGCAGTACGACCTTGCGCAGACAGCCCTCGCGGAGGTAATCAAGCTTGATCCCCGCTTCTGGGACGCCTACTACCAGCTCGGCAACATCTACTTCCAGGAGGGGAACAAGGACGGTGCCAAGGCGATCTTCACCGCGCTGCTGCAGAAGAACCCAGGCTACGACAAGGCGGCCGAGATCCAGAAGCTCCTCGCAAACGAGTAACCTTCTGGAGCGAATCGCGAAAGCCGCGGGCTGGCGTTGCGGGCGGCGGCTTGGCCGCTAGGTCCTTCCGACCAGGCGATAGAGCTCCTCTCGGCTGAGCTCGTGCCAGATGGGCCTCCCGTGGGGACAGCGGGCGTTGTCGAGCTTGAACGCTCCGGCGACGAGCTCGCGTGCCGTCATGTCGTCCACCGTGTCCCCCTCCTTCACCGCCGCCCTGCAGGCAATGGTCGCATAGAGCTCCTGCATGAGATTGGCGGAAGCCCCTCGAGCGCTCTTCACAAACTCGATGACTTCGCGTGCGAGAGCCTCCGCCGCCTGCGGCAGGGCAAGCAGCCGGAAGCGGCCTTCGCCGGCGGGCTCGATGGAGATTCCGAGCTCGGCGTAGGATGCGCGGTTGCGGGATAGGAGCGCCTCCTCGTCGGGATTGACGTCGAAGGTGATCGGGATAAGCAGAGGCTGGACAGTCCTGGCCTGGGCTACCAGCCGGTCGAAGAGGAGGCGCTCATGGGCTGCGTGCTGGTCGATGAGGAAGAGGCGCTCGCCAGCCTGCACGATGAGAAAGAGCCCGAAGAGCTGCCCGTAGTAGCGGGGTGAGCTCTCATCGCCTCCGGCCGCCGCGCCGTGCTCCAAGGCCGGAGCTCCCTCCGGGACGGCGGGAGCTCCGGCGCCAAGGCCCTCGCGGATGGATCGAAGCCCGCGCCAGGCGCTCACGGCATTCGCCGAATCGGCGGCGAAGAGGTTGTCGCTTGCGGCCGGGCGGCCGAACGAGGAAGGGCTCGTCGTGCCTCCTGCCTCCGGCCGCCTGCCTGTGGAGGAGCGCTCTGCGGGCCCTCCGCCCCGAATCGGTGCCAATGCGTGTTCGCTGCCGAAGCGCGGGCGATCGAAGGAGAGCGAGAAGCGGCCCGCCTCGGACTTGATGAGCTCGACGAGGGTGTGATGAATCTCCGGAAGAGTGCGGAAGCGCGCCTCGCGTTTCGCCGGGTGGATGTTGAAGTCGACGAGGGCGGGGTCGATGTTGAGGAAGAGAAAGGCGACCGGGTAGCTGCCGCCGGGAAACAGCTCGGAGAAGCCGTATTCGATCGCTTGCACGAGGCCGAACTCGGCGATGCGGCGGTTATTCACGAAGATCTGGATGTAGCGCCGGTCGCGCCGGGAGAGCGACGGTCCTCCCGCCACGAGGGTTAGCGAAAAGCCTGTGCCCTCGCCCTCGAAGAGATGGAGGAGCTCCCGCGGCGCGGCTGCGGGGTAGGCGGCAGCCACTCTGTCGAGAAGCGAGGTGCCGCGGGACGGCGGTGCGGAACCGGCACCCGCCCCGGAGCCGTCCGTGCGGTCCGAGGCTGCCGCCGGGAGGAAGATCTTCAACTCCCCGTCGACGAACAGGCGAAAGGCTGTGCCCGGAAAGGGAAGGGCCTTGTCGAGCAGAACGGTCCGGCAGAGGGCGGTTTCAGCGGAGGGATTCTTCAAGAAGCGGCGCCTTCCGGGGATTGCGTAAAACAGATCAGCCGCCTCCACGACGGTTCCCGGATTTCCCTTCGCCTCTTCGAGGGCCACGAGCTTCCCGCCTTCGACCGTGAGGCGGTGGGCCGGGGCGGGACCGGCGGAACGGCTGGTGATGGTGAGCCGCGAGCAGGCGGCGATGCTCGAGAGCGCCTCGCCTCGAAAGCCGAGGCTTCGAACCGCCGCGAGATCCTCCGCAGTCTCTATCTTCGAAGTCGCGTGGGGAAGGTGGCAGAGCTCGAGGTCCGGAAGCGTCATCCCCGTGCCGTTGTCGACGACGCGGAGGGCCGCGATGCCGCCTCCGGTGAGGGAGACGGAGATCTCGGAGGAGCCCGCGTCGAGGGAGTTGTCGATGAGCTCGCGAACGACCGAGGAGGGCCGGTCGATCACCTCTCCGGCCGCGATCTGCCGCGCGACGGACTCCGCGAGGAGGTGAATCCTCCTCGGGGAGCGTTCAGTCTGCATGCTCGTCGCGCACCGCCTTTCCTCTTAGAAGTGCACTCTGGCCTGGATGGTGACGATCGGTGCCACCACGGGCAGTCCGGTCGAAGGATCCATGGTCGGCTGGCCCGTTGCCTGGCTCGTGACGACGGCGGTCGTTATCAACATTGCTATATCGAGCGTCGGGGCAATCGGGTAGATCAGCTCGGCCTTGACGGTTGTGTTTGCGTCAAAGAGGGTGAGGCTCTGTCCCGAGTTGTTGAGCAGAGTGGGGACGAAGTCCACCCGATCGAAGGAAAGCGAGCCGTGCAAGCCGAAGCCGGGGATGATCCCGCGGTAGAGCACGAGCGCGAGGTGGAGGGAATCGTTGTTGAATGCGAAACCGCTCGTGGAGAAGGGCCAGAAGTAGCCGACTTGAAAGCTTGCGAGGGTGCCGAGCTTGATGCCCCCCTGGCCGTAAACTCCCATCGTAGTGGTGAGATACTGGGGGTTGCCCTCGTTGTTGAGGTAGCTTGCAAGCTGGGCGACCATGAGGCTGCGCGTCCGGTCGTAGGTAGAGTTGAACATCGCGTTCTGGAAGGTTCCGTTTGCGTAGCGGAACTCGAGGCGCCAATCGAAGTTCGCGACGTTGCCCAAGAGACCCGAGGCGATGCCGAAGTTGCGGAGGCTGTTGTTGTACCATACCGCTTGGAGGTAGGGACCGCTACCGATTGACGAATTGAACGGGTTACGGAAGTAGGGGATCATTCCGCCTGCGTCGGCAAAGACGATAATGGCGAAGGGATCGGTTTGAACCAGCGGCACCTCGATGTCGGGTCCGAAGGTAATGAAAGCCGGGTCGCCTTCCGTGGAATAGCCGGCCGCGGCAAGGCTCGACGCGGGATTGAGATCCACGATCGTCGAAAGTCCGAAGGCAAGCTTGGATCCAGGAATTGGGCGGGTATAGATGCGCCCGCCGAAGATCTCCGGGTTCGTCGTCGGAGTACCGCCGATGAGGTTGCCGACGGTGGAGAGGTCGCTTGCAACCCCTTCGAATCCGCCCCCACTCCCGTCGATCCCGAAGTTGAGCCCGATCCGGCGAACCGCCGGGAACTCCTCATCGTTCGCGTAATCGTTCATGAGAATGCCCGCGCCGATGGTCATATCCTCGAGGTTCCCCACCTTGAGGTAGAAGGGGTCACGCTGTTTGCCCCACTCCAGGTAGCGGATCTTAAGCATGAGGTCGGTGACCGCGTCTCCGACTCGGGCCCAGGTGTTGTTGCCGAACGAGGCGCCGAAGCCAAAGTTCCACTCGTCATTGCCGTTCGGATGGTACCAATCGCTCGAGTCAAAGAGGTTCCTCTGGTAGATGATCGGGAGGTAGAGCGCGAGTTGGAGCTTGCCGATGGCGAATTGGGGCTCAACGGCCGCCATCGCGTAGGTGGTACCGTCGATAGTGAGCGAGCCGATCTCCATCCCGAGATGATCGTGGAGGAAGGCGAAGAAGCCGCCGGAGGGCGCCGGCTTTGGGGCCGGTGCCGGGATCTCTTCAGGCTGCTTCGGAGGGGGCGTCTCGGCGACCTTCTCCTGCTCGGCCTGTGCAGCCTTGACCTCCTCGACGTGGCCGGGAACCGAGGAAGGATTCAGCCGTTCGAAGTTCATCCGGGTAAAAAGGGAATCGATCTCGTCGCCGCTCATTCTGACCGGCTGGAAAACCGGAGCGAAGGTGTTGGCGAACATCCCGCCTTGAACGGTGACGGCACGGCCGGTCTGGGTGTCGACGAAATTGACCTGCCCCGTGAGGACGCCGACGGCGTCGGTCTTGCCGGGGGAGACCTCGAGGGTGAAGTCGGTGCCGCGAACCCCGCAGACTGCGGTCGGTGTTTCGAAGGAGTAGGAATCGCCGCCCTCGGCCGAGCGTGCGGCGATGGTCCGCAGCCGTCCCGCAAGAAGCGAGAAATCGTTCGACTGCTGCCCGTTCGAGCCCTGGAGGGTCTGGATCTTGAACCTGGTGTTTGCGGCAATCTTTAGGATCGAGCCGTTCGGCTGAAGCTGCAGCTCGGCGGTGGAGCTCTGGGTCGTTATGGTGTCGCCGGGGGAGAGGGCCATGCCGTAGGTCACGGCACCCACCGACTTGCCGCTTGCGTCGGTCACGGTGACCTGGGTAGGGTCATCGAAATATTGGAGGATCGCGGTCGGGCCTGTCGCCTGGGCAAAGAGTCCTACAGCGAGCGAGAGGAACATCGCTCCGGCCAGTAAGAATCGTCTCCTCATCGTCTTCAACTCCTTTCCGTCAGAAGAGGCTGATCGAGCTTCCCAGGCCCGAGGTTACTTGCCAGGGGTTCGTTCCAGGCGCGGCGTTCGGGTTGTAGGTAAGGTTATAGAACAGGGTGATCACTGCCGGGCCGGTTTGGTAGTTGACCGTGGCGGCGATGACCGAGTTCGTCGGATTGAAAAGGTCGTTGGTGCTGTTAAGGCTGCCGACGCTCTGGATCATGAACTTCTCGTAGCTGGCATCAAAGGAGAAGCCGGGAACGATCCCCGGCTTTACCTCGAAGACCGCCTTGAAGTGCGGATAGGCGGTGATGCTGGTCGAGCCGGCGGTCGGCGCCTCGAAGGGCCCATCGACGGCGGCGTTGAAGATGATCCGGTCCGCGAGGATGGAGAAGCCGAGCGAGGCGAGGTAGCCGATCGAGGCCGGTTGGCTCACCGAGCCGGTGACGATCTGGTAGCGCTGGAGGCGAAAGGCGTCGTAGGTCGAGTCGAAGTAGACGGGTACGAAGTTGTTGCCGAGGAAGCGGATCTCGGCGGTGTAGGTGAGGAGGCCGAGCATTCTTCCACGGAAACCGGCCATCTCCCCAAAGCTCTCGGGCTCCCGGGCGATGCTTCCCATGGCGACCATCGAGAACACCGGGTTCGAGAAGAGGGGAAGGGTCAGGTCGCCGCCCACGATCGCGATCGGATTCGGCGGGGTCGCCGCGAACGGGTATTGAGACTGGCTAAGGAACTTGTAAGGGTTACGATCCACTGCCCCCACCACCCCGAGCTGCAGGCCGTTGATGACCGGAGTCTTGAGTCCCGCGAGCGGGCGGACGTAGAGCTCTCCGCCCGCAAGGTCGAGGGTCGTCACGTCATCGGCGAAGCTTTCCAGGCCGATGTAGGGGAAGCTGAACAGCCTTCCGTCGAGGTCAAAGTTGAAACCGAAAAACCGTTGATCGGGAAGGAAAAGGGTGTTCGTATATCCGTCCACAATGAAGCCGTTGCCGAGCGTGGTGCTGTCGAGCTGGCCGAGCTTCACATAGAGCGGATCTCCCTTCTCGCCCCAGCTCACGTAGCGGATCTTGGGCAGATAGAGAGCGAGAGCGCTCTGCAGGGTAAGCGAGCTGGGGATCCAATCCTGCGACCGGACGTAGATAACCTGGTTGGTCGGGTTGCCGTAGATGTCGGTCCCCTGGTTGAAGCGATAGTTGAGGATGATGTCCAGCCCCAACCCAAGCTTGCCTATCCGGAACTCCGGGGCGAGTGTGAGCATCTGGTAGGTCACGGGAAAGGTGCTGTTTCCTCCCAGGGTAGGGTCATTCAGGGTTTCGGCTCCTATCCCCAAGCTCAGGGAGGCATTGAAAGAGGATGAAGGCTGTCCGGGTGTCGCTGTCGATCCTGTGCTCGAGCCCGTGGTCTGAGCGGCAAGCGAAGCGGCGCCAAAAAGGAGAATCGCGACGCTCGACCAGAGCAATCGGCGGTACAACTTCATACGTAACTCCTTCATTTGCCTAAGTATATACCTCAGGCTGCAAATAAAAACAATTCTCTCCACTTTCAGAAGGATAGGGTCCCTTCGATCGCGGCCTGGACGCCGAACAGGAGGCGGGTGTCCGTATCAGTTATCTTGTTTTCCTGGAAGCCTATTCCGGCGCTCGCCTGGATTTTGCCCTGCTGGGGGAAGATGAGGGCAGTCAGATGGCTCAGTGTCGCGCCAAAGGAGTTCTGCAGGACGTCGGGCAGGCTCTTGATCTCGACCGACTCGGTGTGCTCGAAATACATCCCCTTCTGGAACGACGCCGGTACGACCGGAACCTTGAAACCCTCGTGCGGGATACGCCGCCACGTGAATGAGGTGGTGAGATCGTCCCCCACGTTCCGGATCGCGCCCCAGTTCACGGTGAGGTTGTTTTGGAAGGAGAGGAGGCTCTTGTTCGCTCCGTAGAAGGAAAAAAGGTGTTGGATGAGCGCGGTTCCCGTGGCGACGGAAGTGCCCGCGGGGGTGCTTTCCTGGATGTTGACCGTGGTTGCAAACTCGTCGGTGTTGTAGAACGGAAAGATGGGATAGAGCCCCTGGCGTCCAAAGAGGTTCAGGACATCCGTCCGGGCGGTGATCTGCCAAGTGGCGGTATCCGTCACCCCGTCCGCCTCCCGATCCATGGTACGGCCGTAGGAAAGGAGGAGGTAGGTCGGTACGATGAGATCGCTGAGCGAGGAGGTAGAGCCCCGGCTCAGCTGGAGCGAGACGGTGGGGATGTAGATCGCGCTCACGAAACCCGTGCTTTCGCTGGTGAACTGGGCGAGAGCGCTCGGGCTGAACAGCTCCGCGACCGGGACCCCCTCGTAGAGGATGGGCGACGCGGCGAGACTCGCGCCGTAGGTCCGGAAATCATCGCCAAAGCCCGCGTTCGCCGTCGCAGGGGCCGATGTAGTAAGCGTCCGGGTATAGGCCGGGACAACCTGCCACGCGAGGAGCGTCTGTTTGCCAAGAGAGATCGGAAAGGAGAGCGTGACCGACGTGGAGTTCGCCTGCGAGCGGATATTCGTCACCGTGCTGTCGTAGTTGATCTGGGACTTGAGATCAACGCCGACCGGATTGCGGGCAAAGGCAAAGTCCGAGGTGAAGCTGCCGTTGCGCTCGGCAAGAGGATCGCTTAAGGGGGCGAGAAGCCTGAAGCCTTGCGCCCAGTTTGTGAAATACTGGTCGGAGTAGGGGGTAAACGAAGGGAGATTGTCGCCGAGCTGTCCCGCAAGGCTTATCGAAAATGGCGGCTGGAACAGCGAGGCGAGCGAAGCGTTCCAGGACTGATCGATCCCTCCCCCCAGGGTGACGGAGCCGCTCGAAATGCTTGCCGTGCCCACCGCCGGTATCGAGAGCGTAGCGGTGTCGCTGCGCGCGAAGCTCATGGACTGCGCGCCCGTACCGATGCTCGAGCCGGCGAGGGTCGAGGTCGCCGAGACGGCTGTGCCGCTCGAGGCCGAGGGGGCGGTGACGAGGGCGCCGCTAGAGGCTCCCGAGGTCGACACGCTCTGATTGTAGGAGTCGGCAAGGGTAAGCGGACCGATCGGCATCCGAATCGCGTGGGACGCCGAGACGGTGGTGTACACAGGGCTCCAGAGGTAGCCGAACGAGGCCTGCAGATTCGCGAAGGGCAGATCCCCGCCGACTTCGGTGAGGGTCGATGCGGCGGCAACCCCCGGGTTCTCCGCAAAGCCGGCGCCGAAGTTGGAGCCCGTCGCCGAGGCGGCTTCGTGCACGGTGAGGTTGCTCACGATGGGGTGGCCGAAGAGCGAGAGGAGCGTCCCCTGCTTCGCATAGCGGACGTTGAGATCGGTTCCGAGGCTTGCGGAGATTATCGCGTTCTCGAGATGGACTTCGTCGATGTAGAAGGTTCCTGCATTCGAGCCGGTCTGCGACAGCGTGAAGGTGGTGAGCTGTCCGGCCGCCCCGTCGACCGTCACGCTCGGCGCCCCCACCGGCGTTCCGCCGTCCACCGATATCGTCTTCGCGATGAGGTCGACCGAGTACTTGTGCCATCCGCTCGTCTGCCCGGGTTGGAAGGAGAGATGGATTCCGTGTCCCGCGCTATCGACGAGGCTCATCGAGAGCGTCGCGGGCGAGGGGGTTTGCGAGAGCGTCGGCACGTACATATAGAAGGCGAGCGTTCGGTAGAGCCCGGGCGCCACCGGCGGCGGGTAGCCGGTGAGGGTGAAGCCGGTCGCCGTGGACCACGGCCCCCATTCGACCCGCAGCACCTTGTTGAGCTGACCGGCTGGATGGTAGATGGTGTTCACCTCGGGATAGCGGTCGGTGAGCTGCTGTCCCAGGGGCAGCGGATCGCTGGTCTCGGTTGCGGTGGTGATGTCGGTCGGCGTGGTCGATGCCGTCACCACGTGGAAGGGCGACCCGGCGAAGGTGGGGCTCGATACGAGGATGCGGCCGCTCGCCGGGCCGACTGTATCCACCAGGATGACGCGCACCGAGCGGGCCGCGGTGAGCTTGGCCCGGTCGGCAGGGGGGATGGGGATGTCGACTGACTGCCAGCCTGCTCCCGCCGTGAGGTAGCTCGCCGCAATCTGGTAGGTGAGGACCAGGCCTGCGTTTTCGGCGTCGAGGAGCCCGTTGCCGTTGAGGTCGTCGGAGGCAAGCGCGAGGCCGTTGGTGCTGGAGGGGTTTGCGGTGCCGGACGTCGAGGTGGAGCCCAGGCTCGATCCCCCGGTTCCGGTCGCCCCGGCGTAGAGGGTCATCCCGTTCTGGTGAAAGGGGAAGAGGTTGTTCGCGATGGACGAAGCCCGCTGGATCACCCCGCTCCCGTCGAGGTCCTCGCTCACCGAGCCCAGCTGAACGTAGGCCGTGACGGTTCCCGAGGCGCCGGCGAGGCTCTGGATGGCAAAGGTGAGGTCGGTTATGCCGGTCAGGTCCTGGGGGGCGTTCGGGAGGGGAACCTGCGCCCCGACCCACGTGGAAGGATTGCTAGAGGCGGAAGGGTCGATCACGTAGTCCATGACCATCACCACCCCGTAGGTGTTGTCCCAGGCCGGATAGGGGCCGATCCGAGAGCCGTTGACGTAGGGGTAGATCTGGCTCGACGGCGGGTTGAAGGTCGCTCCCTCGAGGGTAGCGCCTCCGAGGCTGTAGGAGTTGAGATCCTTGTACAGGAGCTCGCCGCGGTTGGCGAGGGTGAGCGAGGAGAAGGGCGACAGTCCGGCGTTCAGGCCCGAGCTAATCGTCTCGCTCGAGCCCGGCAGGCTCGACGGAAAGAGGTTGCTCTCGGAGAGGGTCAACGTCTGGCCGCTTTCTTCCATCCCGAAGAGACGAAAGATCCCCGTCGTGTCGGGGCTGGAAAGCGACACCCCGGCGCGTAGCCGGGCGGTCAGCTCCTTGGTGTGGTAGGTGAGACCGACTCCGCTCAGGAGCGCGCCGGTGTTGGTTCCCTGCTCGGTGGTATAGCGCTGCGACAGGAGCGACCAGCGAAGGCCCGTACCGAGATCGAGATCCAGGTTCGGCGAGAGGGCGAAGTCCGCCCCCATCCCGAAGAGGATGTTGCCCCCCGAGCCTTGCGGATTGGCGGTCTGGTAGGTCACCACGATGAGATCGTTCGCCGCGATCGGCGTGTTGAAGGTGAGGAGCCCCGTGTCGTAGTTGACGGTGAAGCGCATCTCCGACACTCCGTTTCGAAGCACGGTGACCGAGCCGGGAAGGACGTTGGGATCCAGCTGGTAGCCGGCCGCCGGCGAGAGGATCTGGACGAGGACCTCGTTTGTCGAGTCCTGGGTAGCCCTGCCGGGGCCGGCCGAGTAGATGGTGGGATCGACCCCCGCGAAGGGATAGCGGGCCTGCACCGAGCGCGGGTCGGGCGCAGTCTGCCCGCCGCCGCTCGGGACGATGCCGAGGACAGTCGCGGTTTGTCCGCCGGGGCTCACCGAGACGTAGAGGGAGCTTCCGGAGTCGGCTCCCTTTGCGACGAGCGAGGCGCGCACCTGGGGCGCCACCGCCGGTATGGTCTGGCCCACCGTGTAGGTGTTGTCGGCTTCGAAGGGCGAGAAAACTCCCGGCTGGCTGATGAGGAGTCCGGTCTGGCCGTTGATCGTCACCTTCAGGTTGGCGAGGCTGAAGCCGGACGGATAGCCGGGCATCTCGTATCCCGTGACGCCAAAGTTGAAATTGACTGCCGACCCCGAAGAGCTGAGGGCGCCCCCTGAAACCGGCGGGAGGAAGCCTATCCCGTTTGCCGTTGATTGCCCGACCGAAGCGCCGTTCACGGTGTAGGTGACCACCACCTGTCCGACGACCGGCTTGACGAAGAAGACGTAGCCGCCCGAAGCGGAGATGATCGCATCGGAGGCGGTCGCCAGCCGGAAGTAGTGGGTCTGCCCGTTTGCGTCAACGCCGGGGATCGTGCCGGTTCCGTCCTCGAGGTAGACTTGGAGGTTTGCGACGTTCGCATCCGGTAGATAGAAGAAGCGGCCGTTGACATAGGCCCCCGGGTTTAGGCGCTGCTGGAGCAGCTGTGAGCTCCCGATGAAGGTCTTGGACTGGAAATTGGAGGGCTCGTAGCGAACCATGGCCTCGTAGCGGGCGCGGTCAGTCTTGAAGAGCACCGAGGCGCCAATCGAGTTTCGGGGGGCGGCAGGGAAGCTCACGAAGCTGTACGGGGAGATGTTGACGTCGGTGTTTCCAATCCTCACCTTCTGGAGGAACTCCCCCGGCTTGCCGTTGTAGCCGAGGAGGAAGGTGTTGAGGTCGAGCGGCAGCGTCGACTGCAGGTTGGTCTGCTGGAGCTGGGGGCTGATGAAGGACGCCCGAAGGAAGTAGCGATCGAAGAGGACCACCGAGGCCGTGAGGTTCGGCACCTGTTGGAAGACGATGCCCGGCTGCAATCCCGGGAAGGAGGCAGGGTAGAGACCCGGCTGCAGAGCGCCCGGACCCAGGTCGAGGCCCCATCCGAGCGATCCGGAGAGCTGGGCATCCCAGCTTCCGGACAGGAGAAGGTTGGCGTCGGGGCTTCCGAGCTGGGTCGAAAAGAGCGTGGGAGCCGCCTCGGTTCCGGGGAGCGGGAGCTCCTGCGCCGCGATCGGAAAGCCCGTTAGCAGGATAGTGAAGCACCATGGCAGGACTTTCCGCAACGTCACCTTCAGTTTCCTGGGGATGGCTTTTCTTTATCCGGTCCTTGGTATATTATTTGGCAACCAGCGCGATGTAAACAGCAAAAAAAAACTGACTGCGAAGAGAAGAGAGCCTTGGTTGTGTCCATGATCCAGTTCATCATCGAGCTCCCCGGTATCGAATCCATCAAGGACAAGCGACGGGTTATTCAGTCGCTCAAGGTGAAGCTCCAGCGGCGCTACCGGCTCTCCGTTTCGGAGGTCGATCTCCAGGATTCCTTTTCCTTCGCGCAGATCGGGGCGGCCTATGTCTCGAACTCCCGCCGATTCGGAGAATCGGTTCTTCAGAAGGCGATGAGCTTTGTTGAGGATGAGGTTCCCGGCCGCATCCACGATATCCAGATTCACTCCGAACAGTACTAGCCTTTGGACGCCTGCGCCGGGTGCGCCCGGCTACTCGTTTGAATCTTCGTCCCCGCCCCGCGCGAAGAGAATGAGGTCGTCCGTCCGATAGGCCTCCTGGTAGTGGAGCTTGCCGGTGAAGGTCGCCTCCGAGATGAGATCGACCCGGATGAAGTGGTGGAGCTCATCGTAGCGTGGGTCAGCGATCGAGAGCTCGAAGTCAAACGAGCGGGACGTTCGGGGCTCGATCGTCTTGACCGGGTAGGGCAGGAAATAGAAGCTCCCCGCAGTGTGCTCGGTTATCGGATAGGGATTCTGCCAGTTGGCGTCGAGCATACGGACCAGCCTGCCGTCGGCGCGAAGGCTCACCGTCAGATCGCTCAAGGGCTCAAAGGTGTTGCCGCCCACCACCTTCCCCTCGATGACAGGAAAGTAGACGAGGGGTCCCTCGGGCAGGTCGGTCGCCTCGCTGCGATCGTGCGCGAACTGCGGGCGGCGGGTGGCGGAGACGGTCTGGATGCCCTTGTTGACGAGTCCGACCAGGTCCGCGGTGGTTTGAAGCTGGTCCTGATAGTCGGAGAAGCGGTGCGCGAGGCCGCGGCTGGAAACCGTGTACTGCGGCGTCAGACGGTTAAGGACATAGCACATGACGTCGAGGCGGCACTGAAAGCAGGTGCAGAAGCCCAAGATGCGATT
Source organism: Spirochaetales bacterium (assembly GCA_027306915.1). Next base: position 17,533 of record DAHUYW010000010.1, on the reverse strand, counting down.
CTTCGCCTCTTCGTCGAAGATCTCGTTGACCGTCTGGGATACGACGTCCTCGAGGATGTTATGCAGCTTCATGCCGCCGTCTCCCCGCTACGCCCCATCCGCATCAGCCGGCATCCGCAAGCCTTTACTCTTTTTCAATCTCGATCAGCTCCTTGAGTGCCTCGACGCACTCCTGGAAGTCCCGGAGGGTTTCGCGCAGACTGTAGTAGTTGAGTCCGGCGAAGTAGACCTTCGTAAATACCGAGAAGCTGAAGTCTCCTGCCTCTTCCTTCTGCAGGTTGATATAGCAGCCGTACTCGTAACAGACCTTGAGCATCTCCTCGATTTTATCCCGGATGAGTGTTGCGAGCTTCGAGGAAAAGCTGAAGGTGTAGGCGATCTCCAGGAACTTGTTGTCGCTGTCGATGTAGAAGCCGCCCTGAAAGGAGTCTCCCTGCTCGAAGCTTGCGGCGTAGGTCTCTTCCTGCCGCTCCCCTTCAAAAAGCTCGTAGCCAAGCTCCTTGAAGAGCACCCGAACACGTCGAATCCTTTCTTTCATCAGTTTCGAGTACTTCATTCGGTCTCGCTCATCCTCCCAGTAATGTAGTTCAGAAAGGCTTCCGATTCAAGGACGGGTACCTCCTACTGCGCCGCGAGGAGCGCCGCCGGCTCGGCAATCCGGCCGGTCGCTTCGTGCGGGCCGATGATGCGCAGCTTCCGCAGGGAGCGGGTGAAGCCCTCCACCACCGGGCCGGTGAAGACAGAATCGTTCTCCGCGGGCGCCCCGGAGCCTCGGGATTCGGCGACCGGAATGCTGACTTCGAAGTTCACAGGCTCGGGAATATCGATGATTACTCCCTCCGCGGAGACCGGCTCTCCGAGATCGGCCGAAAGCCGGCGGGCGATCGCCTCCTCTACGCCTGCCCGCTCGTCGAGGTTGAGGAGCCTCCGGTGGAGCGGATTGGACTCGACGAAAGGCTCTTCATGGAGCTGCTTGAGGAGATCGCGCTCCGCGACCCGCCGGATGAGGAGTGCGCAGGGCTGCTTAACCGAGGCGAGGCGCTCGAAGAACTCGATGTCATCGAGCCCGTAGAGCTCCTCCGGTCCCAGCGCCCCGGAGCGCAGTGAGAGGTAGACGGCTTTCTTGATCATCGCGGTGGCTATCCTCACGGTCTTGTGCCAGTAGACCGTGCGGTACATCAGGTATTTCGAGAAGAGAATGTGCTCCACCCCCGTCAGTCCCTGAGCGTCAACCGCGAGCCCGTCCGTGGGATGGGGCCTCATCCGGGAGATGACGAAGTCCGTGTCCTGGATGCCGTAGGGCACGCCGCAGAAGTAGGCGTCCCGGTTGAGATAGTCAAGCTTGTCCGGGTCCAGGACCCCGGACAGAATGTTGCGAAAGAAGGAAACCTCCGGCGAGAGGCCCTTGGCGGGCAGATGCCGGTCCACGATCGAAGCTACCAGCGCCGGATCCACGCCGACCTGGGACCGGATCAGGGCGTCCAACGGCCTGCGGGTCACGATCTCCGCCGTGAGGCTCTCGTGCTCCCGAAGGGGCAGCTCTTTGAGCGAGTGCGCGAAGGGGAAATGACCGAGATCGTGGAGGAGCGCGGCACACAGGAAGGCCTTCACCCCTTCGAGCGTGAGCGGAAGCCCTGCGGCGAAGGGCAGGATGGCAATCATGATCCGGCGGGCGAGATGAAAGACTCCCAGGCTGTGGCTGAAACGGCTGTGGGTAGCCCCCGGATAGACCTGGTAGGCGGCCCCAAGCTGCTTGATGCGGGAAAGCTTCTGAAACGGGGCAGTGCCAATCAACTCCATGAGCTGGGGAGAGAGGTAGATGTTCCGCCACAGGGGATCGCGAATGGGCTCGGTATAATCGCCCTGAAGATGCTTAAGAATGGTGGACGTGCTGCTCATCTGGCCGCCTCTCCCGCACGGCGTAAATCCAGGGCCAACTGAAAGCTATTTATAGACGCGCCTGCCCCGCCTTGTCCATACTGCGGGCGCTGCGACACCGGCGACCCTTTACACTGGGCAGTACATCTGATATCACCTAGGGAGTCTATGACGAAGTACCGAATGGGGGCGCTCCTCTTGGTCTTGCTCCTGGTGGGGTGCGTCCGACACCACGAGCGGGCGGCCGCGCCTCCGGCCGGAAAACTTTCTGAAGCGGGCGTTCCTCCGGGGAGCCCGCGGCCACCCCCCGTTTCGCAGCCACAGGGCGCGGCGGCGACCCACAGCGCCGCGGCGCTCGTGCTGCAGCCCGTCCCTCCCGCCGGCCGGCTCCCTGTCGGACAGGGGGGTGCCTCCTCGCTGTCGGGAACCGACGCTCTCCTGCCTCTCACGGCCGACGCGCCCGTGTATCCCACCGACTACGCGATCGGACCCCTTCAGCCCTTCCCCTCAACCGAAGCTGCCGCTGACGCCGTCTACTCCCTCACCGAAAAGTTCACGAGCGAGCTGGCGCACGGCACCATCGATTCCTCCCTCCTCAGCCCAAGGTGGGGCGAGACCGTCGAGCGATTCTTGAGCTATCCCAAAGAGCATCAGATGCTTCCGGATAAAGTCCGCATCGGGACGGTGACCGTCGGCGGTAACGAGGCATCGGCTCCCGTGCGTTTTGAGCGCGCTGCCGGCCGGGCCCGCGGAATGCTGTACTTCGATCGGGTGGAGGGAAAGTGGTACCTTTCGGACATCCAGGCCGATTTCGGCAAGCTTTTGCAGCCGTTCGTGCGCAGCGCGCCGTACGAGCCCACCGCCTGGCAGTGGCTGCTCTCAAAATAGGAGACGTTCAGTGGGAACGGGCGTAAGCCGCATCGAACAGGAGTTTATCCTCACCGCCGTACAGGAGAAGGCGATCCCGGTCCAGGTGCACGGAACACGGCAGGAGGCGACCGGGCACATCCAATCGGTCAGCGAGAGCGAGGTGGTTATCGCGCTCGATTCACCCATCAAGACCGGCCGAGAAGAGCGGCTTCGGGTTTTCTTCTCCTACTTTGGACAGGTCATGACCTTCCTCGCTCGAGTTCGCTCCTTCAGTGAGAAAGAGCTGACCGTGGGTAATCCGAAAGGGATCTACAAGAATCTCCAGCGCAAGTACGAGCGGGTTCCGCCTCCGGCAGGAGTCCGGGTCTATTTCATCCTCGAGAACGAGCAGATGGAGCTCAACTTTCCGAAAAGCGAGGAGTATAACCCGATGGACAAGCCCGAGTATTCCGACAAGTTCAATCCCGAGAGCCTCGGCCGGCTGGTCGCGACGTTCCGCGAATCGGTCGCAGGGCGTTGCACCGAGAGCCGCATCACGATGTTTCGCGATAGGGCCCCCACCGGCTTCGAAGAGGAGGTGATGGCCCGGACGGGGCGAATGGTCGTCATTCCCGCTTCGGACGCGGTTCTTGCCGAGCTGGAGGGCACGATGGCCGAGCGCGTCGTCAGCCGGGAGGCGCTCGTTCGAGAGCGGGTCGAAGCGGGGCTCGATATGGGCGGGCGCAGCTTTGCCGCAATTCAACAGGAGAAGCGGACAAACGGTGTTCTTGCCGAGCTCTACTGCCCGATCCTCTTCCGGCAATATGTCGTAGGTTGTGTGTACCTCATGAGCACCGATCGGGCCAAAGAGATAGATGCGGATCTGGTCGAGTACGTTGGCCAATTCGCCCAGGTGCTTGCCTACTCCCTTTCGATCAACAATTACTTCAAGGGAGCAGAGATTGTTGCGAAACGGTACGACGCCGAGATCGTCAACCTCAGCGCATCGGGGATCCTTTTCACCAACGATGAGCCTTCGCTCAAAGAGACCCTTGTCATCTATGCTGATCTTCCATTGGTTCTCGAGATGGGCCAACGAAAGCTCTCTCTCTCGACCCGCATCATGCGGAAGTACGAGGATGCGAAAACCTGTTACTACGGGGTGCAGTTTCTCGACGTCAAGCCGGAAGACTTCCGTTTCCTCTTCGATTTTGTGTACGGGAAGAAGTTCACGAAGGAGGAGAGCGAGCTGTGGGAAGGGGGAGCAGCGCCTCCGCCTTTGGCGCTCTAGGGTGAGCATGGTCTACATTCTGGTGGAGATAAGCGGTCAGTACCAGCTCACGAAGCTTCGCAGCGGCTTTCTTGAAGCGCTCATCGAGAACCTGAGCGGGCTGGTGAGCTACTTCGGAGGCGTGCGTCTTGCCTCGGAGCGGGGAGGCCTTCTCTACGGAATAGAGCCCTCCCGCGCCGAAAGTGAGCCGGTCGGCGAGCTTCTCTACCGCATCTACGATCTCCTCAGCAAGAATCGAGGCGAGCTTGCCGGATTCGCGGCGCTCGTGGAGGAGCTGGACGAGGCGCCCGAGGGAGCCGTGCTGCGGCACCTCTACGCGGAGGCGTGGCGCTCGGCGAAAACCGACGGGCTCTGGATCGGCCCCAGGATTTACGAACGGGTGAAATCGGCGCTCGCGGTGCGCGAAGAGGGAGAGCTCTACGAGGTAGTCGGCCGTTCCGCGGAGGGGGATTTCTCGGCTCGGTGGAAAGGCGACTTTCTTGCCCGCCCGGCGGTCATCGAGTCGCTGGTATCTGCGATCTCCCCCTTTCTCCAGACGCCCAGCGGTCCCTGCTGGATACGCGTATTTGGAGCGCCGCTCGTCGGCAAGAGCCATAATCTCGACCTTGCGCTCCAGAAGGCCTGCGGCGGCGCTGCCGATTGGCTCCGGCTCTCCGCTCCCGGGCCCGGGCTTCCCTCGGTCCTGCCCTTTCTTTCCGGGCTCCGGCCCGACCTTCTTGAGCAGGTTCCCGAATACCTGAGCCGCGCCGAGCTTGCGGTTTGGGAGGATAAACGGGGCATCTTTTCCCTTATATGCCCCGATCATGCTCTCGAGGACCTCTACACCGCCTATGCGCACTATCTGCTCGCCTACCGCAGACTCATGGAGCGGAGGCTGCTCCCGCCGGTGGTGATCTTCGAGGGCCTTCACCTCTATCACCCGCTGGCTCACGACCTCATTGCCCGGCTCATTCGCGTTCTCGCGGGGCCGGCGCCGCTGGTTCCCATCGGGATTGTGGACGACGACTTCATGCCACCTGCCCTCGCGGAAATTCCCGTGGTCGATGCGCCGGTGGGGGCTCTCGAGCGGGAGGAGCTCGCCGCGTCGGTCACGGGAAGCTGGTCCGAGCGGGTCATCGACGAGATTCTCGAAAGGACCGCGGGCAAGACCCTCCTGGTGCACCACTACCTTTCCCTCGCGAAACGGGGAGAGGCGCGAGGAGAGGGCATTTCCCTGGCGCTCGCGGGCGAGCTGGACAGCGCGAGCCGGCTCACCCTCTTTCTGCTCCATCGAGTTGCCGGGATTCTTGGCCAGCCGGAGATCATCCGCTTCCTCGCAAGCGAGGAGATCGTAGCGGAGGTCGTGAAGAGCTCCTTAGCCCGCTTGCGGGAGCTTGGCTTCATCGGCGCGCATTCGCTCGCGGTGACGACGCCTGAGGCGGCGGAACGGATCGCCGAGGAGTTCGCGCCGCGCGGTCTCGAGGCCAAGCTCGCCGACTGGTGTTATCGGCTTTGGAGCCGCGGCGAGCTGCACGGGTCGGTCGCCCTTGTCGCGTTTCTCGGAAAGCATGGGCAATTCGATCAGACGGTGGAGCTCTTTTTTCACGTCGCAACGCGGCTTCTCGATCGCGGAGAGGTGGACGAAGTCCTCTCCTGGATCGAACAGGCCGAGCTTTTCGCCAGAGCCCTCTCCCCCGAGGAGGCGCGCACGCGCGATCTCCATTTTGAGCTCGTGGCGCTTCGCGCGTCGGTTCTTCTCCAGGAGCGGGAGCAGGCGGAGCTGCACATCACGCGGATAAAGGAGCTCGCGACCGACTCCGAGTTGGAGGGCGGGCTCCTCGATCTCGCTACGAGCCAGCACCAGTTTGCAGCGGGCGAAATGCGATCGGCGCTGGATTTTGCCAAGCGAGCGCTTCTTGTGAGCCAGCGGATGGAGGTTCCCTTTCTCGAATACAGGGCGAACATCGAAGTAGGCCTCGCAATGCTTGCGACCACGCGTTTCAAGGAGGCCCAGGATTACTTCGCGATTGCCCGCGACGGACCGACCACCGAAGCCAACACCTACGACCTGCTCCGTTCGCAGGGGTTCGAAGGGGTGGCGCATTTTCTTGGCGGAAATCTCTCGAAGGCCGTCCGGATCGCCGAGCAGGCGAGGGAGACGGCGACCATTGCCTGCCGGCGGGAATGGCAGCGCTTCCTGATTCTCCTGCGCGGGCGTTGCCACTTCGCGCTTGGCGACTACGAGGAGGCGGCCAAGCTCTTCCAGGCCGGTCTTGCCTTCTGCCGCATCTACCCTGACTCCTCCGCCGCGAAGGTCTTCGGCGCATGGACCGCCCGGGCGGCACTCTACGGAGGCGGCCGCGCGACTCTTCGCATGCTCGAAAGCCTCGAGCCGGATGGCGAGGTGCTCTACTTCATGGGGGAGGCCTGCATCGAGGCGGGCGACTGGGAGCGGGCGGTCAAGCTTTTCGACCGGGCGCTCGAGATCTTGAGCGACTTCCCGCATCGCTACCAACCGAGTGAGGTAATCCCCTGGAGTGACGCATTCGCTTCCATTGAAGACCGCGCCTTTCGCAGTCCCGAGGGGAAGGGGGTCCTCTACCAGCTCGTGCGGGCGACCCGTGCCTACGCCCGGAGTCACCTGGACGACCTCGATGAGGCGATTGCGGAGCTTGTGAAGATGGACCGAGAGGAGAAGCTTTCCGATCTCGATCCGAACGTACCTTACTACCATTATCTGCACAGCCTGGTCCTTCCGGAAGGTGAAGGCGAGGCGGCGGTGATTCGGCTCACGGTCTTGAGCAAGGCGCTGAAGCATGTGCAGGAGCAGTCGACGAGAATCGACGAGGTGAAGAAACGCCAATCCTTCCTGCAAAACAACCGGTGGAACGTGCGGGTGCTCGCTGATGCGCGCCGTTACAAGCTTCTGTGACCGGCCCAGTCGTATTGACAGAGGGGAGGAGCGCCGGTATAGTTCCTTCGCCTAATATGTACGGTGGCGTAGCTCAGGTGGTAGAGCAAGCGGCTCATATCCGCTCGGTCAGGGGTTCAAGTCCCTTCGCCACTACTCTTGCCTGAACTGTTGGAGTGCGGATGTTCGGATTCCTGATCAAGAAATCCTTTTTTGACGTGTGGGACAACCTCATAGCGGTCATGCTCTTCAACTTGGGTTTTGTGCTCATCGGGGGAGGCGCTCTCTATCTCTTCTACCTGCTGAGCTTCGATATGGCGCTGGCAATCATCGCGGGCGCGGCAGGGATCGTCGTCATCAATCTCTACCTTGCCACCGCCTCCTTCGCCGCGCGGGATATCTCGAATTACGCCACGCCTCCCTTTCGGGAGCTGCGCGAGTACTTCAAGCAGACTTGGAAGTCGGCGGTGGGGCTCGCGGTGGTCACCATCATCCAACTTGCCGTCCTCGTTGTTGCCATGCCGTTCTATCTGCAGATCGGCGGGCTTTTGGGAATGGCGGCGGTCGCCGTGATTTTTTGGGCAAGCGTGATCTGGTGGCTGGCGAGCCAGTACTACTATGCGGTCCGGGCTCGTCTCGACTCGCGAATCGGAAAGCTCTTCAAGAAGTCCTTCATCCTTCTTTTCGACAACACCCTCTTTACGATCGGCCTCGGACTCGGCACGATCTTCATCCTCGCGGTTTCCGTCTTCACGGCATTTCTCATCCCCGGAGTCACCAGCGTGCTCGTATGGCATCAGGATGCCCTGAAGCTTCGCCTCCTCAAGTACGACTACCTCGAGAAGAATCCTGGCGCCAACCGCCGGGAGATACCGTGGGACACCCTCCTCATTGATGAGCGCGAGCGGGTCGGCCATCGTACCTTCCGCGGCATGATCTTTCCCTGGAAGGAATAGGCTGCTTCGCGACAAGAGAAAGGCCGCCCGAAGAGGGCGGCCTGCAGGCTCTCGGAGAGTGAGAGTGTGGTTCGCGCCGGCGCGCTACTTGAGAAGCTCCTGCGCCTTGTCGACCATCTTTTTCACCTGGTCCTTGGAAACGAGGACGTCTGCCAATCCGTCACGATAGACCGCATAGAAGTCGCGATTGTAGGGAACCATGTACTCTCGATAGGTACCTGAGCCCTTGTCGAGATGGAAGGTGACGGTTACCTCCGGCCGAAGCGGGATCCGCGGGTTCGGGTTGGCGGAGTCAGCAAGCAAGCCGATCACATCCTGGTAGAAATCCTTAAAGATCGAGCCTTTCAGCTCTTTGCCGTTCAGGAAGTAGGTGTCGGTGGTCGGTATCTTGCCCTTGGCGTCCGGCTTTGCGTTCTTCTCAGGCGTCCTGACGATCTTTGCCAGGAAGGAGCCCGACTGTGTGCCTATGGTGAAGCTTTCGACGTTGTCGATGTTCGGAATCAAGAGGAACTTGTCTTCAAGCTCGAAGGGTGTGATGTCAAGCACCGACTGTATGTCGGAGAGGTTTACGGTGAAGACGGTGGGCTCATCGGCGAGCTTTGCGTAGACGGTCCCGCCGGGAAGCTCTTTCCCGACGAGCAGGTCAATGGACTGACCCTTCTTGTCCTTCAGCTCATACGAAGCCACGGGCGGCGCGAGGCCATAATCCGCGAGATTGGCCGGCCGGTCGTTTATGAACTTCTGAATCTGGAAGTAGGCCGGGTAGGTCTGAAACATCTTCGAAAAGGCGCTCGAATCGACCGGCCTCGCAACGGGGAAGGGCTTGGTAAGCTCCATGTCCGCGAAGGAGACGAAGGCGAGCGGATCATCCTTTGGAATCGGTACGATCTCCATGGTGCGCCCCTTCGTCGTGATTCTGACGTAGGTGAGGCTCTTGGTGTCGATGTTCGGAAGGGTTTTGTTCCGAAGCGAATCGAAGGTGGAAAGGAGGGAACGCGCGGTGTACGAGCCTACCGCATAGAGAGTCTTGTCACCCTGCTTCATGAAATAGTAGGAGGTGCCGTCGGGGGTCTTGTTGCCGACGAGGTAGCTCACCTTGCTTCCGTTGTCGAGGGTTGCTACCGCAGTGCCGACCGGCGGGGCGAGCCCGAACTGACTGAGGTCGGTCGGGTCGGACTCGATTTTGCGGTCGGCGTAGAGCGAGCTGAACGCGTCCGCAACGTCGATAAGTGATGCCTGGTCCCAATCGACGGGATAGGGGTAGTCGACGACCCATTTCTTGTCTTTTTGATTGAGGCGGATCGTCACGTCCCCGTGCTTCAAGGTAATGGAGGCGATCTTGTCGCGGTCGACCTTCGAAAGCTGAATCGTCTGGGTCGCCGGCGTTGCCGATTTCTTCGGCAACGCCTTTACGACGATGAAGCCGACGACAAGCAGAACGACAACCGCGCCGCCCACAATGAGGGTGCGCGAACGTTTCACAGGTGCCTCCTGCGCAGCCACGTTGCGATTCCGATCCCCAGAATGACCGCCGGAATCAGGATGATGACGATCCCCATGTAGAGATAGATGAGGAGCTGCGACATCTGAAGCGGAAGCTGGAAGAGGCTCTTCGACGGGATGTTGAGCGAGGTAGGCTGGCTGCTTACCCAATTGAGCGCGTTCAGGAAGAACTCGACATTTCCCTTGATGGTTCCGAACGGAAAGATCGGTCCGAGGAAGCTGCCGTTGCCTGCGACGATAAGGCGGAAGCCCTTGTCGGGATGGTTGGTCTCCTGCTCGATCGAGACAGCGAGGTCGATCGGCCCCTTGATATCGCTCGCAAGGCGATTGGGGTTGTTATTGCTTACGTCAACCCGGATAAAGGAGCTCTTGCTTGTCGTGAGGAGCGGCACGATCTTGAGGTCCCTGCGCTTGACCGCGAGGGTTTTGATCCCGACCGAATCCTGCAATATCATCGAGAGGCTGTTGCTCTCGAGAGGCTTGAGGATGTCGCTTGTCCCGTAGCTCGGAATGATCGTGAGGGGACTGTTGACGAAGTGGCTCCTGTCCTCTTCGACCACGAAACCCTCCTGGAGCCCGACACCGAAGCTTGAGAGGAGGTCGTTGAAGTTCGGAAGCGCTTCGGGAAGCGGCTTGTTGAGGTAATCGAAGAAGAACATCACCCTTCCGTGGTGGTTTTCGATGTAGGAGAGGAGCTTGTTCTCCTCGTCCTTGGTGATGTCGAATTTCGGCGAAATTATCACAACCGCCGCGGCATCGGCGGGAACCTCCGGCGCGGACAACAGGTTGAGCGAGGCCGTCCGATAGTTGTCGCGGTTGAGCGTGCTCGTGAGCTGGAGGTCGAGCAGGCTCTTTTCGCCATGTCCGGTAAGCTCGTAGATCTTGGGCTCGACGCCGGAGCTCACGTACGCGATGGCGCCGGTCACCTTCTGTTCCATGGTGAAGCCGAGGACCTGGGGCTGACCCTGTTGGGTGTAGCTGATGTCGTAGAGGTCATAGGGGCTTAGGGTCCGCGTGTAGTTGCCGCTCGTGATGATGAGGCTGCCCGGCTGGATCCCTTTGTTGTCCTTGTCGTACTTGGCGACCAGGCCGGGATTCTTGTCGGGATCGACGTACTCGACGTGCAGCTTGCTCGACAGGAGTTGGTACTTCTGGAGCACGTCGACCACGGACTGGTTCTGTTGCCCCGGTCGATAGAGCGCGTAGATCGTTACCGGATTCTTCAGTCCCTCTACCAGCTTCACGGTCTCTTTCGACAACGAGTAGAGCTTGTTGTGCGTCATGTCGATCTCGGCCGGAATCTGCTGGACGAGGAGGTTGAGCACCACGAGCGCGACGAGCACGATGAGGGTCACGACAGCGGCATAGCCGCCATAGCGGACCTTTTTGTTCTTGAAGATCTCCAGGATGTTGATGTTCATTCGTTTCCCCTTAGCTCCATCGCCGTTTTTCGATGAGTCGGACCGTCAAGTAGAGGAAGAAGGTGCTGAAGCTGAGGTAATAGATGATCGAGTCGAGCCGTAAGAGGCCGCGCGTGAAGTCCTGATACCGCTTCAGAAGCGAAAACCAGCCGAGGACGTTCGCAATAAAGCCGAGGAAGATCGCCTTGTCGATGATAGCCAGCAGCAGGATCACGATAGCGAGAAGAAGCAGGACACCTCCACCGAGGTAGAGGTTCTTGGTGGAGAAGTAGATCCATGCGGCTACCCCGAGCGCGATGACACCGGCGAAGATGATTCCCGACGTTTGATCGGAGGGAACGCCTGACTGGATGGCGTCCATGATCCACGCGAGGAGGAGCGCGCTGAAGGTCACGATTGCGGCGATGACCTGGTTTTCGGTGGTGGAGGAGACGAAGAGCCCCACCGAGATGAACGAGCACCCGACGAGGAAGAAGCCGATGTAGCCGCCTACCGTCTGCCAGGTATCGAGATCACCGTAAATCGCCACGAGTATTGCATAGAAGACCGTGATGATCATGGTGATGAAGAAGACGATGAGGGCGGCAAGGTACTTGCCGAGCACGATTTCCACGATGCGTACCGGGCTCGTGAGCAGAAGCTGATCCGTGCGCATCCTCATCTCGTCCGTAAACAGGCGCATCGTGAGGACCGGAACAGCAAGGAGGAACATGAAGAGGATGCTCCCAAGGAAGCCCGTGTACTGGGAGCTTAAGGTAATGAGATTTCCGAATGCAAAAAGGACTCCTCCCACAAGCAGGAAGAGGCTCATGAAGATGTAGCCAATCGGCGAAAGAAAGTAGGCGCGAAGCTCACGTTTCAAGATCGCTAGCATTTAGGCGATTACCTCCTGTTCGGTTGTGGTCAGCTGGAGGAAGATGTCTTCGAGAGAGAGATCCATCGGCCGCATCAAAAGAATGGGGTAGTTGGCCTTGCTCAAGGTGCGGAAAATGTCGCGACGCAGATCGCGGTCCTGCTCCGCCTCGATGAGGACATCCACTGCGTGCTCCTCGGTCGAGGCATGCGTCTCAATGCCCCGCACCCCCGCGATTGCACGGAGGGCGGCCTTGACCTCGTTGGCGGGGCCGTCGACGCGAAGGGACAGGCGATTCTTCCCGGTGAGACGCCGCGCTAGGTTTTCCGGGGTATCGGTCGCGACGATCTTTCCACGGTTGATGATGAGCACGCGCTCGCACACTGCGCTCACCTCCGGCAGGATGTGCGAAGAAAGAACGACGGTGTGCTCCTTTCCGAGACCCTTGATGAGGTTGCGAATCTCGATGATCTCTTTCGGATCGAGACCGATTGTCGGCTCGTCGAGAATAAGAACGGGGGGATTTCCGATGAGGGACTGTGCGAGCCCGACTCGCTGGCGGTAGCCCTTGGACAGGTTCTTGATGAGCCGGTCCTTCACATGATCGATCCGCACGACGGAGAGGACGCGCTCGAGGCTGTCCTTGTACTCCTGTGCTCTGACTCCCTTGATCTCGCCTACAAACTTCAAATACTCGAGGACGGTCATGTCGAGGTAAAGGGGCGGCTGCTCCGGAAGATATCCGATCTTCTTTTTTACCTCTTCGGGATGCTCGAGAACATCGAGGTCGTCGACGCTTACTGCGCCGTCGCTTGCGGAGAGATAGCCGGTAATGATATTCATCGTCGTCGACTTACCGGCTCCGTTTGGTCCGAGGAACCCGAGGATCTCTCCCTTTTCGATGGTGAAGTTGAGACTGTCAATTGCTACATGCTGCCCGTAGCGTTTGGTGAGGTTTTCTGCACGTATCAATCCTCGCCTCCTGTGTTTGTTGATGGTCCAGGATATAGACGACCTCCCCTGCTGTCAAGTTGCGGCGAAGATGCAGATTGAATAGGTTTTTTGGGATTGACCTGGGCTTACAGTGTGTCGAGCTGCCTCCAAACCGCCTCGTACACCTTCTTCAGTGGCACTCCGCGCTCGCGCGCGATGGCTCGGCACTCCTCGTACTCGGGGGCGCGCTGGACGACCTCGCCGCCGAGAAGCCCCTCCTTGACCGTCACCGCTCCCCATTGGGTCTGCACCTTGACGTAGCGACGGCCGAGGCGGTGGACCGTGAGCGGATGGTGACGAACGCCGAGGGTCGTGGTCTCGCGAAAGAGGATGGACTCCAGAGAGCCGAGGATCTCCTGCCTGCACAAGAGCTGGAGCATGACGCCAGGGCGGTTCTTCTTCATGTAAATGGGGGTGTAAAAGACGTCGTTCGCCCCCGCTTCGAACAGCAGCTCCATAACGTAGCCGAGCCATTCGCCGGGAGCATCGTCGAGGTTTACCTCGACCTTGACCATTCTGTCGTCAAGGTGCTCGTCGAGCTCGCTTCCCCGCTGCCGCGGCGCCTCCGAGGAGGCTTCCTCCGACGACGGCATCTACCGGCCCCGCTCGGTGTTGCGCTCGCTTCCGAGGAGGAGGCGAAGGACGTTGGGGCGGTCCTCGAAGCTGCGGCTGCCGGCGCCGTATCCGACCGCCTGAACCTCCATCGAAGGAATCGGCCCGCGCTCGGTGGTGAGGGTCGCGAGGACCGCCGCGCCGGTCGGAGTGGTGAGCTCGGCCGCGACGTCGCTCGCCTGGATCGGATAGCCCTTCAGGATCTCGAGCGTCGCCGGGGCGGGGATGGGGTACAGCCCGTGCTGGGTCCGCACGAGCCCGCGGCCCACCGGCACCGGGCCGCCGACGATCCGGTCGACGGAGAGCGCGTCGACGAGGATGGCGATCGAGACGATATCCACGACGGAGTCGACGGCACCCACCTCGTGGAACTGAACCTCGGCGAGGGGAACGCCGTGAATCTTGGCCTCGGCAACCGCGATGGTCTCGAAGAGCGCACAGGCGAGCCCGGTCGCCTTCTCGGAGAGTCCGGCTCCCCGAATGAGCGCGACTATGTCGCGGTAGGCTCGATGACCGTGAGCGCCGTGCTCGTGAGGCCCAGCCGCGGGAGGCTCATGACGATCCTCAGCGGATGCCTCCTTGTGATGGTGGTCGTGATGCTCTTCGCCCTCCGTCGTGTGCACCTCGAAGCGGGCGGCGGTGATCCCGGTCTTGGTCACGGTCGAATGGTGGATGTGGAACTCTCCGTCCATTCCAAGCTTCGAAAGCTCGTCTTCAAGCAGGGCCCGGTCGCCTCCGAGATCGAGGAGGGCGGCAACCGTCATGTCGCCGCTTATCCCGGCAAAACAATCGATGTACAGGATAGATCTACCCATGGGGAGCTCCGCGTGAGGCCGCCTCTTCGGCAAGGCGCACGATCGAGGCGGCGAAGTAGCCGCCGCCGAAGCCGTTGTCGATATTGACGACGCTTATTCCGGGGGCACAGGCGTTGAGCATGGCAAGGAGAGCGGCAAGCCCGCCGAAGCTTGCGCCGTAGCCGACGCTCGTGGGCACCGCGACTACCGGGCGGGCGACGAGGCCCGCGACGACGCTTGCGAGGGCACCCTCCATCCCGGCGATGACCACCGAGGCGGTCGCTCCGCGGATCAGCTCGAGCCGGTCGAAAAGGCGGTGGATTCCGGCAACCCCGACATCGTATACCCGAGTCGCCTCGCATCCAAAAGCCTCGACCGTGGCGGCGGCCTCTTCGGCGACCGGCAGGTCGGAGGTGCCTGCGCTCACGATGGCAACGTAGCCGGAGACGATTCGCTCGCGCTCCCCCTCGCGCAGCCAGGAGAGCGTGCGCGCTTCACGGTTGTGACGAGCTCTCGGGACCGCCCCCATGACCGCTGCCGCTCCCTCTTCGCTTACCCGTGTCGCGAGGAGACGGCGGGAGCCAGCCGCGAGGCGCTTGAATATCTCGACGAGCTGCTCGGTCGTCTTGCCCTGGCCGAAGATGACCTCGGCGAAGCCCTTGCGCGCCTCACGATCGTGGTCGATCTTCGCAAATCCAAGCTCCTCGTAGCCTGCGAGGAGATCCTTGGCCTCCTGCACGCCCAGGGAGCGCTCCCGTACGCGCTCGAGAATTTCTTCTAGCGAAAACCGCTTCGCTTCGATGGCGGGCCTCCGGCGGCTACGCCAGGCTGCGGTTCATGCTTCCGCTCTCGTAGCCGGCAAGGTCGACCGTGACGAACCGGCAGCCGTAGGAGCGAAGTGCCTGGACTATCTTCTGGCGGCTTTCGACCAGCCGCGGAATCTCGTCGGAAGCCACCTCGATGCGCGCAACCTCGCCATGGATGCGAACGCGAACCTGGCTAAAGCCAAGCTCGCGGATAAGCTCCTCCGCCCGATCGATCATCTCAAGCTTCTCCTTCGTGATGCGCTCGCCGTAGGCCACGCGCGACGAGAGGCAGGCGAGGGCGGGTTTGTTCCAGGTCGGCAGGCCGAGGCTGCGCGAAAGCTCGCGAACCTCTCCCTTGGTAAAGAGCGCCTCCTGGAGGGGGCCGCGCACGCCGCGCTCGATGGCCGCGCGCACTCCGGGCCGGTAGTCGCCGAGATCGTCGGCGATGAGGCCGTAGGCTACGTGACTGTAGCCGAGCTCCTCGGCGATCGGAAGGAGGTACTCGAAGAGGTTGTGGCGGCAGAAGTAACAGCGGTCACGGTTGTTCTCGGCGTAACCGGGGACCGAAAGCTCTGAGGTCTCCACGATGCGATGGGGAGCGCCGAGCAGCTTTGCGGTCTCCCGGGCCTCGCGCCGTTCGCGGGTGGGATAGGTTTCGGAGTCGGCGGTTACCGCGAGCACCCTTTCCGGCCCGAGAACATCGAGCGCCACCTTGAGCAGCAGGGTGCTGTCCACCCCGCCCGAGTAGGCCACGACCACGCTCGAAAGCCCGGCGAGGATAGCCTTGAGGCGCTCGTGCTTCTCTTCGAGCGAGAGGGCTCCTGCGGCCGGGTCGACTGACGGTTTCACGGTTGCGTGCAGCATGAATAACCTTCCCTTCGAAGTCAGGATAGCACAGGGCGCAGCGTTGGGGAACCGGTGGAGCGTGCCTCGTGCGCCGCGGCGTCGGCGAAGAGAGTCCCGGTGAGCCGGTCGCGCGGCGGATCGTCGAAGTGCAGGCTCTCCGCGATGGTGGCCTTTGCCTCGATCGTGAGATAGCGCAGGATGCGGAGGCGCTCGTGCGCTTCGTCGCTCGCGGCAGCGGCGGAGCTCGCCGGACCCTCTGCTGCAGGTTCGGATATGCCCGCACCGCGGGCGCCCCGCTCACGCTCGATCTTCACCGCCGCGCTCAGCAGGGTGTAGGCGGCGAGACTCAAGGAGGTTATCCGCCGAAGGAGGAACTCGTGGCTCGCGACGGAGCTTCCGTAGCGGATGAGGCCCCGCAGGAGCAGCCGGCGAAAGCCGCGCACGGCGCGGCGGGCGACAGCGAGAGCCTCGCGCAGCTCCTGCTCGCGGGGGGGTGCCATCGGAAGGCGGGGCCTTGCGAGCCAGTAGCCGGCGATCAGCCTGAGACGCTTGAAGGGCCCGGCAGCCTTGAGCTCCCGCCCAAGCTCGCGGGCGGCGAAGGTCGGTGGATAGATCGAGTGAATCTCCGAGGTCCCCTCGAAAACGGTGGAGACCCGCGCGTCGCGCATCCGCTTCTCGTAGGGCTGCGTGGCGATGTAGCCGGAGCCTCCGGCGAGCTGCAGGGCGTCGTAGATTGCCTGCCAGGAGCGCTCCGTGCCGAAGAACTTGCAGTGGGAGCTCTCGATGGCGACGTTCGCGAGGGGATCGGTTTCAAGAATCCTCGCCGTGAGCTCGGTCATCGCTCCTACGGCAAAGCCCATGGCCCAGGTTCGGGCGATTTTTTCCTGGACGAGATCGAACTTGCCAATGGGGCTGCCGAACTGAATCCGGCTCTCAGCGCGGGCGACCATGTCCGAGAGCGAGCGCCGCATCCCTCCGTAGGCGCCCGCTCCTAGGCCGAGACGCCCGTAGTTCAGGATCGTCATCGCGATCTTGAAGCCGTCCCCCGGCCGGCCGAGGAGGTTCTCGACCGGGACCCGAACCCCCTTGAGCTGGATGGCGGCGGTCGAGCTTATGGCAAGGCCCATCTTCGGCATGTCCTTTCCGATCTTCACCCCCTCCCATTCCGTCTCGACTATGAAGGCGCCCATGGAGCCGGGCCGCTGCGGGTCGAGCTGCGCGAAGACCGTCATGCCCCCGGCGTAGTTAGCGTTGGTGATGTAGGTCTTCTGGCCGGTCAGGAGGTAGAAGGAGCCGTCGCTCGAAAGCTCGGCATGGGTTTCGATGTGCTGCGCATCCGAGCCGACGCGGGGCTCGGTCAGGGCGTAGGCGAAGATCATCTCGCCGGAAGCGGCCTTGGGGAGGTAGCGTCCCTTCTGCTCCTCGCTCCCGAAGAGAAGAATCCCCTTCACGCCGATGGAGAGGTGGGCGAGGGGGATGAGGGCGAGAGCGAGGTCGTCCTGGGAAAGCTGCTCGACTACCCGCAGGTACTGGGTGAGGGAGAGGCCGAGGCCTCCGTATTCCTCGCCGATGAGCATCCCGAAGAGCCCGAGCTCTTTCAATCCCTTCCACAGCGCGGGCGGCGGCTCACCCGCCTTTTCGAGCTCGCGCGGCGGATAGTCCTTGATGAGCTTCCGGTAGTCCGCAAGCAGGCGGTCGACGCGCTGCTCCTTTGCGGGATCGACGGCGGGATCGGGGAGACGATAGCCGGGCGTAAGCCCGCCTGCATAGAGCTGCTCGAGGAGACCGGAGGTCGCCATGCTACCTCCCTCGCCGGGCGCGAGCCCCCGACGCGCTGCGCT
>DAHUYW010000109.1 GCA_027306915.1 Spirochaetales bacterium | reverse complement strand
CTTCCCTGTTGCGCATAGGGATAGAGGGCCGCATGGCCAAGCCACACCAGGCTTACTACTGTCGAAACAGGTTCAAACATTGCTCAGTCAACTCCCGCTGAAAGATCCTGTTCTTAAGCACACGCAACTTTGAAATCTGGTCAAGAATCCAATCCCAATTGTCCGGTTCGCCCTTTTCCTGAACCGCCACTCCATTGTCGAGAATGACGGGCAGCTTGTCTCCTTCCATCGGTTGTGGCGTGATCACGAGATTGATCTGATGACCGGTGTTGATTTCCACCGCTTGATACTGCTGCAAAAATCCCGTGAGTGTGAACTCCTTAGGTTCCGGCAACTGCGGCGGAAACCTGAAGTAGGTCCCGAGCTCGACCCGGCCGCCATCTGTCGGAAGGCGAATGCGATTGATGTATCGGAGTCGAATCGTGCGCACTGCAACTGGAGCCGCAACTTCGATGTATTGCCGCCACCTGCGCGCAATTTCCGGAACATAGTCGTCAAAGCTTCCGTACGGAGCGAGACGGTTGAATGAGAAACCTTGTTCCCTCACCTGAACAAGCTGCTTCTTGTCCTCCTGGAGGAACTGCAGCGCCGTGATTCTCGCTCCGGACCCCGGAGAAACAGCCGGTGCCGCGTTTGGCGCAAGCTGAACGGCGTAGTCCTGGGCAAATTGCTTCTGTAGCACCGGGTAACCGTCACGGAATTGAGCAAGTGCCGATTGCTCTAGCTCTCCAAGCTGCTGGGCCGGCGGGACGTCACATTCGATGTCCAGCACCGCTTCCACGATCGGCGGGTACGCAAGCTTAAGGCCCGACTCGCTCATGGGGACAGTGTAGTACAGGTCACCCTACTTTGAACACCTTCATCACCTCGTCGCCGAGGTGGTTGATGATCTTCACGGCGATCCGCCCGTTCTTCGGCTTGTCGAAGGGGCGCGAAGTGTCGCTGTGGAGAGTAGCCCACGCCTCCTCGTCGATCTCCGCCTTGAGGGTGGTCTTCAAGGAGCTGGAGGGGTCGTTCTGGCCGAGAAAGTAGGCGTGGCGCACGAAGAAGCTCTCGCCGTTGTAGTCGGTGTCGATGAGCCAGCAGGCGATCCCGTCGGCGCCGTCGCTTCGCACCTCGCCGGTTGAGGGGTCGAAGACGTCCACCCCGTTCACCTTCACGCGTAGCGCCCCGTCGCCGCCTGCGAGGATCGAGACGTCGGGCTCGCCAAAGATGACGAAGAGGTTGCCGCCTCCCGTGTTCTTGAGCTCTCCGGCCATATGGAGCTCGGCGTTCATGCGCGCCTTCAGGACGGGGATTCGGCCGAGCTTGGCGAGCTCGCTTGCGTGGGCCTCGTAGTTGAAGGCGCAGGCGATGAGCACGTCGAAGCCGGCGTCGCCCGCCTCCCGCGCGGCCTCCACGAGATCGGGACGCGAGACCGTGCCGAACTCGGGGCCGATGAAGATGCCCGCGCGCTTCTCGGAGTCGCCCTCCCGGTAGCGCCCTTCGGCGCAGATGAAGCTTCCGGGCCAGCCGACGAGGGAGGTGAAGGTGATGCGGTCCTCTCTGTGCGCCTGCTGGACTCCCGCGCTCCGCAAGCTCTCGAGGATCATCTGCTCGAAGCTGACAACGGCTCCGTAGGCGGGACTCGCCTCTTTGACCTCGAGGGGATCGACGAGCTCGTCGTTCTCGTCCACCCCGAGCATGCGGTGGGGGCTCAAGGACTCTACCGTGAAGGGGCCGGCCACGCGGACCTTTCGGCTGTCCTCGTAGGGGCGGTCGTAGAGGTATTCCGACTCGGCCTTCGCGGCGATGGAGGCGTCGATCTCCCGCTGCCGGGCGATGCGCGCCTCCCAGACGTCGGCAAGCGGCTTTCGGGCTCCTTCG
>DAHUYW010000108.1 GCA_027306915.1 Spirochaetales bacterium | reverse complement strand
TACTGATCGCAGTCAGCACCTCCCCCAGCCTCACCATGGGCCATTTTGACGCGGCCGGTCGGCTCGTGCTCTTGGCGCCGGCAGGCGCCTC
Source organism: Spirochaetales bacterium (assembly GCA_027306915.1). The sequence continues at coordinate 1,826 of DAHUYW010000108.1, read as the reverse complement.
GCGGGCGGCGGCTTCCGGCCGGGCGGGGCGCCGATTATTCGAGCCGCTCACTCTTCCTTCCTCGCGAGCATCTCCTGGATCCTGCCGACGATCTCGATGATCTGCTTCTCCTTTTCCAGGATGCTCGCAACGAGCTCTTCGGGCGGTCTGTGGGCAATATCCTCCTTGGCGCGTGGGTTCTTGCGGTCGAGATTGCAGCCCGTAGCGAGAAGCTCTTCCGCGCTCACCTTCCACGCGCGCTCGTTCTCCTTCCGCTTCTTCCACCACTCGATGCACGGGAGCAACTCCTCGAACTGGAGCGGCTGGGTTTTGGTGTAGTTCTTCCGCCCCTTCGGCAAGGGGTGCTCGTAGTACCAGACCTGCTTCGTCGGGCCGCTCCGGTTGAAGAAGAGGAGATTCGTCGGGATGGAGGTGTAGGGGGCGAAGACGCCGTTGGGAAGGCGAACGATCGTGTGCAGGTTGAAGTCCCGAAGGAGCTCCTCTTTGATGCGGCCGCAGACGCCGTCGCCGAAAAGCGTTCCGTTTGGCACGACGACTGCGGCCCGCGCGGGGTGCCCAGCGGCGCTTTCGTGCCTCTTGAGCTTTCGCATGATGAGCTGGAGGAAGAGGAGCGCGGTCTCCGAGCTCTGGCGGTCGTCCGGGAAGTTCGCCTGGATCCCCCGCTCCTCCTCACCGCCGAAGGGCGGATTGGTCAGGATGATGTCCACTCGGTCCCGCTCGCCGATCTCGGTGAGCTTGAAGCGAAGCGAGTTTTCCGGATCGATCCTGGGCGCATCGAGCCCGTGGAGGAGGAGGTTCATCTGGCAGAGCAGATAGGGCAGGGGTTTCGCTTCGCCCCCGAAGAGCGACCTCTGCTGGAGCATCCGGCGCTCCTCGACAGTGTGCACCTGGTCGTTCAGATGGAGGAAGGACTCGACGAGGAACCCGCCCGTTCCGCAGGCCGGGTCGAGCACCGTCTCGCCGAGACGTGGATCCGTCACCTTGACCATGAATCGGATGACTGGCCGCGGGGTGTAGAACTCGCCCGAATCCCCCGCCGCATCGCGCATCTCGCGCAGCATCGACTCGTAGAGCGCTCCGAGGACGTGCAGCTCCTCGGTCGAGGTGAAGTGGATCTCCGCAACGCGGTTGATGACGTCGCGCAGGAGATAGCCGGAGCGCCTTCGGTTGTCGACTCCGTCGAAAACCCGGGCGATCACATCCCGCCGGTTGTCGCCGTTCGCGCTTGTAAGGCCTCGTAGGTACGCGAACAGTCCCGCGCCGTGCTTGCCGTCGGGTCCGATCGCCTCGTCCTGGCCGATGAAGGCGAGGAGCTCTTCTCCCGTCATTCCTTGGGGATTCGCTGCCCAATCGCGCCAGCGGTAGGGCGGCTCGATTGCCGCCTTGAACCGTTTGCCCGCAAGGGAATCCTCCCGTTCGCGCGCCATCTCGAGGTCGTCGAGAAACTTGAGAAACATGATCCACGTGAGCATCGGGAGGCGGTCAAGATCGCCGCTTAAGCCCTTGTCCTTGCGCATGATGTCCCGCGCCGACTTGATGGTGGCGGCGAGTGACTGCGCGCTGGTCGGGGTCACGGTAGCGGTCGCGGTTGACTTACGAGGCATAGAGGTACCCTTCCATCTGTTGTACAGCTGCGCGAAGCTTTTCCGGCCCTCCGAAGAGCTTGATGATCGCGTCGACCTGCCCGTGCTGCGAGATTGGCGGAATCTTGAGGGCGTCAGGCAGGGCCAACTCGCCGTTCCCGAACTGTGCGTACTTCTCAAGAAGCTCCTCGAGGATGGCTCGCGCTTCCGACGCGAAGCGCGCGAAGATCTCCTTTCGGCTCT
>DAHUYW010000107.1 GCA_027306915.1 Spirochaetales bacterium | reverse complement strand
CGGCCGGACGACGACCACACAGTCGCCTCAAAGGTCTCAAGCTTGAGGCCCACCATGCCCACCCGGTAAAATACAGCGACGAGCCACGTTCGGAAGGAAGAGATCCGCTCCGGATCATTATCAACCCCCCGGAGCACGTCCGCCAACTCTCCACGAACCTCGTCGCCCGCATCCAGGAGTTGAATTGCCAAATCCAAGCATCGATCTTCATTGACGTCACGAACAGCGAAACTCGCGGGCATGCCCTTCAGCAGGTCTGCAAACCGCAAGAGATGCGGATAGTCCGCGATCCATTCGTCAGCCAAAGACCGCAAGCGTAGCCGAGAGTATTCTCCCTCCGCCTCTTTCAGCATCGCCACCGTTATGTCAGGCTTACCACGCGCGCACCGAATGCAGGCGTTGAAGAAGACGATGACGTCCCTTGGGCGCATAAGCGTTCGGTCAAGCAGATAGTCTATAGCCGGTTGTCCGTCAACGCGCTCCGGAAGCAAATCCTTATGAGTTACCGCCTGTTTCGTGTAGGTCTGCTTAACCAGCCTGGAAATCCGCTTGTCCAAAATCCGGGTGAGCTGCTCGCGGGACCAGTCAAGATCCATGTAGAGAGACTCATACTTCTCCTCCTGAAATCCGGGACCCCGCGAGAGCCCGATCACGCGATCCATGAGGTCGCGGCGAAGCGCGATAATGATCTTGGCGTGGCGCACCTTGCAAAAATCCCGGACAGTTTCGATGAGTGCCCGAATCATCAGGTACCTCAGGCGCTCTTCGATCCAATTTTCATCGAGACGATCGATCACCACGTAATACGGCTCCTGCGGGTCCTCCAGTATCGAGTCGAGAAGGTCTAAAACGTTGGAGAGCTCCTGGATCTGAACCCGATTGACGACGTACTTTACGCGATCGTGAACGCTCGCCTTCTCCTCCTGCGACAGCGCTCGGCCTCCAGAAATACCGATCCTCGCCAGGGGAATAACCGCCGAAATCTCGGCTCCGACATCGTTCTCAAACTTAGTCGTCAACTCCTCGATGCGATAGTCGGTCTGCTCCCAGAACTTACTCCCCCAATTCTCGAGGTAGGCAAGCGCCTTTTCGTGTTGCTTCTTCTTCTTGCTGAACGTGTTGCGGAGCCAGTCATGCAATCCCTCTCTGGCATCCGCGCTATCCATGTGGAAGCGCGCCTTGATAACCTCGACAGTAAAGACGTGCCGCCAAAGAAGCTTAAAGAAGGTGTCCAAGTTTACGCCGATCTCGTCCAAAAATTTCAAAATGGTCGAGTTCGAAATGTAGGCTAATGCCAGACTTTCCGGCCTAATATCGATCGCCGTCGAGGAGCGGTTAGTTAACTCCCAAAGCAAGGCCGTCTTTCCGGCCCCCGTACGGCCAAGGACTATACGGCGATGGTCGGCGCAGTCGCGAAGGAGGCCGAGCCCTCCAGTGTCGTGAAAACACTCGACAAGGAAGGCATGGTCAGACTCGGCGTCGCCCACCCCGACCGTGTCCATTGCCCGAAACATAAATCGGTTAGCCATCGGATCCTCAAGGAACAGAGTATAGCCCGGCGCAGCCCCTCCCGAGACGGCGCGCGCGACGCACCCCCCTCGGAAGCCGAAACGATCAGGCTTAACGAGCGAACCGGCGCCGACCGCCTCAGCCGTAGCGAATCGGTGGACGGAGCGTCCCCTGCGCGCGCTGGTAACAGATGTACCTGTCCAGAGCCAACCCGACCGAGCGGACAAGTCCACCTCTTCCCGCCGCCCTATAATCGGGAGTCATGAAGCCCCGCCCCGTCGCCGCGCTCGTCTTCCTGGCCCTCGTCCCCGCCGCCGCTCAGCCCATCCCCGAAGCCCAGGCCGACCAGCGCGCCCGCGCCCTCCTGGCCCAAATGACGCTGCCGGAAAAAATCGGCCAGCTCTCCCAACTCTTCTACGGCATCGGCCCAACACCCTCCGACCCCATCGAGCTCGTCCGCTCC
>DAHUYW010000106.1 GCA_027306915.1 Spirochaetales bacterium | reverse complement strand
CGCAACAGTTCTAGAAACGTGGTTTGCCCTGTTATCACGGATGGAAGATGATGTGGCCAGCTCGAATTGTGTATTCCACCTGAGTGAATGCAAGCGGATCCCCGGTAGCCGGATCAACGGATAGGATCGTCAAATCAGCGTCCATTCCCGGCGCGACGCGCCCCTGATGATCGGCAACGCCGAAACGCTCGGCAGGAGCGGTAGTCAGCATGGTCAAGATCTGGCGAAAGCCGAGTCCTGCGAGCGAGAGCTGACGATATTCTTCTCCCACGTCGTAGTCGGTGAGGAATCCGGTATCGGTGCCGAACAGCAGCACTCCTCCCAAACGGTGGAAGCGGAAAACCTCGGAGCGAATGCTCGCAATATCTGCGTCGCCTGAGAACAGTTTGAGGGTAGGAATCATCGCCATGTGACGCGCTACCAACTGCTGCAGGAGACGATCATCAAGCCCACCTGTGGCCTCGGGCGCATGCGCCAGGATATCGACTCCGCTGTTCATTGCGACGCGGGTGCCCTCCAGGTTGGTTGAGTGGGCAAAAACGAGCTGATGATGACGATGTGCCTCCGCGACAGCGGCGGTAGCTATGGGTGCAGACATCGGGACGACGTGTCCGGGAGCAAGAATCGACCCCGTAAATAGCTTGACGATGTCGGTCCCCGCTGCGATGTTCTGCTGGACAGAGGCGATCGCTTCTGCGGGTGTTGCGGGCTGAGGAAGCCGGTCACGGAGTTCCGGCGGGAGGCCGCTGAGGTAGAACGGAAGCGCATGGGAAGGGTAAAGCGGAAACCCAGCCGTGTAGATGCGCGGCCCCGGGACTTCACCGGATTCGATGCGGCGCCGGAGAGCAACCGTGTTCATCGTGTCGGACCCGGTATCGACGACGGTAGTAAAACCGGAATGGGTCAGCATCTGTTGCAACTCCCGTGCGAGCTGCATGGCGGGCAACCGAGAGGCATCCGCCCACTTCGGCTCCATGAAGTGAACATGCGTGTTCCAGAAGCCGGCAAACACGATGCAACCACGGCAGTCGAGGGATTCGATTGCGGGAGGCACAGCAAGTCGGCGGCCCACGGCGACAATCTTTCCATTGCGGATGAGGATCGTAGCCCCAGTGACCGGTCGCAAGTCTGGAGACGTGTAGACCTTTGCATGGAGGATTACGAGTTCCTGCGCCCAGCCAGGAGCGCAGCAAAGAGTGAATAGCAGGAAGGCGCAGACCAATCTCATAGCAGGGACTTACGAAAGTAGGCGATAAGCGGTTCCCCTGTAGCGTGAAAATGCACTCAGCGGCACGAAGCAAGAGCCGGCGGTTTACTGGGCAAGATGTCGCTTGGCGACAAATCTGCCAATGCGCTTATGGAGTCGGATCAATACCGAAAAGTTGGCTAGTGATTACAAATCCAGCCCACTTGGCCGTAAAACGGCCGACGCGCTCTATTGGTTCCAGATCGGCCGGCGGCTTCGGCACAAGGGCGCGTCGGCGACTATGCGTCAAACTGGATAGTCCGCGCCCTTTTGCGGTGCAAGTCTCAAGGAACGATACTAACCTCTGCCGTGACAGCACAGGTAATTCAGGAGTTTTCAGAGCGTGCCCACTGTAGTTCAAACTTCCCAGACTATGTTCAGAGAAGAGGATGAGGCTTTCCATAATGATCCCCAATCATCTGCGGGCGTTGAGCTCGCGCGCTTTGAAAGCTCTTGAGTACGGCCTTTGCAGGCGAGACGATCGGAATCTGCTTCGAAGCTCCATAGACCATTCGCGTGGAGAGGGCGCCATCGATGACGCTCAGTATCGCCGCTGCCGCCGCTCGTCTGTCGATTGCGAAGGGCTCCAGCAGATCGGATAGATAGTCGACAATCTTGTTCTGGTGCTGGATTGCCACGCGATGGAACGGGTGGGCAGTATCCGAGTATTCAGATGCGATCCGCAGGAACGGGCAGCCGATGACTTCGGGCCAGTTCGCATACTGTTCGAACTTGATCAGAGCCTCGCGCAGATTCTTTGGGGGAGCAGGCTGAGAGAGATAGTCCCAGAGAGCTTGATCGCGTTTTGCGAGGTAGGCGAGCACGAGGGCATCCTTGCTTTCGAAATGCCGATAAAACGTCGCCTTTGC
>DAHUYW010000105.1 GCA_027306915.1 Spirochaetales bacterium | reverse complement strand
CCTACGATCGCCAAGAGCATGTCCCATCCGGACTTCCCCGTAACATCCGTCGCTACGGAAGACAGTTTGATGTTCGCGTCTTCCAGCACTTTTTGTACGCGATTCACGACCGACGACCGGTCCTGGATCAGTTTCTTCCTCTCCCGGGTGAGATCTCGAAGTTGTCGAATCTCCAACGGTGGGATGAAGCTGGCTTGCAGCAGGCCGTGCTGCAGCAGCTGCGCTATCCACTGGCAATCCTTCACGTCCGTTTTCCGTCCCGGCACATTCTTGATGTGCTTCGCGTTGACCAGGATCACCTCAAAGTCCGTTTCCAGAATGTTGAAGATCGGTTTCCAGTACACGCCGGTGCTTTCCATGGCAACGTGGGTGCATCCCGCTCTCTCAAGCCATTCGGAGAGCTTCAACAGCCCTTGCGTCATCGTGCTGAACGAGCGAACCTCGTTCAGGTCCGGTTTATCTGCGACGCCCTTGCGCAACAGGTTCGCCGTCACGCTTTCCTTGTGGACGTCAATCCCACAACAACATCGATACTGAACATCCATGCCGACACCTCCTATCAAGAGCGGAAGTTGGCAAGGGATGTCACGGGCTAAAAGAGTCTACCACACGTACTCTCCCAGGCAGGTACAGTCTTGGGTTCCTCGTGACGTCCAGGTCAAACTGTACTTCGGGCTTAATGCACCAGGCCATATCGACCTTCGCTTGCCAGCCCCGCTTCCCCATCCTACCAAACACGAGGCGCATTTTCATCGTCTCAGGGTGTCGGGTACTCCCGACATGAGGAACTGTACTGTCAATAGTGGACAGGGATGACTTAGGCAGATCTCCTTTGTGAGAAGTATGTTTCGGCGTAAACGGAGGGAGCCGTGTTGCCGAGAGCCGAATGACGGCGCATTCGGTTGTAGAAAATCTCGATGTATTCCTGGATCGCAGCCATCGCTTCAGCGCGGGTTGCGAAGCGCCGCTGATAAACAAGTTCCTGTTTGAGGTGTCCCCAAAAACTTTCGGTGGGGGCATTGTCATAACAGTTTCCTTTTCCCGACATAAAAGCGAGCAGTCCGGCCTTCTCGATGTCGCTGCGATAGTCATGCGAACAGTATTGGCTTCCACGATCGGAGTGATGGATGCAGCCCGGTAGGGGCTTCCTGAAGTGCAAGGCTTTCTTCAGGGCAATCCGTACGAGCTCGGTGGTCATCCTGTCGCCCATGGCGTAGCCGACGATCTCACGACTTGCGAAATCCTTCACTCCGGCCAGGTACAGCCACCCTTCGCCGGTGGCTATATAGGTAATATCCGTCCCCCAGACCGTCGAAGGCACCACTACGTCGAACTTCTGATCGAGAAGGTTTGCTGCCACCGGCAGGTTGTGTCGGGAGTTCGTCGTGGCCTTGAACTTCTTGTGCTGGATACACTTCAGTCGCATATGTTTTCTCAGCCGGGAGATATGATCCCGCCCGACCTGCTGCCCTTCAGCCGCCAATTCCTCCTGGAGCCTTCGCGGACCATAGGTACCTCTGTTTCACGTGTGCGCGCACCTGATGAGCACCTTCAGTAGTGCCTCTCGAATCTGCCTTTCTGACGGCCCGCGGGTCAGCCAGGCATAGTACCCGCTTCGCGATACTTCAAGAACCCGTGCCATCAGTTTGACCGGATACAGGAGCCTGTAGGCTTTCATGAACGCGTACCTGGCTGTGACTCCTTGGCGAAGTACGCGGTGGCTTTTTTTAGAATTTCCCGCTCCATGCGGGCTTCGGCCAGGTCTCTTCTCAAGCGAGCATTCTCCGCTGAAAGCTCTCCCAGCGTCTGCTCTCCTGGGCCGCTCTTCACCCGCCCCGATCTCACTGCCCCTACCCAGTTGCCGATGCTCCCTGCCGGAATCGACAGCCTCCGTCCCGTTTCCTTGAGGGTCATACCCTGCTCGATGACCATCTTCACGGCTTCTGCTTTCAGCTCGGCACTATAGCTTCTTTGTTCCTTCGTTTTGTCCCTTCTGCTCGATCAACCACCCTACCGTGTCCACCAAGCTCAGTATAGATCAGCACGGATCTCCTCGGTCTACGATGTGCTTGAGGAGGTGCACGGGAAGCTTCCCGGTACGCTTCGCACGTTGACCAACT
>DAHUYW010000104.1 GCA_027306915.1 Spirochaetales bacterium | reverse complement strand
CAACCCTCAATTCGTAAAATGTCTGAGAAGAGAGCGCTCCGTCGAAGTCATTGTGGAACGAAGAATTACGGCGCGGTATCCCCAACTTTGGGTATATTGGCGCCATAACTCAATCGTTAGGTTCATGCCGAGATAATGGCGCTTGACGCCATTATACGTGCGTAGTATCATCATTTGTGATCAAGTCCTTTGGCAACTCTGACACCGAGTTGCTTTTCACTGGGCAACGGCCGCGGCGGTTCCCTCACGAGCTTTGGCGAGCGGCCACGCGGAAGCTCCTGGTTCTTGACGCCGCCGACACACTAGAGGATCTGCGTAACCCTCCGGGAAACCGACTTGAGAAGCTCAAGGGAGATCGGCAAGGACAACATAGCATTCGGATCAACGATCGGTGGCGGATTTGTTTCAAATGGGCCGAAGGCAATGCTGATCAGGTCGAGATTACAGACTATCATTGAAGAGGTGAACACACAGTGAAAACGAGAGAGATCCCTCCAATCCACCCCGGTGAGATTCTGCTTGAAGAGTTCCTCAAGCCTAAGGACATTAGTCAGTACCACCTTGCAAAGGCAATCAACGTCGACGCGCGGCGCATTAACGAAATCATACACGGCCAGCGCGCAATAACTGCCGATACCGCCTTGAGACTTTCGAGGTATTTCGGAATGTCCGAGCGATTCTGGCTCAACCTTCAGGCGCGGTATGACATTGAACTTCAGAAGATGAAACTTGGCGATCGCCTTGAAAAGGAAGTTCAAGTTCCTGTATGAGGCTCAAGAACGCAAGAGTGCCATGAACCTAACATTTCGTTGCAGCTGACTTTGGGCAAACGGCTGTCTAGTGACAGTGCCGAAGCATGTCGAGGCAGCAGCGGCATGAGCCCCGCCTCCGGCGGGGTCATGAGTTGCAGCGCCCAAAGCAGCTGAACTCAACCGTTAGCCCGCACGAGGCTCGGCTCTTCGTCGATTTGTCGGCTCGGTCCAGCCTATCGATTGCTGACCGTTGCTGCTGGAGGCAAAAAGTATGTATGTTCCGTCCCATTTCAAAGAGGATGACCTCATTAGGATCAAAGACTTCATTCGAACCAACGACTTCGCGACGGTTGTCTCTTGGGACGGCACGCGTCCTCTTGCTTCCCATCTCCTCGTCGAGCTTGAAGAAGACGCAAGCGGGAATCTTCGTCTCAACGGACACATGGCTCGCGGTAACCCTTTATGGAAGTCGTTCAATACCGACACGGAGGTGCTGACAGTATTTCTGGGTCCTCATACCTACATCTCACCAATGTGGTACAGTGTACAGGCCGTGCCGACCTGGAACTATATTTCCGCTCATGCATATGGAACGCCTCGGATAATCAGCGACCACGATGAGCTCTACAGCCTGCTTCAGCATCTCGTTGAAAGACATGAGTCCCTCGACCACCCCTCGGCAGGATACGATCTGACGAAGCTTCCTCAGGACTTCGTGGAAAAGATGATGGCAGGCGAGGTTGGATTTCAGATTATCGTCGAAAGGATTGAAGCCAGCTACAAACTCAGCCAAAACCGAAGCGAAGCGGACTACCACAATATCATCATACAATTGCGCAGCCGAGGCGATGAGAACTCGCGTGAGGTAGCGGAAGCAATGGTTCGAGTTTATGCGGAAAAGAAGAAGGAATGAGGAATATCGTGCGGGCTAACATTTCGTTGCAGCTGACTTTGGGCATAGTCTTACTCACTCAAAGCGCCGAGGCATAGCAAGGCATTCCTTACAAGCAACCCCGCCTCCGGCGGGGCCTGTAGCGGCGGCGCCCAAAGCAGCTGAACTCAATCGTTAGGTACGTCTTGAGAATGCAACCGCTCCCGTTAACGACTTGCGTCTCTTCCGTTGATCGACCCCCGACGGACAAGACTGTTGCCGCGTCTCTCGCGCAGAGGGTGTCAGTAAGGTACCCCCAACGTCCGTGCGGTTACACCTTGCCAGTTTCGGGTAAGTACGTCTACAACGGTACCGCTGGGCTGGCCAGATGCTTCGATCAGCGGAAGCCGAGCCTGAGGTTCTTTGATTGGTGGAGGGGAACATCAGTGTCCAAAGCGAAGGGCTGACTGTCGCTTCGTCGCAACGGAGAGAAGTCTCTCAGTTGCG
>DAHUYW010000103.1 GCA_027306915.1 Spirochaetales bacterium | reverse complement strand
ATCTCGAACAGCACGCGGTAGCGCTCTTGGTGGAGGAGAGCGAAGAGGAGCTGGAGCGTCCGGTCGGCAGCGCTTTGCAGGCGATCGCAGACTGCGCACGGCACGTCGCGCTCTATCACCTCGACTGCCGCGGCGAAGCGCTCGCGCCGGCCCCGCAGGTGCGTGATCACGAGAAGATCCTCGGGATCGATGTTCGGGTCACGGGGATCGGCGAGGAAGCGCATCGCGGTTGCGGTTCGATCGCGGCTGACCGAGAGAACGTTGGCAACGACGAGGCTCGACAGGGAGGCGCTCGCGCGCTCGATCGTCGCGGCAACATGGATCGGGCAGGTCGGAAGTAGGTCGCCCACCGCGCTGAAACTGATGCCCCCTGCCGCACGGCCGTCGAGCCAGCCCATCCACTCGGACCAGGCCCGCTCGGTCGCCGCGCACACCGGGTACCGGAGAGACGGCGGTCGAGATCGACGAGCGCGAGACGGTGGAGATGGGTCACCGCAGCCCCGTAGGCCTGATCCTGAAGGAGCCGCTGACCGTGACGCGGGCAGAACCCCAGCGAGCGGCCGACCTGCTCCTGCATGCCGATCTCTTGATAGCTCTCCGTGAGCAGCCAGAAGAAGTAGTGGTCGTCGTGGCTCTCGAGCTCGGCGCAGGTGGGACAGCGCCCGGCCTCGAGCGAAGCGAGGAGGGGATACTCGAAGCCGCGAAGCTCTCTGGTCGTCTCCCGGCGACGTAAACAGAAGGAGCGTGCGGCGCTCAGGAGGGCGTTCCGGTGGATGGGTGTACTGGTCGGGTGGGAACCGTCGATGGACGGCGGGGCGCTACTCCCCTTCGGCATGGCCGACTCTCCTTGTCTAGGAGTCATCAGCCTGTTGGGGCGTTTCAAGGCGAACTCCATCGCCTTTCATAAAGAGCATACCGCCGCCCGCCAAATCTCATCAAGTGCGGACGCGACAGCGGGAGATGCGCCGCGACGGAGAACGTCCACCGGCGCGGAGAGCTCGATTGCGCCCGGGGTCGGCGCCCTCCCATTCTACAGCAGCCGTGAAAGGACTTCCGGCGGAACCCTCTCCCCGTAGGCCGGATAGGTCTCGAGGATTCGCGCGATGTCGGCTAAATCCTTTTGTCTCTTGCTCCCGCGTCTTTCAGGATCTCCTGCTGCCCAAATCTTTCCCTGGAGCACGTCCGCAACGTCGGCAACAGCCATGCTTCGCCCGAGCACCTCCATCGGTCGAGCTCGCTCGACGAACGGAAGATACCGCTCGTCAGTCTGCACTTGGATGCGGAGGTCCGATCCGGAGAGTGAGACATTCAGGCTGTGCGGGAACACCGCTACCTGAAACAGCCTCTCCAATTCTCGCAACAGCTCCTCAGTGCTGTTCACGGCGACCACAACGTCGAGATCGAGACTCACCAGGGGTTCGACGTAGGCATTCACCGCCTGTCCCCCTATGACGCAATACTTGATCCCGCTCTGCTCGAGAAAACCGAGAAACTGTTCGAGAAGATCCGAAGTATCCTTCATCACAATCCGCCTGAACGTGGAAACACGCATGACGGTCTCATTTGTCCTCTCGCGTCGATGATAGGGACTTCCGGAAAGGAAATCAATCTCGCCGCCTCACGTCGCCTGGACGGGAGATCTGCTGTCAAGTTGAGTCATGCCTTGAAGGACCCGGGCACCACGGCTATACTGCTTTCCGGTGATGGGGTCCACCGCAACCGCCGGCCTGAGGCTGATGACTCCTACGAGCTTCTCACTATCGTAGGGGGACATGCAATGGCCGACTCTCAACCAGCCCACCTGAAAAAGCGGGCGATGCTCTTCATCGTGCTCATCGGCACGGTGAGTCTCTTCGCCGACATGACCTACGAAGGGGCGCGCAGCATCACCGGCCCCTTCCTCGCGATCCTCGGCGCGAGCAGTCTCGCGGTCGGCGTCGTCGCCGGCTTCGGCGAGCTTGCGGGCTATCTCATTCGCCTCGGGTCCGGAACCTTCGCCGACCGGACGCGCCGGTACTGGTCCATAACGATAGTCGGGTACGTCATCAACCTCTTCGCGGTGCCGCTCCTTGCCCTCGCGGGAAGCTGGCCTGCGGCCGCCGCCCTCATGATCGCCGAGCGGATCGGCAAGGGATTGCGCAACCCACCACGCGACGTAATGCTTTCGGCCGCAGGCAACCAGGTGGGCCAGGGTTGGG
>DAHUYW010000102.1 GCA_027306915.1 Spirochaetales bacterium | reverse complement strand
GAAGGTCATGAAAAGGAAAGTCATTCGCGCCGGCCTCATGACCCGAGAACTCTGTCAGACCCTTGTCGATCACGCCACCGGAAACCGATGAGCTACTGCCACATCAGTGGCGGCCGCGCCGTTGATCCCCGTCCACGCCTCTGGGGTTGAAATCCCGCACACCGTCGTCGAATTCTCTGGCTGATGTCGGAAGGCAGATTACCCGATGGGCATGCGGTGATCTATGCGCCAATACTACCGCTCATTTGGCGCAATACTTGATTCATGCGCCATAAAAGAGTAGTTTATTGGCGCATAAACTGGACTTGCGCCAAACCGCCGATGCCAAAATTGCTTCCCGATGACCTCCTCGAGCGCGTCACTAATGCGCTGGCGGCTGCCCCCCAAGGCTTGAGCTTGGCAGCGCTGCAAGAAGCTCTCAAAGACGTCGTGAGTCGCCGGTCCCTGCAGCGCAGGCTGGATGTGTGGGCGCGTTCCAGTGCGATCAAAACCGAGGGCATCCGTCGGGGCCGCCGATACTTTCCAGCCGGCAACAATACCGTCCCGACAGCTGCGGCCGACGTGGAACGACCCGCCAGCGCTTCGGAGCCCGAAGCCGTCACATCGTCCCTTGCCATTTCTGCAGCGGGCCGGCAGGTCCAGGCTCTCGTTCACAGGCCGATCCCCGACCGCGTGCCCATCGGCTATCAGCGTGACTTCCTGGAGCGCTACGTGCCGAACGAAACCGAATACCTCCCGGAGAACCTGAAGACACATCTGCGGGCGTTAGGCCACACGCCTGACGGACACCGTCCGGCGGGCACGTATGCACGAGACATCCTGAACCGGCTGCTCATCGATCTCTCTTGGGCATCGAGCCGCCTCGAGGGCAATACCTATTCGCTGCTCGACACTCGTGAGCTCATCGAACATGGCAAAGCCGCTCCGGGCAAGGACGCGAAGGAAACCCAGATGATCCTCAATCACAAGGCGGCCATCGAACTGCTGGTGGAGTCTGCCGAAGAGATCGGGGTCAATCGCTACACCATAACCAACCTACAGGCGCTCCTCGCCGACAACCTCCTCGAGGATTCCCGCAACGCAGGGCGACTCCGCACTACGTCGGTTGCCATCGGCGGTACGACATACCTGCCAACAGCGATTCCCCAGCTCATCGAGGAGCTGTACACGCTATTGCTAGACAAGGCTGCGACGATCCGCGACTCCTTCGAACAGTCTTTCTTCCTCATGGCTCAGCTTCCGTATCTGCAACCGTTCATTGACGTCAATAAGCGAACGTCACGGCTCGCGGCAAACATTCCACTAATCAAAAGCAATCTGGTTCCGTTGTCGTTCGTCGATGTCCCTGAAAAGCTCTATATCGATGGTCTGATCGGAATATACGAGCTCAACCGGGTCGAGCTTCTAAGAGATCTCTACTTGTGGGCCTATGAGCGCTCGGTACGCAGATACAAGACCGTGCGCGACTCGCTTCCGGAGCCCGATGCCTTCCGCCTCAAGTATCGCAGCGAGATCTCCGAAGTCGTGCGCCACGCCGTGCGTGAAAGGATCCGGCCCACCGAGGCAGCGCTTGTGCGGTTGGCGAAACCCATGGTCTCGCCTGAAGACCTCGATCGCTTTACGAGCATCGCACTCGCAGAGCTTACAGAGCTGCACGAGGGAAACATCGCACGATTCCGGCTGCGGCCGTCCGAATTCAAGGAATGGAAGGAACGATGAGACTTTCGGCACTGCGCAACCACCATCAGACGAGTCTCGTGCCTCTGAGTTGACCAGCGGTGTTTTAAACTGTTGGTCTCCCCCTCGTCGCCGAGCCGTCCTGCCACAGCCAAAGTCGATAGGTCCTTGAAATCTTGGGTGATGCCGGCTGAGGGACTTGAACCCCCGACCAACGGTTTACAAATTCGGCCGGGCAGGAAACTCGCTCATTCGGCAATTTTTATTGCTTTGTTTCTGTTGATATTTCTATAAACCCGCCGCGGGGCGTCCGTTGCAACTGTCACGACAAAGCACTACTGAGCGCCACTGATTCCCACAAAATTCCCACAGACCAACGGTTCTCTTCGCGGACAAATATGGACTGAGCGAACCCGCCCCGCGACAAAGCGGCTCACTGCCGTTCCCCACGGCGCGACCACCTTCCGCGCGCAAATCTGGTTGGGCCGGGACCCGGGCGGTGCGCGAGGGCATGCGCGATTTGTCACCGGTCAGTCGATTGCCCGCACGCCGGCATGGGGAAGCACGGCACTGACGACCGGGTTATCTTCGAAAAAGTGTACTTATCGTAGTTTAGATACGATCATGCTAATAAAACAAAGCTTGTG
>DAHUYW010000101.1 GCA_027306915.1 Spirochaetales bacterium | reverse complement strand
GAAATCTTGCGTTCATGGTTCGTGAGGTCGAAGCGAAGTCGGATGCTCGGGCAGTGCAGCTTTTTCGCCTCGCCAATCACGTACTCCGCGAGCGGATGGCTCAGGCGATAGAGGCTCTGCGGGCCCACGCCATCGCGGCTCTGCGATACGAAGAAGTACCTTCCCGCCGGGGCATCGATCAACGGGGAATCGACGAGCGTGAAGGAATAGCTCTCTGGGTCAAAGCGCGCCCTTTCGGCGAGGATGTGGCGCGTGACGAGCCACAGGGCGCGCTCGAAGTCGCGAATATGAACGCGGGCGCTTTCGAGGTTGACACGCAGGCGCCGGTGGACGTCCTCGTCGAACTGCTCGAGCAGCACCCTCCGTGTTTCCTGGAGGCGCGTGGAGATCTGCTCATCTAGCTCGCTTCGCAGTCGCGCGAAGGCGGCCTCGATCTCCTGCGGGGTTCGGCAGCTCTGGTATATCTCGAGGATGCGGCGTTCGAAGTCGACACCCGACTCGATGGTGCCGAGAACCTCGTCGGATGCCCCGAAGACCCCGCGGAAGAGCTGAAACTTCTCATCGAGGAGCTCAAGCACGCGTTCGTCGGCCGCGTTCCTCGTGTTGAGGAAATTGATCACGACGACATCGAACTTCTGGCCGTAGCGGTGGCAGCGCCCCACCCGCTGCTCGATTCGCTGTGGGTTCCAGGGCAAATCGTAGTTGATAACCAGCGAGCAGAATTGGAGGTTTACCCCCTCGGCCCCTGCCTCCGTCGCGATCATGATGCGCGCGTGGTCGCGGAAGTGCTCGATGAGGGAGGTGCGCAGGTCGATCGCCCTCGATCCTGAGGCACGGCCCTTTGGAGCGTTCTCGGCAAGCCACCGCTCATACACGACCTGGGCGGCGGGATCGGAGTTGCTGCCGTTGAAGAGCACGATCTGCCCCGCGTAGCCGTTTGCCTCCAGGATTCCGCGAAGATACTCTTGAGTCCGCCGCGACTCGGTGAAGATCACCGCCTTCGCTGCTGCGCCCATCTTCTCGAGCTCGGAGAAGCCCACCTCGATCGCCGACAGGAGCGCACGGCTCTTCTCGTCGATGGGGATCGATCTCGCTTGAGCAATGAACTGCCGCACCTCAGACACCTCGCGGCGAATCGAGTCAGGTTCGGGCGGCAGCGTGGCGCTCTCCGGCGACTCCTGCTCTACCTCGGCCTCCTCTTCGATGTCCTCAAGGATCTCTTCAAGGAGGTCGTCGTCGATCTCCACCGCTTTCAGGAAGTCCTCGCGGGGCGAGGCGGCTTCCGAGGCGGCCTTAGCGAGGAGCCTCTCGAGTCGGGCCGCGATCATCTCGAGCGTCGCGATCAGCGCTGAAGAGGATGAGGCAAGAAGTTTTCGGATGATGAGGATCGAGAGGTGGCGATGCTCCGGCGGAAAGGCGTAGCTGTCCTCCCGTTGGAGGTAGCGGTTCAGCGCGTCGTAGAGCTGCTGCTCCGCATCGGCGGGAGAAAATGGCCGGGTGATGGCCCTCCGCTCGGTGTAGCGGATGTACTCAAGAACGTCCCTTCGCAGCGCCCGGATGTAGTAAGGCCTGAGTCGCGCTCGGAGCTCGGAGAGCGGCGCGTCCCCGCCGGCAAACACGGACCGAAAGTGCGCGGCGTCGCCGAAGAGGTGATCGTCGACGAAGCTCATGAGGCCGTAGAGCTCCATGACGGAGTTTTGCAGGGGTGTCGCCGTGAGGAGCAGCTTCCGCGTTTCGCCGAGGATCGCGCGAATGCTCCGGCCGAGCCTGTTGCTCTGGCGGTAGGCGTTGCGAAGCTTGTGTGCCTCGTCGATGACCGCGATGTCCCAGCGAACGGCGCCGATATGAAACGCGTGAGCGACCGCGAACTGGTAGGAGACGATCACGATCGAGCCGTCGACAAAGGGATCGACCGTTCCGCTACGGACAAGCTCGCCGTAGACTTTCGTGTCGAGGACGCGAACCGGAAGGTGGAACTTCTCCTCGATCTCGGCTCCCCATTGTTTGCGAAGCGAGGCGGGACACATCACCAAGAGCCGGCGCTTGCCTTCGGCCCAGAGTTGGCACAGGACGAGCCCCGCCTCGATCGTCTTGCCGAGCCCGACCTCGTCCGCGAGGAGCACGCCGTTCGACAGGGGATTGCGCAGCGCAAAGGCGGCCGCCTCGATCTGGTGCGGGTTGAGATCGACGGATGCGTCGAAGAGCGACTGCGACAGATGCTCGACTCCTTCTCCCTGCACAAGAGGGGCACGCGCGTCGCAGTGCGCTGTCTGCACGCATCGCGGCTTTCGGGCAGGACACGGCTACCGGTACAGGTGCGGCCCGAAGTCCGCCTCGTAGAACGGTGAGACGCTCGATCCCGGCGGGACGAGCGCGTCGACCCGCT
>DAHUYW010000100.1 GCA_027306915.1 Spirochaetales bacterium | reverse complement strand
TCATGGCGAGCCTCGAGTTCACCGGGGAGGTTCCCTTTCGGGACATCTACATCACCGGACTCGTGCGCGACATCCAGGGACGGAAGATGTCGAAGTCGCTCGGTAACGGTCTGGACCCTCTCGAGATAGTCGATGAGTTCGGCGCCGATGCGCTGAAGTTCACGCTTGCCTTTCTCTCCGTGCAGGGCCAGGACATTCTCGTCGAGAAGGAGAGCTTCAAGCTCGGGTCGAAGTTCGCGAACAAGATCTGGAACGCCGCCCGTTATCTACTCATGAACCTGGAGGGGAACAAGATCCAGCCGGTCGAATCACTCGAGCTCACCGATATCGACCGGTGGATTCTCCACCGCTTCAACGAGGCAGTCCGTGCGGTGGAGCGCGCGATCGAGGTTTACAAGGTCAACGATGCCGCCCAGGCCTGCTACGAGTTCTTCTGGAGCGACTTCTGCGACTGGTACATCGAGGCATCGAAGCTTTCGCTCTATAGCGGCAGCCCCGCGGAAAAGGGCCGCTCGATCTCGCTGCTGGTGCATCTGCTCGAGGAAGGCCTCAAGCTCATCCACCCCTTTCTCTCGTTCATCACCGAGGAGATCTACCAGCGGTTGCCGGGAAGCCGGGGGAGCATCGCGACTGCGGCCTACCCGACTGCGGATCCAAGCCGGGACTCGCCCGAGACTGCCGCGCATTTCGAGGCGCTGAAGGATATGATACGGGCGGTGCGCACCCTGCGTAGCGAGCTCACCATTCCACCGGACAGAAAGGTCCGGGTGCACGTCCGCCTCGAGAAGGGCTTCCGCTCGGCGGACTTTTTCAAGAGACACCGCGACCTCATCCTGCAGTTGATCGGAAGCGAGAACCTTGAGCTATCGGAGGAGCGCCCCGATTCAGCGGGAAGCATCCCGCTCGCGGGCATCGGCTTCGAGACCTTCGTTTACGTTCGCGACGCAATCGACGTCCCGAGGGAGCTTGCGAAGCTGAAGAAGGAAAGCGAGAAGCTCGCGAGTCTCACCGCCGCAACGGAGAAGAAGCTCGCGCAGTCGAGCTTCGTGCAGAATGCGCCGCCGGAGGTGGTGGCCAAGGAGCGCGCGAAGCTCGCGGAGTTCAGGGAGCGGTCAGCCAAGATCGCGGAGTACGTGCGCGATCTTGGCGACTGACCTTGATTGACTGATCGGTTAGGAAAATCGTAAATTGAAGCGCCTCGCGTGGAGGAGAGAGTGTATAGGCCCGTCGATCCAAAGGTGAGTTTTCCCCGCATGGAGGAGGGAGTCCTTCGATTCTGGAACGAGGAGCGCATATTCGTGCGCTCGGTCGAACAGCGTGAAGGCTCGCCCGAGTTCGTCTTCTACGACGGGCCTCCCTTTGCCACCGGATTGCCGCATTTCGGCCACTTCGTTCCGGGGACCATCAAGGACATCATCCCCCGCTATCAGACCATGAAGGGAAAGCGGGTGGAGCGGCGCTTCGGGTGGGACTGCCACGGACTGCCGGTCGAGTATGAGATGGAGAAGGAGCTCAAAATCTCGGGCCGGCGGCAGATCGAGGACTTCGGCATTGCCCGCTTCAACGAGGCGTGCCGGGGCATCGTCCTCCGCTACGCCTCGGAGTGGCGCAACGCCGTCACCCGCCTCGGGCGCTGGGTGGACTTCGATCACGACTACAAGACCATGGACCCCGATTACATGGAGACCATCTGGTGGGTCGTGAAGCAGCTCTGGGACCGCGGGCTTGTCTACGAGGGCTACTATATCCTTCCCTATTGTCCGCGGTGCTCCACGGTCCTCTCGAACCACGAGCTCAACCTCGGCGGCTACGAGGATGTCCAAGACCCGGCGATCACCGTTCGCTTCAAGGTGATGGGGAAGCCCTCGACCTACGTGCTCGCCTGGACCACCACGCCCTGGACCCTTCCGTCGAATCTCGCGCTCACGGTCGGAACGGACATCGATTACGTCGAGGTCCAGGATGGAACCGACACCTACATCCTTGCGAAGGAGCGCCTGCCGGCCTACTACAAGAGCGACTCGGACTACCGCATCCTGCGGGAGATGAAGGGGGAGACTCTCGTCGGCCTGGAGTACGAGCCGCTTTTCCCCTACTTCCAGGATCTTCGGGAGAAGGGGGCGTTTCGCCTCTTTTCCGGCGACTATGTGACGACCGAGGATGGAACGGGAATCGTCCACACCGCGCCTGGCTTCGGCGAGGATGACTACAACACGCTGAAGGGGACCGGCATTCCTACGGTGTGCCCGGTGGACGGCGAATGCAAGTTTACCGACGAGGTGGCTGACTACAAAGGGCTTTTCGTGAAGGACACCGACAAGGCCATCATCGCGCGGCTGAAGGAGGAGGGAAAGCTCGTCAAGCGTGAAAGCTATCTCCACGCCTATCCGCACTGCTG